>JBIOHC010000016.1:0-73921 GCA_044448685.1 Bacteroidia bacterium
GATATGAGGGTTAATACTTTCAAATTTCATTCCTTACTTTTCCAAACCCTTGTTGAACGTTTCCATCATTTCCATGCTGATGCCGGTATTGGAATACCCACCGTCATGATAGAGGTTTTGCATGGTAACCATACGTGTATAATCAGAGAACATGGCGACGCAAAAATCAGCGCAGGAT
Source organism: Bacteroidia bacterium (assembly GCA_044448685.1). Lineage (GTDB taxonomy): Bacteria > Bacteroidota > Bacteroidia > Palsa-965 > Palsa-965 > Palsa-965. Next base: position 179 of record JBIOHC010000016.1, read on the forward strand.
TCAGCGCTGGCATTACCGAGTGGCGAATTTGATTCTGCCAATTTGTAAAAATTATCAAACCCTTTAATTCCCCCTCCCGCAGTTGTTTTAGTTGGTGACTGGGAGATCGTATTTACCCTTACTTTTTTGGCTTTTCCATAGTGGTATCCGAAACTTCGTGTGATGGATTCCAGGGTGGCTTTGGCATCTGCCATATCGGTATAGAATGGCAGCGTACGCTGGGCTGCAATATAGGAAAGCGCAACCACAGATCCCCACTCATTAATGGCATCCATCTTATACGCTACATTCAGCATTTTGTGAAGGGAAAAGGCAGAGATGTCTATACTTTTTGCAAAAAAATCATAATTGAGTTCGGTATAAGGTATGTTTTTGCGGATATTAGGTGACATTCCAATTGAATGCAGCACAAAATCCAGTTTTCCTCCCAGAACCTGCTGTGAATCGGTGAAAAGCTTGGTCAGCTCTTCCATGCTGGTAGCATCGGCAGGGATTATCTCTGACCCTGTTTCGGCGGCAAGCTTCTTTATTTCTCCCATTCTCATAGCCACAGGAGCATTCGTCAATACAAAGGTTGCACCTTCTGCATGTGCTTTCTGAGCCACTTTCCATGCAATGGAGTTTGAATCCAGGGCACCGCTTATTATTCCTCTTTTGCCTTTCAATATCATAACAGTTCAGTTAAAATAATCTTTTTGATGTCTAACGGACAAATATACTATGTTTCCTAAGATCATTCAGTATGGAGTAATTCTCTTGCATTTTTAAGCGCTGCCGGTGAAGGATTACCTGCGCTGAGCATTTTAGCTATTTCCTCCACCCTCTCCTCTTTTTTAAGAATACGGATCTGTGAAAATGTTTTTGCTCCCTGAACTTCTTTATAAACGAACATATGCTTTCCGTTTTTAGATGCAATCTGTGGTAAATGGGTAATCGCCACAACCTGCATGGATGTAGCCATTTGTTCCAGAATCCGCCCGACCTTATCAGCAACTTCGCCTGAAACACCGGTATCTATTTCATCGAAAATAATAGTGGGCAAATCGGTTCGCCCGGCCAGGATTGACTTGATGCACAGCATAAGTCTGGAAAGTTCACCTCCGGAGGCAACTTTGTGAAGTGGCTTTGGCTCTGAGCCCTTGTTGGCTGAAAAGAAAAAATTCAGTTTGTCTTGTCCATTCCCGCTTAGCTGTTCCGGCAATGTTTCGCATTTGGCTTGAATAACGGCATGTGGCATGCCAAGTTGTATGAGGAGTTTACTCAGATCCTTTTCAAGTGCAGGAGCCATTGCTTTTCTCCTTTCTGACAGTTTTTTCGCCTGAGCTGTCAACGATTTCCGATGCTGTAAGAGCGCTGTTTCCAATGCTTTTATTTCTGTCTCAAGCGTTGAAATACGCTCCAGTTTGCCGGATAAGTCCTCCCTTAACAGAATAAGTTCATGAACTGTTTTTACATTATGCTTTTGAATAAGTCTGTATAACTCATCCAGTATAAGGTCCAGTTCTTCTTTACGCTGAGGATCTGCATGTACGGAATCTTCCAGACTTTCCAGTTCCGTTGCGATGTCTTTCAACTCAATATACGCGCTTTGCACTCTGTCAAAAGTCTGTGAGATAGAACTATTGTATTTGGCTATGCCGCTAAGAGCTTGCCTCACTTCATGGAGGCCTGTCAGCAAGTTAGATTCACCGCCTTTGACAGTGGCCGTGGCTTTGCCTAACTGTATTTTGATACCTTCTGCATTATTCAACAGTTCCCTTTCTTTTTCCAGTTCTTCCTGGTTCAGCTTATTCAAGCCAGCCTTATCAAGCTCATCAAACTGAAACTGGAGGTAATCCAACTCTTTTTTAGAGTCGGCTTCCCGGGTTTTTAAATTCAGCAGATCCCGTTCTACCTTCTTAAAGGAACGGTATTCCGCCTCATAGATTTTTAATAGGCTCACATTATCTGCAAATACATCCAGCACATGAAGCTGGAATGCAGAATCGTGAATAGTAAGCGTCTGGTGCTGGGAATGGATATCTATGAGCTGGTCACCTAATTCCTTCAAAATGACGAGTGTAACCGGTGTGTCATTGATAAATGCCCTGCTTTTACCTTCCGGGGTAATTTCCCTTCGTACGGTAGTCAATTTTTCATTATCCAGTTCATGGGCATTAAAAAAAGATTCCAATGGCAAAGTTTCTGTATCAAAAACGGCTTCTACCGTGCATTTCCTTGATTTGTCCTGTAAAACGCCGGAATCTGCCCTTTGCCCTACCAGCAAACCCAGTGCACCGAGCAAAATGGACTTACCGGCACCTGTTTCTCCGGTAATAAGGGAGAGCCCGGTCTGAAAATCAATTTCCAGCTGATTTATCAATGCATAATTGGAAACGGACAAGTGTTTAATCATTTTTCCGGGTGTGATAAAATGTGAATACAGGGTGCAAATTTACAAGCAAATCGGGTTCTGTTGAAATCTTGTTAAAAATTCAATTTTTCGATTAACCCCTTCATTAAGAGGGTGAGTCCGTGTCTGATTTCCATTAAATAACCGTACAAAGTCTTTTTATTATCCTTTCGTTAATTTTTTCATACTTTTGGCCGCCTACGTATGATAATAACCGTTCATTGAAAAATAACTTTTTTTAACATACATTTATCCGCTTTTCCAACTCTAGAAGGAAGCGCATATATTCAAAATTAGAAATTACGGACAGCAATCAGATAAACTTAATCAAATACAATCAATTCAATAAAAATCAACACAAACAATGAAACATATGAAACAAAAATGGCAGTTATTTCTACTCCTATTCTTGCTTACGGCGGCAGGGGCCTATGCCCAGACGACCGTGATGGGAGTCGTCAAAGGCGCTGACGATAACCAACCGTTGGCCGGTGTGGTAGTCAAAATAGAAGGAACGACAAAAGGTACAGTAACAGACATGAACGGAACATTCAAGATTGATGTTCCTTCGGCAGATTCCAAACTGGTGTTTTCATATGTAGGTATGACAACACAAACTGTGGCCGCCGGAACAAGCGGAATCTTAAATGTAATGATGAAGGTTGGTGTTGTTATGAAAGAAGTTGTTGTAACAGCCCTTGGTATTTCCAAGGAAACCAAATCACTCGGATATTCGGTATCACAAGTTAGTGGTGATGCGGTTCGTGAATCCGGTGAAACAAACGTTATTGAAGCACTGGCTGCAAAAGCGCCCGGTGTGCAGGTTACAGGCTCCGGAGGAACTCCCGGAGCTTCTTCCAAAATACTGATCCGGGGTAACAATACCTTTGGTGATAACAATCCGCTTATCGTTATTGACGGTGTTCCTGTTGATAATAGTGTAAACAACGTTTCCGGTGCTGATAACCCATATAACCAGAATCTGGCAGGTGTAAACGAATCCAACCGTGCCCTGGACATCAATCCGGACGATATTGAGTCGGTTTCTATCCTTAAAGGAGCTGCCGCATCTGCACTTTATGGTTCCAAAGGATCACACGGTGCAATTATCTATACCACCAAACGCGGTAAAAAAGGTAAAGGGCTGACCGTTACATACAGTTCAGGAATGATCTGGGATAAAGTGAATAAACTTCCCGGTCTTCAGAATGATTTCTCTCAGGGTAACTGGTCAGGTACAACACCTAACACAGCTGTTTACCAACCATTGACGTATGGTCCTGGTCCGTCTTTTTCCGTTCTAACCCCCGGAACCGGTTACAGCTGGGGTCCCCGTGCAGCATCCTTAGGTTTACCAACCTACGATAACCCAGGTAAATTTTTCCAGACTGGTAAGACAATGAATAACAGTGTTTCCATTGTTGCCGGTGATGAGAACTCATCCATCCGTGCCAGTGTTAGTAACACCCACCAGACCGGTATCGTTCCTGATTCCAAACTGGACCGTACCAGTGTTCGTATCACAGCTGACCATAAGTCAAGCAAGTGGTTCGATATGGGCGGTACTGTTGCTTATACCAATACACAAACAGAAAAACCACAGAACGGATCTAACCTGAGCGGTATTATGCTTTCTCTTATGCGTAACCCTATCACGTTTGATGCAAGCAATTACCTTCTTGCTCCTGGTATACAGCGTCAGTTTTACGGGACCTATGACAATACCTATTTCACAGCGCATGATGATCCATTTACAGATGAAACCAACCGTGTAATCGGGAACATTTTCTTCAATATACACCCTACTGATAATATCACCATCACTTCCCGTTCTGGTACTGATTTTTACCATACCGGTAATCAACAGATCTATGCCATCGGTTCTATGGGTGATGACCTGAACGACAAACTCGGACAGGTGAACAGAACCTCTATCGATAGCCGTAATATTTACCAGGATGTTTTGGGTAAATACAATAAGCAATTGAATGAGAACATTGGCTTTTCAGCCTTGTTGGGTTATAACTTCCAATATTCCCAATATGCTTCGATTTTTACCCGTGGACGTGGATTGGTTATCCCGAACTTCTACAACTTTAGCAATGCATCTGCACTTTATACCAGTAATTCCGAATCCTATCAGAATTCAAGTGCAATACTTGCAGATATCAGTGTAGATTTTAAACGCTACCTGTACCTGGATGTTACTGCACGTAATGAGTGGAGCAGCACCATGAACAAAAGCTATCTGTATCCAAAAGCTGACCTTACCTATGTATTTAGCGATATGGTTAAATTACCAAAATGGTTCTCCTTTGGTAAAGTGCGTGTGGCTTATGCAAGCGCCGGTAATGCTCCTTCACCGTATTCGAACAAGACACCTTATTCCACACCTGTTATTGCTGATGGCTGGACGAGCGGTCTTGGCTTCCCATACAATGGCAATATCGGATACGGAATTTCTTCCACTTACCTGAATCCAAGCCTGAAGCCTGAGCGTACCAACGAGTACGAGGCAGGAACAGACCTTCGTTTCCTGGATTCACGTGTAACACTTGACCTGACGGTATATACCCGTAAAACTACGGATGTATTACTTGCTCAACCAATTGCACCATCCAGCGGATGGGGTTATTACTACACGAACGCTGCTGAAATCGACAATAAAGGGTGTGAAATCGCACTTGGACTTGTACCTGTTAAAAAGAAGGATTTCAGCTGGACGATGACCACCATGTGGTCCAAAAACGTCAACACGATCGCTGCGCTTGCCAACGGTGTTACCAAATACAATTATGAACAGGGATTTGGTGACCCAGGATCTTATGCGATTATCGGGCAGGCTTTTGGAGTGTTTTACGGAACTGCCTGGCAGAGAGATGGTAATAACAAACTTGTTATCGGCCAAAATGGTCTTCCGATCATTGCTGCTAACCCAGCGGTTATCGGTAACCCGAATCCAAAATGGCTTGCAGGTATCAACAACGTATTCAAATACAAGAACCTCAGCTTTAGCTTCCTGTGGGATATCCGTTACGGAGGTGATGTATGGAATGGTACACTCCAGAGTCTGAACACGCGCGGACGCTCAGCAGCATCTGATGCACGTGATGGAGCATATGCTACCTATGTAATTGACGGTGTTTATGCTCCTGGAACAACAGATGTTGCTACAGGCAAGGATATTTCCGGTCAGAAAAACACCACAGCAGTTTCATCCAAGTCTTACTTCCAGAATTATGTAGGTCAGAACGGTGCAGCTGAACAGGTTGTTGAAAACGGTGGATGGGTTCGTCTGCGTTCTATCGGAGTAAACTACCGCTTTGATTTCACCAAGAAGGAGAAAAAATCTTTCGTTCAGTATGTGGAATTGGGTCTGAGTGCCAGGAATCTGCTTCTCTTCACCAGTTACAGCGGTGTCGATCCTGAAACCAGTCTTACCGGTTCCGGATCCAATATCAACGGTTGGGATTATTTCAATAACCCAAGCACCAAATCATATATGTTGAACCTAAAAGTTGGACTCTAAGAACACATCCTTCTTAACAAAAGATAAAATGAAAACAAAAAACATATTCCTATTTGCTCTGGCTGCACTTTCACTTGCATCCTGCCGTAGAGGAGATAATCTGACGGTAAACCCGAATCAGCCTCTGAATGCAACTCCTGGTACCATGCTTACCGGCGTGGAAGCCAATACGACCATGAACTACGAAGCCGGTCTGGCCCGTATTTCTGCCATCTTTATGCAATATCAAAGCGGTTGTGTTGCCCAGTCCACAGCTTATGATTTGTACATCATGACAGCCAGTGATATGGACAACTACTGGAATGGATTGTATGTAGGGGCTATGAAAAATGCCAAACTTCTGTACACCCAATATGAGGGGAATTATCCCTGGTATGCCGGTATTGCCAAAATCAACATGGCAATAAACCTGGGTATAGCCACTCAGTTGTGGGGAGATGTACCGTATTCGGAAGCTTTTAATTTCGATCAGGGTACCAATATGCCTCATATGGATCTGCAAAGTTCCCTGCTTGCCAATAATGGAGCTATTCAGACTCTTCTGACTCAGGCCATTGCTGACCTAAGCACACCTGCATCAGCCAACCAGAAAACACCTGGAGCGGATGATCTGATTTTCGGTGGTAGCAATACAGCCTGGATTAAGACAGCGTGGGTTCTGAAAGCACGTTACCACAATTTGTTGAGCAACAGCGATCCTATCGGATCAGCAAACAGTGTATTAGCTGATCTTGCTGGCGGTATGACTTCTAATGCCGATAATTGCAAAACTGCTCATAACAATGCAACAGACCCTAACCAGTGGGCAGCTTTCCAGGATGGCCGCGGTTATAATTTCGCTTGTCAGTCCCTGATTGATTCTATGGGTAATCTAACCGACCCGCGTACCAGCTGGTATTTTGATACTACAGGAACAAGTGGTGCAGGACCTGCTGGTAACCCACTCGGAACCACCAACGGTGGAGCAACTCTGGGAAGATATCTGTATGATGTTGCTGCAGTAGCTGCAGGCGGAAGTGGTGAAGAATTACCTACTCCACTTGTTACTTATGCCGAAGCATTATTTTTGCAAGCAGAAGCTCAGGCACGTCTTTCTCAGACTGCCAATGCAGTTATCTCTTTGAACCTGGCCATTCAGGCAAGTGTTCAGGATGTAACAAGCGGAACCAATACAGGTGCAACAATTGCAACTAAAGTTTCCGCTACCGTTCATCAGGTTATTACCGAGAAATGGAAAGCTATGTTTGCACAGCCACTGGAGGCTTATGCAGATTACCGCAGAACCGGATTCCCTGCATTGAAAATACGTCCGGGTGCAGCCTTGAATTATATTCCAAAGCGTTTCCCAACCGATTTAGGTGAAAGCACTGCCAATACAAATGCAGTTGTGTATCCGCTTAGTCAAAAAGTTTGGTTCGGACTTTAATATCTCTTTTTGAATAGAAAGGGCTGCCAGTCACACAGGCAGCCCTTTTTTTATGGTCTTTATTTTCCAGGCCTACCCTACCCTCTCAGCAATTCAGATTAAACGTGTGAAATAATTTCATCTTTCCGGACAGTTCCAGCATGAGTTGTAACTCATTGATATGGGAAATTTCAGGTTCATGAAAAACATTCAATTCTGATTCCGCGATATCCAAATCCTGTTTGTTGAAACTCCTCCCTATGGTCAGGTGCAGTACGGATGAAATTGACATATTCCGTTTCAGAGCAGGGAATTTATTCCTTAATTCTTTTATTAATCGGGTTCTGAAGTCAATGATCTCCTTTCCTTTTTCAACCGGAAGAAACAGCGTTCCGCTTTTTTCAAACGTACTTACAGGCCCGGTTATTAAATTCTTAAAGCAAGGTATATTGCATAACGGGATACTGATGTCTGTGACTTCCTTACTTTTTCCCGCCGGCAGTGTGAAATCAAAAAGTGTTATATGGGGAGGGACATGCTGGGATTTAAAAGGGACTCCGATTTTACTGAAGACTTTTCCTCTTTGTTTAAAAATAAGCCTGGAGATTGAACTGGAAGGAATGGCTAAAAGTGAATACTGTTCTTTCATGAATATTTTCTTTTTCTTACAATGCAACAGTAGTTATTCTCGAGGGTAAGATACCCATACTCATAACAATAGTAATAAGTCTCTCCATTTTTGTTCCGGTACAGGCTGGTAAAATGATTAAAATCGAAGTCCTTATCTTTTAACCTGTTTGAACTGCAGCGCAAGGTTTCTTCTCCTTTCAGTATGTCATGCAGTATTCTTCTGTTTTTACGGAGGATATTGTTGACATTTCGCACATAATTACTTTCATCGCTGTTCTGACGATTGTGGTAAGCATTCCGGCACATATCCGAACAGAATTTTTTATCTGCCCGTCCCGCAAGGGGCTCTCTGCATTCGATACATTCCTTTGTATTCATTTTAATTTTATTAGCACATGAAATGCCGTTTACAAGTATTTACAAACGCCTATATACGTATGTAAATAATTATTTACCGAATAATGCTCATGACAGGTTTCAAATTTGCATCATCATTCAATAGCCAATAGGCTGAAAAGAGTGAGTACTGAACAAATAAATAAACCGCCTGGCAAATCACAGGCATAAAACCATGTGAAATGAAAAACATAAGCAATTCAGTTCAACTGATCGGAAATTTAGGCAAGACTCCTGAAATAAAAAACTTTGAAGGGGGTAAAAAAGTGGCAAGGGTAAGTCTCGCAACCACTGACACGTATACAAGTCAGAAAGGGGAACGTGTACGCGAAACACAATGGCATAACCTGGTTGCCTGGGGCAAATGTGCAGAACTCATGGAACGCTATCTTAAAAAAGGATCAGAAGTAGCTATTCAGGGTAAGCTGATATCCAGGTGGTACGATGATAAGGAAGGGAAAAAAAGGCAAATCACAGAAATCAGGGTTAATGAATTACGACTACTTGGATCAAAACATGAGACCGATGAACGCTCCTAGCTTAATCCTTGCCGAATCGGGTCCGCTGCGCCCGCCAGAGGCAGAAGTGCAGCATGTAAATCTGGTGCAATTGCTTGGTGTCTTGCAGAAGGATCCTGAAATACTGGATCATCATCGCGGTAAGATGGCCAGGTTGTATCTGATTACCTCGGAAGCTTTCAGGGATGAATACGGAGAGCTGACCAACAATGTGCAATCCCATATTCTTACAGCTCTGGGATCCTGGGCTATAATGGCAGGCACTCACCTGATAAAGGGGAATGTGCTGTATGTGGAAGGGAGGCTTGTTCACAATTCATTTTGCGACAGGTTGGGTGTCAGGCGTATACTCACAGAAGTGAAGCTACATAAACTTAAAATAATCAGATGAAGCAACTGTAATGGTCGCGAAGCCCGGACTCTTTATCGGACATCCGGGCTTCAGACCAACATAAAGGGAGAATCCTTTATCTTTGGAGCTTTCAAAACTTTATGTTAAAAGAAGTATTTATTCTTCTCCGTAAGGAGGTATTACTTGAAAGCCGGCAAAAGCATGCGGCTAATAGTCTGGTACTTTATCTTGTATCAACGGTCTTCGTATGCAAACTATGCTTTCGTTCCGTACCAGAACCCGGGGCATGGAATGCCCTGTTCTGGATAATCATGCTTTTTGCATCCATCAATGCAGCCGGCAAAAGCTTTGTTCAGGATTCCAGGTCAAGGTTTATCTATCTGTATTCAGTTGCCAGTCCTCAAGCCATCATCCTGGCCAAAGTGGTTTATAATATGTTCCTGATGATTTTGCTGACTTCTATTGGATTTCTTGTTTATATTCTATTGTTAGGTAACAATCCCGTTCAGAATATGCCCTTGTTTGCAGGCAATGCTCTCCTTGGCAGTATTGGGTTTTCCGCAATATTGACAACCATGTCGGCCATTGCAAGTCGCACCAATAATAGCTTTACCCTGATGGCTGTGCTCAGTTTCCCTTTAATCCTGCCCTTACTCATGACCTTGATCCGGGTTTCCCGGAATGCAATTGAGGGGTTGGATATTACTGTGAGTTACAAATACTTGCTTGTTCTGGCCGGGATAAATGTAATTTGTACAGTACTCAGTTATCTCTTATTTCCCTACCTTTGGAAGGATTAAGCCTGACATGAATATTCAGAAAAATTGGTGGAAAATACTGGCAGCAATACTCCTGCTCCATACAGTGATAATGGGTTTTTTAGGAGCTGTTCCGGCCCGTCATATTCTGAATGAAACGATACGAAATCTGTACTTTCATGTCCCAATGTGGTTTGGAATGATGACTTTGCTGCTTATTTCGGTGATTTTCGGAATTAAATACCTGAGTACCGGCAAAATTGATGACGATATAGTTGCCCGGGAAGCTGCCCATGCCGGGGTTACGATGGGAATACTCGGTTTAATAACCGGATCGTTATGGGCTCGTTATACCTGGGGTACATGGTGGACTCCCGATACCAAACTGAATGGAGCTGCAATCACAATGCTCATCTATTTTGCTTACTTCATTCTGAGAGGCTCTGTGGAAGATGAGCAGAAGAAGGCGAGACTTTCAGCTGGTTACAGCATTTTTGCATTTGTGATGATGGTGGTTTTTATTCTGATTCTTCCGAGAATGGAAGACTCCCTGCACCCAGGTAATGGAGGAAATCCTGCTTTCAGCAAATATGATCTGGACAGTAAAATGAGAATGGTATTTTATCCGGCCGTATTAGGATGGATACTGTTAGGCGTATGGATTCTGAATGTAAGAATCCGGATAGCCAGAATTGAAGAAGAGACATTAGATTCGAACCATGATTTGAAAGATTTTCTATGACGAAAAAGATGCTGGCTTTCGGTTTACTATTGGGGATGACAGTGCCTGCACTGGCCCAAAGTCCTGCTCCTGAAATGGCTGATACCCTCTATTCATCCGGCAAGATTTATGTTGTGGTTTGTGTAGCTGCGCTCGTGATGTCGGGTCTTATCCTTTATCTGGCCCTTATTGACCGGAAAGTTTCAAAAATAGAGCGTGAATTAAATTCCAGGAAGAAAGTATCCTGAAAAGACATTTGTGATGAAAAGAACTCATATTATCGGTATCATACTCATAGCCCTTGCCATTGGTATGATCATGACTTCCCTTGTAAGTACCAGCAAGTATGCCAGTTTTACTGAAGCTTCAAAAAGCCCTGATTCAGATTTTCATGTTGTTGGCAAGTGGGATAAGGAAAAGGGAACAAACTATTCCCCTCAGGAAAATGCAAATCTGTTTGTATTTTATATGACGGATATTGAAGGCGTTGAAAAAAAGGTATTACTGCATAATAACAAACCCCAGGATTTTGAAAAATCGGAACAAGTCGTTGTGGTTGGTAAAATGAGAAATGGTGAATTCCAGGCAAGTGAAACGCTTGTCAAATGCCCTTCTAAATACAATGATAATAAACCTGTTCAAGCCGGTCAGCTGAAGTGATTAAACCAACCTTTCCCCGGCCGGAATTATCCTGTTCGCCATGCAAGTAACGTATACCGGTGAACATACCTGGGCTGGTGCTACAGGGCATTTCTTTGTTATCTTATCTTTTACCGCAGCTATTCTGGCTGCAGCTTCCTATTTCATGGCTTCGGGGAACACCCTGGAAGAGACAGGCTGGAAACGGCTCGGACGTATCGCATTCCGTACCCATTCCCTCGCAGTATTAGGCATTATGTCTACGCTTTTTATAATGCTGAAAAGCCACTTTTTTGAATACCAGTATGTATGGCAGCATAGCAACCTGGCTATGCCCGCCAAGTATATTTTTTCCTGTTTTTGGGAAGGCCAGGAAGGCAGTTTTCTGCTCTGGACATTCTGGCATGTGGTACTGGGTAATATCCTTATACGTTACGCCGATAAATGGGAAGCTCCGGTAATGACGGTCTTCTCCTTTGTACAGATATTCCTGGCTTGTATGTTGCTTGGAATCTATGCCGGCCCACTGCATTTCGGCAGCAACCCATTCCTTCTCATGCGGCAAATGCCTGAAAATATCGGTATGCCGTGGACCACGGTCAGTGATTATCTGCAGAAAATACCTTTGTTTCAGGACGGAAGAGGTTTAAATCCTCTTTTACAGAACTATTGGATGACGATCCACCCTCCTACTCTGTTCCTGGGTTTTGCCTCCACACTTGTCCCATTTGCGTATGCCATAGCAGGACTCTGGAAGGGAAAGCTGGATGAATGGCAGAAACCGGCCTTGCCCTGGACTTTTTTCGGTATAATGATCCTGGGCACCGGTATTCTGATGGGCGGAGCCTGGGCTTATGAAGCTTTAACATTTGGAGGATTCTGGGCCTGGGATCCTGTTGAAAATGCATCGTTAGTGCCCTGGCTTACCTTTGTTGGAGCAGGCCATGTCATGTTGGTAAACAAGCACCGGAAGATTTCAATTTTCAGCACTTTATTTCTGATCATCGTAACATTTCTCCTGGTACTTTACTCAACATTTCTTACGCGCAGCGGTATTCTGGGTGATTCTTCCGTACATGCCTTTACGGATCTGGGCATGAAAGGTCTACTTATGCTTTATCTGCTTTTCTTTGTCTGGATGAGTATGTGTTTATTGATGAGGAATAAGAGAATGCAACTGATCTACTCCGGACTTTCATTCCTGTTATTTGTATTTGCCGTGTACAGCGGTGTCAAGACTGCTTCTGTTTTTATTTTTTCGTTGCTTTCACTCCTAATGCTCATACTGTCCTATACCCGCTATTTTCCAAAGGAAGAAAAGGAAGAAGCACTTTGGAGCAGGGAATTCTGGATGTTTATTGGAGCCATAATTCTGGCTATTGCATCCTTTCAGATTATTCTTTACACCTCTTTTCCCGTTCTTAACAAGATTATTCAGATAGACTTTATCCATCATTCCGTTGAGTGGCTGCATGCTAAAATGCAGTCCTGGTTTCATTACAACGGACTGGCGAATTTCGCTTCCGGTAAACTGGCTCCTGAGCGTAATGCAATCGGATTTTACAATAAATGGCAAAGTGTATTTGCTGCACTTATAGGAATCCTGGTGGGGTTCGGGCAATATCTAAAGTATAAGGACACTCCTTTCCGTGAATTCTCTAAAAAGCTCAGGCTGCCCTTCCTTATTTCCATTGGCATTGCTATTCTTATCGGTTATGGCCTGCCGAGGACAGGAACTCTTCAGTATTTTCTGAATGAATTTCTTTTATTCTCATGCCTCTTCTGTATTACTTCCAATGTGAAGTACTGGATCAGCGTTGGCAAACTGAAATTTTCCAGATCCGGATCCTCCATTGCCCACATTGGTTTTGGGCTGATCTTGCTGGGTTGCCTGATATCGAATGCGGAAAAGGAAATCATTTCCCGGAATTCCGGTATGGATCTTAAATTTATTGACAAGGAATTATCGAACAGTAATAATATCCTCCTTACCCAGGGAGATACGGTTGCCATGGGTAGTTATTCCCTTACCTATACAGGGCGAAAAAAAGAGGGAATTCATATTTACTTCAATGTGGAATATTTAAAAAAACTGGAAAACGGAAAATATGCTTCTGCATTTGTACTTCAGCCTTTTGTTCAGCTGAACAAACAGATGGGAAATGTAGCGGAACCTGCAACAGAACACTTCCTTCATAAGGACATTTATACACATGTAAAGTTCGCTGAGCTTGATACGCCCGAAGAGTCAAACAATCAGGATTTTACCGCTCCGATTAACAAAGAAATGGCCCGTTTCGATACGGCTTACTCGAGTAACAGTATGCTCATTCTGGATTCCCTTACCACACATTTTAACCGGCAGCGTTATGGGTTGGCAGATACGATACCGGCGGTACAAGCCAACCTGAGACTAATTGATGTAAATAAAAAGGTTTATTACGGGCAGCCTGTGTTCTCGATTGTCAACAATAAAGTACATAGCATTGATGATACCGTAAAGGCGCTGGGAATCCGTCTTACTTTTTGGAATGTGGATCCTACAAAAGGTAAAATCAGCCTGTACCTGTCTGAAAAGAAATCAAACAAAAGGGATTTTATTGTAATGGAAGCCATGATTTTTCCCTGGATCAATGTTTTGTGGATTGGTTGTCTAGTAATGATTCTTGGAACTGTTTTGGCTATCCGCGAACGTTTGAGGTCACAGAAGGGCAAACAAAGAGGCCCGGAGGCCGGTTAATAATACAACGATTCCATGCGCAAAAAAAGCCCAGTACCCTATATACGCATTGTATTGCTTGGCTCCGGCAACATGGCAACCCAGCTTGGTATAGCCTTGAGGCAATGCGGATTTCATATCACCCAGATATACAGTCCTAATCTGAAGCATGCGAAGGTCCTGGCAAGGGCAGTAAAGGCGAAACCTGTTTCCATTCTAAGCCAGCTGGATGAGACAGCAGATATGTATATCCTGGCTGTGAAAGATGATATTATTGAAAAACTTGTTAAAAGGCTTCATCTGAAAGATAAATTATTGGTCCATACTTCGGGTTCCGTAGGTCAGGATGTCCTTAGACCGGCATCTTCTTCAACCGGAGTTTTATACCCCCTTCAGACACTTTCTATTGAACGGAAAATTGTCTGGCAGCATATCCCTATATGTATTGAAGCGAATACAAAATCAGGAAAAATTTTACTGGAGAAAATTGCCGGCCGCCTGAGTGAACGGGTGGTTCCCCTCAATTCACAAGCCCGGAAGCAACTTCATCTGGCAGCTGTTTTTGCAAGCAATTTCAGCAATCATATGTATACTATTGCTGAACAATTGCTGAAGAAAAACAAGCTTTCCTACCGCTTGCTTGCTCCATTAATTATGGAAACTGCTCAAAAAGCAATGGAGATGGGACCTACAGCTGCCCAAACGGGCCCGGCACTAAGGGCAGATCAGAAAACAATGAAAAAACATCTCAAAATGCTGAGTGAAAATAAAGCCTACCATGACCTTTACCTGGCCATAAGCCGGAGTATAAGGAAAAAATGACCTTTGTTAAATTCCTTAGCAGGACATTTCATCGTAAATTTGCTGTCTATGAATCCTTTCATTGCATTCCTGAAATTAGTCCGGTTTCCTAATCTGCTTATCATAGCGTTTACTCAGTATATGGTGCGTTATTGCCTCATCTACCCGCTCATGAAAGGTACGGAGCTGACACTTGGCAGTTATTGCTTAAGCCTGCCTGTTGAAGGCATGTCGCTTTTGATGAACAACCTGGATTTCTTCCTCTTGTCACTCAGTACTGTGCTTATTGCTGCTGCCGGTTATATCATCAATGATTATTTTGATGTAAAAATAGACCGTATTAATAAGCCGGATCAGATGGTAATAGACCGTGGAATAAAAAGGCGCGTGGCAATGGGGGCACATATCGTTCTCAATTCACTCGCTTTCCTGATTGGGATTGTGTTGTCCTGGAAATATGATTTCGTATACCCCGGCACATTCATTTTTGGTATTTCCATCATATTGCTTTGGTTCTATTCTACGAATTTCAAGCGTATGCTGCTCATCGGAAACCTTACGGTTGCTTTTCTGACCGGTATGGTGCCTGTATTGGTAGCCTTGTTTGAGCTTAAGTTGCAGCTTCATACCTATAGCCGTTGCTTTGTACTTGCTAAGACTGACCTCATTCCTGTTTTTGACAAGATCTTTGTTTTTGCCGGTTTTGCTTTTCTCATGACGCTGCTCAGAGAAATTATTAAAGACATAGAGGATTATGAAGGTGACAGTGAGTTGGGGTGTACAACGCTTGCTGTTACGCTCGGGGTTAACCGTTCGGCAAAACTGGTTGCTATGCTCAGTCTGATTATCATGTTTTTCCTGGGTCTGATACAGATGAAGCACCTTGAACATACACCCGGTACCAGTCCGGATATGAAGTCGTTCTGGTATTTTACGCTTGCCCTGCAGCTTCCTCTCCTGTTGCTTGTTGTCAGACTTTTCACAGCCGGCGAGAAGAAGCATTTTACGTTTGCAGGAGGCCTGACAAAAGTGGTCATGCTAAGCGGAATCTGTTATTTGTTTCTGTATCGTCACCTTGTTCTGGAGCAGGTTGAGTTTTTTAAGACACTACTTGAACAATAGGGGATGAACAGGTTCAAATACATTCTGGCTTCCAAATCACCCCGCCGGCAACACTTACTTAAAGAACTGGGTCTTGAGTTTGAAGTTCGTACACGTGATACGGATGAATCCTTTCCACCCCATCTGAAAGCAGAAGAGGTTCCACTTTTTCTGGCTGAGAAAAAAGCCAATGTTCTTAAAGGGGAATTGCGTTCAGATGAGTTGCTGATAGCTGCCGATACTATCGTATGGATTCAGAACCAGGTGTTGAATAAACCGGATGATCATGCGGATGCAGTCAGGATGCTTAAACTGCTTTCCGGTAATATGCACCAGGTATTTACGGGTGTTTGCCTGGCTTCTCAGACCAAGGCCATCACATTTTTTGCCGAAACAAAAGTTTACTTCAAAGTGCTATCCGATGCTGAAATAGAACATTACATACAGGCTTTCAAACCGTTTGATAAAGCAGGAGCCTATGGAGCCCAGGACTGGATCGGTCTTGTAGGCGTAAAAAGAATAGAAGGTACTTACTTTAATGTGATGGGTTTACCGATGTTCGAGCTGTACAGGGAGCTGGAAAGATTCTGATTATTATTTGTCAGGTTGCTTAGGCTCAAAAGGGTTATTTAAAAGCAAGTCCTTCAGCAGCATTCTTTTATTTTTAAATACGGCAGTCACAAAGGCATCCTTAATTCCCGCATCTATTACTTTTTTCTTTAATGCATAAACTTCATTAAGAGTTATAACCTTCCCAACTGTAAACCGGGTAATCCCATCCTCTCCCCTGTTTTTTTTAACCTTTCCGATTTTTAACAAGGCTGAGTAGTTGAAATGTTCGGACAGGTTATAGGCTCCTACCTGCACTTTATATTCCAGCCCTTCCACTTTAATATCTCCATATTTAGCAATCATTTCAGAAAGGCTCATAGGAAGTTTTCTACCGGAAGTGGTATCCTTCTTCAGCGCAAGAGAATCCTGAATCCGTTTCAGCTTTGCCTTGTATGCTTCAGTGAAAAACTGAATATCTATAGTTGATTCCAGAAAAGAGTCCACCTTTTCTGTATTCAGATGTCTGATCTGATCATCAAATCCAGCCGTCTTATAAATAATTTTGAAGTCGCTTCCCGGTTTCATATTCATCAGGTATTTACCACTAGTGGTATTGGAATGCCGGGTAAACTCTGTGCCCTTTTTTTCATCCAAAACGGTAATGGAAGCATCCACGGCTTTATCATCAACAGTAATTGTTCCTTTCACCATAACTAAACGTGTTTTTCGCCCCAGGCCTTCCACGAGGTAGATATCCTGCTGACCGAACCCACCCGATTTTCCGGATGAATAATACCCTCTGTTTCCATCCGCGACAGGATAAAAATACAAATCATCATCGGGCGTATTGATAGGATATCCGAGGTTGATAGGATCCAGCCATACAGAATCATCCACCTGTACAGCCACGAAAATATCATTGCCTCCCATCCCGGGATGTCCATCCGAATTAAAAAAGAGGGAAATACCATCGGGAGCCATTACCGGGCTGTCATCGTTGTATTCAGAGTTGATCTTCGGTCCCATATTTTTAACATTTCCCCAACTCCCATCCGGTAGCAGAGATGCTGAATAGATATCCCTTCCTCCGTAGCCTCCGGGCCTCTCACTGGAGAAATAAAGTGTGCGTTCATCCGGCGAAAGAGATGCACTTCCTTCCCAGGCATTTGTATTCACATCGCCTTTAAGACGTTCCGGCTCTGTCCAGCGGGTACCTTCCAGGCGACTCATATAAATATCTCCTACATCACCCGGAGAATTTCTAAACACAAGGAGTTTTTGCCCGTCATTCGACAGGGAAATTGCGGCATCAGGACCGTCTGTATTTATGGTGGTAATCGGTTCCGGAAAAGTCCAGTGCCCGGCGCTGTCTTTTTTGGATTCGAAGATATCTTCCAGATACTGACCTGACTCATCCTGTTTACCCGGTTCGGTTTGTAAGCCACCCATAGAGCGTGGACCGGTATAGGTAAAAATGAGTGTTGATTCGTCGGATGATACGGTAGGAGCATATTCAGAATACTCCGTATTTACCGGAGGCCCTAAGTTTACAATCTGGGCCGGTACAGGATGGGCATACATCTCTTTGCCGGTAATGCAATCGGCAATCAATCTGTCAACCATTTTTTCCTTGCCTTTTCCACGTTTTGAATTGCGGAATTCCGTGTAAAGCTCGATTGCCTTATCAAAACGGTAATCCAGATGATTGGCCCTGGCCAGGTAAAAGATAAAGTCTGTCCTTTTGAATTTCTTTTTGTCGAGGCGGCTCAGATAATCGAGGGATTTGGACTTATCTCCGGAAGCATTGATATAGCAAACACCAATTCTGAAAATAAGTACCCGTTCCTCAGGGAAACTTTGTTCCAGCTTTTTGTACAAGCTCATAGCCTGTGAATAGTTCTGTTCATTGAAGAAATATTCAGCTTTATCAAAAACCTTCCGGTCTTCCTCCGACTGAAGAAAATGCTTCTTCTTTTTGGGTGACAAGTTGCCCTGTTCCTGAGCAGAAATCAGGAAAGGGAATACAATAATGGATAATAATATATAAAAGGTATGTTTCATGACATATCCAAAGTTAGACCTTTTTGTCAAACATACAAACCGGGCAAAGGCTTTCTCTTTCTATACTTCTGTTCGACTTGCAGCCATGGAAACAGCAGAAATCCAGGCTGTGGTCCAGGCCGACTGAAAGTTAAATCCCCCTGTGACACCATCAATATCCAAGACTTCCCCGGCGAAATAAAGGCCGGGGCAAATCCTGCTTTCCATGGTTCTGAAATCAACTTCCTTCAAATCGACCCCTCCGCAGGTAACAAACTCTTCTTTAAAAGTAGTTTTTCCCTGCACAAGGTATCTATCCATACAGAGACGATCTTTTAATGCCTGAAGGTTAATGTTCGTCATTTCAGCCCATTTCAGTCCGGGGATAATTCCGGATTGTTCAACCAAATACTCCCATAATCTTTTGGGCATGTTATACAAAGGGTGGTTAAACACCAACTTATTGTTCCATTCTTTTCTGTATTTGAACAGGTTAGTCTGTATCTCATCACCTGTATGGTCTCCGATCCAGGAAATACGAATGGAAAATTTATAATTCAGGGCATGGAGATCGCGGGCGGCCCAGGCTGAAAGCTTCAGTATGGCCGGGCCGCTGAATCCCCAATGGGTGATGAGAAGAGGGCCTGAACTTATTCTGTTCAGGTTTTCGATTGAAATGCGGGCATCCGGTACAGACAACCCCATCAGATTATGCAAGTCATTTCCCGGTACATTAAATGTAAAAAGCGAGGGAACAGGAGTTTGAATGGTATGCCCCAATTCTTTAAGCCATTGATAGGCTTCAGCTTTCGGGCTGCCGCCTGAAGCAATAAGTATAAAGTCGGCATTCAGGCTTGTTCCTGAAGCAAGGGCAAGTTCAAATCCAGAACTCAGAACTTTTATGTTTTTCACTTCCGAACCTGTCCTGATCCGGACCCCAAGTTTATCGGCCAGGCCTTGCAAACAGTTTATGATCGTATCGCTCTGATTAGATTCCGGGAACATCCTGCCATCTTCTTCCGTCTTCAACGTCACTCCTCTTTCCCTAAACCATTCCACTGTATCCCCGGTATTAAAACGGCTGAAAGCGCCTCGGAGCTCCTTTGAGCCCCGCGGATAATAGCCTGTCAATAAGCTGTTTTCAAAACAGGCATGGGTCACATTACACCTTCCACCGCCCGAAACACGGACTTTGGAAAGAAATTTCTGTGTTTTTTCCAGAATACAGACTTCCATTTCCGGTGCCTGTTCTTTTAAATTGACAGCGGCAAAAAAACCCGCTGCACCCCCTCCTATGATCAAAGCTCTTTTTGCCATACAGGTACAATTGTACAGCTTTTTTTCAGCTATGTCCAGCCATTATTAAATTTCTTTCTCTCCTTGGCTGTTTCATAAAATTCGCTTAGGTTTGATTGTTCTATATTCATACACCAAAACGCTATTCCATGGGCTTATTTGACAAAATCAGAAATGAATTTATTGACATTATTGAGTGGCAGGATGACACCAACGATACCATAGTATGGCACTTTCCCCGTTACCAGAATGAGATAAAAATGGGAGCCAAACTGACGGTAAGGGAAAGTCAGGTTGCCGTATTCATGAATGAAGGTAAGATTGCGGATGTATTCCAGCCTGGCATGTACACGCTGGAAACCCAGAATATGCCTGTTATGTCAACACTTAGAGGATGGAAGTATGGTTTCAACAGTCCTTTTAAAGCCGATATCTTTTTTCTGAGTACCCGTCAGTTTCTGGATCAGAAATGGGGAACAAAGAATCCTATCACGCTGGATGACGAACGTTTCGGAATGATAGAACTGAGAGCATTTGGTTCATTTGCTTTTCGTGTAACAGATGCCGGTAAATTCCTCAAGGAAGTTTCCGGAACAGAAAGCACCTATACAACGGAAGAAGTCGGCGGTCAGCTGAAAAGTCTGATCGTTACAAAATTCACGAATGCGGTTGGGGCAGGGAATATCCCTATTGAGAAATTCGCTGCAAATCTGGAGGATTTAAGTAAGCTGGGTCAGGAAAAACTGAATACGGATTTTACCGATTATGGTCTGACCATTACCAAATTTCTGGTTGAGAATGTCAGTATGCCGGAAGATCTCAAAAAAGAAATCTTTGAATACAGTCGCCTCAACAAGATTGACATCAATAAACTGGCTCAGATGAAAGCCGCCAAATCCATTGAAATTGCAGCTGCCAATCAAGGTACGATGGGTATGGGAATGGGTATGGGGATGGGTATGGGAATGGGCAATATGATGACAAATGTGATGGGTTCGAATATGATGGGGAACCAGCAGCAGCAACAACAACAAAACACCAATATACCTCCTCCAATGCCGGCCCAGGTTCAGTATTTTATGGCTGTCAATGGTCAGCAGGCAGGACCTTTCAATGAACAACAGCTGATGCAGATGGTTCAGAGCGGGCAGCTTACGCGTGAGACATTGATCTGGAAAAATGGTATGGCAGCCTGGCTGCAGGCCGGTCAGGTAAGTGAATTGTCGGCATTGTTCAGCAGCATGCCTCCGCCAATGCCTCCGGCTTTATAAACCGGTTTTAAATCCTTAATCCAAAATCCCAAATCCCTTTATGGATAATTTTGACGAGAAGACCGCAGAAATAAAGAACGAAACAAAATGTAAGGATTGCGGAGCAATTCTCAAATTTGCTCCGGGTACAACCAGCCTGAAATGTGAATACTGCGGTGTTCAGAATGAAATTCAAAGCGCTTCACAGCCTGTTGTGGTTGAAGAAATAGATTTTGAAAAATTCATTCATGAACAGGCTTCCGCTGCCGAAACCCATGAAATAAATACCGTCAAATGTACCAGTTGCGGGGCCACGACAACACTTAAACCGAATGTGAGTTCGGATAATTGTCCCTTTTGTGATACCCCTATGATTGTTACTTCGGGCAGTTCCACAAAAGTGATCAAACCCAAATACCTGCTTCCGTTTAAAATAGACGTTAAAAAGGCAAAAGAGTCTTTCCGGTCATGGATATCCGGATTATGGTTTGCCCCGAATGACCTGAAAGCGTATGCCGACAAGACGGACAAGATCAATGGAATGTACCTGCCTTACTGGACCTATGATTCCAATACCAGTACCACCTATATCGGTGAAAGAGGTGTTTACTATTATGAAACTGTCAGTTATGAAACCACCGATAAAGACGGGGAAACAGTAACAGAAACAAGGGAGGAACGGCGTACAGCCTGGTATCCGGCAGCAGGCACAGTATCTAATACGTTTGACGATATCCTTGTCCTGGCCAGTCAAAGTTTACCTGATAAATATACCCGCGGGCTGGAACCCTGGGATCTGGATCAGCTTGCTAATTTCGATGAGAAGTATCTGAGCGGATTCCGTACCGAAAGTTATCAGGTAGATGTAAAAAACGGATTTGACAAAGCCAAGGAAGTGATGGCTCCTGCAATCCAGACTACTGTGATGCAGGATATCGGAGGTGACGAACAACGGGTCATCACGGCCAATACCAGTTACAATGACATCACATTCAAGCATATTCTTCTCCCTATCTGGCTGAGTGCATACCGGTATAACAGCAAAGTTTACCATTTTATGGTCAATGGACGTACCGGGGAAGTACAGGGTGAACGCCCTTACAGTGCAATGAAAATTGCACTGGCTGTAATAGCAGGTATCGCCATTATTGCTACTGCGGCATACTTTTATCTGCATCACAAACATCATTAATCGAGTATATCTGGCGGAAAACCCTGAAAAGACCCTGTTGATCTAATTTATTCTCCTGGACGGGCAGAGAGGCTTATATTTGCCGTCTACCCATGAAAACATCTGCTTTAGGACTAATCCTGTTTCTGACATTGTTCTGTTCGGTTGCCTTTGTTGGTATTGTCCGAAGCACGGAAACGGATCGTCCTTCCGACGCAAATAAATTCTCTTCCGGACGCATAAGTAAAGAGGATCTGACGATAGAATTACCTTCTGCCATTTTCAAGGGACGTACTGCAGCTATCAAGATCCGTTTCAATGACATCAAACACAGGAGGCTTAAAGAAGGCAAAGCAACTATTGTTTTCATTGTGAATGGAACGCCACAGGAGGTAGCTATTGAAAACGGACAGGGTAGCCTGAACCACCTGTTCAATGAGCATGAAATTTACATCTACGCCGATGATTTCCTGTTTCATGAACAGATTCGTTTTACCAACCTCTGGTTATTCCTTCTTCCCGCCCTGGCCCTCTTGCTTATTTTTATCGGTATACGCTACCGGAAAGAAAAAGTCTGAGAAGCATCGTATCTTTGTTAAAAGATCCTTTGGTTCATGAAATCCTATTCTGAAGAAGCAATACGTAAGCTCGCAGAAGCCCTGTTGGGAAATTCCCAATCATACAACTGGCTGGCTGAAAACGGATTTAATGAATTACTTGTACTTGTTTCATTGATTAAGGGTAAGAAGGAGTCCATTCGCTGGCTGATGGAAAACAAATTTGTTGAACTTGCTGCTTTCGGCAATGCAGTGCTTGGCGACAAGAATGCATTCGACTGGCTTCTTAAAAACAAGGTTGCCCTTTGGGCCCTGGTGTCACATGCCGGAGAAGGGGACAAAAATGCCATGAAACTGCTTTCCGATAAAAAACTTCAAGCATATGTATTTCTTGCCCAGGCAATATTAAAGCTGAATAACGACGATCAGATGGGCGATCTGGAAGCTGCACACAAATTTCACGGTTAAGGAATGAGAATAATAGCCACTATCCCCCACCCTTCCATAAGGATCAGCATTTTTCATATGAATGAGAAATACCTTGTAAAGCTGGAAGCCGGTCCTATGGAACAAACTTTCAAATTTGATCAGGGAGCAGTAAAAGGCCCGGAAGATATTGAAAAAATTATGGATAGTGAATTCATTAAAAAGGCTTTGGTCCGTTTCAATGAAATGTTTCTGTCATTAAACGAAGCCAGGCAAAGAGCAGAAGGCAATCCCTAGTCTTCAAAAGGCAGCAAGGGCCTTACGTATGATGGAGACACAATCCATCAACTGTTCTCGGGTGATGACAAGAGGAGGCGCAAAACGGATAATATCACCGTGTGTAGGTTTGGCAAGTAAACCAAGATCCTTCATTTTCATGCATACTTTCCAGGCATTACAGGCCTCGGTTTCCTTTATCACCATTGCGGCAAAGAGGCCTTTCCCTCTGACAGTCCTTACGAGATCAGGAAATTCGAGGTGTAGCTTATTTAATTCTGAAAGGAGTATGGTTCCCATTTTTTCGGAATTCTCTGAAAGTTCTTCATCCCTCAAAACTGTCAATCCGGCAATCCCAACTTTACAGGCCACAGGGTTGCCACCATAGGTGGATCCATGCTGGCCGGGTTTTATACCCAGCATGATTTCATCATTGGCAAGTACAGCGGATACCGGATACATTCCGCCTGAAATAGCTTTGCCGAGAATCAGAATATCGGGCTGTACCAAATCATGATCACAGGCCAGGCGCTTGCCTGTGCGTCCTAGTCCACTCTGGATTTCATCTGCAATCAGCAATACATTGAATTTTTTACACAAGGCTGCACAGGCTGCCAGGTAACCTTCATCCGGTATGATAACCCCGGCTTCACCCTGTACCGGTTCTACCAGAAATCCGGCAATATCCGGATCTTTCTGAAGCAGATCTTCCAATGCCCCTGCATTGTTATAAGGAATTTTAAGAAAGCCGGGTGCCAAAGGGCCGAACTTGCCATAGGAATCCGGATCAGTCGATAAAGAAATGATGGCAATAGTCCGTCCGTGAAAATTATTTTCACATACTACAAGCTTTGCTTTATCCTGAGCAATGTTTTTCTTTTCATATGCCCATCTGCGGGCAAGTTTTATAGCTGTTTCAACGGCTTCTGCGCCTGTATTCATGGGCAGGACTTTATCAAATCCGAAATAAGATGTGATAAATTTTTCATATTCACCCAGACAGTCATTGTAAAATGCTCTTGATGTCAGGCTAAGCCTCGAAGCCTGTTCAGTCAGGGCACGTACTATTACAGGATGGCAATGCCCTTGATTGACAGCAGAATAGGCCGAAAGAAAATCGAAGTACTGATGTCCTTCCACATCCCATACAAAGACCCCTTCCCCTCTTTCAAGTACTACCGGTAAAGGGTGGTAGTTATGGGCTCCGTATTTGTTTTCCAGGTCTATTGCTCTGGATGTGGCATTTTTATCAGACATAACAGAATTCATGGCGAAAGGATATTAATACAATCAGAAACAGGCCTCAAATGTAGTGATTTTCCGGCAGATGGGTTACCATCAGGGGGATTGGCTATGCAATGCACACAATTTGTACTTTTGGCATCCATGAAAAACAAAAAGCCATTACCCCTGCTCACGAATGTCGAAATTATCGATACAGGTACGGAAGGTCAGTCTGTCGCTAAAGTGGAAGAGATGGTAGTATTCGTGAAAGGAGCTATCCCGGGTGATCTAGTGGATGTACAGCTAACCCGTAAAAAGAACAAATTTGCCGAAGGAGAAGCCGTTGCTTTTCACACCTATTCTCCAAACCGGGTAAAGCCGGCATGTGAGCATTTCGGTATTTGCGGAGGCTGTAAATGGCAGCATATGAATTATGACACCCAGCTTCAGTTCAAACAAAAACAGGTTTGGAATGCACTTGTTCGTATCGGGAAACTTGATATTCATGAAATAGCAACCATTCTGGGTTCTGCTCAAATTTATGGTTACCGGAATAAACTCGAATTCACTTTCTCCGATAAGAAATGGCTTACAAAAGATGAAATAAACGATCCTGAACTTTCTTTTACCCAGGGTCCCGGAGGCTCCCGGAATGCACTTGGATTCCATATCCCCGGGCTTTTTGACAAAATACTGGATATTCATACCTGTCACCTCCAGGCCGACCCTTCCAATGCAATCCGGAATGAGGTGAAACGATTCTGTCAGCAGGAAGAGATTCCTTTTTTTGATATAAGGGCACAAAGCGGACTGATGCGGAATCTGATAATCCGTACCTCCAGTACCGGTGAAACAATGGTTATTGTGATTTTTTATGCCGAAGACCCGGCAGTAGAGAAACTGATGAATCATCTTCGAATAACCTTTCCGGAAATCACTTCCCTGCTTTATGTGATTAACGGCAAAAGAAATGATACCATCTTTGATCAGGAAATAAAAACCTTCCACGGACAAGACCATATCCTGGAGCAGATGGAAGAACTTAAGTTCCGGATTTCGCCTAAATCTTTTTACCAGACCAATTCGGCCCAGGCTTATGAACTCTATAAGGTGGCAAGGAATTTTGCCGGCCTGAAGGGTACGGAGCTGGTTTATGACCTGTATACAGGCACAGGAACAATAGCCAATTTCGTGGCAGCCAGAGCATCAAAAGTGGTTGGGATTGAATATGTGGAGGCTGCTATTGCCGATGCCAACATAAATTCCAGTCTGAACGGAATTAAAAACACGCAGTTCTTTGCAGGAGATATGAAGGATGTGCTGAATGATTTTTTTTTAGCAGAAAATGGGAGGCCGGATGTTATCATCACCGACCCTCCCCGTGCAGGTATGCATGAAGCAGTGGTAAGAAAGATAGACAGCATCCGTCCTGAAAAAATCGTGTATGTAAGCTGTAATCCTGCTACGCAGGCCAGGGATCTGGCCCTTCTGAATGAGTCCTATGCGGTTAAGGCAGTGCAGCCGGTAGATATGTTTCCGCACACCCACCATTTAGAGAATGTTGTGTTGCTTGAAAAAAAGCCATGAACCGGCATCAGCTGAAGAGTTTTCTGGATGAAAAGGCCGATTTCTATAACCGGACAACTTTTATTGAAACGGATCCTGTTTCCATACCCCGGCGGTTTTCAAAACAGCAGGATATAGAAATAGCCGGTTTTTTCGCTTCTGTCCTAGCCTGGGGCCAGCGTCCTACCATTATCCGTAATGCCAACAGGATCATGCAAGGCATGGATGAAAGTCCTTATGAATTCATTCTCAATCATACAGAGTCAGAACTTAAACCGTTTAACAAAATTGTACACCGTACTTTCAACGGAACGGATTGTATCTGCTTTATAAAGGCATTGAAACATCTTTATACATGCTACCCTACCCTGGAATATGCTTTTCTGGATGACCAAACAGGCGAAGATCCGGATATACGAATGTCTATTTCCCGGTTCAGGAAGCGCTTTTTTTCCATACCCTATCCTATTCATGCTGCCAAACATGTGTCTGATCCGGAAGCCGGGTCGGCCTGTAAGCGCATCAATATGTTTTTACGCTGGATGGTGAGGAAAGACCTGCGTGAAGTGGATTTTGGAATCTGGAAACAGATTCCCCCTTCACGCCTTATGTGCCCTCTGGATGTACATTCCGGAAATGTAGCCCGTAAACTGGGTCTGCTGAGCAGGAATGCGAACGATTGGAAAGCCGTGGAGGAGCTTACCCGGGCACTTCGTAAAATGGATCCTTCAGATCCGGTGAAGTACGATTTTGCCCTTTTCGGTTTAGGAGTATTTGAAGGCTTTTAAAAGCTTAAAATATGTACCTTTGAACCTGATGCAATTCGTTTATCCTACATTTCTCTTCGCCCTCGCGTCCCTCAGTATACCGATCATCATTCATCTTTTTAATTTCCGGAAATTTAAAACCGTCTATTTTACCAATGTAAGGTTTCTGAAAGAGGTGAAGGAAGAAACCCAGGCCAAGTCCAGGCTTAAGCATCTGCTTGTGCTCTTTGCCCGTTTACTGGCATTGACCTTCCTGATTCTGGCCTTTGCACAGCCTTTTATTCCCCGTTCCCAAACGCTTATCCCCAAAGGAGCAAAAGCAGTGAGTGTTTATATAGACAACTCCTTCAGCATGGATGCTGAAAACAAAAGCGGACGGCTGCTGGATGAAGCCAGAAAGGCTGCCCGGGAAATAGCATCTTCCTATAAACCCACAGATCAGTTTCAGCTCCTGACGAATGATTTTGAAGGAAGGCATCAGCGGCTTTTGAACAGGGAGGAATTTCTGGAGAATGTGGAGGAAGTGAAACTGAGTCCTGCACTCCGTAATCTTTCAGAGATCACTTCCCGTCAGGCTGAAATACTTATCCACAGCGGAGCCCCCAGGGGGGCCAAAATAGCATTTATCATCAGTGATTTTCAGAAGAGCACCTGGGATGCCGAGAAACTCAAAAATGATACCTCGGTAAGCTACCATCTTGTACCGGTCAAGGCCGAAGAGCAGAAAAATTTATATGTGGATTCCTGCTGGTTTGATTCTCCTGTTCGAAAGCTCAACAGACCGGAATATATGCATGTGCGTATACGGAATGCTTCGGCACAGGAATATGTGAATGTGCCCATGAAGCTGTTTATTAACGGACAGCAAAAGACGCCGTCCAGTTTCAGCATCGGTGCCAATGCCAAGGTTGATACGGTCATAGCCTTTACTGTACGTGAAACGGGATGGCAGGATGGGCGGGTGGAAATTACAGACAGCCCCATAACCTTTGATGATATATTCTATTTTTCATACAGGATTTCCAAAACCTTGCCTGTCTTATCCATCGCTCCTGCATCAGCCGGCAAAGGAGGTGTTGACCCTGTATCCAATCTTTTCAAAAAAGACTCGGCATTCAGTTATACATCCGTAAATGAAAATGCGGTTGATTATTCCTCCCTGGCACATAACAGCCTTATCGTGACACAGGGTTTGAATACTATTTCTTCCGGACTCAGTCAGGAACTGACCCGTTTTGTGCAGAACGGCGGTTGCCTTCTCCTCTTTCCTTCAGGCAATGCAGATCCGGTTTCCTATAATACCTTTTTCGATCAGTTGCATCTGCCAGGGCTTGCTGAGCTTGATACGGCAAGGATGCCTGTTGAACAACTGAATTCGGAGCAGGAGATATACAAAGAAGGGGTTTTTGAAAAGAAAAACGCCGGAGCACAGAAAGGCCCAATGGATCTTCCGCTCGTTTTCCGGCATTTCAGGCTGAACCGCAGTTCTCATTCAACCGAAGAATACCTGATGAAACTGAGAAACGGTGAAATCTTTCTTGCTAAGTATGCAAGCGGAAAAGGTAATGTATACCTGTGTACAGCCCCGCTGAACGATGGCAGCAATTTCACCAAACATGCATTGTTTGTTCCAACCCTGCTTCAGATAGCTTTTTTCAGTCAAACCCAGAACAGGCTTTTTTATACCATCGGAAGCAATGATGTTGTGGAGCTTCTCAATGCCAATACGAGCGGTGAGAATGTCTTTCATATCTCCTCCTCCGAACTGAAAGCGGATATTATTCCTGAACACCGAATTATTGATTCAAAAACAGAGATATACGTTCGCAACCAGATTAATAAAGCCGGCAACTATGTACTGAGTTCAAATACGGAGAAGATTCAAAGTCTTTCATTCAATTACGACCGCAGGGAATCGGATATACGGACATTCCAGACTTCCGAGCTGAAACTTATTTGTGAAAAGGCGGGATGGATAAATTTCAATACTATAGAAACCGGTGGTAAAGGATTACAGGCCGGCCTGGCGGATATAGATCAGGGACGAAAACTTTGGAAGTTCTGTGTCATGCTTTGTCTGTTGTTCCTTGCAGCCGAAGTCATGCTCTTACGCTGGTTCAAATAAAAGTGTTAAATTTCAGGGCCTATGAACATACTCATTCAAAAAGCTAAGATTGTTGATCCCTCGTCTCCCTGGAACGGGAAAACAGCTGATATACTTATTGAGAAGGGAATAATAGTCCGTATTGGCGAAAAGCTGGAGGCTCCTTCTGCAATACTATTCGGAGCGGCTAATCTGCATGCTTCACCCGGTTGGTTCGATATGCAGGCCAATTTAAGGGATCCCGGTTTTGAATACAAGGAGGATCTGGAAAGCGGAGCCCTCGCTGCTGCAAGCGGAGGCTACACAGGCCTTGCAATTATGCCTTCCACCCAACCACCTATACACTCCAAGGCTGAAGTGGAATATATACGCAATAAATCCAGAAATGCCATCATTGACTTGTATCCGGTAGGAACCGTTTCACATCTTCTGGAAGGGAACGATCTTTCTGAAATGTATGACATGCATCTGAGTGGTGCGGTTGCTTTTTCGGACGATAAAAAACCGATCAAAAATTCAGGGTTGCTGATGCGTGCCCTGCTTTATACCAAGAATTTCAACAGGCTTATCATGACACATTGTGAAGAGCGGAGCATTTCGGGTGATGGAAAAATGAATGAAGGCATTACAAGCACTAAATTAGGGCTGAAAGGTATGCCGGCACTGTCAGAAGAAATTATGGTGGCACGAAATATTCAGGTACTTGAATATACAGGAGGGCAGCTCCATATTTCCTCCGTATCCACAGCACATTCCGTGACCCTTATCCGGAAAGCGAAGGCACAGGGACTTGCCATCAGTGCTTCGGTCAATTCACATCACCTGGCTTTGAATGATGAAAGTCTGCATGAATTCGACAGCAATTTGAAAGTTAATCCTCCCCTGAGGACTGCAGTTGATATAGAAGCATTGAAAAAAGGGCTTGCGGATGGAACACTCGATGTGATTGTCTCCGATCACAGTCCGGAAGATACAGAAAACAAGGAGCTCGAATTTGATCATGCTGCTTATGGAATGCTTGGTCTGGAAACTGCTTATGCCCTTGCCAATACCTATTCCGGTCTGAATCCGGAACAGCTCATGGAGAAGATGAGTTCAAACCCCAGGCGCCTGCTTGGTCTGGCACCTGTTTCCCTGAAAGAAGGTTCAGAGGCCAACATAAGCCTGTTTGATCCTTTTCTGACATGGGTTTTCGGCGATAAGGATATACGGTCTAAATCACGCAATACTCCTTTTGTGGGACATACCTTCAAAGGGAAAGCGCTTGGAATTATCAATAAAGGGCAGTTAATCAGAAACTAACTGCTTCAAACAAAACGTCATGGCTAAGATCAATTGGGCAACAGCTGTTCAGCCGCTTATTAAGAAATATAAGGGAAGGCCACATCCTCTTGCTTACAAAAACGTGTACCAGCTTCTGGTAATGGTGATCCTTTCCGCCCAGGATTCGGATAAACACATCAACGAAGTGGCACCACCCTTTTTCGAAGCTTTTCCGGATATGAAATCCCTTGCCAAAGCAGATGAACAAAGCTTATTCCGCTATATAGGCAAGGTCCGGAATTTCGGAAATAAGACCAAATGGCTTCTGACACTGGCCAGGACAGTAAAGGAAGATAAAAACATACCGCTGACACTGGAAAAGCTGACTGAGCTGCCTGGAATAGGCCGGAAGTCGGCTAATGTTATCCTGAGAGAAGCCGGAAAAAAAGCGGAAGGTGTGATTGTCGACCTGCATGTACTTCGTGTTGCACCCAGGCTGGGAATTGCGAACGGAACAGACCCCAAAAAGATTGAAAAACAAATTATGGAACTGATACCGGAAAAGGATTGGGGACAGATTGGTATGGCCTTTTCTTTTCTGGGTCGTGAAACCTGCCGGCCCACCAATCCCAAATGTCCGGAATGTGTTATGAATACATGCTGTGCATATCTGAAAACCAGCAAGTAAATCGAAACAACTACCCGTTTATTCCTGTTTATTGAAAGTTCCTTTTCCGAAAGCCAGCAAAGGATAAAAAACCGGCTCCAGAAAAGCCAGGCCCAATCCGAAGAGTACAGATTTCTTGAAACGTGCAGCGAGTTTGACGTGCAGGCGTATGTATATTCCCAGATATACCCCATTCAGCATCCAGTATAACGCAAAGAGGAGATTCATTTTGGACGGATGGAGAAAAGGATAGAACAGCGAGAAAAAGTTAAGGTGGTCTGTGTAAATTATATCGGGCAGCAAAAAAGGCCTTAAGGTCTTAAAGGTAAGATAGAGGTTGAATAAGGTGATGAAATAAAGAAAGGTCCAGCCTTTCTTCATGCCGGTAATTCGCAGCATAACATACATATTCAAAAACGGAATGAAGGCCGATACATTTGACCGTCCGGCTTTTTCAAATATCATCATACGCGATATTATCGTAGTGACGATCAGGATCATCAGCATCATTAGCGTAACAAAAAAGATCATGGGGGCCTGATTGCTGTCCATCGTTGCGTTCAATTAATCCAGTTCTGCTTCCAGGCCGTCATAAGCCAGTTCAATACCGGGAGGAAGTTCCCTCATGACCTCTGCATGCTTGCCTAACTGATGACTTATATGCGTCAGGTAAGTCATCTCAGCACCCAGTTCCAGGGCCATTTCCACGGCCTGGTCGAGAGTAAAGTGAGAGATATGTCTTTCCCTCCTGAGCGCATTCAATACCAGGACTTTGGATCCCTTAATTTTTTCCTTTTCCTTCTCAGGAATAAGATTGGCATCCGTTACATACGTAAAATCACCGCAACGGAAGGCTTTCACCGGCAGGCGGTGATGCAATACATCAATGGGAATGAATTCCACACCTGAGATCCGGAAGGGCTCATTTCCTATAGTATGGAGTTCTATACGGGGTATGCCGGGGTAAGAAGTGCCGTCAAAACAGTAAGGCACTTCCCGTTTAATGGCTTCCTGCACCCTTTCGCTGGCCCAGAGGGGCATGCTTTTATTATGGATAAAATTAAATGCGCGCACATCATCTATTCCGGCCACATGATCCTTATGTTCATGGGTATAGAGTACTGCTTCCAGGTCTTGAACCTTTGCCCTGAGCATTTGCTGCCTGAAATCAGGACCTGTATCAATGACGAAATTTTTGTGGTTTACCGTAATGAGAACCGAGGAACGGAGACGGTTATCCTTAGGGTCTGCAGAACGGCATACGTCACACTTACAGGCAATAATAGGAACGCCCTGAGAGGTACCGGTACCGAGGAAATTGATTTTCATCAGCGCGAAGTTACCAAAAAAGGGAACAAGAGTACTCCCTGTTCAGACCTGCTTTTATGGAAATGGAATGATTATTGCGTCTTGTACATACTAAACGGGAGAATTAAACGTTAGCCGGATATCCCCTTCACTTAAAAGAGTACCCATGCATTACAATTCCAGGGTTGTTGCAGCCGGAAAAGCACTGAAAAGGGGAAGCCTCATTCTTTTCTGGACCCCACTTATCCTGCTGAGTCTGCTACTCGTTTACAATACCATACCTTATTTCAGTTTCAAACCCGATTCCTCCTTTCTCATTGAACGTATTTCCCTGTATGGAAAAGCGGTCTGGAAATACAGTTTTTACTTTCATATCGCGGCGGGCAGTTTATGCATTCTTACCGCCCTGATTCAGTTCTCTTCCTGGATACTCAAGAAGCGGAAAAAGATACATGTGGTGGCCGGGAAAATCTATGTCTTCGTCGTGCTCCTTATTGGTGCCCCTACGGGCTTGTTCATGACCTTTTTTGCCAAGGGAGGTATTGCCGAAAGAGCCTGTTTTATGGCCATGGCTGTTTTCTGGTTTTATACCACCTATAAAGGGTTTGTAGCTGCCGCCATTGAAAAGAACTTCCTTTCTCACAAGTTCTGGATGATACGTTCCTATGCTATGGCTCTTACGGCTGTCAGTTTCCGGGTGTATCATATCCTGTTCCTTTTACTGGGATTCAGCAATTACGATAATTATGCCGTGTCATTATGGATCAGTGTGTTGGGCAATGCTGCAATAGCCGAAGTATTTATTCTCTTAAAAAGCCGGAATTACCTGCGTTCTTTTATCTCCTGATCTAACCTAACACGCCTGAAATGAAAAACTTCCTCCGCCTCTCCGTATTCCTGATGGTTATTGCCGGATTGTATGGTTTTGCCGCTATGGTCCTGGACCTTCAGAATGGGAAACTGATACAATACGAGCATGACTCGCCTGTCGCTGCCGTCAAAAAGAGAACGACCCTGCCGGTTCAGATTGCCGTAATCAGAAAAGGGCAGAAAGCCGGTGATCTGGACAAATCGATTATGCAATTTGCCGTTATCAATTCGGCCGTTAAGCCGCTTAAACCCAGGTTAAGAATAGCTGATCTGGATGTCAGGAGCTTTTCCAGAGGCGATATCCGGTTTGAACCTCCTATGGTGGCTGACATTGATTCAATTGTTAGTGATTCAGCTAAGCTCACCGAAAAGCCCGGTTTGAGAACATTGGTAGTCGTTTCAAAACCGGACAGCACCAAACGGTAAACTCTTCGTCCGGATCAGGATATGTATCATCCCTGATGCACAAAGAGTCTTGTATAAAGAAAAATGATATGGGCTGGGGCGGAATATTGTTTGGTGCTATGGTATTGTTATTGAAATGTACAATTGATCAGTATCGTACTAACGTGATAGAACGCGGATTTTCATGATAATCATGATTAAATATGATTTTGTGATATCCACTGATCGGTTGTCCCTGCGGGACAATAGAAAGTTTATTTAAAAGCAAAAAGACAGCTATTATGCTGTCTTTTAACCTTGGGCGATCAATGGGGCTCGAACCCACGACCTTCTGAACCACAATCAGACGTTCTAACCAACTGAACTATGACCGCCATCTGAAAATCAGGTGGCAAAGATACTATTCTTGTCTTTCTATGCAAAAAAACCGGACAAGAATCGCCTGGTTTCCTTCCCAGGCCTTAGAGAACAAGGCGAAACCCTATCTTTGCCAGGCCTATTCCAGTCTATGTCTGAAACAAAGAAGCAAAACTTATATTTCCCAGGCTTAAACGGCCTTCGTTTTGTGGCAGCTTCTCTGGTGATCATTTCCCATATAGAGCGGTTCAAAAAGGAAGAACACCTGGGAAATCTGGATGATATCACCTTGTTTGGCACTGCCGGGGAATACGGTGTAGGACTTTTCTTTGTCCTGAGCGGATTCCTTATCACCTACCTCCTGCTTCAGGAAGATAAAACCACAGGCTCTATCCATATCCGTCAGTTCTATATTCGCCGGATTCTGAGGATCTGGCCCTTGTATTACCTGCTGGTATTCCTGTCCTTTTTTATCCTTCCCTGGTGCATGGAAACCTCGGGAGCAGAGAATGCTTTACGTCATGCTTACTGGTCAAAATTCGGGTTGTTTATGTTTTTCTTACCCAATCTATCACTCAAAGTCTTTCCTCCTGTCCCCTTCCTTTCCCAGGCCTGGTCGGTCGGTACGGAAGAACAGTTTTACCTGGTATGGCCCTTTCTGCTGAAACGTTTCAAAAAGATATTACCTGTGTTATTGGGTTGCATAGCCATTGGAATGATCCTGTTCCGTAAGCTCCTGGTTGTAATCTGTGCACATATGTCTTCCGGTACGCTGAATCATATCCTTGCTGTCATTGGTGATTTTATGGACACTTTTAATATTGAGTGCATGGCCATCGGTGGTCTTGGTGCCTGGGTACTTTTTACAGGCAAAAAGCAAATACTCAGGCTATTGTTTCATCCTGTTGCCCAGCTTATACTCCTTGCCGGTTTGTGTATTTCCCTTCCGACAGCTTGTTTCGGGCATGTCAAATCAAGGTATATCGTGAATTCCCTGTTGTTTGCCGGACTTATTCTAAACCTTGCAGCCAACCCGAAGAGTTTACTGAAACTGGAGAATTCCTTTTTCCGTTTTATGGGCCGTATATCGTATGGCTTGTATATGTTTCATGCCATCTGTTTTTATCTGGTCTATTATCTGTTCCGGAACAGTTTCTCCGGTTCGCTTTCAGTCAATATTATTCTCTATGTAGGCACCTTCCTCCTTACTATTTGTATGGCCTGGTTATCCTATGAATTCATGGAGAAACGTTTCCTGAGAAAGAAGAAGAATTTCAGTCTCATACTTAGCGGTGAGCAAGGAGGGGAACAGGCATGAACAAGACAAAAGATAAAAAGGCCCTCGTCTTCATTTCAGCCGGTCTGGGTGATGCACTCCTGCTTATTCCCCTTGTGAGGCATCTGAAAGAACATGGATATTCGGTTACAGGCATCATCACATCGGCATTACCTTGTGAAGAGCTGTTCTCAGGCACCGATCTCTTTGCAGAACTTGTTCCGGCCCGAACAAAACTTAGTCTCTTCAGGTATGCCTTTGTCACGGGCAAGGCCTTTGATCTGTGTATCCTGAATTATTTTTCCTGCAGCAGGTCTAACCTGATCGCTGCAAAAAGGATGGGCAAGCTCGTCCATACCAACCGCTTTCCGGAGAAAGCAGGAAAGAACATGAGAGCCGGAGTTCGCTTTATAGAGCCAATGGAGGATTTGCATGATGCAGAACAGAATATGCTGCTTGCAGGTTCAGGGAAACGTAAACTAAGCGAAGAACTCCTGCTTCTGAACAGGCCGGTGAAACCTGTAATGACTCTTCCTTCAAACTTCATTGCTCTTCAGATAAGTGCTGGCAATAATCGTTTCTCCTACAAAAACTGGCCTGTATCCGGTTGGATAGCGTTCCTGAAACAGAGTAAAGCGAATTTTCCCGAACTGCAGTTCATCCTGCTTGGAGAGCAGGGCGAGGCAGGCCTGGCAGAAGAAGTGATGCAGGGGGGAACAGGAAATGTCCTGAACATGGTTGGAAAAACAACGGTATTTCAGGCCCTTGAAGTTATACAACGCAGTACATTTTTCCTGGGACTTGACGGAGGCATGATGCATGCAGCCGTTGTATCAGGCAAACCTACATTCAGTATCTGGGGACCGAGTAATCCGTCCTTGTATGGATATGAGCAGCTTAATCCGGAAAAAAACAGGGTTATTTCACTGTTCCTCCCCTGCTCCCCTTGCAGTGCCTGGATCAGACCCAATACAAGCAGGGTAAACAATCCCGAATTATGTCCGGATCATAAATGCCTTCAGGAACTTAAACCCGCACAGGTATTCAGGGAATTTAGCATCTTTGTAAACAAGCATGCACCTATTCAGAACCATCCTTAAAACGGTCGTCGCCAAAGGCGCCGGCTCGGTGATCAGTTTCTTAATCGTACTGATCAGTGCCCGTTTAATGGGCGGTGCTGATGGCAGAGGGGCTATCAGTCTGATGGTACTGAACATCACCGTCATTTTGCTGGTGAATGACCTTATTGGCGGGGGTGCTTTAGTGTTCCTTATACCGCGCCACCCTCTACCAAATCTTGTTATCCCTTCCTGGCTTTGGGGTATAGGCTGCGGAACAGTACTCCCTATCCTGTTTTATGTTTTCGGAGGGTATAACAGGTCGGAATATATTTACCTTACAGCGCTGAGTATTTTTCTGAACTTAAGCAGTATCAACGCTGTTGTGCTGAACGGAAAGGAAAAGATTAAAGCAGGCAATATCATTGCCCTTACACAGGTAATCATCCTGCTGATCCTGCTGAGCATATTTGTTTTTATTCGGGGATGGAAAAAGCCCGAAGCCTATTATCTGGCCTTGCTCATCAGTTATATTATCAGTTTCCTGATGTCACTTTCCATTATCCGGAAGGGTTTGCAGGAAAGACGTACAGGCAACTACAAGCGGATGATGAAGCAGATGATACGCAGCGGGTTTTATGTGCAGTTCGGGAATGCAGTTCAGCTGATGAATTACCGTGTCAGTTTTTACATGCTTAACTTCTTTTTTCCATTACAGGGCAAGGCCCTTGTCGGTATTTATTCAACAGGAGCATCGGTTTGTGAATCCGTTTGGGTTATCAGTAACGGAATATCCATGGTACAGTACGCACGGATTTCCAATATGAGCAACCGTAAGGATGCTCAGGAACTGAGCGCCGGATTATCCAAGATCAGTTTACTTGCAACCTGTGCAGCAATGATCGTTCTTATACTGCTTCCGGCTTCCTTTTTCGGAGCTGTTTTCGGACCTGAATATATTCCCCTGCATCATCTTATCCTCCTGCTCAGTGCAGGAATCTGCGTCTTCGGGCTCAGCTGTATTTACAGTCATTACTTTTCAGGAATCGGAAAAATGCATGTAAGTTCATACAGCTCTCTGGCCGGATTTGTTATCACCCTGCTGGCAGGTTTTATCCTTATTCCGCGTTATGGCATAAACGGAGCAGCTGTTACTGCTTGCTGTTCATACCTGGCATCCGCTCTCTTTCTGCTCATACGCTTTAAAAAAGAGAGCGGACAAGGATATTCCGAACTCCTTTTCTCCTATGGCAGTATTTTCTCCTTCTTAAAAGAATCCCCGGCACATGTGCGGAATCAGCGGAATCATTAGTCTCCAGGGAGCCCTGGCCGATCCGAATTCCCTCAAAAGAATGAATGATTGCCTTCGGCACCGGGGCCCTGACGGGGAAGGCTTCATGTTTTACAACGGGCAGTATTCAAAGGCTGTATTCGGAAAGGATACTCCGGAAACCATACGTCATGCCGGAATGGTACATGCTCCCCTTGAAGCCATTGATGACCAGCCCGGACCGTTTGTATTGGGGTTCGGACACAGAAGGCTGGCTATACTCGATTTGGGTGAAAACGGGCATCAGCCACTCTGTACTCCCGAAGCCGATTTATGGATCACCTATAACGGAGAACTTTACAATTATCCCGAGCTGAGAGAGGAGCTGAAAACAAAAGGTCACCGTTTTCAGACACGTACCGATACCGAAGTTGTCCTTGCTGCCTACCGGGAATGGGGTCAGGATTGTCTGAACCATTTCAACGGAATGTGGGCGTTTGTATTATTCGATAAAGGGCGTAATCTTGTTTTCGGCTCCAGAGACCGGTTCGGGGTTAAGCCACTCTACTATCATATGGATTCCACGCTTTTTCTCTTTGCTTCAGAACAAAAAGCTTTGCTGAAATATCCCGGACTTAAAACAGGTATCAATACAAAAGCAGTAGCGGATTATTTTATAGCAGGAGAAATTGAATATCAGGAAGAAGGAATATTCTCCGGTATATTTGAATTATTTCCCTCTCAGGCTTTCAGCATAGAGCTTTCTAACGGCTCCTTCCGGAAATGGACCTGGTATGAGTTGAAAACTAACGAAACATACGAAGCATTCAGACAGGATAAATTTGAAAGCTACTGTAAGCACACGGAAGAACTGATCCGGGAAGCAGTCCGTATCCGCCTCCGGTCAGATGTTCCTGTCGGTTCCTGTCTCAGCGGAGGAATAGACAGCTCTACGCTGGTAGGTATTATGAACCGTTTCCGTAAAGAAGATCCATCCTTACCTCCTTTTCACACGTTCACTTCTTCCTTCCCGGGACAGGCCTGCGATGAATCATCCTGGGCGCGCATTTCTGCAACACAATGCGGAGCTATCGGGCACAGCTCAGAGCCCACCTTGCAGGAGCTGATAAGGGATATGGAACAGCTGGTTTATTGTCAGGACAGCCCATTATGGAGTACCAGTACCTATGCCCAGTACAGGGTCATGGGCGAAGTACAGAAACAAGGTATCAAGGTAATTCTGGACGGACAGGGAGGAGATGAACTATTTGCCGGGTATTCCCCTTACTATGCCTGGTATGTAGGTGATATGATGCGCAGGCTGCATCTTGGGAGTGCGGGCAAGGCTATTCGTTTGTCCGGGTCATTTCCCGGCAATATTGTTGAATTGAGTAAAACATACCTGAAAGGAAATCTTATTCACCGTCTGCCTTCCGCCCTGCAGTTCAGTATTGTGAAATCCTATTTCAGTGATATAGCTTATCTGACTCCCGACCTGATCAGTCAGTATAAAGAAAACATGAAAAACAGGAATAACGCTGTTCCGTCAACGCTGAATGCATTGCTGAAAAAGGAGTTCGTCAATACCAGGCTTAAACTTTATCTGAAATGTGAAGACCGGAGTTCCATGTGGCATTCTGTCGAATCCAGAACACCTTTTGCCGATGATCATCCGTTGATAGAATATATCTTTCAGATTCCGGGGGCCTACAAGATTCATGAAGGTATGTATAAATACCTGTTACGGGAATCCGTGAAATCCTATATACCCGATGCTATCCTGCAACGTAAGGATAAAATGGGGTATAATACTCCCAACAATGAATGGGTCACATCCATGCGGGATGAAATGAAAGATTATTTTTCGGACACCCTCAAACCGTTTCTGAATATTGACAAACTGAGAAAAGACTATGATTCTTTCTTCCGGATTTCAGGAGTACCTGAAAATGGACGCATTTTTAAGTTCATGGCCTTTGCTGCCTGGATGAAGGTATTTAAACCCTAGGTGTTTTTAATATTGCCCTATAATATAACGGCATCTATTCGTCTAACACGTCGCATTTTTCTTCCTGTTTAAGCCGCAAATAATTTCATTCGGCGTATTTTTAATGCCGGGCCCTGATTTGTTTCCAAAGACTTCTTTGCCCTGCCCTGATGAAGAACCTGAATAACTATTTCGCTTACCTCTCAAAGACCGGAACCGGTCTCATTGGCAAAGGCTGGCTATCCATGCTTCAGGAAGCTGATCTGATGCAGGCTTGGAAAAAAATGAAGGGGGATGAAAAAACAGTGCAAACACTTCTGAAGGACTATATTGCTGAAATGGCTAAGGACGCATCCGTCCCAAATCAGAAGCAGGACACCCTAACAGCTTCTTTTATAAAACAGATGCTTCGTTCTGAAGAACACTGTGCTGATGCCGGTAAAGTGCTGGACTGTTATTCCGCTCTGAAA
Source organism: Bacteroidia bacterium (assembly GCA_044448685.1). GTDB lineage: Bacteria > Bacteroidota > Bacteroidia > Palsa-965 > Palsa-965 > Palsa-965. The sequence goes on from JBIOHC010000016.1 coordinate 40,300, forward strand.
CGTTGTCTGGCCTCATCCCTGCAAACATATACTACTGACCTGACACTGGCATTATCCGTCAGGGATGAACTTGAAATATATTACGATTTGAATCTCCGTGCAGCGCTCTCCTCTATGTGTACAGGAGGCGTGGCTCAGGGAAAGGATATGGAGGAAGCGCAAACGTTTCTGAAAACCCTGATGGAACATATTCCGCACATGATTTTTGTGAAAGATGACAGGGAATTACGCTTTGTTCAATTCAACAAAGCCGGGGAAGAATTCCTTGGTTATCCCAGCCATGAACTCATCGGAAAAAATGATTATGACTTCTTTCCTGTTGTGCAGGCTGATTTTTTTACGGCTAAAGACAGAGCTGTTATCACCAGTGGAAAAATAATGGATATAGCGGAGGAGCCCATTCAAACACGCGGGCTCGGTGAACGCTGGCTGCATACGAAAAAGATCCCTATTCCGTCTAAAAACGGTAATGCCGGATATCTGCTCGGAATCTCGGAAGATATCACCGAAAAAAGGAAGCAGGAAGATGCGATCAAAGAACTTAACCAGGAACTGGAAGGCTTTTCCTATTCCGTATCACATGATCTGAGAGCCCCGCTGAGGGCTGTGAACGGTTATATACAGATTCTGCTGGAAGATCATTCTGAAACACTTCCGGAAGAAGTTATACGACTCATCAATATTGTAAAGTATAATGCCGGGAAAATGGAAAACCTGATCGATGATCTGTTGTCCTATTCCAGGCTTGGCAGGAGAGAACTCCTTCCCTCCGATATTGATATGAATGACCTTGTGGAAGGGGTTATCAGGGAATTAAGCCGGACCGGCACTTCTGTTAAAGACCGGATAATAATCGGTAAATTACATAGCATAAGGGCTGATTATGGCCTGATACATGAGGTGATGATGAACCTGATTTCCAATGCCATTAAATATTCTTCCAAAAAGGAATACCCTGAAATTGAAATCTCTTCCAGAACAGAAGGCGGTGAAGTGCTTTTTGAGGTCAGGGATAACGGAGCCGGCTTCAATATGAAATATGCCGGCAAGCTGTTCGGGATCTTTCAGCGTTTACACAGGAGTGATGAATATGAAGGTACCGGAGTGGGACTAGCCATTGTAAAAAGAATCATCAGCCGTCACGGAGGTATCGTGGAAGCGCATGCCGTAGTAGATGAAGGTGCCACATTCACCTTCTCCCTGCCTATCCAAAAAAAGTAACCGTTATAAGGTTTATTTCCGGACTATATATTCAACCCGGTCAGGGTTCAGCGATACTGACCTCACCTGGGCCGGCGCCCTGAGCAGGTCAAGATGGATTTTGGAACTCCCCTCCTCCAGTTTCTTATAATCAACAGCTACTTCAAACATTTCCGGCTTTATTTTATCGAAACTGTCGAAAGAAACAAGATAGGTGATTTTTATTTTATCAGGAAAGACACGCAATGACACGCCTGCGGGGACATTCTTTATCACAACAGACACTTCTGTTTGTCCTTCCGTATATTTTGAAACCGGAATATGAATGCTGACCGAATCGGTTGAGAGTTCCATTTGTTTCAAATCAGCACTTACAAGTATCGCCTTCCTCACTGTACAGGATTTTTCAAGCCCGGTTAGCGTGATATCCTGGGTGTGTAATTCTTTAACTTTTTCAAGAAGTACAGGAGATCCTGAAATACGTACTTCCCTGGGAACAATAAGAATACTGTCTGCCTGCTGGAAATTCTTCCGGAAGCTTACATTCACATGCGAGATGACCGGTACGAGCTTACTCATTTTCCTGCTGAAATTCAGAAAAATGGTATCCGGAACGACAGCCAATACTTTCATTTCCTTTCCAAGCTGTCTGTTGAAATAATCCAGCCTGGAATTGGTGGTGAGATAATAATAGTCGCTGCCTTTATGTGGTTTATACCCGGTAGCATCCAGCATGAGGGGATCCAGATGCTGACGGATACGATAACGGGCCAGTTCAAAGCCGCTGGCCTTCACTTCCAGCTCTATACTGTCGGGTAAATTATTGGATACTATCTTATCTTTTGGAAGGTTGATGTATTTAACCGGAAACCTTACCACAGAAGTGAATTCCATGGATAAAGTTGTGATAGCCCAGAAAAATCCGGCAATGACCAGGCAAACGGCAAAAACAGATGCCTTCCGATTAAACTTTTGTTTGTTAAGCCCGGTGCTCCCTTTGGATCTTATGACGGATTGCTGGCTCACGCCTGAGCAGACAGAGAATCAGATGCATCTTTGGAAATAGCTGATTTCTGAATCTTCAGACGATTTCCGCCTTCCACTTCTATAATAAAAGTAGTATCCTGAACTTCGATGATCTTACCATGAATACCACCAATGGTAACAATCTTAGCTCCTTTTTCAAGGGTAGCCATGTAATTCTTGGCTTCCTTGGCTTTCTTCATCTGCGGACGGATCATGAAAAAATAAAACACAACGAAAATCAGACCTATCATGATAAGCTGGGTCGAAAAACCTCCGGAGGATGGTGCTGCTGCTTGTAATAAAATTGAATTCATTTGGGAATTAAGATTTAGGATTTATGATTTACGATTTAAGATTTTAAATGGTGTTAAGAACCTCAGTAACGTTACTTGCCCTGGGGAGGAAGTACCTGGGTTTTGATCGTGATAGTCTTCGTGCGGGGGATCGTATTGGCTACAATGGTAACCGTTTTTTCCTGCATGCCGTGTTTACCTTCACTGTTGAATCCAACCCACAATACAGCTTCTTCACCCGGGGCAACCGGTTTATTCGGGTATTCCGGTTTGGTACATCCGCAGCTGCCCTGTGCATCCGAAATGATAAGTTCTGATTTACCGGTATTCTTGAATTTGAAACCGTATTTCACATGCTCCCCTTCTGTGATCTTTCCAAAATCATGGGATTCTGTCTCGAATTTCATTACCGGTTCCGATCCGTTCGGAGCGACATGGTCGGCAGTCTGGCTGATATTCACATCCTGGGTATCAACCTTTCCGTCATGATTGCCTTTAGGGCCGCAGGAAGTGAGAAATAGCATGACTCCCATCCCCAGCATGAGGAAAGATTTATGTTCGCTTGTTCTACGCTTAATCATACTGCAAATTTAGGATTTTATTTAATTGTTTAAAACCGCTTTTCAGAATACAACCGGGTTATTCGATAAGTCCTCTTCCTGTCTTTACCAATAATGATTTCTCTTTCAGATCGAGCACCAGTTTATCAAGCACACCATTGATGAAAACCTTGCTTTTCGGGGTACTGTACAGCTTGGAAATCTCAATATATTCATTCAAACTTACCTTGACAGGTATGCTCTGAAAATGGAGCAATTCGGCAATAGCCATTTTCATTAACAATACATCCATCATAGCAATACGTTCCACTTCCCAGTTCCTGGTCTTTTCACCAATCATAGCTTCCGCTTCCTTATCATGCAGGATCGTTTTACGATACAATTCCTTTACAAAATTCGTATCATCAGGCTGGTCTTTATATAGCGGTAAAAGAGACGCCGACCCGTCTGTGTCAGCACTGAAGTTTTCCAGGGTTTTCAGAATCATGGGAGCCACAGCCATATTCAGATCATTCGGCCAGTAGAGGCTTCGTTCTTCAAGATAAGTATCAAGCTGATCCGAATCGGCTACAAAACGCTTGAATACCTGGCTTATAAATTCGCGGTGGGCATCGTAATCGGGACTGGCAGCCGACATATATTCAATATATTCTTCACTGGACCGTACAGCCTGGAATGTGCGGCGGATTATCTCGGCCTGACCCGACCAGTTCAGCTTTCTTTCATTCAGTCCTTTGGCAAGGCTCAGATTCTTTTCGAGCTGGAGAAGTACGGGGTTCTCAATAAAACGAAGATTGGGATTCAGATCCTCCGCAGTAGGCAGTTTCTTGCCTTTGGCATCTTCTGAAATGGATTCAGCCACCTGTCTTAACTCGACCAGAAACTGAAGCAGGAGTACATACAAGTCATATACTTTATCTATGCTGCGTATCAATTCCTGTTCTCCTTTGGGAATATCGGTGCTGTGCGACTGAAAATAAGTATACAGCCCCTGCATCACTTTTATTCTCAGATATCTTCTGTTGAGCATAAATAAAGAACGATTTTACTTTAACAGTTAAAAGAAGAGGCTGTCTGCCTGCATCCTGTACTTAATAGGACAGTTTAATCCTTCCGATTTCTGCAATCCGCTTTTCAGCCAGTTTATTTGCAGCGGCAAAGGAAGGAATATTTTCCGCTTTAGCCATCCGGAAAATTTCCAGCGTCGTATGATAGATATTTTCAGCATGGGCCATAGCCCTCTGACGGTTATATCCTTCCAGCTCATAATACACATTGATGATACCGCCGGCATTCACTACATAATCCGGAGCATAGAGCATTCCTTTCTGGATAAGCTCAACACCGTGCACAGTCTCATCTGCAAGCTGGTTATTGGCAGCTCCGCAAATAACAGCACATTTAAGACGGGATAACGTTTCACTGTTCAGTGTTGCTCCGAGTGCACAGGGGGCATAGATATCCATATCCACATCGTAAATCTCATCCAGCGTCACAGCGGCTATATTCAGTTCCTTAACGAGGAGTTTAACCTTTTCTTCGTTGATATCACAAATCGTCACTTTACAACCTTCTTTCACCAGCTGCCTGACAAGGCTCTCCCCTACATGTCCGATTCCCTGCACAGCCACTTTTTTTCCGGAAAGCGAATCACTGCCCCATCTTTCCTTGGCAGAAGCTTTCATACCCAGAAAAACACCGTATGCAGTAACAGGTGAAGGATCTCCGCTTCCACCCATGGATTCGGGCAAACCGGTAACATGATCTGTCTCCATATGGATTAATTCCATATCACGCGTACCCATCCCTACATCTTCGGCTGTTATATACTTTCCTCCAAGACTGTTTACGAATTTACCGAAACGCCGCAGCAAAGCCTCTGTCTTCTGGGTTTTTGAATCACCGATGATGACTGCTTTTCCTCCGCCCAGGTTGATACCTGCGCATGCCGACTTATATGTCATCCCTCTTGATAAACGGAGCACATCTTTCAGGGCTTCGCTTTCCGATTTATAAACCCACATACGGGTTCCTCCCAATGCAGGACCAAGTACTGTATTGTGAATGGCGATGATGGATTTTAAACCCGTTTCATTGTCATTGCAGAATACAACCTGTTCATGGTTAAAGGCTGACATAGGCCCAAGTACCACCTGATCAGTTAACACAGTCTGTTTGGAATCTTTTACGGTCATCATCAGTTGGGTGTTTATCGTGGAATATATTTCCGGAAATGCTTGATATTGGCTAATTTTGGGACCTGTTGTAAGGCTTTAACTGAATGGGGCAAAAGTAGCTGTTTTTTTGAAACCAAAAAACTGCACCCCTCTATTAATCGGTCATTCTCTTGAAATCTCTTGCCCATTTAAACAAGTACTTCTTTAAATACAAATACAGGCTTTTGCTGGGCCTTGCATTCGTCGCCATAAATAACTATTTCGGAGCTGAAGCCAAGCTGTACGTAGGTAAAGGAACCGATTACGTACATAATCTCATCCTGTCCCATCACGCTTTCAATTCCGATATCAACTGGAAGCTTGTTGGTTTCGGAGGCCTCATCCTGGGGCTTGTATTACTTCAGGCTGTATTCATGTTTTTTATGCGTCAGATGATAATCGTCATGTCACGCCTCATCGAATACGATGAGAAAAATGAAATCTATACGCATTATCAGACACTGGATCAGAACTTCTTTAAGCGGAACAATACAGGGGATCTGATGAATCGTATCAGTGAAGATGTAAGCAGGGTAAGGATGTATACCGGGCCTGCACTCATGTATATTACAGGCACGGTAGGGACAGTGGCATTTACAATTCCCTACATGCTTCATATCAATGCGAAGCTGACCCTTATTACACTCAGCCCTATGCCATTGATTGTAATGGCTATCTGGTATGTAAGCAGCCTGATCAACAAACGAAGCACAGAAGTACAGCAGCAGCTTTCCTCTATTTCCACCTTCACCCAGGAAACGTATTCCGGCATAAGGGTGATGAAGGCCTTTGCCAGAGAAGAAAGTATTAATACCCGGTTTGAATCGGAAACACGCAAGTACCGGTCGCTTTATATGCGTCTGGTTAAAACAGAAGGCGCTTTCCAGCCCCTGGTGGTATTACTGGTAGGAATCAGCAATGTGCTGGCAATCTGGTTCGGAGGTTTGGCTTATGCCCGGGGTGAAATACGTGACTTTGGTGAAATAATCAGTCTGATTATGTTTATCACAGGCCTTACCTGGCCTATTGCTTCCCTTGGCTGGGTAACATCCCTGGTTCAAAGAGCGGCAGCCTCGCAGGAACGAATCAATGAATTTTTGCAGACTGAATCAGGAATTAAGAACGCCGGTACGGATACTCTACCTGTGGAAGGTACCATAGAATTTAAGGACGTAACTCTGCGCTATGAAGATTCAGGAGTGGTGGCTCTGAACAAGGTCTCCTTCCTCCTGCCAAAGGGAACATCCATGGCTATTGTAGGCCGTACCGGATCCGGAAAATCAACTGTAGCAGCCTTGCTCACACGCCTGTATGAGCCTACGGAAGGAGAAATACGGATTGACGGGAAACAGGCTTCTCAATTCGCGCTCGGCACTTTGAGAGGAGCAGTAGGCTATGTGCCTCAGGAGGTCTTTCTCTTTTCCGATTCCATAGCCAACAATATTCGTTTCGGGGTGGCAGAGGAGAATATTCCGGTTGAACAACTCAGGGAAGCAGCACGAATAGTGGATATACATGATTCCATTATGGAGTTTCCGGAAGGATATGAAACCATGCTTGGGGAAAGAGGAATTACCCTTTCAGGCGGACAAAAGCAAAGAATTTCCATGGCCAGAGCCATCATTAAAGCACCTTCCATACTCATTTTCGATGATTGTCTTTCGGCTGTGGATACGGAAACCGAAGAACATATCCTGAGCAATTTAAAGCCCCTGATGCGGAATAAATCAACCCTGATCATCAGTCACAGGATAAGCTCGGTAAAGCAATGCGACCAGATCCTGGTACTTGAAAACGGATCTGTGGCCGAGCGGGGAAACCATGAAAGCCTGATCCAGGCAAATGGTGTATATGCAGCGCTTTACAGGCAACAACTGCTTGAAAATCAGACAAAGGGAGAATCTGTCTGAGATTCACCCAAAATACCTGAAAGGAGATCAATAACCCTGTCTGACTTATCGTTAATAACGGGGCATTGAAAGGTTTTTTTAGGCAATCCATCCATTATTTTTCGTGTTTTGTTGTTTTGGTGAATGAATTAATTTATATATTTGTTTTAATTAAAACATAAACACCATCGAACATGAGCATGGAAGAAGGAATTGAAAAGAATGGAGATCACAACAAAGAAGAGATTTTTTCAAAATCTGTTCGGGCTGGTAAACGAACCTATTTTTTCGATGTAAAAGCCACTAAAGGCAATGACTACTACCTGACCATTACAGAAAGCAAGAAACGTTTCGGCGATGATGGGAAGTTTTTCTATGAAAAGCACAAACTTTTCTTGTATAAAGAAGACTTTGACAAGTTTGCAGAGGGTCTGACCGAAGCCGTCGCACATATTAAATCCATTGCTCCTGCCATTACTGTACATGAACACAATCATGCTGCAGCTCCAGTAGCCAGCAACGGAGCAGAGAGCTTTTCAGATGTCAGCTTTGATGATCTTGGGAAGTAATTAATTCCTGTTTTATAATATCCTCTCCCGCCCTATAAGGCGGGATTTTTTTTACTCTCCACTTCAACAGTAGAATGTCAGATTGAGCGAAGTCGAAACCAATTAAGAAAAAGTCTCCAGAGCAAGACCCATAGCTTCATCAAACGCCTTGGCCTTGACCCCCGTTGCAACCTTATGCTCATCCAGAAAGGAAAGCAGGTTTTCAGTAGCCATATTACCTGTTAGTGTATCCGAAGCCATTGGACAACCTCCGAAGCCCTTAATAGCCGAATCAAAACGACGGCAGCCACTGTTCCAGGCAGCATCGATCTTCTCTTTCCAGGTGGCGGGAATGGTATGCAGATGGGCTCCGAATTCTATACCCGGAAAGGCAGGGATCAGGTTGGTAAAGAGGTAGTTTATGTTCTCAGGGTTCGACACCCCGGTGGTATCTGACAAGGCTATTGTTTTAATCCCAATTCCTGCCAGCTTTTCAGTCCATTGAATGGCAATATCACTGTTCCAAAGGTCTCCATATGGATTTCCGAATGCCATGGACAGATAAACCACCAGCTCCTTCCTGTTTTTACGGCACAGGGTCTGGATTTCTTCCACCCTTTTCAGGGATTCAGCAATGGAAGAATTCGTATTCCGCTGCTGGAAGGTTTCCGAAATCGAGAAAGGGAACCCCAGGTATTTGATTTCTTCAAAATGACAGGCATCCTGTGCTCCTCTTGTATTGGCCACAATAGCCAGCAAATGCGAGTTGGTGCTTCCCAGATCCAGGCCTTCGAGTACTTCAGCGGTATCCCTGAGCTGTGGTATAGCCTTTGGAGAAACAAAGCTCCCGAAATCAACCGTATCAAAACCCGAACGGAGAATGGAATTGATATATTTTATCTTTTTCTCTGTCGGTATAAAATCATGAATGCCCTGCATGGCATCACGTGGACATTCTACCAGTTTAACTGCTGCTTTCACCATAACAAAATCATTTTATTTTTTGCCCATTGAGGCCAGAATTCCTTCATTGATCTTCCTCGCCAGACCGGGGCCTTCATAAATAAAACCGGTATAAACCTGCACGAGGCTTGCTCCTGCATTGAGCTTTGCAATGGCATCTTCAGCAGAATGTATGCCTCCTACCCCGATGATCGGAAATGCAGCACCTGATTTCTTATGCAGATAGCGTATGACTTCTGTGCTTCGGGCAGTCAGAGGTTTTCCGCTCAATCCCCCGGCGCCAAAGCTTTTAACCTTCTCTTCCGGAGTCCGGAGGCCTCCTCTTTCAATTGTTGTATTGGTTGCAATGACCCCATCTGTTCCTGTTGAAAGAACAAGCTCTATGATATCATCCAGTTGTTCAAGGGTAAGATCGGGAGCTATCTTAAGGAGTATGGGTTTAGGTTTTTCTTTTTTGGCATTCAGCTCCTTCATTCTTATCAGCAGGGCTTTCAGGGGTTCCTTTTCCTGAAGCTCTCTTAAACCCGGTGTGTTCGGTGAGCTTACATTGAGTACGAAATAATCCACATAATCGAATAAGGCTTCAAAGCAGTATTCATAATCCAGTAAGGCCCCTTCATTCGGTGTTATCTTGTTACGGCCTAAGTTCCCTCCTATGACGACAGGGCTTTTCCGTTTACGCAGTCTCTGTACGGCAGCTTCCACCCCTTCATTATTGAAGCCCATGCGGTTGATGAGCGCTTCATCGGCAGGCAGGCGGAACATACGCGGCTTGGGATTGCCGGGTTGTGGTTTCGGAGTTAGTGTGCCGATTTCTATATGTCCGAAACCAAAGTATCCAAGTTCATCAAACAGTTTTGCATCTTTATCAAATCCGGCAGCAAGTCCAACAGGATTGGAAAAATGAATTCCGAATACAGTCCGTTCAAGCCTTTTATCTTTGTGCTGAAAAATAGACGACATAAGAGAAGCCGTGCCGGGGATCCTAAAAAACAGTTTCAGGCTTCTGAATACAAAATGATGGATTCGTTCCGGATCGAAAAGAAAGAAAAACGGTTTGATGATGAGTTTATACATATCAGGCTGCATTGACGTACTAACTTAATAGAACGCAGATTCTTATGATTATTATGATCAATTATGAAGCTTGAAATCTGCGAAAATCATAAGAATCATAAGAATCTGCGTTCTATTTTAATTTGGAATCATCCTTCTCCGTAAATACTACCATCTTATGTTCAAATGGATCCAGTCCGTTTTTAAGTGTTTCAATAAACCGTTCACCATGCCTCAGATAAAGAGGCATAAAATTCTCCACCCTTTCCTGCAAACTGGCTTCCGGATATAGTTTTTCACGAATATTTCTGAGTTGTGCAAGACCGGTCTCCTGTCTCTGCTTCTCCGCCTTCATCATCTTAGCTTCCAGATTTTTTATTCCATTGAGGGCCTTCTGAAGTTCCGCTTCTGCAGGGGCTTTGAGGGTGGCATCTGCGTTCGCTGCCGCTGCGACAATACCTTCATACACTGTTTTGAGTGCAGTCGTTTCCGCTTCCAGGCTCAGGCTTTGCCCGGAATGATCCTGTACAAAAGTCCGTTCCAGATCAGGAAGAGGTTGAGAAAGCGAAGAAACCGTCTGACCCAGTTTCTGCATTTTTGCTGACACATTTTCTTCCACCCACATCACAAAATTACGGGGAACAAGCACGGGGAAGAAAACCTTCCAGGCTTCAAACAGCCCTTTGTATTCAAGCCAGTAAGCCAGTTCACCGGGCCCTCCCACATAAGCGAGGTTAGGTAAAATAAGCTGCTGGTATACCGGCCGGAGCACCACATTCGGGCTGAATCGTTCCGGATACATTTCCAGCTCTTCGAGCAGCGCCTTGGTACTGAATTTAATTTCTGTATTAACAAGCGTATAATCATCCATCCCTTCCGTTTTTTCAATCCGGGATCTCAGATCCGTCTTCATATAAAACAGGTTTACCGGCCGCGGGTTTACCTGGGCCTTGTAACCAAGTTTTTCAAGCGCCTCAATCCCTTTCATTACCGGAGCATAGGATACCTGATTCAGGAGTTCCTCCTTCATCAGGGGTTTGAACACTTTTTTTAACTCTTTATCCGAGCCATCGAGTGTCAGTATCCCGTATTGTTCAAACAAAGTATGCACAAGTGTTCGGGTTGCTTTGGCCAGATCCGGCTGTTTCAGATAGGCATTTTCAAGCATTTTTACCAACGTCTCCGCATGAGTCGATGTTCCCAAAATATCTTTCACTGTTTCGATCAGGCCGCTAAGTGAATCTGAAGGAATACTTCCGCAGGGAATGGATCCGGTTTGCAATGGCGCAGGGTCCCAAACATGATTTTTACCGAAGAGGCGGACATGATTGATTTCCTCAAAGTCATGATCTTCCGAAGCCATCCAGTATACAGGAACAAAATTGCTGGCCGGAAATTTCTTTTGAAGGGTTTCAGCCAGATTGATGGCCGTTACAATTTTATAGATAAAGTAAAGAGGGCCGGTGAACAAACAAAGCTGGTGACCGGTACAGATTGTGAAGGTGTTTTGTTGCTTCAGCAGATCCAGATGGGCAGCTATTTTTTCGTTGATAATGATCCCCGATTCTTTGTATTGCTTTTGAAACACAGAAACCAGTGTTTCCCTGTCCATCTTTGTATAAGGAGCTTCTGCTATTGCCTTTTCAAACCCTTGCAGGTCGGGGGTATAATTATATAATCCGGCAAGGTCCGGTTGCCCGCTCAGGTAAGCTTTCAGGATTGTTGAAAAACCGTTAATTTCATCAAGAGAGACAGCCGATTTACGAATTTCCATAGGTCGGCAAAGGTAGGTGATAAAACTGTAATTTTGGCCCTTAAACTGTACCATGCCTTCAGAAAACGAAAACCCCTGGAAGACCCTGCATTCAGAGCAGGTATATGAGTCGCCCTGGATTCGTATCACCAGACACGATGTCCTGAATCCGTCCGGAAATCCCGGCACTTACTCAGTCGTTCATTTTAAGAACCTGGCAATCGGTGTTCTGGCACTTGATGAAGAACACAATACCTGGCTGGTGGGTCAGTACCGCTATCCTATTGAACAATACAGCTGGGAAATACCCGAAGGAGGAGGACTCCGGGATATACCACCCCTTGAATCGGCTCAGCGTGAATTAAAAGAAGAAACAGGAATAGAGGCCCGGAAATGGACCCTGATCCAGACCATGCATCTGAGTAATTCAGCCACCGATGAATACTGCCTTTTATACCTGGCCCAGGATCTTACTTTTGGGGAAAGCGAACCGGAAGACACAGAACAACTGGAGGTGCGTAAAATTCCGTTTGAAACGCTTTACAAGGAAGTTTTGGACGGGAAAATAACAGACAGTCTGACTGTTACGGCTGTATTGAAGGTGAAGCTGATGATGGTGGAGGGGGAAGTATTGCTGACTACTTGATTGAGAAGGAAGTGCGTAGAAAAAGAGACAAATAAAAACAAATGTGAAATTTTGCGACATACATCCATTGTATTTATTCCAACTCTATTTTTTTCAACAACTTACTATGCCAGGGAGATTCCTCAGCTCCGCCTACACTAAAGTTCCGGACGCTTACGCCAAAGCTTCAGCGGCGGCGCACGGACAAGTCTGCTGCCCTCAATTCAGCCCCAAGGTGCCTCGGAATGACAATAAAGGGAAGTGGACATCGCACACAGAAGGCGGAGCCTGGATTACTTATGCTAACATGCAAATGCGCGTAAGGCCTGACGGCGCTCGATGTCGAGCAGCACGTGGGGCAGGATTCGCGCCGTCTTGACTTTTTTGGTTCTTTTTGTGTTAAGACAAAAAGAATAAAGTCTTATTCAAGGAGATTCTTCGCGACGGCTCTCACACTGTCAGCCCCAAGGTCGCTCAGAATGACAATTTCGTTTAAAACTAAAGCTACCGTACCAGCTTCATCTCCTCCAGTAAATACCCCGCTCCGCCAATTTTATCAACTACAAAGAGTACATACCGTACATCAACGGAAATATTCCGGCAGAAGGAAGGATCGAAAGCCACATCACTCATAGTGCCTTCCCAGCACCGGTCAAAATTCAGACCGATGAGGCGGCCCTTGCCATCAATGACAGGACTGCCTGAATTGCCTCCGGAAGTATGATTGTTGGCTATGAAGGCTACATGCAGGCTTCCGTCTTTATCGGCGAAAGAACCGTAATCCTTCTTTTGCCAGAGTGATTTCAGTTTTGGGTCAACCCTGAATTCTTCAATTGTGGAATCTTCTTTCTGCATGATCCCGTCGAGGGTGGTAAACCATTTATAGCTGACCGCGTCACGGGCTTCATAAGGACGGATATTTCCATAGGCCACACGGAGGGTAAAATTGGCATCGGGATAGTATTTTTTATCCGGTAATACATCCAGCTGAGCCTGCATATACTGACGGTTCAGAACATCCAGTTTTTTATTGAGACGGGTATAGGTTGGAATAATATCCTTGAAATACATATCATAGAGGCTTTTTGTCAATAAACTCACCGGGTCTTTTCGGAATTTTTTCGCATCTCCTGCTTTATACGAATCAAGCATTTTTGTGAGGCGGTCGGGATGTGTGAAGATGGATTTACTGTAAACAGCAGCAGCATACGCATCAAAATCTCCTTTGTATTTGGAACGGATTATTTTGAATATACCCGGCTGCAGAGATTCAGGAACCAATGTTGTATAAAGTTTCAGCAGACTGGCACAGATAGCCTGATCGGTTGGCATATTGTAATCTTTAAAGAAACCGGGTAAGGCGTCTTTCACGGTCTGGAGTTGTTTCTTTAAGTCGGCATCAACAGGGCTTTTCTGTTCACTTGCTTTGAGAAGATTTTCAAAACCTCCGCAATACCTGACAGCTTCTATACCTCCGGCAACTTCATTAAAACAATCAAAATTGAGTTGTATGTACTTCATGCTGTCATACATCGCATAAAGCTGAGGGAGCAAAGTAGTGTATGCCTTGAACTTGTCACCGCTGTGATTTACCTTACCCTGAAACAATGCTTCCTGTGCGCGTTTTTTCTCTATCTCCTTATACCTTGCCAGGCCTCCCATTTCCCCATCCCATTTCTTCCAGGCGTTAGCTACTCCGCTTTGTTTGGATGCATACTGGATATGCACCTTCTCACTGGCTCTCATATCACGATCCATCACATCCAGTCTTGTCCTGCGTATCTTGACCCGTGCCGGATCGGACACATTCTGTATCAGGTCCACCGCTTTGGAGCAGAGGTATTCATTGGACCGGGCCGGAAATCCATACACCATCGTAAAATCTCCTTCCTGTACACCTTGCAGGGATACCGGGAAAAAGTATTTGGGTGTATAGGGTATATTGTCGGGTGAGTATTCGGCCGGTTCATTGTTCTTGTTGGCATAGATACGGAAGATTGAGAAATCTCCTGTATGTCTGGGCCATACCCAGTTATCGGCATCGGCTCCGAACTTGCCTATGGAAGAAGGAGGCGCTCCGACGAGACGAATGTCTTTGAATGTTTCGGTGACAAACATAAAATACTGGTTGCCGTTGTAAAAAGCCCGGATGAATGCTTCATAATGTGTTCCTTTTATGGCTTCCTTGCCGGCCAGCACTGAATTTACCTTAATGATGGAGTCTCTTACAGTTTCTGAAGGAGAAGCAGGCATATTGGCCAGGACACGGGCTGTGACATCTTCCATCCTCACAATAAAGGTGACAGTGAGGCCCGGGTTGGGAAGTTCATCCGCTGCTTTAGCTGCCCAGAATCCATTGAGGAGATAATCATGCTCGAGTGTACTGTGAGCCTGTATCTGACCGAAGCCGCAATGGTGATTGGTGAGGAGCAGGCCTTTACCGGAAATTAGTTCGGCCGTGCATCCTCCTCCGAACTGCACCACCCCATCTTTCATGGAACTGTGATTGATGCTGTAAACATCTTCCGCTTTCAATTGAAAGCCTTTCATTTCCATATCCTTTTGATTGAGCTGCTCCAGCAGCAACGGCAACCACATGCCTTCATCGGCTTTCAACAGCGAGGCATTCAGGAAAAATAATAACAGGAACGGGGAAAGAATGTATGATCGGAATCCGGATAGCATGAGCTTGTTTTTTTCCGGATAAAAGTAAAGAAAAAAATCAGGTGGTCAGCTCGTGGGGTATGTGATCGGGAGCATGTACTTTTTTAAACTCAAAGGGGATATGAACCATAAAAGCATAATCACGGCCGGCGCTTAGGATATAGGCATCGCAGTAACACCAGGTCACTTTGACCTTATGCCCGGCTTCATGCATCTGGTTAAGTGTGTACAACATAAACAGAAGGGCCTTGGAAGTACTCAGATTGAAATATTCCAGATTGATTACCAGATCTGTTTCCTTGTTTGGTTTTTTGGAATAAACATCCAGCCAGCTAAGTACAGGATCAAAGAATTCCTTACCGTTCTCAGGCAGGGAGCTTCCACTGATATGAAAGAGTTGCTCTTCAGGATTAAAAATGATGGAAGGAAGTGTTTTACCGCCACTTAAAGCAAATCCGCTCATTCGTTATGTGCTTCAGATTAGAATAACTAAAGTAATGAAGCACCTGCTCAATGTCAAACAAATTAGACCTTCCCCCCTATCTGTCTGCTGAAAGACCTGTTTCCTTCGCCGAGCACTATACTGATTCCGTTTATATAAACCAATATTCCTATACCGGATCACCAAACAGATCGAAATCCTCCGTCCGCTTGATGAGGATATTGGCAAAGTCCCCTACTCTTAAAAAATGAGGACCTGCATCAACCAGTACTTCGTTATCCACTTCCGGGGAGTCCGACTCTGTGCGGCCAATAAAGTAATTGCCTTCTTTCCGGTCTATCAATACTTTATAGGTTTTTCCTATTTTCTGACGGTTCAGATCGGCTGAAATATCCTGTTGAATCTGCATCACGGCTTCAGCCCTTTCCTGTTTAACCTGTGCGGGAACATCATCTTTCAAGGCGAATGCTCCGGTATTTTCTTCATGTGAATAGGTGAAACATCCCAGTCGCTCAAAACGGGTCTCTTCCACCCATTTCAGCATTTCCTCATGATCCTTCTCTGTTTCACCTGGGTAACCGGTTATAAGCGTGGTACGGATTGTGATACCCGGAACTTTCTGCCTGATAGTATCTACCAGTTCAATTGTTTTTTGTTTGGTCGTTCCCCTTTTCATACTCTTGAGCATGGCATCTGAAATATGCTGCAGGGGCATATCAATATATTTGCAGATCTTCTCCTGTCTGTTCATGACATCAAGTACATCCATGGGGAAACCGGAAGGAAAGGCATAATGAAGACGAACCCAGTCTATGCCCTCCACTTCGGAGAGCTTTTCAAGCAGTTCAGCCAGGCGTCTTTCTTTATACAAATCCAGTCCATAATAGGTGGAATCCTGGGCTATTACAATTAGTTCACGGGTACCATTCTTCGCCAGCCAGCGGGCCTGTTCAACAAGTTTTTCAATGGGGATAGAAATATGCTTACCCCGCATAATCGGAATGGCACAGAAGGAACAGGGTCTGTCGCATCCTTCCGAAATCTTGAAGAATGCAAAATGAACAGGGGTTGTCAGTACGCGCTCACCGAGGAGCTCATGTTTATAATCGGCTTTAAGTGATTTCAGCAAACGGGGAAGATCACGCGTTCCGAAATAGGCATCCACTTCCGGAATATCTTTTTCAAGTTCAGGTTTATAGCGTTCACTCAGGCATCCGGTAACATAGAGCTTGTCAATGACACCTTCTTTACGGGCTGCAGCAAAACGCAGTATGGTATCAATACTCTCTTTTTTTGCATTTTCAATGAATCCGCAGGTGTTGATGATGACAATGCCGGAATCATCCTTCGTGCTTTCATGTACAACATCAAAACGGTTCGCTTTCAGCTGACCCATCAGCACTTCACTGTCATAGATATTTTTAGAACATCCCAGGGTAACAATGTTGACTTTATTCTTCTTAATGGTTTTTGTTTTCAATTCAGGGGAGGATATAGGAATCAGACGATGTCTTCAGATCTGTTACGGGGAATAGGTTCGTAGATTATAACAAAAACAAGGGCAATGATAATCCCGCCGAAGATCTGTTCAAATAGCTGCCAGGGAATATCAATCGCCATATCTCCAAGGGATATGTGTTTGGAAAAGGAAACACCTATGACAAGTGCAAACATATAAAACAGCAGACCCGTAACGGCTCCGCAAACGATTCCACGGATAAAAAAATTCTGTAAGGTATGTATCACAAATTGCAGGGTGTAAAGTTTAGTGAGCACCATTCCAATAGCCAGATAAACGACAGTGGAAGCAACAAGATAAATGCCTTTGGGATAACTCAGATTGGCTATATCATTCAGAAAGATTCCATGCCATACATAGGAGAGCCCCCACATCAATACCGATGAGAGCATCCAGGAAAGCAGGAATCTGCGGGTGAGCATGGTTTGGATGTTTGACTAACATGCAAATTTACCGATTTTTTTTCGGATCCGTAAATGCCCTTTTGACCGGTAATAGTTATTATTTGCGAATATTCTTAAATTTACAACATCATGATACGAAAGCCTGCTTTATTTATGGTCGCCGGGATGCTGTTGTTACTTGCCGGAGCTTGCCGTAAAAGCGGTGCATCCTGGGACAGTGATATAAGCACTCCTATATTCAAAACAACTTTCGGGATAAACAAACTTATTTCCGATTCACTTCTCCATAAAAACACCGATTCTAGCCTGACCCTTGTTTTCAGTAAAAGCCTGGCCAACTATGCGTTAGACAGCCTCGTTCATATTCCGGACACAACAGTAAACAACGGATATGGTATTCCAATAGCCACCGTATTCACAGGTGGTCAAAGCATTACACCCGGCACACCGAATATTACGGCCTACCCGCTGCATGGTGTAGGACTTAAAACAGCTTTTTTACGCACAGGAACCATGCGGGTCACAATACGGAATAAGGTACATTCAAAGATCCAGGTAACCTATCAGATTCCGAGTGCGAGCCTTAATTCCGTGCCTTTTCTTGTCACCGTAATGGTTCCTGCTGCATCCGGCAGTACAGAAGGTGTTTATACGGCCGATTATAATCTGCAAAGTTATACGCTTGATCTGAGCGGCCCTGCCCGTAACAGTATCAACACTGTTGTTACTCAGGTCAATGCGATTATTGATCCTGCCACAACCTCGGTACTGGTAAACCCGGGCGATAGTCTCGTTATCAAATCTACGTTTGTGAATATGGTGCCGGGTTATGCCAAGGGTTATTTCGGACAAGCCACTCAGCATATAGGCCCTGCAGAAAGCCCATTCAGTATTTTCAGCAAATTTACATCGGGAAGCCTGCTTTTGCAAAGTGTTCAGCTCAACTTTCATATTGAGAATGGTATAGGGGTGGATGCCAGACTAATGATTCCGGATATCTATTCCAAAAACTCAAGAACCGGCAGTGTGGTGCATCTGACCGGTCCGATCATTAATTCTCCCATCAATATCAACAGAGCGATTGAAACATTCTCAAACCCTCCTGAAATTCCTTCTCTTTATTCCAATATGCTCAATAACGGAAATTCCAATATCAAGGCCCTTATTGAGAATATGCCCGATAAAATAGGCTATCAGCTGAACCTGACTCCTGACCCTTTGGGGAATGTAAGCGGGTATAATGACTTTGTTTATTATGGCTATGGGCTTCAAGCGGGTCTTGACTTGCAGGTTCCTTTAGCACTCGTTGCCACAAACCTTACTCTGGCCGATACACTTGCTGTTAACTTCGATAAGGAATCATCCAATATCAGCCGCCTGCATCAATGCAACCTTACCCTGTATGCATCCAACGGTTTCCCGCTTAGCGCAGGCTTACAACTCTATATGGTCAATGATCACAATACCGTTACGGATTCCCTTATGGGAGCGGCTAACCTCATAGGCCCTGCCCCACTCGATCTCAATCTGAAAGCTGTGGGAAAGCAGGAATCGGTGTTGCTTATCCCTGTTCCTGCTTCTAAAATCAGCAACCTGGTTCATGCACGCAAACTAATCATTACGGCACGGTTCAATACATCTTCCAATCCTGCTTATCTGAAAATATACGATTCCTATGAAATGGATTTCCGCCTTACCGGAGATTTCAATTACACGATCAAAGTCAATTAATGTGAAGCAGGTTATACTCGGTTTGTTTTTACTAGGGGTCTGGAATGGGTATGGACAGGAGCAGAATCCTTTTTTTACGCGTTCATCCGATTCTACGGTTAAGCAGGAAACAGGTGTTTTTGCGGATTATTATGTGGGGTCAAATGCCATCACCAACAGTTTTGTTAACCGCTTCTTTATGGGTGGTTTTATCGATGACAAACTGAAAAAGCAAGTGGAAGGCCGGCTTCAAAAGATGAACTACCTTGGCGGAGATATCAATGAAGGCCTCTGGTATTCCCATCGTATTGATTCAGGGATGAGCAAGGGAAAATTTTCCTGGTTTATTTCCGTCCGGAGCCGCCAGCATGCCGACTTTGCTTACAGTAAGGATCTGTTCAAAGTTTGTTTTGAAGGCAATGATGCTTACAAAGGGCAAACGGCCGATTTCAACGGGTTTCAACTGAACACGATACAATACCAGCAGTTCCAGGCCGGTATTGCAGGCCCGCATTTTGGCATTGCATTATCGGTGTACAACGGATCCCAATACCAGCAGCTTCATGCACCGACAGCCCAGCTGTTCACCAGCCAGGCAGGCGATTATCTTGATTTTACAACCCGCTATTCCATGACTGTCTCAGATCCGAAGAGCACCTCCCCTTTTGCAAACAATGGTTTGGGTGCAGGGCTTGATTTCTATTATCATGCCCCACTCTATATCGAAACAAAAAGAAAAGGTGAAGTATTCCTCGAATGTTCAGATATAGGGTTTATCACCTGGAACCGTAAGACCAACCATTATGCCGGAGATACCATGTACCATTTTGACGGCTTTGCCATTAATAATGCCTTCCAGCTCGCAGATACTTCAGTGCATTATTCAGCCAAAACCATTCTGAATGCACATGTGCAATCACAGAGCTATTATACCTCTTTCCTGCCAGGCAATATGAATATTTCCTATGTCCCCGATGGAAAAATCTGGCAGTTTGTGCCCGGCATTCGTTTGCGCTATGCCGCCAACTACAAGCCTTTTGAATATTTACAGCTCCGGTATCATATACGGAGCAAAATAACGTTGAATATAGAGCTTGGTTACGGAGGGTATGCCGGACTTCAAAGCGCATTATCTGTCCAGGCCAAACTGTTCAAAGGTTTGCACCTGAAAGCCGGAACATACAATTTTGCAGGCTATATCATTCCTGCTTTTACATGTGGTCAGGGCGCTTATGTTTCCATCGTTAAACTTTTCCACTAGATGAAAAGATTACTGAACACAGCCGGGATTATATGCCTCTTGTTTCTGAGGAGTAATTGCTGTGATGCCCAGGGGATCTGTTTCGGAACAACTTTTGGCGGACCGTCCCAGGATATCGGTCGCTGCGCTATTCAGACAGCCGACGGAAAGTATGTGGCTACCGGTCCTACAAGCAGCTTCGGAGCAGGAAGCTCGGATATCTGGCTGGTAAAAACAGATCTGAACGGTTTCCCGCGCTGGACCCGGACATTCGGTGGTTCCGGTGTTGACTGGGGCAATTCTGTTCTCGAATCAAAGGCAGACAGCGGGCTTGTCATCTGCGGGTATACAGACAGTTTTGGAAACGGAGGCTATGATATGTATCTGATCAAAACAGATTCAACAGGTATCAGGCAATGGTCCAAAACCTATGGAGGATCGAACTGGGATTTTGGGTATATGGTTCAGCAGACGAGCGACGGGGGGTATATTCTGGCAGGTGGTACCTACAGTTATGGAGCCGGTGATGAGGATGTATATCTTGTTAAGACAAATGCCCTTGGTGATACCCTCTGGACCAGGCATTACGGAGGGACTAAACAGGATGAAGGCCGCTCAGTGAAGGAAATTCCGGGAGGAGGCTATATCATTGCCGGGTTTACGAAAAGCTTCGGAGACACTGCCGGAGACGCCTATATCATCCGTACAAAGGCAAACGGGGATACAATCTGGACAAGGCATGTGGGTGGAACTTATGCGGATGATGCACATGATATTATCCAGGTAAGTGATAGTTCTTTTTATTTTGTTGGCAGTACCCGCAGCTATGGAACAGGAACGGATCAGGGTATTTATTTAGGTCATCTGAGCCCTGCAGGCTCGCTTATCTGGACTATACACACAGGTGGCACTTCACCCGACAGAGGAGAATCCTTGCTCGAACAGGATGCAAATACACTTGCCTTGTTCGGTTCAACCCAATCATACGGTTTCGGTGCCGGCACCTGGGATATGTGGATGACTCTGACTGATAAATACGGCAACTACATGCCCGGAGGGAATACCTTTGGGGATCCGCACAATGCCAGTGATGAAGAAGGTTATTCGATATTCAGAACAAAGGATAAGGGCTATCTTTTATGCGGTTATTCGACAGGGTTCATGACGAATGGAATACCTGATTTTTTCCTGGTACGAACAGATTCAATGGGTCATAATGTTCCCCTTATTGCCGGTATTCAAAACCTTGTTAAACCGGAACAGGCAGGTATTAAGTCCTTCCCGAATCCCTGTTCGGATATCACAACACTTTCGTTCGATCAAAGTTTTGGAAAAGCCAGGATCAGGCTTTTCAGCACAGAAGGAAAAGATGTTAGCCGGTTTGTAACTACAAAGCCCGGCGGAGAGAGCGAGTTGCAGCTTTCTTTTAACCGGTCGGAACTGCCACCCGGAATTTATTTTTACGAGGTGATGACCAACAGTGAAAACCTGAGGGGTAAAATTATTTTACAGTAAAATCTTCACCAAGGTGATACAGGCAGAGTCCTGCCATAGGTGTTTCCACTATCCTGTCGATCACTATCCCTTTTTCTTCCGCTACTGCTCTGAGAATATTACTGAACCAGAAAGCAACAGAGCCGCAGAATGAAATATGCAAAGCCTTATATCCCGGATAACGTATGATATGCTGTTCAAAAAATTTCCGGAACCGTTCGGAGACGAGATCCACACAATACTGCTCCTTTAGATTCTGATAAATAAATTTACTGAAGGATGCAAGGAATCTGTTCGGAAGCGGTTCTCTGTAAACTTTTGTCAGGATATCCCCTATGCCAGGCTGAAAACGGCTTTCCATCGCAGTTTTAAGTGTTGAGGGCAGGTCTCCGTTCAGATAATCCCGGATCAGATTTTTGCCCAGATCGGCTCCGCTTCCTTCATCACCCAGTATATATCCCAGGGACGGTTGCTGCAGGATGATTTCGGATCCATTATAAACACAACTGCTCATTCCGGTTCCCAGGATAGCTGTTATTCCTTCCTTTTTGTTCCACAAGGCCCTTGCAGCGCCCAGCAAGTCGCTTTCCACTTCAATCGAGGCTTGTCTGAAATTGAGTTGAATGGCCTGGCGCAGCCTTGCTTTATTTTGTTCGCTTCCGCAACCGGATCCATAAAAAAATACCTGCAGATCATGCAAGTCTTTATTCGCGGTAAGCTCTTTTGTTTCACTCCCTACCAGAGCGTTAAGATTTTCCGGAGTATGAAAAAAAGGATTCAGGCCCTGACCTGTGCTGGAAAGGATGTGATTCTGTTTATCGACCAGCCTCCACTCTGTTTTTGTGGATCCGCTGTCTGCAATCAGTATCATAGTTCAGAAAATTCAGATGGAACAGAAAAATCAGGAAAACAGAAACTTATTCGGTGCTAAGATATCATTCCTGACGGCATATAATACCAGGCCGGCGGTATTATTAACCCGGAGTTTATTCATGATATTTTTACGGTGTGTGGTAACCGTATGTGTGCTGAGAAACAGCTTTTCTGCAATCTCCTTATTGCTGAAACCTTCCGCTACCATCCTGATGATCTCCAGTTCACGTTCAGTGATATTCAACCCATAACAGGATGTTTCTGAATAGCTCTTTTCGTCCAAATCATGCATATCAAGTCTGGCGACAATTCTGCCGCATAAAAAATTCTCCTGAATAGCAACCTTGGCAATAGCCTGGTGAATTTCATCCAGTTCACATTCCTTAAGCAGGTATCCTTTTACTCCGGAATCCAGCGCTTTGCGTATATCAGTCTTGTTACGGGGATTTGAAATGATCAGAATACCTGATTCCGGTGCCCGGGCTTTAAGCAGTTTCACGGATTCTATACCATCCTTGTACTGGTGATAGTCGAAAATGATCACATCCGGCTGATGCAAAAGGGCTGCTTCTACAAGGTCAGGAAACTCTGAAACACTTGCAACTAACTTAAAATCAACAACCTTGCTAATAATTGAAGCAAGTCCTTCCCGAACAAGGAAATCAGGATCAGCAGTTATTATGTTTATTTTCGACATTATTTAGAATAATTTTAAATAACAGACAAATATAAGTGCAATGCATGAAAACAACAAACCGGATATCTGCAGATTATGAACGTGAAATTTGTTCCAGGTTGATTTTCAGGCCTTCATAACTAAGCTGGGTTTCATTAAAAATGCTTCTCGCCTCTAACAGGAGTGGTGTCAGATCGGTATATCGGGCCGAATAATGCCCGATCAGCAATGAAGCCACCCCTGCCTTGAGGGCTACCCTGGCTGCATCAGCTGCAGTGCTGTGGTGAGTTTCCCTGGCCCTTTGCTTCATCTCCTCTGTAAACGTTGCTTCATGGTAAAGCAAATCCACGCCTTTGATCTGTTCAATAACGGATTCATCATAACAGGTATCGGAACAAAATGCATACGAGTGGATAGGGAGTTCAGGATGAGTCAGCTCTGAATTTGGAATTATTTTTCCATCTTCAGTTGTGAAATCTTCTCCGTTTTTGATACGTTGAAAAGCTTCTATTGGGATATTGAGATACTCAATCCTGTCCTTTCTCAGATTAAGGCTTTTCTTTTTTTCCCTGAAAAGGAATCCACAACAGGGTATGCGGTGGTTAAGAAGGATTGTTTCAACGCTTATTTTAGCGTCTTCAAAAAGTATTTCCTGTTTATCTGTATCATGAAAGCAGTAATGAATCTGATAGTTCAGTGTGGTAGATGAATATTTGAGCTGAACGTTTATGATTTCTTCCAGTCCCCGGGGGCAGTAAATGAACAATTCTTTAGTCCGCCCGAGCAGGTGCATAGAGGAGAGCAAGCCCATCAGACCAAGGTAGTGATCGCCGTGCAGATGACTGATGAAGATATGATCTATCCTCTGAAATTTTATTTTAAATTTCCGTAACTGAATCTGGGTTGCTTCCCCGCAATCAATAAGAAAGCAGTGGCTTGCAACCTGCAGGATCTGGGCAGTAGGATTCCGGGTGGATGTAGGAGTTGCAGAACTGCAGCCCAGAATTGTCAGTTCAAAAGAAGACATTAATGGGATGCAACGATCATCCTTCTTGAAACAGATTTCTCACCGCAACGGATAGAATAGAGATAAATGCCTGAAGAGAGTAAAGACGTATCGAAGGTATATTTATTCGAACCTCTGTCGGCATGCATGGCTTTGGACGTAATCAGGTTACCGAGCACATCATATACGCGGAATTCAACCTGATCGGAGCTTGTCATCCAATAGTTAATGTCCGTACGACCGTTTGCAGGGTTCGGAGTATTCTGAAAAACATCGAAATTATCGCTCGTCAATTCCAGAATTCCGGCTGATGCAGGCAGAACTCTGATATGGTAACCTGTCTTGGTTCCGTTTGAATTGGTAGCTCCTACAACAGGAACCTGAACATTGGCATGGTAGTAAACAATTAAAGGGTAGATACCGTTATGCGTAGGACCGCCTACATCCTGACCTGCTGTTGCAGTACCGGAAATAAGGACACAGCCTCCTGCTCCGTTGGTGGAAGGCGATGCAGGGTTTGTGAACTTCCCGGAAACAGGATTGGTTGCGTATGTAAATCCAGGCAGAAAATTCTTGAAATGTTTGCCGGAAGCACTGTCAACCTTTACGCTGTCGAGTTGAATATAGTTGATATGAATAGGTCCGTATGGAGAAACCGTTGTATCGGTAGGGCATTTGATCTGCACCACGGTACTGTAGGGAACTGTTATATAGGCCGGAGGAAGCCCTGTGGCGCTGTCAGGATAATAACCCGGGGTCGTTAGTGCGGTATTGATAGTACATTGAGCAAGAGCGGAAACGGAGAAACTAAGTACAGCTCCGAACAGGATAAGTAATTTTTTGTTCATGTGAATGGTTAAGGGTGAGAGTTGGATCAGGGAAAAATCAGACTTCATTCTCCATATCACGTTCCACTTCTTCTCCTATAAGCACATCGATGCTTTCAACAATAGTGGGGGCGATACTCAGAATACTATCCAGCTGGGAAATAGCGATAAGTTTTTTTACGGGCTCCTGCAATCCGGTCAGTACAAAAGAGCCATTGGCGTTTTTACACAAACGGTTTGCGACCAGAATAGAACTTAATCCGGAAGAATCGCAATAACGGGTCTCGCTCATATCAATGATCATGTTGCGCACTCCATCAGAGCTAAGCACTACCAGTTCCGATTTCAGAGCAGGAGCAACATTGCTGTCAAGCTTCTCTACCTTGATACGGATAAGGCTGTATTTTTCTTGTCGGTCTATTTCAAACATGTCCCAGAGTTCTTGAACAAAAATAAGGAAAAATGTCCGTCCGGCAAACAGAAAGGAAGGAAAAGGATGTTAATTTTCTGTTCTCCCTGCCAGGAGAAAAAGAACGGCCATCCGGATAGCAACACCGTTTTCGACCTGGTCAAGAATAATGCTTTGAGCAGAGTCTGCCACCTCGCTGGTAATTTCAACCCCCCTGTTAATCGGTCCGGGGTGCATAATCAGGATATCCCTTCCCAGTGAGTCGAGTTTCTTTTTATCAAGCCCATATTGCATGGTATATTCTCTCAGGCTTGGGAAATAACGGATATCCTGTCTTTCCAGCTGTATCCTGAGCATATTGGCTACTTCGGCCCATTGCAGGGCTTTCATCAGATCATGTTCAACCCTGACATTCAGACCGGTCATATATTTTGGCATAAGGGTTCTGGGGCCGCAAACCATGACGTCTGCACCAAGCTTCTGAAGGCAAAAAATATTGGATAAAGCCACTCTTGAATGCATGATATCACCAATGATTGCCACCCTTTTCCCTTTCAGGCTTCCCAGTTTTTCCCGGATAGAATAAGCATCCAGCAAGGCCTGGGTGGGATGTTCATGGGCTCCGTCACCGGCATTTATAATTTTCGCATCCACATGTTTGGATAAGAACAAAGCTGCTCCGGGATTCGCATGACGCATAACAACCATATCGACCTTCATGGCCAGGATATTGTTCACTGTATCGACCAGTGTTTCTCCTTTTTTGACGGAAGAAGCAGAAGCGGAAAAGTTGATTACATCGGCTGACAGTCTTTTTTCTGCCAGCTCAAAGGAAAGCCGGGTACGGGTTGAATTTCTCAAAAAACAGATTGGCTATTGTGATATCGCGGAGAGAAGGGACTTTTTTAATCGGTCTGTTGATGACTTCTTTGAAAGCATCAGCAGTAGTAAAGATGAGGTTAATGTCTTCCTCTGTAATGTTCTTGATACCCAGCAGATGATTCGTGCTCAGTCTTGTCATCGTTTGCCCTTTAATCGTTTGTTACAATCCATACTTTGTCTTCGGCATCACATTCTTTCCAGTCAACCTTTACTTTTTCGGATGATACAGCATCGATGGTCTGGCCTATGTATTTGGCCTGTATAGGCAGGTTACGGCTGAACCTTCTGTCGATCAGAACCAGCAATTCCACATCGGCAGCCCGTCCGAAAGCCATCATGGCATCCAGACCGGCACGTATGGTCCTTCCGGTAAAGAGAACATCATCTATCAGGACCACATTCCTGTCTTCAATGATAAAATCTATGTTTGTTTTGTTTGGAACAAGGTCTTTTTTCCGGAAATCATCCCTGTAAAATGTTACATC
This sequence comes from Bacteroidia bacterium, assembly GCA_044448685.1. Classification (GTDB taxonomy): domain Bacteria; phylum Bacteroidota; class Bacteroidia; order Palsa-965; family Palsa-965; genus Palsa-965. Next base: position 67,060 of record JBIOHC010000016.1, read on the forward strand.
CAGGTCACCATAAGGAATTTTAGGATTTCCGGTAATCTCCATTAGCTGTTTATGGATTCTTCTTGCGAGGAATACACCTCTGGGCTGCAGCCCTATGATAGCCGCATTTCTGAATTCGTCATGGGTTTCTATCAGCTGATGACAAAGTCGCTGAATAATGATCCCGAGCTGCTTACCTTCCAGAATAATGCGGGATGTGGGTGACATATCGGATACAAATATATAAGAAAACCCCCAATGATTACTCATTGGGGGTTCCAAAAACCATGGCGTGGTTTTTTGATCTCTCCGGTCAATCAACAAACGGAGAAACTATTTTTGTTCTTCCTTGCCCTTTTCGGATTCGTGCAATTCAGAACGAAGGTTGGAAAGAGCCTCAATATCGCCGAGGGTTGTCTTTTCCATACTATCCTTCACTTTTTTAACCGCTTTTGAAGCTGCTTTTTCAGCTGTTTTCTTATCCGTACGGCTGTGATCCCTGTCCGGATTGGTAGCATCTTCATGAATACGGGAATGGGAAACGATGATCTTCTTACCCTCCTTAGAGAATTCGATCACCTTGAACGGCAGCGTTTCTTCTACCAGTGCAGTTTTACCATCGGTCTTTACCAGGTGCTTGTTAGGAGCAAAGCCCTCTACACCATAAGGAAGAGAAACAATTCCTCCTTTTTCATTGGCAGAGATAATAGTTCCCTGGTGTATGGAATCAACGGCAAATACCGTTTCAAACACTTCCCATGGATTCTCTTCCAGTTGCTTGTGACCAAGGCTCAGTCTGCGGTTATCCACATCCACTTCAAGAACGACAACATCAATCTTCTCCCCTACTTTGGTGAATTCAGAAGGATGCTTGATTTTCTTGCTCCATGACAGATCAGAAATATGTATCAAACCATCCACACCTTCTTCCAGTTCTACGAATATACCAAAGTTAGTGAAATTACGTACGGTGGCAGTATGCTTGGAACCTTTTGGATATTTATCCAGGATTCCAGACCATGGGTCAGGCATTAACTGCTTGATACCCAATGACATTTTACGTTCTTCTCTATCTAAGGTTAAGATAACTGCTTCAACTTCATCCTGTACTTTCAGGAAATCCTGAGCGCTGCGCAGATGCTGTGACCAGGACATTTCAGAAACGTGTATAAGACCTTCAACACCCGGAGCAATTTCAACAAATGCACCATAATCGGCAATCACAACAACACGTCCTTTTACCTTATCACCAACCTTCATATTGGTATCCAATGCATCCCATGGATGTGGTGTGAGCTGTTTAAGACCAAGGGCAATACGCTTCTTGGCATCATCAAAATCAAGGATAACAACATTGATTTTCTGATCCAGTTTCACAATTTCTTCCGGATGGGAAATACGTCCCCAGCTCAGATCTGTAATGTGTATCAGACCATCTACTCCACCTAAGTCAATGAACACACCATAGGAAGTGATATTCTTGACAGTTCCTTCCAGAACCTGTCCTTTTTCAAGCTTGGAAATGATTTCCTTCTTCTGTTGTTCAAGTTCTTCTTCAATCAGAGCCTTGTGTGAAACAACTACGTTCTTAAATTCATTGTTGATTTTCACAACCTTGAATTCCATAGTCTTACCAACATAAATATCATAGTCACGGATAGGCTTCACATCAATCTGTGAACCTGGCAGGAAGGCTTCGATACCGAATACATCCACAATAAGTCCGCCTTTGGTCCTGCATTTAACAAAGCCTTTAATGATTTCATCATTTGTAAGGGCCTTATTAACGCTGTCCCAGGACTTCATAGCCCTGGCTTTTTTATGAGACAGGATCAGCTGACCTGTCTTATCTTCCTGATTTTCAATATAAACCTCGACTTTATCGCCGATTTTCAAATCCGGATTGTAACGGAATTCAGAAAGAGGGACAACTCCATCTGATTTGAAACCGATATTTACCACTACTTCTTTGTGGTTTTTGCTTACAACAACACCTTCTACCAGCTCATGCTCCACCACTTCTTTCATGGTACCGCTGTAGAGTTCTTCCAGTTTGGTTATTTCACCGGATGAATAAATGTCTTGTTTTTTGCCGATTGCATTCCAGTCAAATTCTTCGACCGGACTAACGTGAGAGAGATTACTTGCCATGTTGGCTTAAAATTAGGCTTCTTATCGGTGTCTGAAGCGGATTTGACATACCCTGAACCGAACAGGGTTTTCCTTCAAAAGGGTTGCAAAGATACTACTTTTTCAACCCAAAACCATCGAATTCTAAGAATGACTGAATTTGGAACGTTAAAATTTTCCTGTCCCCTGCCTGTTACCCAATATTTACCTATATTTGATGACATTTCAATAAAATTAACCACATAAACATTTTTTCAACATGAAAAAAACAATACTTTTTTCATTGGCGGTCGGTTGCACTATTTCCTTGATGGCGCAGGATCGTTCTCAGTATATATGCAGGATGCTTCCATGGGCTTCAGCCGACAGGATGCCCGCGGCTATAACCGCTCCGGCTCCGGTAATTCCGATGACCAAAAGTGTTCAAAAATCCAATCCGGCTCCACTGGCAGGCGGTATTGTTAGCCGGTTATTGGGTCAGGAGTCAAATGCATTCGGAACAAGCAGCGGAACCCGTCAATACCTTTGGGCGGATCCTACCCTCAATACCATTATTCTTACCCACCGTGTCGTAGGAGGAAGTAATACCGGGTTTATCGGCTATGACGTTTCCAAAAACAACGGTAAAACCTGGATGACCAATGCCGGTCCTGTGTATCAGCCTGACGGAGATCCGAAAGGACTCACAGCTTCCACAGCCCGTTTCCCACAGGGTGGAATTTACAATCCGACAGGGAATGTCATTGCGGATTCCTGCTTTATGGTTTATTTTGTTCCTACCCGGGATGCTTCCAATCCTGACAATGCAACCGGGGACTGGGGCGGACATGCTTATGGGGTAAACCAAATCGGAACGATCCCTGCACCTACCCAGCACCAGATTTCTTCGAGCGGAGCCAATGGGATGTACCTTATTCCGGATGGTTTTACAATGACTAAACAAGGAAAAGTCTATAGCCTTGATTATGATGCTCCGGGCAAACCAAACGGTTATGACATGAATGATACCCTCGTCCTGACAATCGGAACCTGGAGTCCGTCAATCCGTGACATGGTTTATAGCATCAAGAAAGTCTACTTCCCTGTTGGAACCACTACTGCCGGTTCTCACTCCATTGCCTGGGCTAAAATCAGCATGGCAGATGACGGACTTAATGGTTATATCTCTGCCAATGCACATCCTCAAAGTTACACTGCCAATCCTGACTCAGCTTATTCCCTGCTTGTTTCCAAAACGACAGATGGCGGAATGACCTGGTCTGCACCCCAGATGGTGGATGTGAATGGTGTTGATCCTTTGCTGAAAAACAGCGGTTATTCAATCCGTTACACAACCGCTTTTGATCATGATGCAGTAGTTGACGGCAGCGGTAACCTGCATATGGTTGTGGATATCGGAACAATGCCGACCACTACTCCAAACGGATTCAGTATTTCAAGCGCTTATGGTAACTTTGGTGTGTTCGACATTTATACTACCGATGGAGGAGTAACCTGGAGAGCGAAACTGCTTGGTATGCCTCATACATTCCGAGGCTCGTTCGGTGTTTCCCCGACCGATGCTACCAACCCTACTATCACTGAAGACCAGCGTGCCCAGGCGTCCCGTACGTATACCGGCGGACAGCAACTGTTCTTTACTTATTTTGAAAGTGATTCCGCCCTTGGTGGTGGTCAGAATACTTATCCGAATATGATCAGTGTCGGTTATGACGAGTCCAGTTCGAAATGGACTGCTGCAAAGAATTTTACGCTCGGTAGCCCTATCGATAGTAAAATTATCCAGGGATCTGTTTCTTACTATGTATTTACACCCAGCGCCGGTGTTTATACCATCCCTTGTTCTTACTCCGGATTCAAAAACTCTGATCCTACTCAAACAGGTGCTGCTGTCCAGTTGAATTATATTGACAGCGCACAATTCGTTACAGCTGATTTCAACGTAACGGATAACAGTATTCCTCTGGTATTGGGCATACAGGAATACAAGAACAATTTGGTTTCCGTATCCCAGAACTATCCTAACCCTTATACAGGCCTGACCAGTATTGATGTGAGTCTGCAGAAGTCTTCTGATATGAAGATCGAAATCACCAATATGCTGGGTCAGCTCATATCTGTACAAAACCACAAATCCGTACCTGCAGGTGTTCAAACCTACACATTGGATGCCAGCAATCTGAATGCCGGTATTTATTTCTACACCATACGTACCAACGATTCATTCGTGACACGTAAGATGACTGTGAAATAAGCCACTTAACTTATACCATTAAAAAGCCCCCGATAATTTATCGGGGGCTTTTTTCATACTTAAGGAAGGAAAATTATCGCAGGTCAAAGAGATTATTAATCCCGGGCGAGCGTTCTGCTGTAAATGCTTCGGCATAATCAACTCCTATATCGCGGCCGTGGTGGCGGTTCCTGGCAATAAGAAATTCCAGAAACTGATTGGTAGAAATAGGTGTTTCCGGCTCTTTGGAAGAAGGATCGTAGAACTGGGATGTATAAGCCTTTACGGATTGGAGTTTAAGATCCATCCAGGGACTGATATCGACCACAAAATCCGGTTCTATATTCCGGTCCTGAATATAATGGTAAACAGCTTTGGGCCTCCAGGGTTGCTGTTCCTTCCCATCCAGCTGTGTATTGATCTTTCTTAATCCAGAATAAAAAGCTGCTTCCGAAACAAGTGCTGCTGCTCTCCCATGATCCGGGTGACGATCCGTTACGGCATTACAGAGGATAATATCCGGGCAATACTGGCGTATACGGGCAATAAGTTTATGCTGATGTTCCGGATTGTTTTCAAAAAAACCATCTTTGAATTCCATATTGTCGCGAAAACGAGCTCCGATGATCCGGGCTCCTTCGGCAGCTTCCTTTTTCCGTAAAACAGCATCTCCCCTGGTACCTAACTCACCCAAAGTCAGGTCAAGGATACCCACTGTTTTACCAAATGTAATATGACGGATGAGTGTGCCTGAACAACTCAGCTCCACATCATCCGGATGAGCTCCTATAGCCAGAATATCTATTTTCATTTTACACCTTTAAGCCAATTCACAATTTTATCACAATCCGGTTTTTCTTTTGATGAAGCAACATCCACCAATATTCCGTTTTCATCAATCATAAATTTCTGAAAGTTCCATTTGACAGGAGCATCCATCTTTCCGTTTTCTGCTTTTTCAGTCAGCCATTTATAAAGAGGATGTATGGAATCTCCTTTTACAGAAATTTTTTCCATCATCTGAAAAGTGACACCATAGTTCTTTGTGCAGAATTCCTTTATATCGGCATTACTTCCAGGCTCCTGTCTCATAAAATTATTAGCCGGAAAGCCTATTATGGTGAATTTATCTCCTCCATACGTTTTATACAGGGCTTCGAGTTGTTCATACTGAGGTGTAAAACCGCATTTGGAAGCCGTATTCACAACGAGCACTTTTTTCCCTTTCAGGGAATGGAAATCAAACTCCTTCCCGTCAATGGTACGGGCTTTGAAATCATAAAAAGTACGGGTAGGAACCATCATTGCAACAGATCCAAGGCCAAAAAGAGCCAGGAACATTTTTCCTATTTTTGATTTCATGGTTTGTTCTTTTTACAAAAGTACGCCCTTTTACACGTAATTCAACCTCATTTCGGGAATACCTAAGTCCATATTTTACGTACCGTAAGATAGATTACCTTCATATCCGTCCAGAAGCCTCTTTCTTTGATATAATCCATATTCATTTTCAGCTTGGCAGGCATCACCTCCTGTATATAAAAGGCTTCCGGGTCATCAGCCGAAGCCAGGAGTTCATTCTCATTTGCATATTCAATGGATGCATAATCCGTTATTCCGGGCTTGACGGATAATACCTGCAGTTGTTCCGGACTGTACAGGCTGGTATATTTTCTGACTTCCGGCCGTGGACCAACGAGACTCATATTACCGATCAGTACATTCAGCAACTGAGGCAATTCATCCAGCTTGAATTTGCGCAGAAAATAACCGGAACGGGTGATCCTAGGATCCCGGCCTCCTATGGTAAGCAAACCTTTTGAATCCGACCCGTTCCTCATGGTTCTGAATTTGAACAGGGTGAAATCTGTTCCATGCTGCCCTACCCTTTGTTGAAAATAAAATACGGATCCTTTTGAATCCAGGATGATCCATATGGCCACTGCCAGGAATACAGGAAGAAGGAATAGTAAAGCGAAGAAGGCAACGATAAAGTCGAAACACCTTTTCATTCAGGTTATCACTTTTTGAACAGCATGTACAGCATCAATAACCGTCTGTATGGATTCTGCATCCAGACCGTAGTAAACAGGCAGTGAAATTTCACGGGAATAATTATCAAATGCACGCGGATACTGTTTGATATCATAGCCCATCTTACGGTAATAGCTCAACATTGGAACAGGAATAAAATGAACATTTACCGACACTTCCTGTTCGAAAATGAGTTGTATAATCTCATCGCGCTGGGTTTCTGAAATACCTTTAATCCTCAGGGCAAAAACATGACAGGAGGAACGGCTTTGTCCCTGATCCCGTTCAAATACCGGAACCTGAGCCCAGCTGTAGTTGGAAAAAGCAAATGCATACAGATCAAATATATGGCGTCGTTTAACCAGGGTGTCGGCATCATAACGCTGAAGTTCAACAAGGCCCAAAGCAGCCTGTATATCCGTCATATTGCACTTATAACCGGCTTCCACTACATCGTATCTCCAGTTTCCTTTCTGTGTCTTAGCC
>JBIOHC010000017.1:0-73611 GCA_044448685.1 Bacteroidia bacterium
CGTATAAAAAGATCATTTTTATAAGTCCGGCGGGAATCGCTGCCTGCCGATGCGTTAGCCTGTGCACCGGCAGGCAGGGAACCCACATCAAAAGTTTAGGAAACTTCCCTGCTTACCGCAGGCAGGTATTCTATCCATTGAACTACAGTGCCAGTAATGTAAGAACTATCATTTGGAAACTTCTTTTCATCCCCCGATAGCTATCAGGAGAATTATGGAGCCAAAATCAGCATTCCAGCTTAAAAAGTCTGCAAAGATAAGCGGAAAATCGGTAAAAAGTGGCAGATTATGGGAAAACCTCGTGATAACAAGGCAGAACTAAGTTTGATATGAATCCGGCTTGGAATTTATACCCACGGCTTTACTGTATACACCTCTTATAAAGACTCGTTCACCGAAAAACTCTCCTGCTCTCTCCAAACCCTAGTTAAACCAACTGAGGGCTTTGGACCGTTCCTCTCAAATCATCAATTATCAAAGCGGTTATGGATTTTGAGTCGGGTTGTTACCTGCTTGGATGTCTGCTAATTAGGTAAATTAGAAGGAAAGATGCAAGATTGATTTTTTTCAACTATTTTCCGCGTCTAAAGCATAAGAAGGATTAACTTTTTCATTAAAAAGCTTCTCCGAATATTTGAGGAGAATTCATATATGAAATCAGATACAAAAGGATTGGATAACAGGGAAAGCGACCTCTATGACGGGGAAGGCAGATTTAGGGAATATCTGGATCTCGCAAAAACGATTTTTGTAGCCCTCGATTTGAATTTGACTATCGAAGCAGTTAATAGCAGATGCTCTGAACTGCTCGGATATTTGCCCGAAGAACTGTGTAAGAAAAAAGAATTGGGCGATATTGTAGTAACTAAAGACAAGCCCTATGTCCAGACCATATTAAACGAATGGGCCGGAAGCAACAGTTCTTCCTTTCAGAATTATGAATGCGGTGTGATTACAAAGTCCGGAGAGGAAAGACTCATTTCCTGGAACTGTACGCGGATAAAAAACAGAGAAGGATCTGTTACCGGTATTCTGAGTTCCGGAGAAGATATTACAGAACGGACAAGTGCGTACGAAAAAGTGAAAGAGAGTGAAGAGCGGTTCCGTACACTTGTTGAAACCATGGACGAAGGTGTGATGACAGTCGATAATGATGATGTGATCAAATTTGTAAATAAGAAATACTGCGAAATAACAGGCTATTCCAGTGATTTTTTAATCGGACAAAAGGCATCCGAGCTTTTGCTTGATACCACCTATAAAGAACACCTGGAACGCATCATTAATGAACGCGAAGAGGGAGGTTCCAGCCAGTATGAAATCCCTATCAGAGCCAAATCGGGTGATTATAAATGGCTGCTCATAAGCGGTTGTCCATTATACGATAAACTGGGGAATGTGGTGGGATCAATAGGGGTTCATACCGATATTACTTCAAGAAAGGAAATTGAAATGGAATTGATAAAAGCAAAAGACAAGGCCCTCGATTCTTCCCGTGCCAAAGAAGTGTTTTTTGCAAATATGAGCCATGAAATCCGTACCCCTATGAATGGAATCGTAGGCCTTACCAGCTTACTGATTAAAACCCCTCTGGAAAGAAAACAAATGGAATATCTGAGTGCTATTCAAAAGTCGGCTAATCATCTGCTTGTCATTATTGATGATATTCTCGACTTTTCGAAAATCGAAGCCGGCAAAGTGGAGATGGACAAGATATCTTTTGATTTGTACGAATTGCTGGATACTTCCATTAAAATACTTGATTTTAAAGCCCAGGAAAAAGGGCTGTCAATAGAAAAATTTATTGAGCCTGATGTCCCCCGTTATGTAGTTGGTGACCCGGCAAGAATGAATCAAATCCTCACTAACCTGCTTGGGAATGCTGTTAAATTTACAGAAGGCGGGCATGTAATGATTAAGGTCTCCTTCCTTCAGGAGAAAAATGATAAAATTGAATTGCTGTTCCAGATAACGGATACCGGCATCGGAATTCCGGCGGAAATGCAAACAAAAATATTTGAGAGTTTCGTTCAGGCGAATTCAGGAATTTCAGGACGTTTTGGAGGCACCGGGCTTGGATTATCGATTGTAAAAAGCCTCGTGGAAAGATTCGGGGGACATATTTCTGTTTTCAGTAAAGAAAATGAAGGTACGACTTTCACGTTTACGCTTCAGTTGGGAGTGAGCAACAAGCATGCTATGCTCAATGAAAATAATGAACCGGTTGAAGAGCGTCCGCTTGGAATCAATGTACTTGTAGCCGAGGATAATTCAATAAATCAGCTCCTGATTAATGAAGTATTAAAACAGTGGGATTGTATCATTGATATAGCTGAAAACGGCCTGATTGCAGTCGAAAAGCATAAAGCAAACTGTTATGATATCATCCTGATGGATATTCAGATGCCTGAAATGAACGGGATTGATGCTACAAAATTTATACGCACCCAGATGGATAATCCCAAATCCACAATCCCTATTATAGCGCTGACAGCTCATGCCACCGAAAAGGAAAAAATAACCTGTATGGATGCGGGAGTTAATGAATATATAACCAAACCTTTTGAGCCGGCAAACCTGTACAAAAAGATTGTAAAACTGACTGGCGTCTGAGTGTAAATGCCGTTTGAACGCAAAACACCAATTGCATGGATCCGGATCATCAGGGAAAAGAACTTCGTCTAATTTGCTTCACGGACCCTTTGTGTTGCACTTGCTGGGCTTGGTCACCCTGGATACGGAAGCTGGAAGTGGAATACGGTCATTCGATTGAAATCGAATACAAAATGGGAGGATTGCTGGACTCCTGGGAAACCTTTGTGGATCCGAGCGGTACTGTAACCAGGCCCCAGGATCTTCAGAAAATTTGGAATTCAACAGGTAAGGATTCGGGAATGAGTATTGACGGGGATATATGGGCCGAGACACCAATGAACTCTTCCCGTCCTCCTTCACTTGCTTATTATGCAGTGAAAAAAGTGGCTCCTGAAAAATCAGAAAGATATCTGAGACTTATCCGCGAATTACTTTTTCTGAAAAAGGAAGATATCACCTCAACAGAGGTGCTGACTCAGGCAGCTGAATCAATAGGTTTGTCCGGGAAGGCATTTGAAAAAGAAATGAATTCTGTCGAATCGCTTTCCTCTTTTAATGCTGACCTGGATGAGAAACAAAAATATCATGTAAAGTCCCTTCCGTCATACATCCTGATAAACAGAGCAGGAAAAACTGTCCGGATTCATTTCAGTGAAACATATGAAAGTTTTGAACGTGCCATACGGATATTGAGCAAAGGTGAAATAGTGAAAAAAGTGTGCAGGCTATCTGTCCTGGAAGTCATAAGGAAATACGGGTATTTATCTACTGTTGAAATTTCCGCCCTGGTGAACACCGATCTGGACACCCTTGAAAAGGAATTAACAGCACTATCAGAGCAAAATCTGGCGGAAGGTGTACAGCATAAATTCTCAATTTTCTGGAAATCAAAAATAACAAGACAAGCTGAAAAAAAGGCGATTGAGGATACATCCCGAATTGCAATATTAGGTGCCGGAGTTGCCGGCCTCAGCGCTGCTATTTTCCTGAAAAAAACTGGAAAGAAGATTCATGTATTTGAGCGGGCATTGAATAATTCCCGACAAGGGTTGGGATTTCTTATTCTGCCTAACGGACTGCGAATTCTGAATCAAACCGGACTTGAACCGGAATTTCTGGAAAAAGGAAATCTGATTCATAAAGTAAGGCTTATGATGCCGGATGGGAAGCTGATAACAGAAAAAGAGATAAGTGGCAGTTTCGCAATAAGCAGGAGAAATTGTGTGGAAATTCTAAAAGGAAAGCTTGATAATTCCGAAATTAGTTACGGCAAAGAAGTTAAAACATTTCACAGGGATTCAAATAATACCATTACCCACCTTGAGTTTAATGACGGATGGATAGAGAAGCCCTCTTTTACAATTGCATCTGACGGAGCTCATTCTAAATGCAGGACTATGCTTTTTCCTGATCATGAATCCCGTGTCACCGAAGAAAAAGAGATTGTCTGCATTACAAGCATGCCGGAACTGGCTGCAAGGCTGGGGAACACATTTATCAAGCTCGTTTGCCCTGAAAAAGGATATAGTATGGGAGTTATCCCTGCAGGAAATGGAGACCTGATATGGTTTATTCAGCTGAATGAACGTATGCATAAAATACCCATGAATAATTCATGCAGCCTGGAATCTTTTTCAAAAGCAATCAGCAAATCTTTCCCGGATGAATTTCAAAGTGTAATTGAAAAGTCTGATTTCAGTAATGCTTTTTTGTGGGAAATAAATGATATGGATCTGCTCCCTTCCTTTCACAAGAATGGCATCCTTCTGATCGGGGATTCGGCTCATCCTTTGCTGTCATTCAGCAGTCAGGGGGCGAGCAGCGCTCTGGAAGATTCGTATTATATTGCCCAGTTACTGAAAGAGAAAGGGAATACATATTGTCCGGAGGATATCTTTGCTGAGTTTTATGCCAATCGCAAAGAAACAATACAGAATTTTATTGACGGAGGGCGATTCCTGCTGAATCAATTTCTAAGTGCCCAGAAGCAAAAATATCCTAATATACCCCTGGTGAATTATGGAGCAAAATAAATCCGCTTCCCGTTTTACAAACGATAAGGTTAAGCTCGATATTCTAAAAAAAAGAGCTTTCAATTACCGGTGGGCAGAAGTTGAAGAAGGGGTAATTCCCCTTACTGCAGCCGATCCTGATTTTCCGGTAGCTCCGGAAATTGTAGAGGCTATATCCCGTTATTCCCAATCCGGGTTCTTTTCTTACGGGCCAGCAAAAGGCCTGGTGGAGTTCCGGGAAGCTATTTCGGCGTGGTATGGAAGTACAAAAGGAGTTCATTTCGATCCCTCCCTGATTCTTCCGGTTAACTCGGCTGCTTTTGGATTGTTTCTTGCGGCTAAAACTACGTTGAAAAAAGGCGACAAAGCTATAATTCTGACCCCTGTAGATTTTCTGTTTCGGAAAGCCATTGAGAATGCAGGAGCAGAGGTGGTCATTTCCGAACTGGACAAACATACCGGACAGATTAATCTAACCGACATTCGTTCAAAACTGGGCAAACATGTAAAAGCAATTTTCATTTGTAATCCGAATAATCCCCTTGGAAAAACGATGACGGCCGAAGATCTTGCCGGTATTGGAGCCCTTGCCCTTGAGCATAACCTCTGGATCATTTCCGATGAGATATGGGCCGATCTGCATTTTGGCTCCCGTTTCCAATCTATTTCAGTAGTAGCTCCGGAGGCTAAAGAAAGGATTATTATTGTATCCGGCTTATCCAAGAATTTTGGCCTTGCCGGATTAAGAGTGGGGTATCTGTGTACGGAAAACGCTTCTTTATATACCAAATTGTTTGAAAACTCCGGTCATAGCAATACGGCTTATGGAGTTTCAACACTTAGTCAGATTGCCGGTACCGCAGCCCTTGAAAAAGGTAAGGAATGGCTCTCAGCCTACCTCTGTCATTTGAACGAAATGCGCTTATATACTGAACAAAGGTTACAGACCTTAAATGCATTTGAATCCAATAGCCCGGATTCAACCTGTTTATTCTTTCCCAGAATAATACTTCCGGGGATCACTTCCCAGGAAATGTGTGATTTTATGCTCCGAAAAGCACGGGTGGCTCTTGTTCCAGGAGGTAAAAACTGGTTTGAAGCAAACTCTGAAGGACATGTACGGATTTGTTATTCAACCTCTCAACACATTCTTCAGGAAGCATTTGACAGGATGCAAGAGGCGTTGAAATGAATTCCTTCATACCTTTGTTTGTCAAACAAAGGCTAAAACATGAATATCAGCAATAACAAGATACTAATCACCGGTGGCGCCAGCGGCATTGGCCTTGGACTTACAGAACGGTTTGTAAAAGAAAACAATACAATCATTATTTGCGGGAGAAGAGCTGATGCCCTGAAAGCGGTTTCAGATAAATATCCAGCCGTAATAACTTATAAATGTGACCTGGCAGACCCTGCCCAAAGGGAAGCTCTTTATACCTGGATGAAGGAACATCATAGTGATCTGAATGTCCTCATTAACAATGCCGGTATACAGCAATGGATGAATATAGAAGATGATAATTTTTACGAAAGGTCGAAAGAAGAGATACAGACCAACATAGAAGCACCCCTTCATTTATGTGCCTTGTTCATTAAACTGAAAAGCTTGAAAACAATTGTGAATGTAACTTCAGGGCTTTCATTTGTTCCTCTCACTAAGGCTCCTGTTTATTCAGCCACTAAAGCATTCTTTCATTCATTTACCCTCTCCTTGCGTCACCTGCTTAGGAGCAAGGACATAGAAGTAATAGAAATAATTCCACCTGCCTTGAATACGGACCTGGGCGGAAAAGGGCTTCATGATGCAGCCCCGCCTGTTCGTGATTTTGTCGAGGCTGTTTTTAAACAGTTGAATGAAGGGAAGACAGAACTTACTTTCGGCTTTAGTGAAAATATGGTCAAAGCAGGACCGGAAGACCTGAAAAATGCATTTAATCGCATGAATCCTTAGGCGTTGTTATTCGCTTAAGCTTATTTTCACCGACTTGTTTTTGAGTTTCTCTCCTTTTATCTTCTCAAGAACATTTCGGGCCTCACTTCTTTTTACAGCTGCAAAAGCACAATGATCGAGGATTTCGATTAGCCCAAGTTCATCTTTTCCCAATCCGCCTTTCTGTATCAGGAGGCCGACAATATCTCCCTTGCTTATTTTTTCTTTTTTTCCCGCATTGAGGTATAAAGTTGACCAAGCTGAAAGTGGCGGAAGGACAGAAGGATTTTTAATAATTTCTTCCCGGGCTCCTTCTTTCGCATAAGCAGGAAGGTATTCTTCCTGTCCCAACAGCAGCCATGCTGTTCCATCGGCATGCATGCGGGCTGTACGCCCATTGCGGTGGGTGAAAATTGTTTCACTGGGGGCGAGTTGGTAATGAATGATATTCCGGATAGCTGGAATGTCAAGTCCTCTGGAGGCAAGGTCAGTAGTGATGAGCAGGTGGTGTGTACCGTTCCGGAATTTAATAAGCGCTCTTTCCCGTTCATCCTGCTCCATACCTCCGTGAAATACATCATGCGTGATATGTTTATCAGAGAGCAGTTCACTGATTCTGTCTACGGCTTCCCGGTGGTTACAGAAAACAAGGGTGGGCTCGTTCCCTAGTTTGCAAATCAGTTCAAACAGAGCCAGAAGTTTATCCTTTCCCCGGGCTTTAAGATATTTAACCTGCAGCCCTGCAATTGGGATATCTGAAAGATAATTGAGTTTTGTAAGGTTCTTTAGTTTGATGAAAGAGGGAATTTCGTCCAACTCTGTAGCCGAAGTGAGAATATGTGCGCTGAGGGATTTCAGATCACCGGCAATTGCACCCATTTCAGCTTGAAAACCAAGCTCCAGTGATTTGTCAAATTCATCAAGAACAAGAGTTTTTACTGTTGCAGGATCAAAGCTTTTCAGTCTCAGGTGATGGGCAATACGGCCCGGCGTTCCGATGAGCAATGCCGGGCTCTGAAGAAGATTGTTTTTTTCAGTTTTTGTTGAGTGGCCTCCATAACAACAGCTGACTTTGTATCCTGTTCCCATTGAACGGAATACTTTTTCAATCTGCAGGGCAAGTTCACGCGAGGGAACCAGAATCAGAGCCTGTACTCCTTGCCGTTCGGGGTTCAGTAACCCGAGTACAGGGAGGAGGAATCCGAGTGTTTTGCCGGATCCGGTAGGGGAGAGAAGCAGGAGGTCTCCTCCTTTTTCAAGTGATTTCAAGGCCGCTTCCTGCATTTCATTCAGGGAAGGGATTTCAAGGCGGGTAAGGATGTTCTGTAAATTCAAGGAAACATTTTTGAAGGTGAATTTCATAAAGATATTGCTTTCAAGTATGTCATCAACTGTATAGTTAGGAATGGTTGATGGTTTTCGTTGGAACAATTGTTTTTTTTGATACATTAGCTCTGCAATCAGGAAAATTTAAGAGTCAATCTGATATATCTGTGGGCCGGAAAGCTCATTCCTTCAATACGTTCGCCATGAAAAAATTAAGTTTGTTACTCTTCAGTATGGTCGGTATACTGGCAGCTGTTTACAGTCAACAGGCTCCAACTGTTAAGAAAACCACCTTTTCTGTTAAAGAGCTTTCAAAAAGTGCATGGAACACAGCCGATGGTATTCCCTACAAGCAAGTACCTGGCGCTAATCTGGGTGTTACTTCCTTTGTAATAATGGATAATAACAGGGTGGCCTATCTGTCAGATGCATCCAATGAAATACTCCTGGTTGACCGGACCAATGGTAAAACGAATTCGAAATTCACCGTTAAGCCAGGCCCCCGCGATTTTGTATATGAGCAAGGTGTGTTTTTTTTGCTGGGTGAAAACAAGGTATATCTGTATGATGAGACCGGTAAGCTGAACAGGGAAATTGCTTTTCCCGGCACTTATTTGGGTGTAGGAAGGATAGCACGTCATAATAAGGCTACTTGGCTGCTTCTGCCTTCAGGCAATAGTGTTGAACTCGAAACGGGAAAACAGGTAACAGGCTGGATAACTTCAGGAAACCATTCTGTGTCAGCAGTGCTTTCAGGAGGGAATTCCTATACTCTGTCTGTGATTCAGCCGGACGGTAAGAAGAGTGAAAAGACATTTCAAACTGATAAAAAAACGGCTGGGGTGTATATTATCGGATCGGATAAGGACCGAATCATTCTGGATGTACAGACCTATGTAAGTGAAAGCCCTATAAGGGTGGAACGACATCTCATTGCCCTTTCCCTTCATCATGGTGTGATAGGCGATCTGACCAGTGATATTAAAATTCCGGATTGCTATTATGTACTCTCCGGGAGGGAATTTATTCTGGGCAATACCGGAACAGTTTATCATATGATTACCAGCCCTAAGGGAGTGAACCTTTATTCCCTCACAGAAACAGAGTTGGTCAAAGCCAAATCCTATCCGGCCGATGTCAGCTCCATCTTGTATCATTTCAATGACCACCTGAGTGGCGCCAGCGAAAAGAATTAGTTAACCAGATTAATTAAGGAATACATGAACAAACGATATGTTACCAAAAGCTGTATGCTCTCCGGATTGCTGTTCAGGCTTCTTATTCCGTTGCTGTGCTCTGGTTTGGTGCACGCACAGACTATCAGCCGCGGGCAAATCCATTCAAATGCAATGCCCTTTACCACTTATTCATTCACGGCGAGTTCGGCCAATATTCAGAGCGGTTCAAGCTGTCCATCTGCAGGTGGCAATGTCACTACCCCATCCTGGGTGGTGGTAGGGCATAATGCTCCTGGTATGGCCTATTGCTGGGGAGGATTTTCTTCCCTTTCTTCATTTACTTCCGGGCTTACCTCTGGTAAATCAGCCGGGGACAATGATTGTACTACAAACGGAGATTGCTGTGAAAGCTGTGCCCTTGGTGTGGATTGTTCCGGTTTTGTATCGCATGCCTGGGGTCTGTCGACCAAGTACAGTACGAGCACCATCCCTAATATTTCAACTGCTTATAGCAGTGCATCCATGGTGAAACAGGGAGATGTGTTCAATCTGGCCGGTTCACATGTAAGGCTGGTGGATACGAATTATGCAAGCGGAACCTTTCTGCTTATGGAATCATCGGCGGTTGACTGGAAAGTTTCATACCGCTCCTATACGGCATCACAGCTCACGTCTTATACACCGCGCTGGTATGTCAATGTAGATACAGCAGCGCCTGTTTGTCACCATTTTTATGCCACCCTTCCTTATACCAACTCCTTTGAAACCATCTGGGGTATGGACAGCTGTAACAATGGCGCACAGCGCAGCCCGGACCATTTCTGGAAAAGCAATATAGGAGGTACCACACCGGCAGGAAATGACTTCTGGCACCGGAATGATTATACGGGCACTGACTGGACTTCTCCTTCCAATGGAGCCTACTCTCCTGCTGCTTCCAACGGAAGTTTCAGCGCCCGTTTCCATAATGATCCTTCTCCTGCAGGATCAACAGGTCAGATGGATCTCTATCTCGATCTGTCCAATGCGGGTGCCAAGACCATTAAATTCGATTATTTACATAACGAGGCTTCTCCTTCGCCATTTGCATTCAATGTGCTGCTTTCAACTGACGGAGGCCTCACCTTCCCGAACACCTTGCTAACTATCACAAGTGCCCAGGTAGCCACCTGGACTACCCAGACAGTCACCACAAGCCTTGCTTCAGCAACTTGCGTACTGCGTTTTACGGTTACTGACAAGGGAAGTATGGATGTGGGTGTAGATAATCTGAATGTGAGTATGGCTACTGTAACGGGAATCGCTGCTCAGAATTCAGTGGAAAGCTTTAATCTGTTCCCGAACCCGAATGATGGTAACACACTGAATGGTACTGTCCCTGAATCGGATCAACATACAATGAATGTGAGAATCTATAATATGGTGGGGAGCGAAGTGATAGCCCGTCAGGTCCCTGTTGACGGAACAAATTTCTCTGTACAACTGAACAAGGAATTATCTGCCGGAATTTATTTGTTTGTCGGGAATTGCGGAGAGAAGCAGTTCAGAAGGAAAATCATTATCAGATAAATTTGTCCGACCCCTTTGGGGTCGCACAAATTTATCTGATAATCCCCCCATTTTCCATTGCTTTGAAAGGGCTTACAAATGAAAGGCTGCCGTCTGAATTTTCAGCCATCAGAATCATGCCTTGTGATTCTATGCCCTTTATTTTACGCGGAGCAAGATTAACAAGGATACTTACCTGCTGCCCGATGATCTCTTCTGGTTTGTAATATCCGGCAATACCTGAAACCACCGTGCGCTGGTCTATACCAGTATCGATTTTCAGTTTCAGCAGCTTATCTGTTTTCGGCACTTTTTCGGCTTCCAGGATTGTTCCAATCCGTATATCCATTTTGGAAAAATCATCAAAACTTGTTTCCGGTTTGGCAGGGGTTATTACCCTGGTAGCAGCATCATTAATCGCTTTGCTGTCTTTCAGCTTTTGCACCTCAGCTTCCATGGCAGGGTCTTCGATTTTTTCAAAAAGAAGTTCAGGGGTATTAAGTTTATGGCCGGGGGCAAGGAGTTCGGATTTGCCGGCATGAGCCCAGCTGAACCCGCCAAGGTTAAGCATGGTCCTGAGTTTTTGTGATGTAAATGGGAGGAATGGTTCCATGAGTATAGCCAGATTGGCGGTGATCTGCAGGGAAATTTTCATGATGGCACGAACACGGGTAGGATCTGTTGCTGCCAGCTTCCAGGGCTCGTTTTCGGCCAGGTATTTATTTCCGGCACGGGCCAGGTTCATCAGCTCGCTCAATGCTTCCCGGAAACGGAAGGCATCCATGGATTCGGCTATACGAGCCGGGAAACGTGAGATTTCCTCGAGCAGGAGGATATCCGTTTTGTTGTATTCATCAGCCTGTGGAACCTTGCCATCGTAATATTTATGAGTAAGAACCAGGGTCCGGTTTACAAAATTACCAAGTATGGCTACCAGCTCGTTGTTGTTACGGGCCTGAAAATCCTTCCAGGTAAAGTCATTGTCTTTTGTTTCCGGTGCGTTGGCACAAAGGGCATAACGCAGCACATCCTGTTTGCCTTTAAAAGAAACCAGGTATTCATGCAGCCATACAGCCCAGTTACGGGAAGTGGAAATTTTTTCCCCTTCCAGGTTCAGGAATTCATTTGCCGGAACATTATCGGCCAGTATATAATCACCATGAGCCATGAGCATGGCCGGGAAAATGATACAATGAAACACAATATTGTCCTTGCCAATAAAATGAATCAGACGTGTATCCTTGTCTTTCCAGTATGTTTCCCACTTGCCCGCCGTAGCTTTAGCGAAGGCGGGGTCTTTTGACTTCTGAAGAAAATAATCCTTGGTAGCTGAAATATATCCTATCGGAGCATCAAACCATACATAAAGAACTTTTCCTTCACTGCCTTCCACCGGAACTTTTACACCCCAGTCCAGATCACGGGTCATGGCACGGGGTTGCAAACCCTGATTAAGCCAGCTTTTACATTGTCCGTAAACGTTTACTTTCCAGTCCTTATGTGATTCGATATAATCATTAATCTGATCCTGCATTTTATCAAGAGGCAGGAACCAGTTCTTCGTTTTATGCATCACCGGCTTTTCACCCGAAAGGGTTGACCTTGGATTGATAAGATCGGTTGCATTGAGTGTTGATCCGCATTTTTCGCATTGATCCCCATAGGCATTTTCATTGCCGCATTTAGGACAGGTGCCTGTTATATATCTGTCGGCCAGGAACTGGTTAGCCTTCACATCAAAGTATTGCTCCGTTATTTCTTCGGTAAAAACTCCTTTGTCATAAAGATTCCGGAAAAACCCCGATGCCGTTTCATGGTGTACCGGTTTGGATGTACGGGAATAGATATCGAACGAAATACCAAACTCCTCAAAGGAGTCCCCCATCATTTTATGGTATTTATCTACCACCTGCTGGGGGCTTATGCCTTCCTTTTTGGCTTTGATGGTGATAGGAACACCATGCTCATCCGATCCGCAAATAAAGAGCACATCTTCCCCTTTGTTTCTCAGATACCGTACATAAATATCAGCCGGCAGATAACAGCCAGCCAGATGACCTATATGAACAGGACCGTTGGCATAAGGCAGAGCCGCAGTAATAAGGTGTCTTTTCGGGTTCACAAAGCAGTTTTATCGATAGGTTCAGGAGGGCAAAGATAATAAAACGGAATCCATCCGTACATTTTCAAGTCCTGATTAAATTTGCTTATTTAGCAGAACAGTTAGCTGTGTGATTTACGAATATGGTTATCAAAGTCGTCAAATTCCTGGGTCTGACTTTCCTCGTGCTGACAGCGATATTGCTGATCAGGACTATGCTTTTCCCTTCCCTGCAGCCAAATATTGCGCCCATTCCGCGTATAGCTGTCGGTGATGAAGGAGTTGAGCACCTGTGCGAGGCCGTGCGGTTCCGCACTGTTTCCTTCGATGATCCTTCTCTTGTTGACACTGTTTCGTTTATTCACCTGACCGACTATCTTCTGAAGTCCTATCCTCTTGCAACGGCAACCCTTCATCCTGAAAGGATCAATACCACCAACCTGTTTTATTGCTGGAAGGGCTCCGATGGGGCACTTAAACCCATCCTTCTGATTGGACATATGGATGTGGTACCGGCACCGGATGAGGAGAAATGGGAGCGCCCGCCCTTTAGCGGTTTACAAGTTCAGGGTTATATATGGGGACGGGGTACGATGGATGATAAGGTTAATGTAATCAGCATTCTGGAAGCTGTGGAAACATTGCTTAAAGAAGGGTACAAACCAAGGCGAACTGTATATCTTGCCTTTGGAAGAGATGAAGAAGTAGGAGGGCAGAAAGGGGCCTGCAGGATTGTGGAGTGGATGAAAGACAAGCATATCCGTGCCGGTTTTTTGCTGGATGAAGGCATGATGATAGCCCGTGGTTTGGTTCCGGGAATAGCCAAGGATGTTGCTTTGATAGGGATTGCTGAGAAAGGGTATCTGAGTTTGGAACTTGATGTGGATGCGGAAGCCGGTCATTCCTCCCTCCCCCCCCGTGAAACTGCAATAGGGATTCTGGCAACAGCTGTGTCAAAGCTGGAAAACAACCCTATGCCTGCTCATTTCTGTGAACCGGTGAATGAATTTCTGGAGCATGTTGGCCCCGAAATGCCATTTTTGAGCAGGATGGCTTTTGCAAACCGATGGCTGTTCAGGCCGGTGATCATGAGTAAATATGAAAGCACCCCGGCAGGGCGTTCTGTAGTGCGCACCAGCACTGCAACTACTGAGTTCAGAAGTGGTGTAAAAGAAAATATTATTCCCGGCCATGCCAGTGCTGTGGTTAATTTCCGCATACTTCCGGGAGAAACATCGGAGCTTGTCATTCAACATGTCAGGGATGTGGTTCATGACGACAGGGTTAAACTTAAAAAACTCGGGCATGGTAATAATGAACCTACTGCTGTTTCAGATTATCGCTCAGAAGGCTATTCCTGTATTCGCCAAACGATTGCACAGACCTTTCCGGGTGTACTCATTTCCCCTTCCCTGGTTGTAGCGGCGACAGATGCCCGGCATTATGCTCCGGTAGCAGATAACCTGTACAGGTTTATTCCTATCATTGTAAAACCGGAGGATCTGAACAGGATTCATGGGTTGAATGAAAGGATTGCGGAGGAAGATTTCAGGAATTGCATACGGTTTTTTCACCAGCTGATCCTCAATGCCAACCAATAACAGATTCGAACAATCGTGCAAACACCACCCTATCTTAAACAAGGCGATACACTGGGGATCATTGCTCCGGCCCGGAAAATTTCAAGAGAGGAACTTGCTCCTGCAATGGATACATTCAGAAGCTGGGGCTTGAAAGTAAAAACGGGGGCCAACCTTTTCGGATCCTGTAATCAGTACTCAGGAACGGATGAGCAGAGGCTTTCCGATTTACAGGATATGCTGGATGATCCTTCCGTGAATGCCATCATCAGTGCCAGGGGGGGGTACGGCACTTTAAGGATAGCCGACCGTATAGATTTTTCAAGGTTTCATAAATCACCCAAATGGATTGTCGGGTACAGCGATATTACGGTGTTGCATTCCCTTATTCATGCGGAGGGTTTCGAAAGCCTTCATGCTACAATGCCGGTAAGCTTCACAAAGGATAAAGAATCTGTTGAAAGTTTAAGAAAAGCATTGTTCGGAGAAGCACAACGTTATGCGATGAACCCTCATGAATTGAATAAACCAGGAAGAGCCTCAGCCCCCCTTATCGGAGGAAATCTTTCTCTTATTTATTCAATGGCCGGAGGGAAGGATGATCTTGATACGAAGGGAAAAATTCTTTTTCTGGAAGATCTGGATGAATACCTGTATCATGTAGACCGGATGATGATGAACTTAAAACGGGCCGGAAAGCTGGATAAACTGGCCGGGCTTGTGGTAGGAGGGATGACGGATATGAAAGACAACAGCATTCCTTTTGGCAAGACAGCCGAAGAAATCATTTATGATGCGGTAAAGGAATACGATTACCCGGTTTGTTTCGGATTGCCGGCCGGGCATACGGCAAGGAATATGGCACTCTTCCTGGGCAGAATAGCCCAGCTGGCAGCAGGAGAAACGCCATCCCTGTCTTTTTTATAAACCAAACCCCGGTCTGCTTTAGCAAACCGGGGTTCTGTAGAATTCTAAAATAGCTTATTTAAACCGTTTGTAATCGGAAGGAATCTGGAACATGGAAGCCTCCACATTTTTCTTCTCAAGCTTGATAACTTCCAGTTTACCCACCTCTTTTCCGTTCATATCACTTTCAATGGAAAGCAGGGGCATCATACCCTTGGTGTCCTTAATAGCACGGAAATAAACAGAGGCTTTATCTTTTCTGTTCCAAAGCAAAACAAAAGGCTGGAAGAAATTGTAATTGCCGGGAGCCAGCCAATAAGTTATCTGAGCTCCATCGGTTTTTGATTTAACAGTGTAACCCACACATTTATTACCGAAAATCATCTTTGTCTCCTTCAGCTTGATGACGGTGTCAATTTTGTTTGCAGGGGCAGCCTTGCTAACAACAACACTGTCATAAATCTTTCTGCTCAAATCGAGCAGTACTATTTTCTTGGTGCTGAGATCACAAACAAAGGATCCTTCCACTTTATGAGTAGCCTTTCCGAGTTGGTCTAATTTTACGTTGTTACCCTTGATATAATACACATTAGTGGTTGTATCTTTAGAGGTAAATTGTTTGAATTCAATAATACCTTCAAAGCCCTGGGCCGAAATAAAGGAAGCAAGACCAAGGATACATGTAAGACTGAGTAGGACTTTTTTCATGGTGTTGTGGGGTTTTCTACTTTAAAGGATTTTACAATTTTGCACTAAAATAATAAATATTCCATACAATGCCTGACAACCATGGCTGACCATAATGAACTCGGTAAAGAAGGAGAAGAAGTTGCGCTCCGCTACCTGCAAAGCAAAAGCTATGCCATCCTTGAAACAAACTGGAGGGGCAATGCCGGAGAGCTTGATATCATTGCCCGGCACCGGGATCAGATAGCTTTTATAGAAGTTAAAACAAGGTCTGGAATCCCGTTTACAGATGCTGAACGATCTATAACCCGGCAAAAACAGAAAAAAATGGTCAAACTCGCTCATTCCTATCTGCTCCGCAGTGGAATAACAGGCGAGGCCCGGTTTGATATTCTGATCATTCTGAAGAAAGGAGAGGGGGAGTATGATATTCGCCTGATAGAAGATGCCTTTTACCCTTTGTTGTAAGGCCGGTAAAGGATTTATTAGCCTTCTACCGGCTATTTGGGTATCTTTGCAGAAAAACAGACCCAGTCATGCCATCACCTTCCCGAAAACCAGATTATTCAGGTAAAAAACGCTCTTCCGAACGCCGGGGAGATGATTCACGCAAGAAGAAAGGTGGATATGGAGATTCATCCGAAAAAAGAGCTTTTGGAGCTGATTCCGACAAAAGAAGGGAACCCAGAGGTGGAAAACCGGCGTATAAGAAGCCTTTTTTCAAAAAAGACAACCGTGAAGGTGGCGAAAAAAGATCATCCGAAGGTGAGCAGGGACATAAATTTGTTAAACCGGATTATAAAACAAAAAGAGAACCCAGAGGCGATAAGCCCCCCTATAAAAAACCTTATTTCAAAAAAGATAGCCGGGATGAAGGAGGAGCGGATCGCAGAAAATCAGGAGAGGGAGAAGAAAGACCCCGGAAAACATTCGGTGATTCAACAGGCCGAAGATCTCCTGATGACAGGGTAAAAAGGGAACCAAGAGGCGATAAGTCTTTCCGTAAGCCATATTTTAAACGGGAAGAAGGTGTAGAAGGAGAACGTAAAGCCTTTGGCGAGTCGTTTGAAAAGAAAGCCGTTGCCAGGGAAGACAGGCCCCGCAGAGAGTCAAGAGGTGATAAGCCGGCCTTTAAAAAACCTTACTTCAAGAAAGAAGGAAGGGATGATAAACGTTCCGAACGCAAACCTTACGAACCTAAACCATTCCGGGCCAAAAAAAGCTTCGCATCCCCATCTCCGGCGAGTGCTGACGGACTGATACGGCTGAATAAATACATTGCAAATGCCGGTGTTTGCTCCCGTCGCGAGGCAGATAAGCTGATTGAAACCGGCGTTATTTCTGTCAATGGAAAAATAGTTACAGAGCTTGGATTCAAGATTTCCGCAACGGATGTTATCAATTTCGGTGGTCAGACACTGAAGCAGGAAAAAATGGCCTATATACTCCTTAATAAACCTAAAGACTATATCACAACACTGGAAGATCCGGAGGGCAGAAAGACAGTTTTGGAACTCATCCGTAATGCAGGAAAGGAAAGGGTATATCCTGTAGGACGCCTGGACAGGAATACTACCGGCTTGCTGCTACTTACCAATGATGGGGATCTGACAAAGAAACTGACGCATCCGCGTTATGGAGTCAGGAAAATATACCATGTAACCCTGGACAAATCTCTTACAAAGGCTGATATGCAGAAAATTGCCGATGGTATAGAGCTGGAAGATGGGGTTATCAAAGCTGATGATATCAGCTATGTGGGAGACGGAAAAGAAAAGAGTGAAATTGGTATTCAACTGCACAGCGGAAGGAACCGAATTGTCAGAAGATTATTTGAACACCTCGGATATGATGTTGTAAAGCTGGACAGGGTATATTTTGCCGGGCTCACCAAAAAGGATCTCCCCAGGGGGAGGTGGAGGATTCTGACCCCGATGGAAATTTCCATGCTGAAAATGGTTCCTTCCGGAGAATAGAAAATCAATCACACATATAATATACTATTAAGAACCCCATTTCGTTAATAACTCATGGACGAAGTATCTGTAACCCCGGCAGCACCTCACAAAAGGAAGTTCAGTATTTTACGCTTCCTGAAGCGATTATTCCTGAGCCTGTTTATTCTTCTTATCCTTATTATAGGAACGGGCATTTTTCTGGCCTGGAAGTACCAGGATGAAGCCAAAGCCCTGGTTATTGTCAAACTCAATGAACAACTCAATACCCGGATTATTGTTTCACCGGAGGATATAGATTTTTCTGTCCTCCGTAATTTCCCGAATGCTTCGGTAGATTTAAAAAACATTAAAATGCTCGAAGCAGTTCCGGGAGACCAGAAAGATACCCTGCTTAAAGCCGGAGTTGTTTCCCTGCAATTCAATATACGGGACCTTTTCAATAAGCATTATGTAATCAAACGGATTGACCTTAAAGAAGTGTTGGTTAATCTGAAAATTGACAAAAAGGGGAATGATAATTTCCATATTCTCAAATCTTCATCCGATACCACCACAGCTCCTCCGGATACAAATGCCTTTGCACTGGATAAGATCGTGATGAAAAACATCCGGGTGAAATACAAGAATCTGCAGACAAAGGATGATGATGATCTGACCCTTACCAAAGCCCAGTTCAAAGGTAATTTCAGCAGCAAGGAATACAAACTTGAAGCGGATCTGGAAGCATACATAGAACATATTATCAGCAATAAGGTTAATTATATTCAGGAGCGGACGATAAGTCTGAATACGATACTCGATGTGAAGGGAACCGTGTACGCAATTAAAAAGGCTGACATTAAACTCGGCAAGCTGGCACTTTCTGTAACCGGTACATGGGATCATCAGGCTAAGGAAGATATATTCAATCTCGTGGCCGGGGGCAAGGATATGGATATCAAGAGTGCCTGTTCCTGGATGCCCGGTAAATACAAGAAGGATATTGAAGAATTCAAGAGTAAAGGTGATTTCCATTTCAGGGCCATCTATAAAGGAATAATGAGTAAGAAGAGCAGCCCGGAAATCATTGCCAGTTTCGGGGTTACCCAGGGGGAGATTATTCAGACCGCCGAAAACCTTTCTATGAAAAATGTTGAGCTGGAAGGGGAATACAGCAGCGCCGGTAAAGGAAGTTTTACGCTGCATCATTTTTCCGGTGTGTTGCCGGAAGGAAGCATCAAAGGCAACCTGAAGGTGGATGACTTCAGTAATCCTATGATTGATGCCAAAGCCGAGGGTGTAGCTGACCTGGCCGAGCTTCAGAAATTTCTGCGTATCGACACCATCGAAACACTTACCGGGAAAGTGAAACTGAATGCTTCTTTTGACGGTCATATCCGTAAGACAGCAGAGAACCTTATAAAAGAAGACAAAACTTCCGGTTCAGTGAGTTTCTCCGATGTAGCACTTAAACTCAGGCACAGCAAGATGACTTTTGAAGGTTTGGGTGGAGATCTGACCCTGGCAAGCAATGATATTTCTGTAAAAGGCCTGAGAGGTAAAATTGCACACAGCGATTTTAATCTGGATGGCACCTTTAAAAATATAATGGCCTGGCTGCTCCTGAAAGATGAACAGCTCACCGTTGATGCATCACTTAAATCGCAGAAGATAGACCTGAATGAACTTCTGACAGATCAGAGTACAGCCCCTCCTGTACCGGCTGCTGCAACCAAGAATGTGACAGCAGGAACCAAAACCCCTCCTCCCGCGCCTTATAAGCTGACACTTTCCAGGTATCTGGATTTAACATTGCGGGCAGAAATAGGAGATATGGTATTCCGGAAATTTGAAGCCAATGATATGCATGGGGTGCTGAGGATGAAAGACAAGCATCTGTATGCCGATCCCCTTACCTTTAAAACGATGGATGGTACCTTTGCCACACGGGCTGATCTGGATGGAACACGCAGCGATTCCGTTCTCATAAAACTGGATGCTGATATGCAGAATGTAAGTGCTACGCGTCTGTTCACCGAGATGGAAAATTTCGGGCAGCAAACCATGCAGGATAAAAATGTCAAAGGATCCATTACTGCCAAAGCCCAGGTGTCCATTCCCTGTGGCAGCGACCTGACAGTCAATTCATCCAAGCTCCTGGCCAAATGCGATGTAACCATTGTCAAAGGAGAACTTATCAAACTCGCTTCCCTTAAGTCAATGTCCAAATTTATCAATATCAATGAGCTGGAAGACCTGAAATTTGCTACCCTCACCACCATCATCAATGTAAGTAACAGGGTTATTAGTTTTCCCCAGACCCAGATCAACTCCAATGCATTGGACCTGACAGTGGCCGGCACTCAGGATTTTGACGGTAATGTGGATTATATATTCGGGTTATACCTGAGTGAATTGCTGGCGGCCAAAGCCAAAGCAAACCGAAAAGAGAACAGTGATTTCGGTGAGGTCAATACAGATGATAAGGAAAGCAAGCACCGGTTCAGGATCTATATTTCAATGACGGGTAATATTGATAATCCGAAAATAGCTTATGACCATAAGGCGGCCCATGATGAACGGAAAGCCAAGCGTAAGGAAGAGAAGGAAAAACTGAAAGGTATATTGAATACTGAATTCGGACTTTTTAAACGGGATAGCCTGGTTGTTAAACGGAATGAGGAGCAGAAAAAGAAAGATGGAAAATTCTCAGTCAAATTTGACGAGGAAAAGAAGAAAGATGAAGGCAAGGACGAAAGTGATTTCTAACCCTTTATACTTCTGAGCCAGATCTTTGCTTCTGTTTCAGTCGGAAAGGATTTGAAAGGAACCGGAGTCTTGTAAAACCGGTTAAAAAAATTAACGATAAGCCTTATTGCCAGACTTTCTGTGATCATGGCAGAAGCAATAAAAACACTTTCTGCGTGAGTTGCAGCATATTCCCGCCCTTCCTTGCTCATGGTAAAGTCTTCTCTCCCATCTATAATTTGAGGAACCTTCTTTTTTTTGCACCCTAATTCTTCATACACCTTAAATGCGAGTTCCACATCTCTTCCTTCCATTTCAACCCCTTTGTTCGGTTTTACCCACAAAAAACCATCCTCATCAAGCCAGATAGAGGCTTTAGCAGTCTTTCTTATATCCGTCTGTATAGTCATCCGATTGATCTTCTTCCTGTTAGTGCCTGCTTTAACGTGTTTATTTCTGCAATCTAGAGGAAAAACGGCAATATTGCAATTTAATAATGCCTCGTTCAGCAAAACAATGTGTAAGCGGGGATTCCATATCTTTACTTCGTGAGTATTTATGCACAAAAACAACGCTGGAAAATAGGGCTTTTCCTGGCCGCCATGATTATCATAGGCGTATCCCTGTGGTATAATATCAGGCTGGTTGACAAGATTGCAGCCGATGAAAAGGGAAAAGCTACACTGTGGGCCAATGCGATCCGGGAGAAAGCCAATTTCATCCTTCGGACGGATTCCATTTTTCAGACCATAGCCGTTTCTGAACGTAAAAAAGTGGAGCTCTGGGCTGAAGCCACCAAGGAATTGGGGAAGGAATTAAATGTGAACCCTTTTGTACTGGAAGTCATCAAAAACAATGAGGAAGTTCCGGTAATCCTTACGGATATGAAAGGTAGAATCACTTCCTGGAGGAACTTCGACATCCAGAAAGCAAAAGATACGACCTGGCTTCGCCGGCAGCTCGATACCATGAAGAGCCAGTATTCTCCTATCGTTATTGATATTTATGCCGGGCAGAAAGATTTTCTTTATTATAAGGATTCCCGGGTTTTCAGCAGTTTGAAGAATGTAATCAACAGCCTTATTAAATCCTTCATCAATGAGGTGGCGGTCAATTCAGCATCGGTACCTGTCGTTTATACCGATTCGACCCGTGCAAGGGTTATTGCTTTCGGCAACCTGGACTCGGTGAAGATGAAGAACCCTTCCTTCCGTGAACAGACCATTGCCGCCATGAATGCCAAGAGCAATGTGATAGAGGTTGATCTGGGAAACAAGGAAAAGAACTTTATTTTTTATGAGGATTCCTTTCTGCTCAAACAGATAAAGTATTATCCTTTTGTCCAGTTTGCAATCATTGGTATGTTTCTGCTCATTGCCTATACCCTTTTCAGTACAGCAAGGCGTTCAGAACAAAACCAGGTATGGGTGGGGCTGGCAAAGGAAACAGCGCATCAGCTCGGTACCCCCCTTTCTTCTCTTCTCGGATGGCTGGAGTATATGAAACTGAAGGGGGCTGATGAGGAGATGACCCGTGAAATAGGCCAGGATGTGAAAAGACTTGAAATGATCACGGACCGTTTTTCCAAGATAGGCTCCGTGCCTAAACTCGAAAAAGAAAACCTGCTGGAGGCGTTGGAAGAATCCGTAAACTATATACGGACCCGTACCACTGACAAGGTGCAGTTTACAATACGGAATGCCAGTCCGTCGCCGGTAATTGCACCTATAAATCGCCCGCTTTTTGCCTGGGTTATTGAAAACCTGTGTCGCAATGCAGTAGATGCTATGGGTGTGGAAGGTAAAATTAATATGGTTGTTTCCGATGAAAATCAATTTGCCTATATAGAAATCTCAGATACAGGTAAAGGAATTCCCAAATCCAAATTCAAAACTATTTTTGAACCCGGTTTTACAACCAAGAAAAGAGGCTGGGGTTTAGGTCTGTCATTGACCAAACGCATCATCGAAAATTATCATGAAGGTAAGATCTTTGTCAAGGAATCGGAATTGAATAAGGGGACAACATTCAGGATTGTACTTAAAAAGTGAGGAGCTGATTCAGCGATGGCAGGCATTTATATCCATATCCCTTTTTGCAAACAGGCATGCCATTACTGTGATTTTCATTTTTCAACTGTGCTCAGGCAAAAGCAGGATTTTCTGAACGCATTGAAGACTGAAATCCTGCTGCGTAAGGACTATCTGAAACAGGAAACTGTTGATACCGTTTACTTCGGGGGAGGAACTCCATCCCTGCTGACAGAACAAGAACTGGATGAAGTTTTTTCAACCCTTCATGATAACTTTTCCATCGCCCCTGATGCGGAAATAACCCTGGAAGCTAATCCGGATGACCTGCTGCCTTCTAAACTCAAAGTCTTTAAAAAAGCCTCTGTAAACAGACTGAGTATAGGTATCCAGAGTTTCAGGCAGGAAGATCTGACCTGGATGAACAGGGCACATACGGCTATTCAGGCACAAGACTGTGTAAAGCTGGCCCGTGATGCCGGTATCAGCAATATCAGCATTGATCTTATTTATGGCTTGCCCGCTCAGGATGATGAGACATGGAGAAAAAACCTGCATCGTGCTTTTGAACTGGAAGTGCAGCATATTTCGGCCTATGCCCTCACTGTTGAGCCGCGTACTGCCCTGGCAAGTCATATCCGCAAAGGGATTAGTGCTGCACCGGACGAAGAGCAGTTTTCAGCACAGTTCAAGGTTCTGAGAGAAGAAACCAGGTGGAATGGTTTCCAGCAATATGAAATTTCCAATTTCGGCCAGGCGGGATATTTTTCAAGACATAATACCAGCTACTGGCAGGGTATTCCTTATCTGGGCCTGGGACCTTCGGCACATTCTTTTGACGGGACTTCCAGGCAATGGAATATAGCCAATAACCCTGTTTATATACGCGCTCTTGAAAAGGGGGAGACTTTTTCCGAACAGGAATATTTGACACCCACTCAGCAATACAATGAGTTTGTCATGACCAGCCTGCGGACAATGTGGGGATGTAATTCAGGTGTTGTCGGAAAAAAATTCGGACCCTCTTTGCAGGCTCATTGTCTTGCCGAAGCTGAATTTTATTTACATTCGGGTAAGCTGGTACAAGTTGGCCCATCCTTACTTCTTACTGAAGAGGGAATGCAGATCGCTGATCGTATAGCCAGTGATCTTTTCTTTGCTTAATCCAATAACACCGGCAAATTCTGACACATATGTTCCTGACACTTCAGCACAAAGGCAAAACGTATAAATCTGATCTGGATCAGCCCCTTGATATATCGATACCCCTTCGGGCCGGTGAGTTGAATGTGAATGCCTGGTATGCTGCACCGGTTAAGATAGAAGCGGTACGGAATGGGGACTGGATAGGGGAGGTGAAGCAGGGCGGTTCGGTCAATTTCAGGAACATATCTTTTAATCCGCATGGAAACGGCACCCATACCGAATGTGTGGGTCATATCTCCAGGGAAGATTACAGCATCAATCAATGTCTGAAGAAGTTTTTTTTCATTGCCGAACTTATCACCATCCTGCCTGAAACACTCCCAAATGCCGACAAGGTAATTTCCCGCTCAGGGCTGGAAGCTGCACTTGGGGACAAGAAACCGGAAGCCCTCATCATTCGCACCTTGTCCAATCCGCCCGAAAAAATCAATGTCCATTATTCCCATACCAATCCTGTATACCTCACCGAAGAGGCAGCCCTCTTTATTCACGAACGGGGGATAGACCATCTGCTGGTCGATATGCCCAGTGTGGACAGGGAAGAAGATGGGGGTAAGCTCCTGGCACACCGGGCTTTCTGGCAGTATCCCCATAATACAATGATGCACAGGACCATTACAGAGCTCGTCTACATACCCAATCACATCATGGATGGCTGCTTTCTGCTCAACATTCTGATAGCCAGTTTTGAGAATGATGCAAGTCCCAGTAAACCTGTTTTGTATCGTATTCTTTCCTGATCCGGACATATTCCTGTTTGTTTGCTCCTTTATTACTGAATTTTGCAGTTCTGGCACTTTCCTTTGTAAATTAGCCAGTAAATTTCTGCTGCTTATGAATTTAGATAAAACAGACCTCCGCATCTTAAAAATCCTTCAGCAGAACGGAAGGATCACGAATCTCGAACTTTCACAAACCATTGGCCTTTCTCCTGCGCCTACATTGGAACGGGTTAAAAAACTGGAAAAAAACGGGTTCATTAAGAGTTATCATGCCCGTGTGGATGAGACTAAACTTGGCATCGGCATAAAAGCCATGATGCTCATTACCCTTCCCCGGCATACAGAAGGAGTAGTGGATAAATTCAAAAAACAAATTGCCCTGATAGATGAAATAACAGACTGTTTCAAGGTTACGGGGAATGCCGACTATATACTGCATGTCATGGTAAAGGATATCCATGCCTTTGAAGAACTCGTGGCCCGTAAGATTGCAACTATTGAAGAAATAAGTCAGATGCAGACCATGGTAATTCTTTCCAAGGCAAAAGAGTCAAATGTCATTCCTTATAACTATGAATATTGAGGAACTGCGTGAGTATTGCATGGATAAAATCAGTGTGGAGGAAACCTTTCCTTTTGGTGAAGACACCCTTGTTTTCAAGGTCATGGGGAAAGCATTCCTGCTTACCGGCCTGGGCGAAAATCCACTAAGCTTTAATGTCAAGTGTGATCCTGAGAAAGCTGTTCAGTTAAGAGAGGAGTATAATTGTGTCCAGCCCGGTTATCATATGAATAAAAAGCATTGGAACACAATCGAAGTAGATGGTTCTGTTCCGGACCGTATGCTCAGGGAATGGATTGATCATAGCTATGAACAGGTTTGCGCCGGATTATCCAAGCGGGTGCAGGAAAAGATTCTGAAAGATGAGGAGAAGCGGAAGAAAAAGAAGAAGTAGGCAGGCCTTCGACTTTGCTCAGGCACCGAAATATCGTAGTGTGGATTTTGTCATTCTGAGCGACCTTGGGGTTGTTTGAGGGAAGCAGTAGCGAAGAATCTCCTTGGACAGACAAATTTTAATCTCCAATTTCTTTAACACGCTGATTCTTGAAAACCCATAAATCAAAGAAAATGCTATTTGTAATTCATGCCAGCCTGAGCATGATATCCTGCGGGCCAGAAGCCAAGCAGGTCAAATCTGGAAAAGAACCGATAGATCTGATTTCTGTCAGAAGAATAGAAATGCAAAGCCCTTCAGACCTTTCCGACAGTATGCATCACCGGCGAATTGTTTTTAATCAGGCGGAGGTGGAGAATTTCGTAAAACTTTGGAACGAGTCAAAATCGGCTGGTCCGACAAAATATCTTGTGCGTCATTTCACACGGGTGGAGTTTAAGGATGGTAGTGTAAGGACATTCAGAATGAATGGAAAGTCTGGTATTAAAGAAAAGACGGATGAAAGCTATGTTTTGGAGACAGGGCAATTGGAAGATGACTTAGAAGCGTGGCAGAATGTACAGTTAGAACAAGAGGAATCTTGCGGTATAGTATTGAAAACAGGATGGTATTATATACTTGGTCAAAAGACTGAATACAAAAGAAAAGTAAATGAGAAGAGTGAAGAAGTAAACCTTGATCCGGTTCCCATTGTAACAGCACAGAATATTGTTAAAACGGAAATGTATCAGGATAGGGAAGGAAACTGGGGCCTAAGCATGAAACTGGATTGGGAGGGGGCAAGGGTTTGGCAAAAAGCCACCAAAGCAAATATTGGAGGCCGGCTTGCTTTTATAGTGGATGATACACTTCTTTATACTCCTAAGGTCAGTAGTGAAATTCCGGGAGGAATTACCGCCCTTAATGCAGGGAATATCAGTAAGGAACGACTGGAGAAGCTGAAGGCAAAGATTGATATAGAGAGGAAATGAATAGCGTAGAGTCATAGGATTTTACATCCAAATTGCAATTCCAAGGAGATTCCTCGCTACCGCTTTCGCACGCACAGCCCAAGGTAGCTCGGAATGACAACTTAATCACTCCGCTCTCGCTCTTCGCTCTCCCTTTACCCCCAATGTCCGGGTACCCAGTGTGAGCCATGATGGGGAATATCTTCCCAATGTCCATCTACCCATACGCCGCCTCTGCGAACCCGGTTCCAGTGTCCTTCCACCCATACATAGCGTTCCCGGTATCCATCCCAACGCCAATGCCCTTTGATCCATATATGACGGGGGCCCAGGCCGGCCGGCCGAATACCCATATACACAGGAGGTGCTGGTCTGACCCCTACAAAAACCTGTGCCTGAGCAGAGGTTCCGGGAAACAGAAATCCGGCTATAAAGAGGAAGAATAGTAAAAAATAACGTTTCATGTCGTTTGATTTATTATTAGAGGGATCCCGACCTTCAAGGTTTAATTGCCTTTCGTAACTTTGTACAAAAAGGAATGAAAAAATATATTGGATTTTTCCTGCAGGGCCTGCTCGTACTGTCGCCCCTTGGAATAACGGTGTATATCTTCTACCGTATCCTTTCTTTCATCGGACATTTTTTACAGCAATTTGATTTTCTGTTCAACCCCTTCATTGATCCTGTCCTGGTTCTGATTCTGGCTTTTCTGGTTATAACCGCAGTGGGATATTTCGGATCCAATGTCCTTTTCAGGGTTATGTTCAGTGCTTTTGAGCACGCTCTGGAAAGAGCCCCGTTTATCAAAATCATTTATTCCTCTACCAAGGATTTTTTCTCTGCTTTCGTAGGCAGTAAGCGCAAATTCAACAAGCCTGTACTAGTTACCATAAACAAGGAGAATGATATCCGGCAAATCGGATTTATTACGCAGAAAGACCTCAAAGAGCTGGGTATTGCTGATACCATGGTAGCTGTTTATATGCCCCATTCCTATGCCATCTCGGGAGTGACTCTTATCGTTCCTGTATCCAGTATTCAGGAATTGACCATTCCTGCATCCGATGCCATGAAGTTTATTGTCAGCGGAGGTGTCTCCGACCTTGATTAGGAAATTGCATCTAAACTTTTTATCTTGTAGCCTCAATCATCTAAACATTTTGTCATGAGATCCATCCTTACCGCTGTTGTGTTCCTTTTGCTTATCCTTCCGGCTTCGGCACAGAAAAAGATAAAAGTAGAAGAGGAAAAGGCTAGCCTGGGAGGCGGAAAAAATTCTGCCTTATCCGTCATAATTTATGAAGCGGATGAAAATGATATTGCCAAAGGCTGGAAATCAGTTATGAAAGGTTATGGAGGAAAGGTAAGCTCCAAAGACGGGGCTTATATGGCCGATAATGTGGTGATCAAAGATCTCAGTAACAACACCAATGATGTATATTACAAAATTGAGAAAATAACGGAGACAGAACATAAGCTTGTTATTGCCGTGAACCTTGGCGGTGCTTTTATGAATGCCACTGATCACAGTACACAAACCAATTATTTCAAGAAGATGATGCTTGATTTTGCCAATAAGACATCCAACGATGCCATTGCCGACCAGCTGAAAGATGCCCAGAAAGCGCTGAGCAAGCTTGAAAGCCAGCAGACATCCTTGGAAAAAGACCAGGACGGATTGAAAAGGGATATAGAGAATTATAAGAATAAGATCAAAACAGCGGAAGATAATATCAAGAAAAACGAGACGGATCAGTCCAAGAAAAAGAGCGAGATAGAAGCACAGAAAAAAGTGGTGGATGTGGTGTCGAAGAAGAAGGCTGCCATTAACTAACGATACATTTTCAGGAATGTTTTCTTAAAGCGGTGACAGCATCGCTTACTTTCCCTATTACATACCTTATTTCCTCTTCTGTATTTTCCCTTCCAAGGCTGAAACGCACCGATGCCAGAGCAAGGGTATCGGATACCTGCATGGCTTTGAGCACATGTGATGGCTCAGGCAGGGCAGAGGTACAGGCAGAGCTGGTTGATATGGCTAATTCAGGCAAGAGCGGAATTAATTCCGAAGCTTTGATACCAGAGAAAGCCAGGCAGCTTGTATTTGGCAGGCGGTGGCGGGAATTGCCATTTACGAACACATTCCCCAAATCAAGCATAGCTTGTTCCAGTAGGGTACGTAAGCGGGAAAGGTGCATGGCATCGTCCCATTGTCTGTCCATAGCCAGTTCGGAAGCTTTGCCAAAACCCACCAATGCAGGTACGTTCAATGTACCCGAACGAAGTCCGCGTTCATGACCGCCACCATGCATTTGTGCACTGAGGCTGACGCGGGGATTTTTACGGCTTACATACAAGGCTCCGGCACCTTTAGGACCGTAGAATTTATGAGCACTCAGGCAGAGCATTGCTATTCGGTTTTCTTTTACATCCACCTGTACTTTGCCTGCAGCCTGTGTAGCATCACAGAATAAGAGGCTTCCCTTTTCATTCACAAGTTCAGCAATCTCTGCGACAGGATGGAGGAGTCCGGTTTCATTATTAGCCTGCATGATGCAGACAAGAATGGTATCGGGACGTATAGCCTTGCTGAGTAATTCCAGATCGAGCATACCCTGACGATCTACAGGAAGGCGTGTGATTTCGGCTCCTTTTTTTTCAAGTTCAGAACAGGTATCGAGAACGGCTTTGTGTTCAGTCGTTACCGTCACAATATGTTTACCCTTGCCCTGATAATTTTCGTAAACACCTTTTATACCCAGATTGATGGCTTCTGTTGATCCGGAACAGAAAATGATTTCCTGTGCTTCGGCACCCAGGAGGGATGCTATCTGCAATCTTGCTTTTTCAACGGCATCGGCAGCTGTCCAGCCAAAGGAATGCGTGCGGCTGGCTGCATTGCCGAAACGGACACTGAAATAAGGGAGCATATATTCCAACACTTCCGCATCAACAGGAGTTGTGGCGTTATGATCGAGATAAATTACAGGCCGCATGGGGTAAAGTTACGAATTCATTTGCCTGCCTCCGGGACCTTATTCTTTCTTAATAAAACACGGATTATCATGATCGTCATGATTTACGCTGATCATTCAAATTTTTAAAAATCATATTTTATCATGATAATCATGAAAATCTGCGTTCTATTTTAAGCCATTCATCAGAACTTGGCCCTTGCCCTCATCTTGGTTTTTTGCAATGAAATAGCTTTGTTTCTCGGATACTTCACCGAATAGGCAAGCTGTACTTTCTGTTGTTCACCGGGTTGTATGGTATAGGTCCAGGACAGTTTACCGCTGAGCACATCCTGCTGGGCGTGTGAAATTTCAATGGCATCAACAGTGATGTCATTGTTCTGTGACACCGGAATCTGATCTTCCAGATTGATGGTGATAGGAGCCTTGCGGTTATTCTTAATAACCATTTCATAGGCGTAGGTCACTTTACGGTTGTTGCCTATGAGTTTATCGGCGCTGAAATCTTTCATCTTGGTACGTGTTACGAGGATCTTACTGTCCCGGCCCAGGGAGAGATCAAGGGTATCATCCACACTGCGGGTATAGATATAGGATTGTCCTACAAAGGTGCCTCCGAAATAGACATTGGCAGGGCCTTCTACCAGATCAAGATCTTCCCAGCCGGTAATGCGGGCCAGCATAAAGGCATCGCGGTCAATTTTAGGAACACTGTAATATTTATAGGTTGCAGGCAGGTTATAGGAAGTGACTTCAATGATATACGGTTTGGAATCGGATGGTATGGTATAAGGGTTCTTGATGTCGAACTCTGCACTGAGCTCTGAAACCTGTATCTGCTCATAGGTAACCTCTGCTTTTTTTCCTTTTTTATCCTGGTAGTCTGGTACCCCGTCCATATCCATATCGTTTTTCAGTGTATTGGAATAGGCAGGAGCAGGCTGGGAGGCGGGGGCATTGTTGTTTAAACCGAAGGATTGCTGTGAATAGTTCTGATTGTAATAATTCCCCGAGTTGAAATTCACATACCAGGGGTTGATTTGTGGTTTGGACGCACTCTGTGTAGGGTCGGCCGAGGAGATTTTGAGTTTCACCTCATTCCAGTCTATATCGGTATTGTTAAAAACCTTGGCTCTGTATTTCAGTTCTATGGGTTTGTTGATGTCTTCCGCTATGAGATCATAGCTGGGAGCCCATCCTGCATTGTTGACCATGTATTTTATTTCGAGCGTGGTGGTGACAGGGGCCGTGCAGGAAAGCAGGACACTGATTTCTGCAGTAGGGGCCGAGCGGGTTGCATTGAGTTCAGCTAACTGCTGATTAAGGCGTGTAATGATTTTACTTAGTGCAGAATTCTGACGATCCAGTTTAAAGAGTTCAGCATTGATTTCCTTCATGCGTGTACGGTAAAAATCTGCTGCCAGTTTGAGTTCGGCGGTGGCAAGGCCTTTGTCCTTACCGCTCATTACTTCATTCTGTATGAGCAATCTCTTTTCCGTGTCAAAGGCTTCCCTGTCATATACAATACGTGCCGATTCCTCGCTTTGCAGGCGCAGTGAATCGCGTAACTGTTTAACGCGGGGTGTTTCTTCCTGGGTTGTGAGGAAGTTAATCTTATCCGAAAGGGCGTAAATAGAAACTTCTCCTGTTACGGTAGCCTGTACGCTTTTTGAAAGGAGTTTGGATGAAATACCGGTAAAGGTGATGAGGTTCCGGCCGGGTTTCAGACTTACCTGTTTACTTTGGGTAAGCTGGGCACCTTCCAGATAAACAATGACCGATTGGACCGGTGCTTTGACAATTTGTTCCGGTTGCTCATTGCCGGCTGTTAAAGCCGGGATAGTCATGCCCAGACAAAGGATAAGCGAATAGAAATGTTTCATGGGTTGTTTTGTATTATGGACGAAGAGGATGTGAAGGGTTGCCGGATTCCACATTAAAAGTAAAAAAAACCCTGACGATGACGTCAGGGTTGAAACAATACTAAGGTTTTGTTATTTCTTAGGTTCTTCAGCAGCAGCTTTCGTGGCTTCCGGTTCCTTTAAGAATACCTGTGCGAAATCATAATAACGCATGGCATTGCCATAAAAATTATGGACATTTGATTTTATTAGTCTCCAGTTCTCATCATACCACAATACCAGGATAGGCGCATCGGCAATCATCAGTTTTTCGGCAATCATAAAATTCTTATACGCTTCTTCCTGTGTCTTGGCGGCACGTCCTGCTTCGAACAACTTATCAAAGGCCGGGTTCTTATAGCGTGATGCATTGGGGAAAGAAGAGACATGAGGGTCGCTTGGGACATTCTTACCATGAAACAGCCACAGGAAATTTTCCGGACTCGGATAATCGGCAATCCAGGCAGAACGGAAAATATCGCCATTTCCGTTTGACTCATCTTCCAGTCTTTGTTTATAGGAAACGATGTCGAAATCAATATTTACTCCTAATACTTCACGCATCTGTTTCTGAACTTCAATAACAACATTTTCATTCCGCTGTCCTCCGCTGTTCAGTTTAAGCTTAACAACAGGAAAGCCTTTCCCACCCGGATAACCGGCTTCGGCCAGGAGCTTTTTAGCTTTGGCAGGATCGAAATGATAGCCCTGTATCTGTGATATATCATAGCCTTTAAAAGAAGGGGGGCATATTCCGTTCAGACCGGGACCAAATGCTTCACCTCTCAGTACATTTTCAACAATCCCTTCCCTGTTCAGGGCATAGGAAAAGGCCTGGCGTACTTTCACTTTATTAAAAGGCTCTCTGGTAGAGTTGAATGTATAGTATTGAGTGGACATTTCAGGAGAGCGATCCAGAATATATTTGGGAGGGTTTTTGCTAAAATCGGAAATCTGGCTTTCAACCATATCCTTAATGGATTCAGAAGGAAGGCCCCAGATGA
This sequence comes from Bacteroidia bacterium, assembly GCA_044448685.1. GTDB lineage: Bacteria > Bacteroidota > Bacteroidia > Palsa-965 > Palsa-965 > Palsa-965. Next base: position 32,296 of record JBIOHC010000017.1, read on the forward strand.
AATGCAGCTTGCCATTCTGAAAATCGGCCAGCTCGTTAGCCTTCGTTTCAAAGAAGGTGACTTCAATGCTGTCGAGGAATGGAAGTTTGTTACCCAGGGAGTCTGATCCGTAGTAATTATCATTGCGGACAAGAATGATTTTTTCTCCGGGTTTAGGTTCCTGAGCCACTTTGAAAGGGCCGGTACCTATTTTCATCTTTACTCCGTATTTATCCCAGGCTTCTTTTGCAATGACATAAGCGCCGGGGCTGGCAAGACAATAGAGAAAAGAGGAGTTGGGTTGAATCAGCTGAAGACTGATCGTATAATCATCTATTACCTTTATACCTTCAATTTCCTTGGTTGGAACACCATTTTTGGAGGCATCATAATAGTCATTGGCTCCTGCCAGGCGGTCTTTCAGAATTCCATCAAATGCAGCATTATCCGGATCCTGTGTGCAAAGACGGGTAAGGGAGTATTTCACATCTTCGGCCTTGAGCTCCCTTCCTTTTCCGCCCTGAAAACAAGCATCATCCTGGAACTTAACCCCTTTATGCAGATGAAAAGTATATATGGTTCCATCGGAATTCACATCCCACTTTTCAGCGAGACCGGGAATCAAACTAAGATCGGATGTGTTGAATTTTACAAGGCCTTCATATACCTGGGAAGCGATACGGGCAGAGGCAGCATCCGTTATTTTAACAGGATAAAGGGTCTGGTAATCTTCCGTCATTCCAAAGCGAAAACAGCCCCCATACACTCTTCCGCCTTTGCCGGCGCGTTCAACCTTATCCTGTTTAACATCCTTGGGTTTGTTTCCGGAACAGGATGAAAGCACAAGTGTTGCAGCAAAAACAAAAAACAGGGGTAGTTTATACATACCGGATGGGTAATTCATATACAAAGTACTTAAATTGTTACGAAAATACTAAGAAAACAACTGCAAGGATAGGTTTTCTTTCAGAAATAGCAAAATATATTCCGTATCAACAGTGATCTCCGCCCATTGTAAAGGTATGAATAGAATATTTTTGTCCTTTCCCTGCATGCTATTTTTGTATGATTATGCAAGAAATAGTTTGATATGAGAATATTTAGGTATATTTCCTGTCTGATCCGGCAATCTTTCTCTTATTTGGAATAAAAACACAAAATAATGCCTATTTATTTTGAATTTCTGAAATAAGGTTTTAATATTGCCAGCAGAAAAAGTGGGAACGATATATCGGCCGTCTGAAAAAACAATGAAAAAGCATTTCATTTTAGGATTTATTTTTGTGCTGGGTTTATCGCCTTTGTATGCACAGGTTGTGCTTGTACTGGATGGAAATTACCAGGGCAAGAATCTGTATGTACAAAATCCTTTTGGTAATGCAGGAGTTGGATTCTGTGTTACCGAAGTTTCCGTGAACGGAAATGTAACAACAGACGAGATTGCATCCAGTGCTTTTGAAATAGATCTGAAAAATTTTCAGCTTAAACTGGGTGACCCGGTTGAGGTGAAGATTAAATATAAAGGAGATTGTCAGGGCAAGCCTAAGGTTCTGAATCCGGAAGTGCTGAAGCCTAAGAGCACTTATGAAGTACAAAAAATGGATATTGCCGGGGATGGAACCATTAAATTCACCACCAAGGGTGAAAGCGGTAAACTGGCTTTTGTTATCGAACAGTATCGCTGGAGCAAATGGGTGAAGGTAGGTGAGGTGGATGGTTTGGGTACCAATGGTCCGAACGACTACTCTTTCAAAACATCCCTGCATTCCGGTGAAAACAAATTCCGCCTGAAACAGCTTGACTATTCAGGAACCCCCCGTTATTCCAAAGAAGTAAAAGTGACATCGACCACAGTCAAGCCTACCTGGGCTCCGAAAAGGGTCAGCACAGAGATCACCTTCCAGGGTGGAGAAACTATGTTTGAAATATTCGACCAGTATGGTAACCTGGTTAAGAAAGGATACGGTGCCAGCATAGATTGTAAGAGCCTGCCAAAAGGCGGTTACTTCCTGAACTATGACAATAGCACCGATGAATTCCTGAAAAAATAAAAGACCTTCATTTCGTACAAAGTCCCGATCTAAATCGGGACTTTTGTTTTTAAGAACCTGTTCCATGAAAAAACTAGAACATATAGGTATTGCAGTTAAAGACCTGGGGGTATCGAACCCGCTTTTCGAAAAACTGCTTGGTGTAGCACCTTACAAGTCGGAAGCTGTGGAAGGAGAAGGGGTCGTGACTTCTTTTTTTCAAACCGGTACCGGCAAGATAGAACTCCTGGAAGCCAGCAGGGCTGACAGTCCCATCGCGAAGTTTATAGAAAAAAAAGGAGAGGGTATTCATCATCTCGCTTTTGAAGTGGATGATATCTATTCAGAGATGAAGAGGCTGGAAAAAGAAGGCTTCACCCTTTTGAATAAAGAGCCCAAAGAAGGGGCCGATAATAAGCTGATTTGTTTTGTGCACCCCAAAGACTGCAACGGAGTGCTGATCGAATTATGTATGGATAAGGGGAAGCACTAAGATCAGTGCTGTACTGCGAAGCGTATGATACGTTTCATTCCTTCTGTTTCAGCATGACAGAAATAAATACCGTTCTCCAGTTCACTGATATCCATCGTAGCTGTCTGGTTACCGGCAGCCATCATCGGAATTTCCTGTTCCCTGACAATATTACCGAGCATATCATAGATAACCATATACAGTTTCTGTGATTCCTGCAAGGTCAACGGAAGTGTAATTCTTCCGGAGGCAGGGTTAGGATACAGATTTCCAATCCTGTTTTCGGAGGGAGCGACATTCACAACTGCGGTTGCCACACCGGCATATTCAGCATCAAACAATACAATTCCATTCTGATTGCCGGGGTTCTCACTCACCCATAAACAACAGGGCTGCTGCAACTGAAGATTTATTCCTACCACAGGCCAGGGAGCTTTCAGGTTGGAACGCTGATCATTGAGCTGAGTGGTGAGGTAGTTCCAGGAAGAGAGGCTGGACAGATTCATGTCCTGAGCCGCCATGCCGATCCTTCCGTTGGTCGAGTCGAAATAGGTAATCAAAAAGTGATTTGTTCCCGTATTATAAGCAAGAGATGGTTCCAGATCATTTTCCGGGCTGCCGGCCTCTATAAACGGTACCCAAAGGTTGGCGCTCACACCTCTTTTTGTAGCACAGCCTGCAATATCCATATTATTCATATTGCCGCCAGAAGCTTTTTCAAAAGAAACAATCACGGAAATATCGCCGGCATCATTATTCGTGGTGCTTTGCTGACAGGACAAGGACGGATAACGGCAGAGATTGTTAAGTGCGCTCGAAAGAGAATCCAGGCAAACAGGATTGCCCCAGCCGGCAGTAATATCGGTATGGGTATGTGCAAGATAAATATGACCCAGTGTGCTCGCTGTGTTTTGTAAAACTTCCCAGCTTACAAAATAGGCTCCTCCGGGAATTGCAGGACTCTTGCCATAAGCCAGCGCTACCTTACGGAATGCGTGAGTGCTGTGAGCAATGGTGTTCTGAACCTCAAAGGTCAGTCCACCATCCGTTGAAGAAGCATAGAGCAGGGAATCTTCCGTCCCTCCGTGCAGGCCATAAACAATGGATATGCCGTACGGAGCACTGTAAGAGGAAGGAAACTGATTATCTGTTGAAACGGCCATATCGGTTACTGACAGCGTACCGAGGTTGCGCGCAAAGACCTGACCATTTAAAAGATTTCCGTTCCGTCCGTCGAACTTGTCAATATATAATGAGTTGGTTCCGTTCAGTGTATTGTGTAAGGTGCCGGCAAGGAATACTCCAAGATGTGCAGTATCCGGTCCTGCAACAGCAACATCTGTAAACTGATAAAAAGAATTGGAGAATTGGTAGGTCGCCAGTTTATTCCAGGTGGCTCCGTTGTCTTTTGAAATGCTCAGGTATATCCCTCCTTTTTTGGAACTGGTGTCATTGATTGTATTGGCTGCATAAAGCCAGCCATTGAAGGCTGAGGCAATCTTTGGATGGCGCTGATTTTCGGAAGCCTTAGTGTGAACAATCACATCGGTTGAGAAGAGCATACTTCTTCCTGAAACCGGGTCCTGTGCTTCACAGAAAACAGAGCTTAGGAAGAAAACAATAAGGAGGGTAAAGATTTTCATCGGTCATCGGTTTAGTATCCCCTTTACGGTCCTTCATTTCGCCGTAAAGGTTAATCTGATGTGTAAACGACTAAGAAAATATCGGTGAGCTGTGGTAAGTCCTGGTATTTATACGAGGAGATTGTTGAAAAGTTCTGGGCAATTCATGAAACTTTTCAGAACCCATGCCTGACTATTGTCATGTTTCAGGGCTTGAAAACGGAGCCCAAAGGGAAGGTTGTTGCGTGTAATGTGTTGTTATTCAGCTAATTGTTGTCTTAATCTAAACAGATATGAATTGATTCAGCAGAGATTGGATGCTTTGCCCGGGTTGTAAATGATACCCTTGTATACCCGTTTTTTTAGCCCCTTCCACATGTTGAATAGAATCATCTATAAAAAGGGTTTCAGCCGGTAGGAGGCCTTGCTCTTTCAAAACGAGTTCAAAAATTCCGGCATCCGGTTTCCGCATTCCAATACGGCAGGAGAAATACTGGTGATCCATGAACTGTGCAAGATCCTGAAATCCGAATTGTGCATTCATCATACGAAAGACAGCCTGCAGATGAATTTCATTTGTATTGCTCAGAAGAAAGAGCCGGTATTTGCCTTTGAGAGAAAGGAGCAGTTCAATTTTATCCGGACGCATGCCAAGCAGCATGGCATTCCAGGCTGTGTCAATAGCAGCATCGCTTACTTCGGGGCCAATCCAGCGTCTCAGCCTCATTCTGAAATCCGGGGCGGAGGAATGCCCTGTTTCAAAATCATCAAACAGTCCGTCTTGCCGGGCCTGGGAATAGATTGCATCAAAGTCATGCAGTCCCAATGCTCTGAAAGCATCTGCTGTATTCTGATAACGTATGTCGAAGAGAACCCCTCCCAGATCAAAAATGATGGCTGCATATTTCATGGTCCAAAAATACACATACGGGCAAGGACAGGCCGGTACAAGAATTAAAATAATTATTAACTTAGTCCTTCCAGCGCTCAAAACTATGTCCGGTCAAACAAAGAACAGGGGGCGCATAATCGGCCATCTGACAATCAGTATGTGTTTATTCCTGTTTTTGGCTTCAGGCTGCCGTAATTCTTTTCTGAAAACAACTCCTGTACCTGTTCTGCTATTAAGCGCTTCGGAAGAGTTGCGTTATATGATTCATACGGATCAGAAGGACCGGAGACAGACACTGATCCGTGCCACCTTTTTTCCAAAGAACAAGAAAGTCGCAACATGGATGCTCCGCGATGAGAGCCGTTTGAAGCGTACACGTGAACTTATGGCCGCTGATTCCCTGCACAGTGATGAAGACACATTCAATGCAGGTATTCTTTTGCTGCATGACGGACCTAACCGGAGGCTGGAAGATACCATCCCGTATTATTATGCTGCACGGCTTTTCACCACATTGAGTCTTTTTGGAAAAACGCCCATGATGAAGACGAATGGTTCTATTTATAAAAAAATTGCAGAAGGCCATTCCGAAGAACTGAAGAAAAAGTATCTGAGCAACTCAGCTACAGTCACCACTCCCATACAGATACACAGCCGATAAAGAATGAAATCAGCAAGCGGCTACCCCACCATTCATATCTGGACTTCTGTGTCGGCCATTTGCGTTGCCGCCGGTTTGGCCCTGTGGCCATCCATATATCCGGAGGCAGGAGCCGTGTTCGGTATTGCAGCCTTTTTCATGACCATGAAAGAGGTAAGCGCATATACATCCCCTTATCAGTTTGTAATGGCTTATCTGGCTGCCCTGGTAAGCGGGCTGGCCTGCGATTCCATAACCTTTCCGGTTGTCACACTGGCTCTACTCTTCTGCACTACCGGTGTTATCGGGCGTATGCTTTTCTTCCGCTATGTAGGTTATACCCAACATACCTGGTTAGAACCTTTATTCCTGGTTCTTGCAGTGGGTGTCTGGATAGGAGGTAATCTGGCCTTCCCTCACGGATGGATGGCCTGGGCTGTTCCGGTTCCGTTTTTTGTGTTTCAGGGCATCATGGCAATGGGTATCCTGAAAGATAAGATGCAGCTCCTCAGTTTTACAAAAGGTGGTTACCGGATTGCAATAGGGGCAGAAGCACCTGATTTCACCTTGCCGGATCAGGAGGGTGCTATGACCGAGCTTTCTTCTTTCCGGAATGAACGTCATTTGCTGCTGGTATTTGTGCGGGGCGACTGGTGTCCGGGCTGTCATATGATGTTGCGTACGTATCAGAAAGAAGCAGCACGGTTCCGGACAAAGAATATTTTTGCGATGGCTATTGGCCCTGATCCTGTCGGAGTGAACAGGGAGATGGTGGAGAAACTGGGACTGGATTTTAAAGTGCTGAGTGATGAGCGCCAGAAGACAGCGATGGTGTATGGTGTGCAACTGAACAAATACGACAATGATTTTGCCGAGAAATATGAAGAAGGGATACCTTTGCCGGCTTCCTTTCTGATTGATAAGAAAGGTATTGTGCGTTATGTATCGAGGCCTGACAAGGTAGGGGAGTTTCTGGATCCCCGTACTATTTTCCCAATCATTGACGGTTTAAGCTGATAGCATGATCTATTTCATCTCCGTAATTTTTATCAGTGCATTGCTTATTACAGCATTGCTGGGCTGGCATGCAGGGATGAAGCTGAAACAACAAAATGCCCGCTTCGACAAAGCCGAGAAAGAAAAGATCAATTATGAAAGCATTATAGAACAAGCCAATGATGCCATGATGGTCATTGATATAGTGGATGGGAAAGTGCATCAGTGTAATCCGAGCGCCTGTGCAATGCTTGGATATACAAAGGCGGAGCTGGAAAGCAAAACCCTTTTTGACCTCCAGCCTCCTTCCCTGATGCAACGCAGCTCACAGGTCGTTGCCGATGTATGGGAACAGAAAGGACTTATATTCAGTGATATTCCTTTTGTAACCGCATCAGGAGCACAGGTGCCTGTGGAATGCAGCGCCAAGGTGGCACCTTTTGCCGGCCGGCCGGCCATTGTCATCTATGCCCGGGATATCACTGAAAGGTTACGGCTCCAAAAGGAAATCAGCGAGCAGCAGGAAATCATCAAAACCAAGAATAAGGATATCACCGACAGTATCAATTATGCACGCCGGATTCAGACGGCTATTCTGCCTACGGAGCAGGAAATAGCACGTCATTTGAGCGATCATTTCATTCTCTATAAACCAAAAGATATTGTAAGCGGAGATTTTTACTGGTTCTCTACCGTTGTTACCACTAAACCTGATGCGCCTGTACAGAACAGGCTGGTTATCCTTGCTGCCGTAGATTGTACAGGGCACGGAGTTCCCGGAGCATTCATGAGTCTGGTAGGTTCCACACTGCTCAACCAGACTATTACGGACCCTGATGTCAACAGTCCGGCCGAAGCGCTTAACTATCTGAACAGAGAACTGCGAAGAACACTTCGGAGAGAAGTGGGCGACAACTCCATACGCGATGGTATGGATATGACGTTGGTGGCCATTGATCTTGAAAACAAGAAAATGCAGTTCGCCGGCGCGAATAACCCCGTATTCGTTATCCGTAAGCATGAGCTCATCGAGCTGAAGGGAGACAAGCAACCTATAGGCTCTGACAGCGACGAGCTGAAAAAGCCTTTTACCAATACCTCCTTCGACTTACAGACAGGTGATTGCATCTATCTTTTTACAGATGGCTTTACAGATCAGTTCGGAGGACCCAGAGGAAAGAAATTCAAGATCAGCCAATTCAAGGAATGCCTTTTAAGCATGCAGAGCCGCCCCATGAAGGAACAAAAAATCATGCTTGACAACCGTATAGAAGAATGGAAGGCATTCCCGAATCCTGCAGGCGGTATGTATGAGCAGGTGGATGATATTATGGTGATTGGGTTGAGGGTTTAGGTTTTCTCGGCGCCGGATGGACTCATTCAGTTTTTGTGAAATGAAAGGGATTGCAACTATCAGTTAAATCCATATCCAAATTTTAATCCTATTGAAATAAAACGTCTTCCATTGCTGCCTCCTGTTGTAAGCATGCTGTTGCAGTCCAATTCTATAGTCTCCGTATGTGCTTTGGTAACTTTCCCGTCTCCTTTTTCGTTTGCCATGTATATCAAGCCGGCTGCTGCAAACGAGGTTGGGATCATTTGAAAATTCTCGCTGAGATACCCTGTATGAAATTCCGTTAAAACAATGCTTGCATCAATACCGAGTTTTATCCCGAAATAATTTCCAAATAGTTTTGTTATCCGGTAATTAGCTGTAATTGGAATACGAAAAAATAATTCCGTAAAAGTATAATCCCATTGTTCCGATGTAGTAGAGTTTATAAAAACACCTGCCCCATTCATGCTACTTTCGTAGTATCCATATACACTACCTTTGTACGAGAGAATATCTAATTCAGGACCAAAGAAAAAAGTAGTTCGGCCCAATTGTCCAAGCTTGCGATTTAAACCAATATTAACATCAAAAAAAGGATATTCGCTGACACTAACCGGACGCTCAGAGTATGGGTACCCTCCTAAATATAAGGAGAGATCTTTCCTGTTGGGTATTAGGAAATCACCCGTATTAAAGCTACCCCCAATTCCCAAATAAGCATTCACTTTAGAAAAGTGGGAAGAAGAACTTGAATCGTTTCTTGCATTGTGATGACCAAATTGAGGCTCTGTAACAAGTACATCTTCATCTCCATATTGAGCATGAAGATTTAAGGGCATGAAAAAGACAATCAAATAACAAAAGATGAGGGCCCTGAGAAAAAAAGAAGTTTTCAGTAGAATGCACATACTCGATTCATCACCGGAATTAAACGTGTTTACAATAAAGATAACTATTTCCCTTTAAGGGATGGGGTCTTTTAGAACAGTATAAAAGCAAGCCTTTTCATGCATACTTGCTTTCCCTTTGGGGAAGGACACTATCCCATCAAGGACATTCGTTATCCCTTTAAGGATAGTCACATTCCTTTCAAGGACATACATGATCCTTTTAAGGACAGTCAATGTTCCTTTAAGGATTGGTGATATCCTTTTAAGGACAATCACTCTCCTTTTAAGGACAGATACTTTCCCTTTAAGGATAATCACTATCCGTTTAAGGATTGATATTCTCCCTTTAAGGACAATCACTCTCCCTTTAAGGACAATCACTCTCTTTTTAAGGATAGATACTTTCCCTTTAAGAACAGAGCATATCCCTTTACGGATAACTACTTTCCTTTAAAGGATAATCATAATTCCTTTAAGGACAGACTGTGTCCCCGAAGGGGCAGAAGTCATTCCTTAAGGATGAAATGCAAACGCTTGATTCTTTAGCAAACAGAGCTTGTCATTCAGAGCCACATTGGGGCGGAATGGCGCTGTCATCACCTTGTCATTCTGAGGCGCACTGGGGTAGGATTGTGTGGTGGCGCTGCCGAAGAATCTCCTCGAGGTAGCACTTAATGGATATACCAAGGAGATTCCCCGGCTCTGCTTCCCAAAAGCCACCCCCCAAGGCCGCTCAGAATGACAAGTTCCCTTAAAGAGATATTTCGAATCTATCCGGATATCGGTTTTATTATTTATGCACTCCGCTTCAAAGTAATCACCGTCACCTCCGGCCATATCCCCACTCTTCCCGGAAAGCCTATGAAGCCGAAGCCACGGTTTACATAGAGGTATTTTCCGCCTTCCTCATACAAGCCGGCCCATTTAGGGTAGCGCATTTGTATGGGGCTCCATTTGAAACCGGGAATCTCTATTCCGAACTGCATTCCATGTGTATGTCCTGCAAGGGTCAGGTGGATATGTTTACTGGTCTTTTTCACTTCGGCATCCCAATGTGAAGGATCATGAGAGAGTAATATTTTGAAATCCTTTTCATCCACTCCTTCAAGAGCCTTGTGCAGGTCGCCTTGCTGTTTAAAACCGAGTCCCCAGTTTTCCACACCGATGAGGGCAATACGTTGTCCGTCTTTTTCAATATAGGTATGTTCATTCCGCATGAGTGTATAGCCCAGTGTTTGATGGTGGGCTATAAGGCGGTCATGGTTTTCCTTTTTCTTTTCATCGGTGGGCCAGTGGCTGTAATCACCATAGTCGTGATTACCGAGGATAGAATATTGCCCGTGAGGAGCTTTAAATGTTTTGAAAAGATCTATCCAGGGCAGGATTTCATATTCGAAATTATTGACCAGGTCTCCGGTGAAGACAAACAGGTCGGAAGGATTGGCATTCACCATATCAATCCCTTTTTTAACCCCATCCACACTGTCGAAACTGCCGGAATGAATATCCGAAATCTGAGTGATGGTAAAACCGTCGAATGCCGGAGGAAGATCTGGAAAGTAAATTGTTTCCCGGTGAACGGTGTATTTGTATTTCCCTATAAAGAGTCCATGTAACACCCCTGCAAAAGGGATGGAAGCAATACCCAACGCGAGCTGACTTACAAATTTTCTGCGCCCGGGAAAATAGATGACTCCCTCGGGGTTGGAAGGGGGCACCATTTTATGAAAGAGATAGGTAAAAATACCTTTGATGAGTCGGTAAGCATCTTCGGCCAGGAGTATAATGCACAATATGAGCTTGGGTACCAGCATAGTCCAGAAGAAACCAAGCAGGCGCATGAGGATTATGGAAGGAGCCTTGCTCTTATCCATTGCTCCGAAACCGATTACCAGGGCAGCAATAAGACCGATATTAAACACCCAGTAGGAAATGCGTATGATTTTACGGCCCCTTGCAGAGCGCATGCGGGCTGTAAGTGCCTTAACAGCCTGGTAAACATACAGATCAATGAGCAATACAATTGCTATGATCAGGAGCATGATGGTAAGCGGGAATGTTTTCATAGCTGTAAAGAAGCAAATTTACGGAATATTAAATGCTGGAGGCTGTCACATAAGATGGTCTCGGCTTCGCTCGACCTGACATTTTGTATTTTTGGCTATGTCATATCGAGCGTAGTCGAGATATAATTGTGAAAAATAGACCTTATAAGACAGCCTCTATTTGCTTTTCACTTGGGAATACGGTAAATTTCCGGGAAATTGGAAAAGGTTTGTGGAAAAGGAACTTAACTTTCTGTCAAACAAAACATGAAAAGAACTACCTGGATTATCGCTATTCTCTCCCTACTTGCTGTGGCTGCCATTCTCGAAGCCTGTTTTTATCTGATGAAGCATTGAATTAAGCACTTATCTTCTGTTCCCGCGATCCTAGTGTTTGTTCCCGCGACCATAACGTTTGTTCCCGCGAACAGAGTGTTTGTTCTCGCGACCATAACGTTTATTCCCGCGAACAGAGTGTTTGTTCCTGCGACCATAACGTTTATTCTCGCGAACAGAGTATCTGCTACTACTTTCAAACTCCCTTATATTAAAAAGACGTATCTTTTCATAAGCTATCCATATTATGAAGAAGGGTAATGGATTTTTTCTTTTGGTCTTTATTTTTTTTTGTTCTTTTTTTATCAAGAAAAAAAGAACAAAGCAAATTTACAAACGAATCTTCACCGCAATATTCCCCACAAACCCTTCCAGAGGTGCATATACATCACGGAAAACGGGGTTGGTAACAGGCCCCAGCACCACTGCACCAAACTGGCTTTGTCTGACATTGAAAATATTTTCCGCATTCACTACTAATGTAACATGCTTGAATGTCTTTTCGGCAATAGCACCGCTTATCCAGAAGTCATGGCCCAATGAGCGGTCGCCCAGGTATTGTGTACCGGTATAGAATTCTTCTAGTCCAACTCTCCAGCTGTGTTCCTTACCATATACCAGGGTTAAAACCAGTCTGTGCCGGGGTGTGAATTCCACCTGGTTGTCCTGATCATATTTTTTCAGTGCTTCGGTATAGGTATATCCGCAATAGAATTCCAGTTCGTTGGCTTTCAGCCTGAGGTTTGTTTCCGAGCAACGGCTTTCAATACCGGCAGGGGCATTGGTATAAACAAGAATACCTTTTGAGAGGGAGTCGGCACGGGGGATGAGTGCTCGTTGTATCAGTGTATAATAGAAAGCCTGGTTAACAGTGATGCTTGCTTCATCGCCTAATATATGTTTGTAATTGATATCGGCATTGTATCCTCCCGAGCGTTCCGCATCCAGGCCTGCAGGTAAGGCATAGACACGACGGTACAGCATGCTTTCGGCCAGGTCGGTAAATACAGTCGGGGCTTTATAACCTGTTCCGGCTCCTGCCCGGATATAGAGGCTTGGATTGACTTTATAAACAAACGATAGCTTGGGTAATACAAAGGATCCGTACACCGAATGTTCATCCGCTCTTATTCCGCTTTGAAGAATTAGTTTTTTACCAAGGGTCCAGTCATCCTGTACAAACAGGCCACCGCATAAATAGGTATAATCGAAAGCATATAACGCAGGATGGTTCTGATCGGTAAACTGATCTGAAATGAGTGTCGCTCCGCTGACGAGTTTATGTTTTTTCAAGTTGCTGAGGTAGGAAACTTCAGAATAGGAAGCAGTCTGGGTGCCGCTGAAGGCATAACCCGGACTGGCAATGCTGCGGTCAAAATGGGTCATACTTGTTTTTATGTCCAGTCTGTTTCCTTTTTCAGTTGTATGTTCAAACACCAGGGAAGAAGAGAGGCGGGTGCTGATATGTTTTTCAAAATAAGGATGAGCCGAGTCAGGGTTTTGGGTAACGGCAATCCGGTCTCCTCCGGTACGTTCATCATACGAAGCGCTGACGGAAGCGATGAGGGTGGTAGCAGGGTTGAAATAACAGAACAATTTAGGATTGATATGCAGCTGATGTGCCAGGGGTATAACTGTGAACGGATCACCAATGGCTTGCTGGTTGCTGGCGCTGGCGAGGATGGTTGTACCCATGTGTTTGCCTTTTCCGGAAAAGAAAGCGCTTACATCACTTCCCAGAAGGTGAGTCTGGTTCAGTAGTATTGTAAATTCATTTGAGTCGCCAGGGGTTTTGGAGAGGAGGTTCACTATACCTGCTACTGCATTGCCACCATAAAGGGCATTGGAACTGCCTTTTATTATTTCAACCTGCTTCAGGTCGAGGGGAGGGATCTGGAGCAGGCTGAGACCGGAAGAGAAGCCGGAGTATAGCGGCAGACCGTCTTTCAGCAGCTGGGTATAGGTGCCCGGCAATCCGAGGAGGCGGAAGCTTGTAGTGCCGGAAACAGGAGAAGTTTGCTGGGTCAGGATACCGGAAGTTTCGCCCAGAAGTTTAGTGATATTGGATGGTTTCATCACCAGTTCTTCATTGACTTCTTCCGAGCCCAGCACTTCAACCCGTACAGGGATATCTTCAATACGGTTGTTGGTACGTACAGAGGAGATGATGACAGTTTCCAGTTCTTCCTCTTTTTTCTCCATTGTCACAGTAATCAGGATAGGGGTTGAGGCAACAAGTTTCACCACCCTGCTGAGGTTTTTATAACCGGTATAGGTGATAAGGAGCGTACAAATACTGTCGGGGAGGTTCAGGGAAACACTCCCGTTCTTATCACTCACAGCACCCTGATGCAGGGATGGAATCTGTACAGCCGCTCCTGCTAATGCGTCACCTGTTTTTGCATCCTTTACCAGTATGTTCAGGGAATACTGGGCTTTAGTGGCAGCAGGGAATAAAAAGCATGCGAATAAAGCAATGATAAATAAATACTTGGGGCTTCCTAACGACATAGTGCTGATCAGATCAGCAAAGGTAGGGAATCAATTAAATGGTTTGTAGTATGCCGTTCCCCTCCTTGTTTCAAGGAGGGGTCTCCCGACGCCAGTCGGGGGTGGTTTACATTTTCCTCCTTGTTTCAAGGAAGAGGAGACCAAAACCCCTCAGTCAAGACCTTTGGTCTTGACTGCTCCCCTTGAAACAAGGGGAGCAGCCGCTAGGTAGCAGTAGCCTGTTAGGAAGGGATGGTCAGAAGATTATTCCTTATCTCATCTAGTACCCTTTCTGTAAATTCAAAAACGACTTTGTTTTCAAATCTAAGTACTTTCACACCAAAACCATTCAGATATCTGGTCCTTTTTTCATCATAATTTATTCCATCTTCTGTGAAGTGATGGTGACCGTCCAGTTCGATAGCAAGTTTTTCTTCGGGGCAATAAAAATCAAGAACATATGGACCTATACTATGTTGTCTTCTGAATTTTTTTCCTTCGATTTGACTTTTCTTGAGATAGTTCCACAGAAAGGCTTCAGGTGGAGTAAGATTTGATCTTAGGTGCTTCCGGAAGCTCTTTACTTTTTTGAGGTTATTAATTCGCTTAGTCATTGCCTTCAAATAGTTTAATAGGTATAGTATGCCGCTCCCCTCCTTGTTTCAAGGAGGGGTGTCACGACGTAGTCGTGACGGGGTGGTTACGGGGTGGTTACGGGGTGGTTTATATATCCCTCCTTGTTTCAAGGAGGGGTTGCTTGTTACCCCTCAGTCACTCGCTTTGCTCGTGACAGCTCCCCTTAAAACAAGGGGAGCAGCCCGCAGGTAACAGCTAGGATATTCTAAATAATTTTCAATTAAGTATTAAAAAAGAAACAATATAAAAGAAATAAGCTGAGCAAATGTAAAAAAAACGCAAAAACGAAACCAGAAAAAAATGATTAAAATCAGGTATTGATATAAAAGAAAAAGTTATTGCTACTAAATTCTTTTTATCTTCGCCCCGTTATTGGTTCTGTACCGCTGTAAAAAGCGTAACGGATTAAAAGGGAATCCCGTGAAAGTCGGAAACAGTTCCCGCTGCTGTAAGCTCTTTATTCTTTCTGAAGAATACACCACTGTTCCGGCCCACCGGAATGGGAAGGTATCAGAAAGGGAGTAAGTCAGAAGACCTGCCAGGAACACCTGTTCAAACAATGCTTCGGGTAAAAAGCTAAGAATGGAACAGATCCTCCGGGTTCTTCTTCCGATCTCTTTTGCCCCCTTCACCAAATTAATTAAACAAAAATGAAAAGGGGAAATTGCGTTTTTATGGTGGCAATCGTATTGCTTGCCGGTTCATCACTACTTGCTCAGGATTCCGGAAGAGACAGCTCCCAGGTACGGAAGATCAGGGAAGTGGTCATTTCTGCAACACGGTCGGAACAAAACCCTGACAGTGTAGGCAGAAGTATAATAATCATTTCGGCTGAACAGATCCGCAATTCAGGGGTGAATACCCTTGCTGAACTACTTTCAAGAGAAGAAGGGATTTATATTACCGGCACAGGTCAGAGCCCGGGCCAGCTCCAGGGAATTTTTATGAGAGGGTCCAATGGAAATCAAACAGCTATCATGATTGACGGAATCCGGATGACGGATCCTTCCACGGCTGATAATTCCATTGATTTTTCAGAACTCTCCCTGCTGAATATTGAACGTATAGAAATAGTACGCGGTGCACAAAGTACCATGTATGGTTCATCGGCTATCGGAGGAGTAATCAATATCATTACAAAGAAGAATGACAGTCCGGGTATTCATATAGATGGAGGTGTAACAGGTGGCATGGATCAGAAGAACCCTGACCTGGCGAAGAAAAACACACTCATGTCGACACAGCATCTGGGGTTAAGTTATAACCGCAGAGATGGTTTTTATGTGAGGGCGGAAATCTTCAATTCAGGAACCAACGGGCTGGATGCAACGGTAGATACGGCTACCAGTACAAAAGACTATATGCATATGCACCGTACCCGTAACCCTTTTACCAAGACCGACGAGGTCATTAAAGCCGGTTACCGCAAAGGAAAACTGGATGCCTTTGCATCGTTTAAAAGAACAGATCAGAAAGTGAATATCGACAACGGGGCTTTCAGCGATAATCCTGCCTATGTAACCCGTTTTAACCGGAATCTCCTCAGCTGGGGAGCGTCATATAAGGTGAATCCTGCATTCAGCCTGAGTTATATAGGCGGTATGACCAGTCTGAAGCGGGTCACAACAAACGATTCTTCTGTTGTCGATACCCTTGGCAATTACAATCATAATTATTCCAAAGGAACCTATACCGGAAGTACAGCTACGAATGAGCTCCAGGTTAATTACCGTGTCAAAGGTCTGAATGCGGTGCTGGGCCTGACCACGTACAATGAAAAAATGAGTATGGATTATTCGGATTTATACACTGCTTTCGGAAGATCAGATTACCATATCAATCTGGATTCTCTGCATATCAGTGTCAATACCTATAGCTTTTTTGCCCATGCCGATCTGGACGGAAGCTTGTTCAAGCCATCCTGGAATAAGGTTTCACTGGGACTTGGCATACGCAATACACAGCATGAACTGTTCGGAAATAACCTCACCTATGAAATCAATCCTTCGGTAAAGGTGGGTAACAAAGGTCTTCTTTTTGCATCTTTTGCCACAGGTTTCAATGCCCCCAGTTTATACCAGCTATATGATGCCGATGTAGATCCGGGCTCTCATATAACCCGGGGGAATGCTACCCTGCAGGCAGAAACATCTAATTCCATGGAATTCGGATTCAAACAAAACGTGAATGAACATGTACGGATTCATGTATCCTTTTTCAAAACCGTGGTCGACAACACGATAGATTATGTTTATCTTTGGAAGAAGAACAAACCGGCAGATTCACTCACCTATCTGGATTACCGGGGGGATACCTATCTGAATATAGGAAGGCAAACCAACCAGGGGGTGGAAGTGGGTGTAAGTTCTAAAGTGAATGAAACGTTCTTTGTAAGTGCGAATATAAGTCTGGTGAACGGAAAACTTGATTATGATCCGGCAAGTATCAATCCGGCACATATACAGGGTAGCCAGGTACAGCTCTTTGAAAACGGGGCTTTCCTGAACAATAAGGTAACAACGTATGGTTTGGTAAGACGCCCTTCAACAGCCAATATCAGTGCATCCTGGAAGCCCTGCAGGAGGTTTTACCTCCAAGGTGATGTCAGGTATGTAGGGCCTCGTACCGATGTATATTACAATTCGACTCTGGGGCCTTATGGGGCACAAAGTACAAGGGGTATGGGCGATTATACACTGGTAGATCTGGCAGGTACTTACCGTATCTGCCGGGGATTATCGGCAGGAATACGGATTGAGAATTTGTTTGATGAAAAATATTACGAAATTTACGGCTATACAACACGGGGCCGGACTTTTTATCTGAATATGAGGTTTTCATTCTGATCGTACCAATTAAATACTATAACATGACACAACAACAAAAAGTTAATTTGCGCTTCGGAGTACTGGCAGGTATCGTAAGTCTTGCTACACTTACCCGTATTTCCCTGCCACCTTTGCTTGGACATCCTTCCAATTTTTCGCCTATCGATGCGCTGGCATTATTCAGCGGATGCTATTTCTCCGGCAAGCTCAGCAAATTTATAGTGCCACTCCTGGCTGTATGGGTTGGGGATTTGTTCATTGATTATTTCTCCCTCGGACACTGGACATTATTCTATCCCGGTTTTTACTGGCAGTATGGAAGTTATATCCTGATGGTCCTGATAGGAATGACACTCAGTAACCGTGTGAAACCCCTAAACCTGATGGGAGCAAGTATTGCCGGATCGGCAATCTTTTTTATTGTATCCAATTTCGGATGCTGGGCCGGTGGAATGTATCCGCATAGTGCTGCAGGACTTGTGACCTGCTATGCAGCCGGAGTTCCTTTTCTGAGGGCTACACTTATCAGCGATCTTATTTACAGCGCTGCATTTTTCGGATTGTTCGAACTTGCACAACGCAGGTTTCCTGTGCTGACGCTCCATAAGTAATAATTCGTTTTAACAAAGGCCCATGTCGGAACTGCATACTCAGAAAGAGAATGGCCTTAAGATAGAAAGAACAAAAGCCTGTGCACAGTGTGGCACAGGCTTTTCCTGTTTTACGAGCGATTGCTGGTGCAACACCCTCCCCAATATCATGCCCCTTGATCCGGAACGGGGATGCCTCTGTCCGGCCTGCCTTGAGAAAACAGTAAATGACAAATATGCTGAACGGGGGCTTACACGATGATCTGGTATATCACAGGAGGAGAACGTTCGGGTAAAAGCAGCTATGCTCAGCAACTGGCTCTGCAGCATTCCGATACTCCACTATATATTGCCACTTCGCGTATCTGGGATGATGACTTCAATAAACGTGTCAGGCGCCATATCACGGAGCGTGATAAGCGGTGGACAACCATTGAAGAAGAAAAGCAAATCAGCCATATCGATCTGAACGGGAAAGTGGCCGTGATGGATTGTGTTACGCTCTGGCTCACGAATTATTATACAGACACCAAGTACGATGCTGCTGAATCACTGAAACTGGCCAAAGCCGAGTTTGACAAGATCCGTTTTGAAGAAGGCCTCCTTATTATCGTTTCCAATGAACTGGGTATGGGTATGCATGCCGATACCGAAGTGGGGAGAAAGTTTACTGAATTGCAAGGCTGGATGAACCAGTATATTGCAGCCCGGGCTGATAAAGCAACACTGATGGTATCGGGGATACCATTGACACTTAAATAAACACAAGAGTCAAGACAGAAGACACAAGACAAGGCATTATCTTGTTTCTTTACTCTGAATAACTATGAAAACAAAAGCACTTTTCTGCTGGAGCGGAGGCAAGGATTCGGCAATGGCCTTGTATCAGGTCATGCAGGAAGGTGAATATGAGGTCGCTTATCTGCTTACTACCATCAACGAAAATTTCAAACGGATTTCCATGCATGGTGTACGTGAAGAAATGCTGGAGAAGCAGGTTGAAGCCATCGGTATTCCTCTGATTAAAATGTATGTGAAGGAAGGGAATAACGACGAGTATGAACAAAACATGGAAAAGATTTTGCTCGGGCTAAAGAAGGAGGGAATAGAGTATGTGATTTTCGGAGATATCTTTCTGGAGGATCTGCGCAGATACCGTGAAAAAAATATGGATAAGGCTGGCATGAAAACGGTATTTCCGCTTTGGAAAAAGAATACCGCAGCACTGATGAAATCGTTTTTTAGTCTGAAATTCAAAACCATCACCTGTTGTGTGAATGATGCCTGGCTGAACGAAGAGCAGACGGGAGCAGAGGTGGATGCAGCCTTTGTCAGGGACCTTCCTCCCGAAGTGGATCCCTGCGGAGAGAACGGGGAGTTTCATACTTTTTGTTTTGACGGCCCGTTGTTTAAGCATCCGGTATTGTTTTCAACAGGTGAGAAAGTGTACCGCCCCCTCGAAGTAAAAACGGATAATACCGTATGTCATTCGGACAATAAAACGAAAGGATTCTGGTTTTGTGATTTAATACCTCTTAAGGATGGAACAAAGACTGTTTAACAAGGCGGAAGCCCAATTGCTGGAAGAGATTATCCTGCACCGCAGGGATGTAAGGGGTAATCGTTTCCTGCCGGGTGATATTACGGAAGAGGTGCTGGATAAAATTCTGATGGCAGCCCTGCACGGACCTTCTGTAGGCTATTCCCAGCCCTGGGAATTTATTGTTATCCGTGAACAGCGTATCAAGGAGGCTGTAAGGAACAGTTTCGATTCGGAAAACACAAAGGCCTCCGTTTTGTTTGATCAGGACAAATCGGAAAAATATACTAAGCTCAAACTGGAAGGCATACTGGAAGCTCCGCTGAACATTGCCGTATTTTATAAACCTGCTAAGGGAGTTGTGCTCGGCCAGACGAGCATGAAGGAAGTGGGCCTCTATAGCGTAGTCTGTGCCATACAAAACATGTGGCTTATGGCAAGGGCTTTGAATGTAGGACTGGGCTGGGTAAGCATTCTGGATCCGGAGAAGGTGAAAAATATTCTCAGGGCGCCTGTGGGGAATCAGCTGGTGGCTTATTTATGTCTGGGATATGTGAATGAATTTCTGGATAAACCCGAACTGGAAATTCTGGAGTGGGAGAAAAGGAAAGAGCTGACTCAGGTGAAACGTACTGATTGCTATCCGGAAGAGGCCTTTGCAGGTTTTAAGGTAGAGCCTGTTTCCCGTGATCTTGTTCCTGCACTGGAACATAAAATTAATTTCAAGACCAAGCCCCTGGGTGCTTTGGGACGGCTTGAAGCTGTGGCCTTGCAAATAGGCCTGATTCAGAAAACACTGGAGCCTGAGCTGAGAAAACCTGTAATTGTTGTTTTTGCCGGAGATCATGGCATTGCCCGGGAAGGGGTAAGTGCTTATCCTCAGGAAGTGACTTTTCAGATGGTGATGAATTTTCTGGGAGGAGGAGCCGCCATCAATGTATTCTGTAAACAAAACGGAATCGATATCAATATTGTGGATGCCGGAGTGAATTATGATTTTCCGAATGGTCTGGCAGGGCTCAGCCGCTTTAAAATTGGCTATGGAACAAAAAGTTTTCTGAAAGAACCTGCAATGACAAGGCAGGAAGTTTCCAAAGCCCTTCAATGCGGGGTAGCGGTAATGAACGATCTGCATTCTCAGGGTTCCAATATTATTGGCTTCGGAGAAATGGGAATAGGAAATACCACTTCTGCCAGTGCTCTCATGAGTGTATTGTGTGGTTTGTCTCCTGATCAGTGTGTAGGGAGTGGCACGGGAGTGGATGATGCGGGGCGGCATCGTAAAATCCGGGTGATTGAACAGGCTCAGCTTCTGCATGCAGCGCTTTCTGATCCTCTCGACATACTGGCTGCTTATGGAGGATTTGAGATTGCCCAGATGTGCGGCGCCATGCTTAGGGCTGCTGAACTGGGTATGATTATACTGGTTGACGGTTTCATCAGCACTTCCGCATTCCTGGTAGCGCATGCACTTCAGCCTGCAGTTAAAGACTATGCTTTATTCTGCCACCAGAGCGGGGAGCAGGGTCACCAACGTTTGCTGAACTATCTGAAGGCAGAACCGCTGCTTGGACTTGGCATGCGTCTGGGTGAAGGCACAGGTGCTGCTGTTGCCTATCCCCTGGTAAAGGCCGCTGTTACCTTTCTGAATCAGATGGCCAGTTTTGAAAGTGCCGGTGTGTCGAACAAGGATGAGATTAAGGCCTGAAATGAAACAGGAGATTAAAATATTTTTTACGGCACTTATGTTTTATACCCGTTTGCCTTGTCCGGCATGGGTGGATCATGATCCCCTTCACCTTACAAAGGCTACCCGTTATCTGCCCCTGGTTGGGATGCTGGTAGGATGTATCTGTGCCGGAATATGGTATGGGGCTCAATTGGTTTTTCCGGCACCTGTTGCTGTTACACTTTCCATGCTGGGTGGTGTGCTGGTGACAGGAGGTTTTCATGAAGACGGGCTGGCCGATGTATGCGACGGCTTTGGAGGTGGCTGGACCCGGGAAAAGATACTTGATATTATGAAAGACAGTCGTGTGGGGGCTTTTGGAGTGATGGGCCTTGTTCTGGTTTTTCTGCTTAAGTTTTCATTGCTTGTTTCCATTAACCCTGCCTTACTTCCCCTGGTGCTGATAGCGGCACATGCCCTGAGTCGTTTTGTTACCATCACTTTTCTTTATACGCATTCCTATGCCCGGCCCGATACCGGAACAGAGCAAGATCCAAGCAAGATAAGACCTGTTGCAGAGAAACCAAGGCTAACTGATCTGTTCATAGCCGGACTGTTTGGTATAGCACCGCTTTTCTTTTTTCAAAATCACTGGGTCTTCCTGCTTATTATTCCCCTCTATCTGCTCAAAATTTTACTGGGCAGGTATTTTGTCAAATGGATAGGAGGGTATACGGGTGATTGCCTTGGAGCTACCCAGCAAAGCACAGAAATCCTTTTTTATCTATGCCTTATCGTGCTATGGAAATATACCTGATTCGTCATACCACTCCGGAAATTGACCCGGGAATCTGCTATGGACAGAGCGATGTAGCGGTGAAGCATACATTTCCGGAAGAGTTGAAGAGCCTGCGTGCTCATTTGCCTGAAAAGCTGGACAAGGTTTATTCAAGTCCCCTGAGCCGATGTCAAAACCTGGCTTCAGAGCTTTCCGGCACCCTGATCACCGACAGACGTTTGATGGAAATGGATTTCGGACACTGGGAGCTGAGGCGATGGGATGAAATACCTGCCGGTGAAATGAATACCTGGATGAAGGATTTTGTAACCGTAAAACCTCCCGGTGGAGAGAATTTCTCTATGCTTTATGAAAGAGCGGGACAGTTTTTTGACGAGCAGCTCAAACAGGATCAGGAGCGTATAGCCATTGTATGTCATGCCGGTGTTATCAGGGCTATCCTGGCAAAAGTTCTGGAAATACCGTTGAAAAATGCCTTTAAAATGCCGGTCAGCTATGCCTCTGTTACACGGCTTAACCTCCATTCGGAATCCTGTTTCTGCAGTATCGGATTCCTGAACAGAACCTGACTGATGAATATCATTTCAATACCTTACCGGGGAATGTATCTTTAACCCGTTAAGAAGTGTACCTTTATAGTAGAAATGAATTATTCAATTTAATACTGCACGCTATGAACTTTACAATCCAAAGTCTCCATTTTACAGCCAATCAAGCACTGACCGATTTTGTGAAAGAAAAAATGGGCAAGCTTGAACACATCAATAATCAGATCACTTCCGGTGATATCGTCCTGAAACTGAATAAATCGGATACAGATGAGAATAAAATCTGTGAAATCAGCCTGAAAACTCCAGGTAAGGATTTATTTGCCAAGAACCAGTGTGCTACATTTGAACAAGCCATTACTGATTCGGTGGAAGCCTTACAAAAACAACTCCGTAAAGTAAAGACACAAAAGCTTTCAAGCCGAAGGATAGAGAAGTAGCAATTTTTTTAATCAAAAAGGAAACCTCCCGGGTCTTAAGACCCGGGAGGTTTTTTATTTCGTCGGCACATTCTGCCGTTTTGTTGTGCTTTTGAGCTTTTTTTGACCGAGCTCCCGGAATAATAATATTATTTTCTTGCTTTTTCGGATATATCAGATCATATTAGCTAAAGTTATCCAGATTAAGCCTTACTCAAGCACAAAGCACTAAACACTCAGCATTGTTTTTAAGTCCCCCGGCTTTAAACAATGGTTTTCATTAATTAAATTTTAACCGGTATATGAATCACAAATCAGTTAACCTGTATAGGTTATGCATGATCCTTGTCTGCATAGTTTTATACAGCAACCCGGCAGGCGCCGTGGTATATACCTGGAATGGGATCCTGACCTCAACCTGGTCAACAGCTACCAACTGGTCACCCATTGGTGTTCCCGGTGCGGCAGATGATGTAATCATTGTAAGCACCCTTACAGGCCCTGTTTACGACGGGGTATCCGGAGGGTGTACAAACCTCACCATGACTTCCGGAACATTGAATCTGGGGGGCTTTACATTTACGGCCACGGGCAATTTAACTTTTAATACAGGTACGGTTACAAACGGAACATTGGGGGTGAATTCAGGAGTTGGAAATACAGTCACACTGGCAGCAGCCAGTATTTTCACAGGATCATCTGCCCTCAGCATTACAGCAGGATCTGTCAGTATCAACGGAGGAACCTATGCCGGGGCTGTAACGATTAACCAGACCGGTGCTGCAAATGTGAGTGGTACAGGAGGAGCGACCTTTAACGGCCCCCTTTCGGTAACACTGAGCGGTTCCGGCTACTGGAGAACAAACGGTAATAACACCTATAACAATACGGTCAGCTTCACCAACAACGGGAGCAATTACCTTCTTCCTGAACTCAATGCCGGCAATAACAGTACCTATAACGGAACGGTGACCTTACTGAATACAGGTTCATCGAATATACGTATGGGCTATGCTGGTACTACCACTTTCAATGGCAATATCATTCTTAATTCAACATCCGGCACAGGAATTTATTTCAGTGAATCAGCTGCTGCAAGCTGTACCCTGACCGGCGGGAAGACCATCACTGTCGGAGGGTCCGGATTTACAGCCGGAAATCTTTACCTCCAGCGTTTTACACAGCAGGGAGCAACGGCTCAGAATTTCACCGTGGGGGGAACAGCTGTACTTTATGCGGGTCCTACACTTACATTTAACGGGAACCTGACTATGTCGGGATCGGAAGTGTATATGCAAGGGCTTACCTGTAATGGTACAGCTTCCATTACCAAGACAGGCCCGGGTAATGATTGGGCTACAGGAGGTAATACTTTTAATTCAACCTGTTCCTTAAATAGTTCCGGAGCGGGCTATTTTCTTACCGGTGGTACCAACCCGGATGTGTTCGCGGGTGATCTGACGATCAACAACAGCGGCAGCAGCCTTATTTACCTGGCCTATCAGAGTGGAGGAACCACCCAGTTTAACGGCAATATCATTCTGAACTGTACAGGAAGCGCTACCGGAATATGGTTTGGGCAATCGACCGGCACAGCAACACTGGCAGCCGGCAAAACAATCACTGTAGGAGGAAGCGGGTTTACATCCGGTGATCTTCGCTTAAAAAATTTCACACAAACAGGAGGCACTCCCCAGACATTAACGCTGGCTTCCGGAAACCTCTACCTGCAAACCGGTACTACCTTTAACGGTACAGTTAATTTTACTGCCGGTGCAATCTGTTTAAGCGGGGCCACCTATAACGGAGCCACGAACCAGTTTACACAAACCGGAGCAGTTAACGGAAGCGGAACCGGGGGAAATACATTTAACGGTACGGTTACTATGACAAATAACGGTACAGGATATTTCCTGACCGGTAACGGCTTTGGGGATACGTTTAACGGAGATCTCACAGTTAATAATAACAGCACAAATGCCATTTATCTTGCCTATGCAACAGGTGCCACTGTATTCAACGGAAATATCTTTGTGAATGCGACGAGCGGCACAGGGGTGCTGATAGGAGCCAATACCGGAACCAGCACCATGAATGCCGGATTCAGTATACAAAACGGAGGAACCGGATTCTCTGCCGGAACTCTTCAGATCACTCAGTTTACACAAGCCGGTGCAACTGCTCAAAACCTGCTGCTTACCGGAACTGCTGTTGCCAGAATCGGTCCCACTACAACCCTTGGCGGAGCTTTCTCAATTACAGCTCCCGATATATGGGCCCAGGGGGCCACCTACAATGGAGCTGCCACATACACTAAAACAGGAGGTGCCGGTAACCACAATAATGGAAATCAGAATATCTTCAATTCTACCTGTACCATCAATCAGCAAAGCAGCGGAGGTTATTTTATGCTGGGCTATGATTCGAATGATCAGTTTAATGATAATATCACAGTTACCAGTACAGGTACAGGAGGAATTATTTTCGGTTATTCTTCCGGCACAGGAACCCCTACACTTGCAGCCGGCAAAACGATTCTTACAGGCGGAGCCGGATTCAGTTCCGGTTATCTTGAACTGGATGCTTTTACCCAACTTGGAAATGCACCCATAAACCTCACCTTTACAGGAGCCACCACCTATTTGAAATTTGCAAGAGGAAGTGTCATCGGAGGCCCTGTTACTGCATCCTGCCCTGATCTGTATTTTAACGGAGCTACATTCAGCAGTGCACTCAATGCCACCAAGACAGGAGCGAACGGAGATTTTTCTACCGGAGGTAATACTTTCAATGCCGTCTCAACATTTACTGCAAGCGGAGCAGGATTCCTGGTACTCGGCAATGTCAATCCGGATACCTGGAATGCGGATGTGACATTTACAGAGACAGGATCAGACCGTGTACTTCCTTGTTATAATGCAGCAGGGAATCTGTTTAATGGAAATATATTCGTGAATGCTACCGGAAGTGCTGTAGGTATCAATATTGGAGCAGGTGCAGCTTCCTCTGCATCGATGGCAGCAGGATTTTCAGTACAGGTTGGGGGATCCGGTTTCACCAGCGGCTATCTGCTGCTCCAGCATTTTACCCAATTAGGAAATGCGGCCACGAATCTTACCCTGGCTGCTACGGCAAACTATATTCAATTCGGGCCGGGTTCATCACTGGGAGGCAGTGTAACGGCCAGTGCTCCCGGACTGATGTTTAACGGCTGTATATTCAACGGAACCGTAAATGCCACCAAGACCGGGGCCAGCAATGATGCCGGTACAGGAGGAAATACCTTCCAGGTAGCTTCAACGATTACGACAACAGGAAGCGGATACCTGATGTTCGGGAACGGGAATCCGGATCTGTGGAATGGAGATATCACGTATACCAATAACGGAAGCAATTTGATTTACCTGGCTTATGCAGGAGCTACCACTGCACAGTATAGCGGAAATATTATTCTCAACAGTATAGGAAGCTCACTGGGTATTCGTTTTGGACAAAACGGAGGCTCTGCCAGTCTGGCGAATACAAAAACAATAAGTATCGGAGGAAGCGGCTTCAATGCAGGTGATTTATACCTCAAGAATTTTACACAGCTGGGAGGCACAGGACAGACAATGAATACATTCGGAGGAGTTTGTACTGTTTATTTTCAGACCGGCAGCACCTTCAACGGAGCTGTCAATTTTGTAGCTCCCCGGATCTATCTGAACGGAACAACTTTTAATGCGAACGCAAATTATATTGAGAAGACAGGTGCAACTAACGATGCGGGACTGGGAGGTAATACCTTTGCCGGAACGACCACCCTGGTAAACAGCGGCATCGGATACCTCATGACCGGTAACGGGAATACGGATAATTTCAATGCCGATATGACCTTCAACAATACCGGCAGCAGTGGGGTATATGTGGCTTATAACACGACAACTTCCACCTTCAACGGAAATATTATTGTTAATTCCACTGCAGGAGTGGGCGTTTCTTTCGGAGGGAATACCGGTTCGGCAATTCTTACCGCCGGAAAAACAATTACCGTAGGCGGGCTTGGCTTTTCAGCCGGAACACTGACATTAAGAAATTTTACACAGGTAGGAGGAACAGCTCAGTCGCTTACACTTACTGGCACGGGAATACTGACGGTAGGTTCCGCATCCACCTTTAACGGAGTGGTGAACTTTACGGCTCCTTCTCTGTACCTGAACGGATGTACATACAATGCGGTATCCACCTTTACCAAAAATGGTTCCACCAGCGAATGGTCCAACGGTGGTAATGTGTTCAACGCAATCACTACACTGAATAACAGCGGTTCAGGGTATGCCTTGATGGGGGGCACCAATGCTGATATTTATAATTTCGATGCATACTTCAACAACAGCGGCTCCAATCTGATTTATCTGGCTTATAATGATGCAACAGGTACACAGTATAACGGAAATATATACCTGAACAGTACTGGAGCTTCACAAGGCATTCGTTTCGGACAGAATACCGGAACGGCTGTGCTAGCCGCCGGACAAACAATCAATATCGGTGCTTCAGGCTTCAATGCCGGAAACCTGTATATCCGCAACTTTACACAAACCGGGGCCACGCCACAGGTCATGAACACGTTCGGAGGAACTGTTGCACTCTATATGCAAACAGGAACCACCTTTAATGGCACCGTTACTTTCGGCTGCCCCCAGGTTTATCTGAACGGATCAACTTTCAACGGGCCGGGTAATCTTATAGAGAAGACCGGGGCCACCAATAATGCAGGTACAGGCAATAATACGTTCGGAGGTACAACAACAATAAAAAACAGCGGATCCGGATATTTCATGCTCGGTAACGGAAACACGGATACATTTAATGCGGATATGACTTTCACGGATGTCGGAACCGAACATATTTATGTAGCTTATGCTACGGCCACCAGTACCTTCAACGGAAATATTTTTGTAAACTGCACAGGTACAGGCCTGGGTGTATATTTCAGCACCAATACCGGTTCAACAGTGCTTTCCACCGGATACACCATAAATGTGGGAGGTAGCGGTTTCACTACAGGAGGCCTCATACTTCAGAACTTCACACAAAACGGAGCAACGCCCCAGACAATGACACTCACCGGAACCGCTGCACTGACAGTAGGCACGGGATCCACATTTAACGGTAACGTCAATTTTGTTTCCCCTCAGCTGTATCTGAACGGTTGTACCTATAACGGTACGGCAACACTTGAGAAAAACGGGGCAGCCAATAATGCATCGACAGGAAATAATATATTCAACGCAACCACCAGTATTAAATGCAGCGGCAGCGGTATAGAATATCTCGCCAATGTATCTCCTGATAATTTCAATGCCAGCGCAACTTTTATCCAGACAGGAGCCGGAGCCTTGTACCCGGCCTATGTTGCCAATTGTACATTCTCCGGTGATATTTCGACTATCGGTACGGCAACAGCAATTACCTTTGGTAACAATGGAGGAAGGGTTACGGTTAACGGAACTGCCTTGCAAAATTTCAACGGTGCCGCAGCACAAACCCCTGTTGTGAAAAGGCTGACCATGGCTACCCCGTCAAATACAGATTTGAATCTGAATGTGCCTGTTAATATTGCAACAGATCTGACACTGACTACCGGACATATCATTACCTCCGCTGTCAATGTTCTGACACTGACTGCCTATAACGTAACGACCACCATCGGGAATGCGAACAGTTATATCAACGGGCCCATGAATTATGTTATGGCATTTAACGGATCCGCTACGTTGAATCTGCCCCTGGGTAAGGTGGCTGACTGGAGGCCCGCTGTTCTGACTGTGGTACACAATGCTGCTACCTCGTATACGTATAACTGCGAAGTGTTCAATAACAATGCACAAGCATTAGCCTGGACCATGCCTGCAACCATTGATACCGTTTCATTCGTACACTGGTGGGATATTAACCGTACTGTTACAGCTACAGGAGTTGCTGCTTCAAATACAAACCTGAGCGGGAATCAGATCATCAAACTGTATTACGATGTGAATGACGGGGTGTATGATCCGGCCAACCTGAGTATTGCCAAGAATACCAGCGGTGCTCCAACAACCTGGATAGATATTGGTGGAACGGGTGCTACCATAACAACCGGAAGTGTCTCATCCACTTCGGCTCCTACAGCTTTCAATTCATTCAGCCGGTTTACGCTGGCCAATAAGGTTGGGGGCATAAACGCATTGCCGGTTGAGCTGTTGTCGTTTCATGCAACGCCCACGCATCAGAATACAGTGGATTTAACCTGGACAACAGCTTCGGAAACGAACTGCGCAAATTTTACCATTCAGAAAAGCAAGGATTTGATATCCTGGAATGCAGTGGGCTCCCACCCTGGAGCAGGCAACAGTTCTGTTATGCTGAATTATAAAATGATTGACGTGGCGCCTTATGCAGGGCTTTCTTACTATCGTTTACTTCAAACAGATTTTAACGGACGTTATTCCTATTCAAATCCTGTTGCAGTGGAGTTCAACGGCTCCGGTCTGGTAAATGTATTCCCGAATCCCTGTACCGGTCAGCTGAGCATACAAGGCGTATTCAGCTCTGCCACAGAATTGCAGATATACAATGAGCTGGGTCAGCAGGTAGTCAGCAGACAGATCTCCGGTTCATCAGAGGTTGCAGTAATCCGGATGGATCTTGAATCGCTTCCGGCCGGAGTCTATACCGTTGAAATCCGGGATGCCGGACTTGCCGTCAATCACACAAGGATTGTAAAGCAATAAGAAACGGAAGCCCCTCTCTTTGCTTATTTAAACAGATAGCCTATTGTAAATGTAGCCGAATAGGCTAGCACGCCCGTGTTGATATGGGTGTAGTAATATCCATTCTGAGTATCATTGGTGGTTGAACCTCCACCCATTCCTGAAGGCGGTGTAAGGAAATTCGGGTCGGTATAGGTTTTGCTCGCAAAAGAATATCCAAGGCCAACGGTATATCCCATAGTGATCACATTTCCAAGTACAACCTGGCGGCCGTAGTTAATCATAAAAGCAAGTGAATTAACTTTCTCATCACTGTACTTGTACTGAGAAGTGCTTCCTGATGAATAATAGTTGTAATTGTAATAATAAGCGGATACGCCATGAACAGTGTAACCAGCGTAAAGTATTTCAGGTTTAATAAAACGCCCTTTAAGGGGATGGGCATATTTCATCCCTTTTATATAATAATCCTGGCCCAGAAGGAATTTGACACCTGCACATGCGAGCCCTCCCTGAATAAGCGGACTGGTCTGATTGGAAAAAAGGGAATTGCTCACCATGCTGTTATTGATAAGTCCGGCAGTGGCTTCCAGATTTACTCCCACTTTTAAGGAATGTTCGTAGCTGAACGATATTTTATCAGAAACAATGGAGAAGAAGTGAAATTTAATGGCTGACCTTTTATCCAGGATCTTTGCTTCCACATTCACATCCATCTCGTCGGGCATAATGAGCTCCTTGGTTCCGTTGCTCCATCTCACTTCCCGGATTTTATCCCTTGAAACAGTGTAAACAGGGCCATCGGTTTCAGATCCTCTCCTGTATTCAAAATCCGTTTCTGTAACCTTGGTAATTTTACCGATCAGCTTTTCATTTTTATTGGTGATAAGGGTATCGGGAATAACCGGTTTGGGTTCATTATTCGTTTGAGCTATTGAGCCAGGTGCTAATGCTACAAGGAATAAAAAGATTGCCAGGCAGGTGAGTGTTTTCATGGTTTTCAATTTAAGGTATAAATTTAATGTATATTTTATGAAATAAAGAAACTAACCCAGCCATAAACAGAGCCGGCGGCAATATAACTGTCGAAGCGGTCTAGTATACCCCCATGACCGGGAATGAGTTGATTGTAATCTTTTATTCTGCACATACGTTTAAATTTGGAAGCCATCAGATCTCCTCCCAAAGCAGATCCGCAAATGAGCAGGCAAAACCTGAAAGTCTGTCCTGAATTCATGGAAAACCAGGTCCCCGTGCAAAGTGCAATAATAATGCAGCAAGCAAAACCTCCCGCTACACCTTCCCAGGTTTTATTCGGGCTTATTGCAGGGGTAAGAGCATGTTTTCCAAGTAATTGTCCGCTGATTTGTGAAAATCCGTCAAAGCAGAACACCAGCATGTAAACGAAAAGATACCCGGGATTATTTTTGATGCATGCATAATAAAGAAATCCGGCTCCGGCAATACTGTAAAGTATGACAGGGATCAGGAAACTTTGCCCGGATCCGGTAAACGCTTTTTTATGCTGTATCAGTTCC
This sequence comes from Bacteroidia bacterium, assembly GCA_044448685.1. Taxonomy (GTDB): domain Bacteria; phylum Bacteroidota; class Bacteroidia; order Palsa-965; family Palsa-965; genus Palsa-965. The sequence continues at coordinate 63,328 of JBIOHC010000017.1, forward strand.
AGGAGTCCGGCACCAATAATCACTACGGCCAAAAGTGTAAACAGCCAGGTATGCAGCAAACAGTAAACCACTGCAGAGACCAGTACCAGATATACTCTGTATTTCAGCCAAAGCTTTTGTCCCGCTTCAGAGCCCGGTTTCTTCCTGTTTATAAACAGAATACCTGCAGCCCCCAGAAGGAATACAGCAGCAATGATTGAGATAATACCGTACTGCATCAGTTAATTTTTTTAAAATCCCTTATCATAAACAACAATCCTTTGGCATTGGAGCGGAGGGCAGGAATGAACAGGACAATGAGTAAGACTTCCGAATAAGTAATGCAACTCAACACGAACATGACAGAAAAAAAAAGATGGCTTCCGCCGGTCAGAAACAGGTGCACAATAAACAAACCCTGCACATACCCAAGTACCTTGCTGGAATACAGATGCAGGCTGGTAGGCCGGTGGAAACGAAACAGACTTACCAGCTGAGGGGTAACATACATAATGAGCATGGTGATGAACGCAGACAAATGATCGTGTAAAAAGTCAAACTGGAAAACGAACATCCCGGTAAAGGCCATAGCATAGGTGCCTATATCGGCAAAGGAGTCGAGACGGGCACCCAGTTCCGATTCAAAATGAAAGCGCCGGGCAATGAATCCGTCGAGAATATCGCTGATAAGATTTATAGAGAGCAGCAGGATAAACGTTCCGGATTTTCCGTTCAGGATAGCCATGAGCAGAAAGGGCAGGGCCAGCATACGGTAAATGGAAAGCATATTGGGAATAAGAGCGAGTTTCTTTTTCATACTCAAATGTAGAGGAGAGAGAAGGGGAATCAAAAAGGCTTTGCAGGCCAGGAAGGGGAGTAATATGCAATAAATCGTTGAAAAGGGAAGGAATTGGTTTGGATCAGGAGAGTTTTGCGATAAATGCAAACAGCAAAGGTGTCATTTATGCTTTATCCTAAACTATCTCTGAAAAAGGGGGGTAAATGAGTAAAAACGAACTTATTTTCCATGCGTTAAGCGGACTACTTCACAGTCCCGCTCATCCAAGATAATCAAAAAAGTGCCTCCGGGGGCATTGAGGGGGCGGGTGCCTTTAAGGACCCAGAAATGATCGAGGTGGTGTATTTCAAAAGGTTTCTGATCCTGTATATGTTCTTCTCCATATGCGCCATGAAGGATAGGTTCGGCAATCTTATGCGCACAGTCAGCATCCTTTATCAGGGCTGTTTTTAGGTCTACGGCATTGTGCTGATCCAGATTGGTGAGGGCATTATCCAGTTCAGCCCGGGCTTTTTCAGGTCCTGCTTCATTTCTTTTTTTGTCATCGTTATCAAAACGGTTCAGTGAGAAGAGTACCAATAGAATAATCTTCCCTTCAGAGCGATTGTTATCTGCCTTCATAGCCGCGCGGTATTGGTGTGTGGAATGCGAGTGTGGGGTAATGAATATCCTAAATTTAAGCTATTGGAACTTGATTGACAAGGCGGGAAGGCCTTAATTGAGTAAATGGTAGGGTTGGTTGAGCGGATGGTAGGTTTGACTGAGTATTTAGCAGCCACCCTGGGTCCGGCATCCACTTATTCATGCTACGATACGCATGGCATGTGGAAAAAAGAAAGAAACAGTGGTCCCAAGCCCTTCTGTGCTTTCTAAGGAAACAGATCCACCCAGTTTTTCAACAGCAGCCTTCATAGTATAAAGGCCAAGCCCTATACCCGCCTTATTGCTGCCCTTACAGAACATGGTAAACATTTTTTCCTGTACCTGTTTGGGTAACCCCGGTCCATTATCACTGAGTTCCACCTGCACGCCCCCTTTTACCGGATGAACAGTAACGTTGATATGGCATTCTTTTTTATTCAGGCCACGGTATTGAATGGCATTCTGAAATGCAATACGGAGTACCATACTGATAAGAAAACCATCCGAATAGCAGGTGCTTTCCAGGCTTATTTGTTTTTCACATATACAGCTATCGGTTTCCCGGCAAAGCTCGGACTGAAGGGACGTGATTTTTTCTTCCCAGTCTATTTCATTCACTTCTACCTTTCTTTGGGTGATCGTAGCGATCTGTGCCAGGCGATCTGTGGTATCCATCAGTTTGCTTGCACAGGTTTCTATGCTGCTAAAGATAAAAGAGCGCTCTGTTTCATCGCCCTGGGCAAAAAGAGATAACAGTCCCTGTATACTGGCAGCAGGCGATTTGAGGTCATGGGAAGCCCTGTAAAAAAAGGCATTCAGCTCATCAATTTTCGCATCCAGACCGGCTTTTACTTTTTTCAGGTCGTCAATATTGGTAAACAAACCGATAGAACCTGTGATTTTATTCTTTGAATCCAGGTAGGGAGATCCGCTCATCAGCATCCAGATTTTAGTGCCTGATTTTGTGGTGACCCTTGTTTCATATCTTCCTGTCAGTGAGCCGGGTTTGTGGGTTATTCCCTGTAATGCATCTGTCCAATAGGTTTCACCGGTAAGCAACAAGCTGGCTTTTTTACCTCCCATTTCGGAAAATGCATACCCCATCATACGGCACATACATTCATTGGCATACATGATTTCATCTTTGGTGTTGACGATGATAAGACCTTCATTGGTGAGGTGTACAATCTTATCCCATTGGTGGCGGGGAGAATAATCGAGCAGGCGGTACCGGGTAATGGCTATAAAAGCGAAGAAGGAAAAGAAAGTAAGCATGGGTGCCGTTATGGGAATATCATCGATCTGAAACAATAAGGGGCATATGATTTCAAATGCAATACCGGCAACGACAGGAATCGTAACCCCCAATGCCAGTAAAAAAGCCGGTTTATGGAGTACAACATCCCTTCTTTTGAAAAGGTAGATAGCCCAGTAAAGGATGATGATGCTCAGTCCAAGAATGGAGTGCCATACATAGATGGAAATAGTGAAGGGATCAGTTTTGGGGTTGATGATCCATACCCAGCGTTCTGAGGCTATAATCGAATAGTGATCCAGATGGGCCATGATTCCGCAGGTCAGCAGAATGGGAAGTGTAAACAGAGTAATCAGCAGGAGAGCCGGGTTTATCAGTTTATGCCAGCTGGCAAAACGCAACCCGAACAGGATGGCAAAGGGGGCCAGAAAAAGCATCAGGGTATTGTCTATCCTTGTCCAGTCATAGGCTGTTGAGGCGGTATGGCTGAGCCTGATGAGACCGTCTGACAATTGCCAGCTTGCCAGCAGGAGTACAAAAATCAGAAAAGAAGTGTTGGTGCGGCTTGGGGGTAGGGCAAAGGCGACAAACAGGATGATACCTATATTGATCAGAACAGGGCCTAATGTAGCTGTGAGTAATCCCCAGTGGTCAAACCCAAGATCCAGCATGCCAGAAAGCACAGTACCCATAAGCTGGTTATTAAAGCGAGGATGGTTTCAGAGTCAGCTTTAAATGTACAGCAATGTCACGTTTGCTTGGGTGCGAAAATAGAATAAATCTTACATATGAAAGAAATAGGCCTAAAATGTAATATATTTTGAGCTCAATAAGACATTAAAAAAGGGCGGCTTACGGGCCGCCCTTCTTCCGTTTAGGATGAACGGGCTTTGTTAACCCCTTCCGGTTAATCATACTTTCAATCGGTATGCAGGGCTTCTGTACTTTTCAAGAAGAAGTACTGAAGTGATATATAATAAAAGCCTTTTGAAAGGCGGGATTCTGGATTATTTTGCATTGCTGACCCATCAATCGATTCAAATTATTGACACAAATTAACTAAGATGATCTTAACTGAAAATATCCTCTGTATGATTGTTTTGAAAAGTGAGACTGGAAAAACACGAGGGAAATGAAAAACAGGAGAGGTAAATCCTTGAGCAAAGCATAAGATCTTTTTCGGTGGAACTCTGGTATACTGTATGTTGATCCTGGAGCATGAGCCAGTGATTCCTTATTTAACAGGGGCATTCATCCCAATGTTGTAAAGTATATATGAACAAAGTATAAATAAACACGAAAAGGGAAATATTGTATAAGAAACAGGATAAATTTGGGCCTCATAAATAAATGGAATTCTCCATTATCCTATCTCTTCTTTATTACCCCCGTTTCATTATTCCCTCCCTCACCTTGTCTCCCCCCTCCTGCACCAGAGGAGGGGGATTTTTTTTATAGACTCAGGGATGTGAGCTTTGGGCATTTGCACTGTGTAATACGGGAATAAGGATTGCAAGCGGAAGCCCTACGGTAAAACCCACGACTCCTCCAACCCAGCCCCAGGTTTTTCTTTTCTGCACTCTGGTTTCGGCTACAGACCTTTCGAGCCGGGCTTGTTCGTAGCCGTCAATTGCAGCCTGGTTATAGGTTCCTTCCAGAGGCATAGACCATCCCTGTTCCTGCATCACGGCACCAGCCGGCGCAATGGCATTTCCACCATATCCGTCGAGCTGATCCTTATAATATTGATACCATACCATTGCATCTTTTTCTTTGGGCTCCGGTTTGCTTATACTTACCTTGCCCAGATGGGAGGAAGCACTGCAGCTTTGAAGAAGGAGTACAGATGCAAAGAAGAGGGCTGTAAAGGCCCTGGATGATTGAATCAGGATAGTTTTCATAACAGCTGAATTTTTTTTTGGTGAATTTTTCTGTGGCTTCTATGAATTACCGGTATGACTCGTTTATGACTGTCAGGGTTGGGATTTTGGGAAATTTTAACACTTTAAGAAGGGATTTATATCCGGCATTCCTTTTTCCGGCTTTTCGTATCTTTAGGACGCATGAATAAGATGAACAAGGTTATTCGTAAAACAGGATTATTCCCTGTTCTGATTCTTTTATGCAGTTCTTCAGGCTCCTGCAAAAAGGAAGCCCCTGTCACGTACGCGAATGTAACTCTGAATATTGCCCTGATCGATTATAATTTCGGAGTATATACCGCCGGAACCTGGAGCACGGCAACACGCATTAAGATCAAATATGCGGGTACCACGGTCGACAGTCTGCTGAATTTGTACGGGGCGTTTAATCTTCCTCAAAGCGCTCCGGTGAGCAATCCTTGTTCAGCGCATCTGAATATACTGAGTCACTCTTTCCGGATTCAGAATAATGCACTCAATACGCTGGAGATTTCGGATGCAGGTGGTTTGAGAATCAGTTACCTGATTAATAATTCAACGGCTTATTTTAATGCGGTGAGCGATAGTACAACGGCTTATTGTCCAAATTCCGGCTGCCCCTTATCAATCTTTGCGGTACGCTGACCAACATCACATCCATCCATTAAGCTCATAATAGGCGATGGCTGTAAACTCTCTCAGGCAATTGATTTCCAGTTTCAGGTAGTTCCAGAAATTATATCTCAAACCCAGGTTGGAGCTTACATCGGGCACATATTTCTTCCCTCCCAGTTTCCTGTAATCAAAGCCAAGATCGGCGTACATGGCATTTTCAAAGGCAGGCTCCCCACCCACATTCCTGAATCCGGCTTTACGGAATGTTTTAACGGTACGAAGCATATTTTCGGGAGAAGTAACGATGACCACCTTACGGAAGAGGAGCTGATGTGCATCCCTGGCCAAACATAGGGCCTGCTCACGGGTATTGGTACCCAGCTTTTCAATATGGATATGGCTGGAATCAACTTTATGGAGGAGCAGTTCCTCCTTCATATCCATAATAACAGAGGTGTCTTTTGGGTGAACAATCCATACTTCCGCTTTGGGATATTTTTCAGAAAGGGCAGCGGTATAATAAAGCCGGATCAGGTTAGCTTCGCTGGGCATTCCGCTTCCGCCTAAAAAAACGATTGCATCGGGCTTAAAATTGTAACGGCTGCTCTTTTTGGCAAGCCAGGCACTTACATCGTAGGGTACACGGGTAAAGGAGAGGATAAGGAGTATAAACAGGAAGGCGCCGAGGCAGAGGAACAGCCAATGAAACAGACGTTTGAGGAAGTGAAGGACTTTTTTCAAGGCAGTACGAATATACTGGAATTTGCTGTTACCAATCACCACCACCTCCGCCACCGCCTCCGTCACCTCCTCCGAAGCCACCGAAATCTCCTCCGGAGTCTCCTCCATAATCCCCACCGGAGCTTCCAAAGCCAAAGCCCGACATATAAAAGTAATTGTCAAAACTGGTATAGTTTGAATCCAGGATTGTCAGGAATTCAAGATTCCGTATAGCCGCCACATCCTTACTGACTGTTTTGAGTTTACCGATGGTTTCTTCATCCAGCAGGAGCACACAGGTGCCGAGTGCATCAAGGTTGTGCAGGAGTTCATCTTTATCCTTGTTCAGCAAATAATCAATATGCTTGTCTGTCTCATCCAGCAAGGCTGTGATTTGCCGGTGTTGTTTATGTCCTTCCCTTGTCCGGAAATAGCGAAACGTTATTATTCCTTCCCGCTCCAGATCAGCCTTTGTATAATACTTTGAAAAATTATCTGTGTTATTGAAGAGAGCAGAGCGGATAGCATTTTTCAGATCTGCGAATTTGTATTCTTCCCTGTCTTTGAACAAGTCATAAAAAAAGGAATAGCTTTCACTGGTTTTATCGAGTTGAGCGAATTTTGGTCCGCGTGTAAAATAAAAACGCGGGAAGGCTCTCTTGTCACGTACATGTTCAACGGTAAGGCGGCGGGAAACAGCCAGGACCTGCATGAGGCATAGTTCCTGAAGTGTGAGTTTGAGCATCTGGGCTCCGTCAGTCCACCACATCCGGTCGAGATAGACAAATTCAGCCGGGCTCGGGGTCTTATGCATAATTACCGGGTAAATAATGTTATACCGGTAAATATAGTGGATTTAAAGTTTCTGACTGACGTCAGAAATACTCTTCCAAAATCTGTCTAAGCATAGGAGCGGTAAGGGGTTTGTTACGGAACGATTTTATTTCCCTTGAAAATTGATCCCGGGCCTGTTTTTCATCTCCTGGATTCAGGGAACTGGTTAGCATGGTAATGACAATGGTTTTTTCACCCTGCAGGAGATTCAGTTTAACAGCTTCTTCCAAAAACTCAAATCCATTCATACCGGGCATATTGATGTCCAGAAAAATCAGATCCGGGCTGGGATACTGCATGGAGTTTGTCCTGGCCTTCAGCAGGTAATCGAGGGCCATCTGACCTGTTGTAGCTACTTTAACCTCTGAAGCGGCTTTTGCCTCGTTTATAGCGATGGTGTGAAAGTAGTTATCATCCTTGTTGTCATCAATCAGCAGAATACAGTTTACCTTGTTCATACAGAAAGAGGATTAGCGTTTAGGAATTGTGAAATAGAATTTCGCTTTCCTTATGCAAGCGTTGAAACATATGAAATATTTTTTTCTGATATTCTTCGTTGATTCCCGTCCCATTATTCGGGATAGAAAATTCCCATTCCCCTGGCCTTTCTTTGCAATGAATGGCTATTCCGGGGGCCCCACTTCTCTTTTATGAACCTAATTGCATTGCTGATTTGGAAAGTGATTAAATATACGTCAGAGTCTTCGGGCTTCATCTTTATTTCGGTGAACTGTGATTTGAAGGAGGTAAACACCCTGTTGCGGTATGTGAAGGTGGTCCAGCCCGCTTAACCGGGTATAGTCGTTTATACTTACTTAAAACCGCTTAGGCATATGCGTTTATTTACATTTGAAAACCCTGGAATAACAGGTATGAAATAATGAGAAAACATATTCTTTTTACCGTCTCTTGCCTGACAGTTTTGTTTACCGGTGCAAGCCTTGCAGATACGATACAGTCTCATACAGGCTTTGAGATTGAAAAAATATGTATCAAATCTGTTCACTATCATGCCGCTGATCCGAAAAGCCGCGTCGCCATGTTCGGTGATACAGTTATTATTACTGTATCCAACTCAGAAGAGATAGAACGGAAGAGAAGCATGAAGAATCCTATTGTGCTGTATATAAACCGGAATCCCTTTGGACATATCAACGGGCATCTGGCCGGATCTCAGAACAATGAAATCAAGTTCATCCTGAACCGGTATTCGGAAGAAAATGATAACTGGGATCAGGTACTGCGCTCCGGATTTATTACCAAAGGTATATACCTCGGTGTAGGGCTTCAGGATGGAAGCCTCGTCACACCTGTATCCTATCCTATTTTATTTACACTTCGTACACCGGCGGAAACCATTCCATTTATCAGTGTTTGTGTGATTATTATAGGCTTTACCATTTATCTGGTATGGAAACGTAAGCTGCTCATGGAGAAAAACGGGGAGTATTATGTGTATAGCCTGTCCAGTATGCACCTTTTTTTCTGGACCCTCATCATTCTTCTTTCCTATATGCTCATCTGGTTTGTTTGTGACGATATGAATTCAATTGATCCAAGCACCCTCATCCTTCTCGGTATCAGCGCGGGGACAGCCAGTGCATCGGGTATTATCAATGGTTCAAAAGAGAATGCAGGGAAGCTGAAAGCCAGGCCTTCCCGGGGTATTCTGAATGATATCCTCTGTGCTGAAGAGGATATCAGCATGAACCGGTATCAGATTGTGGTATTCAACCTCGTAATAGGAGCATTTTTTATCTATAAAACGGTGGGTGAACTGAAGATGCCTGTCCTCAATGAAACAGTGCTGGCTTTGCTGGGTATCAGTTCAGCAACCTATGCAACCATTAAGGCTATTTCGGCCAAAGCTGCTTCAGGCAATCCAAAGCACGAAGAAGAAATTAAAAAAGAACCTTCTTAATATAAGCGGCCGGGAGATAGGTGATATCCACATTACCCGTAACGCCCCTGATACGTTCTGAACAGGAAAACTGCCACATGGATATGAAGGGTGGATTGCTTGCGGATGCTCCGTTCACGCTCATACCTGACGGAGGAGCAGAGGCATAGCGTGCAACCCAATAAGTATAATCGTCGAAATGACCTTTCAGATTCTCCTCATAAAAATATGCATAGGTGTAAAGGATTGGTTTTACCCCATAATGTTTTTCTATCAGGGAAATAAAAATCATCAGATTTTTTACGAACGTATTCTTGTCGACCAGCAGGGAGTTACAGCCGGCGCAGTCATATTCCAGATCAATGATAGGCAGCAGGTCGCCTTTTTTCAGCTGTACAGCACGGATGTAGTTGTTGGCTTGCAGAACCGGATCTTCGTCTGAAACAAAGAAATGATATGCACCCATCAGCGTAGTGCCGGTTTTGGCATGTTCCCAGTTATTCTTAAAATAAAAGTCGGTAATATCTGTGCCCTGAGTAGCCTTGACGATAAAAAATTTAAGCGGGGCAGGGAGTGTATCCTGATGCACACGGGTCCAGTCGATATTATTTTGCCAGGAAGAAACATCGATACCATAATAGCCCAGGGGTTCCTCCGCTTTCTGGATGCGGAGTATTTTGCCGGGTTTAAGCTCATTACTTGTCAGGTCATTGGCGATTTTCAGACTTTGAACTGTCACATTATACTTTTTTGCTATGGTATAAAGGGTTTGCCCTTTCAGTACTTCATGCATTATGGTGGTGACATGGTATTGTTCTTCCAGGCCCGGATCAAGCAGATAGAGTGTACGTGCATAATGGGTGGCACGGTCAGGGAAGGTGCCTGTTGAATCTTTTGGAAAGGAATGCCCGGCGTAGAGAAAAGGTTTATGTGTAAAATTACAGGTGACGGTATCTTTCAAAACTTTGACCGGAGGAGGGATCTCTTTTTTAGGCCAGTGGAAATTCAGCTTATCCTTGTAGAGTACCTGCAGGTTAAGAACGAGGACAATGATATTGGCAGCCAGACCAAAACCTGTTATCCGGGTTATTCGTCTGTAGAAAGCCTCTTTTCTCAGTGCTTTGTGCGGGTAATAAGTGGCAGCTATGCGTGTTCCCATCTATTGCTCCTTTTCATTTCTTTTGACAAGCATGTACTGATCCTGATCCAGAGGAAGGTATCCATAGTCGTAGCAGAAGTAGTAGCTGTCTCCCTTCCGGCTTTGAAACACATTGGTATAATAATGAAAGTTAAAGCCTTTCTGAAGCAGTTTGGCCTTGGTGGTCTTGGTTGATTCGGACGGCACCAGTTCTTCGAGTATTTTCCGGTTCCGTTTCAGCATACTGTTTACATTTCTGACGTAACGGTTGTTAACGCTGTTCATCTTATTGTTGTAACTATTCCTGCAAATGTCAGAACAAAACTTTTTATCAATGCGCCCGATGATTGATTCAGCGCATTCCAGGCATTTCTTGCTCATAGCATTAGGTTATTTTATATAGATAAATCAATAAATTCTTTCGCAAGGACCCCTGGCATCAACAAAATAAAGAGGATGGTCGGAGATGAAAAAAAGAACAGGTATTGAAACGATGGTGTA
>JBIOHC010000018.1:0-69294 GCA_044448685.1 Bacteroidia bacterium
AATGAAGGCTCTGTTTGGGAAGCTGCCATGATGGCAACTCATTTAAAACTATCGAATTTAACGGTAATTATAGACCTGAATTCAATGCAATCGGATGGTCATGCAAAAGATGTGTTAAATATACACCCCGAAGACATGTGGAAAGGGTTCAACTGGGAAGTGATCCCGATAGCTGACGGACATAATATCGGTCAGATTTTGAATGCCCTGGAACAACCCCGTGCGGAAGGGAAACCCCGTGTAATAATTGCCCCAACCATAAAAGGAAAAGGGATCTCATTCATGGAGAATAACCCCGAATGGCACCACGGGTATGTTACAACCGAATTGTTTGAGAAAGCCATGACAGAATTATCTGCCTAAGTATGTGTTTATGATAGTCTATAATGCTAAAAATATCAGAGCCTGGTCCTTATTGGGCCAAACACGTAGTTTTGGCAATACCTTGCTTGAAATGGCAAAGGATAATCCTCAAATTATTGCCGTAACGAGTGATATGGCAAAAACATCAGGACTTGACCGTTTTGGGAAATTATATCCGGATCGTTTGATCAACACCGGTATTGCTGAACAAAATATGGTAGGCATATCAGGTGCTCTGGCGAATGAAGGCCTGATACCTTTCGCTATTTCATTCGCCAGTTTCTCAACCATGCGCGCTTGTGAGGCAACAAGGCATTTTTTAGGCACTATGAACAGAAATGTAAAATTAGTCGGAGTTGGTTCAGGCTTTGCAACCGGAATATTCGGAAGCACCCATTATTGCAAGGAAGATTTTGCAATCATGAGGGCTATTTCCGGTATAGTAATTCTCTCACCGGCTGATTGCACGGAACTGTCAAAGGCAATGCAAGCCTCTGTCCTGCACAATGGCCCGGTTTATATACGGCTTACAGGAGTAATGAATCACCCGATGGTATACAAAGAAGATTATGCTTTCGAAATCGGGAAAGCGATAAAACTGAAGAACGGTAATGACATAACCATTGTTGCCACCGGCTCAATGGTTTATAATTCACTCCTCGCTTCAGAAATCCTTGAACAGCAGGGTATCCGTGCAACGGTAATAGATATGCATACCATCAAGCCATTGGACACAGCAATGATTCAAAATGAAATCGGCTCAAAAGAATTAATGGTCACCGTTGAAGAACATAGTAAGATTGGCGGTTTAGGCGGAGCCATAGCCGAATATCTGAGTGCTCAGAAGCAACATCCCGTGCTCCTAAGACTCGGAATTGAAGATGAATTTCAGAAGGGCGGCGATTATTTTTATATGCTTGAACAAAATCACCTGCTTCCTGAACAAATTGCTCACAATATCCGGGAAAAATACAGATCCCTCCAATTGACAAATCATGTTTCTTTCTGAAGCCAGCTATCCGGAAAACAGAATAGCCGTGACTACAGATAACGGCATGTTCTATTCCTATGCTGACATCAATAATTTCAGGGAAACAATTCAGAAGCACATTCCCTTCCGCTGCCTCGTATTTAGTTTGTGCGGAAACACTACAGGCTCCTTATTCGGATATGTTTCATTTATTTCTAATTCCATTGTCCCGGTAATGCTTGGTGCCGGAATTGAAAGCCGTTTTCTGGAAGATTTAATCAATACGTACCATCCTGTCTACATATGGTTACCCAATGAACGCGTGAATGAATTTACCGGTTACGCCGTTGTTTATTCAGCATACGAGTACTCTTTGGTTAAGCTGGAAGAACAAAATATTTTTTCATTACACCCTGAATTAGCAATCCTGCTAACGACATCAGGCAGTACAGGCAGCTCAAAATTTGTACGTATCAGTTATGAAAACCTCCGTTCTAACGTGGAGACTATTTCTGCTTATTTATCCATCGATGAACAGGAACGGCCTGTTACAACCTTACCAATGTGGTATTCGTATGGGCTGTCTGTCATTAATTGTCATATTATGAAAGGAGCTACCATCCTGCTCACTTCTAAAACTACGGTGGAAAAGGATTTCTGGAGTTTTCTTAAAAAAGAAAAAGCAAGCTCCCTTGCAGGTGTGCCCTACACGTTCCAGATTTTAAAAAAACTTAAATTTTCCGAAATGGATTTGCCCTCCTTAAAAACACTGACCCTGGCAGGAGGCAGTCTGGCAAAAGATGTAACCCGATACATTTCTGAATATGCTGTAATTTCAGGCAAACGTTTTTTTGTTATGTACGGACAAACCGAAGCAACAGCCAGGATGAGTTATCTGCCCCCTGAATATGCGATAACAAAACCAGGCAGCATAGGACTTCCCGTTATTGGAGGGGCATTTAGTTTAATTGATGATACCGGAAATGAACTCCGTCAACCTGGTCAGGTCGGAGAGCTTGTTTACAAGGGGAAAAACGTTTCCATGGGCTATTCCCTTCATGGTCAAGATTTACTGAAAGGCAATGAAAATAATGGTATACTGTTTACAGGCGATCTTGGGAGGACAGATGAAGATGGCTTTTACTATCTTACAGGCAGGAAAAACAGAGACATAAAACTATACGGTAACAGGGTAAATCTGGATGAGACTGAAAATCTGCTGGCCGGAATAATTCCAGACTGTGCATGTATTGGAATGGAGGATAATATGTCGGTATTTATAACAGATAAGTCCAGATTAGCTGAGATTCGTAATTACCTTTCCTCCAAAACAGGTATTCATTCCAGCGCTTTTACCATTCGTCACTGCGATGAAATTCCAAAGAATGGCTTTGGAAAAACCAATTATTCCCGGCTGGAAAATTTATGAGCATTGAAGATCTTCTTACTGCAGGGCCTTATTCCTTAAGCAAAACGGAGAAAGAAAAACTATACGGTTCCTTTCTGAGTAGCTTAACTGCTTATCATTATGGGCATTGTGAGCCCTATCGGAAAATACTGGACAGTATTGGATTTGATGTAAGACAAAAACATCCCCATACAGATATCCCTTTTCTTCCCGTTCAATTATTTAAAACAACAGAATTAAGAAGTACAACCCTGGAGATTCCGGTAAAAAAACTATCCTCTTCGGGAACTTCCGGGCAAAACAAATCAAACATTTATCTGGACAAAGAGAACGCTGTCCATCAAACAAAAGTACTTGCGAAAATCGCAGCTTCCTTCATTGGAAAAAAGCGTTTACCAATGCTTATTATCGAAGCAGAAAACAATATCGAAAATAAAACTCACCTTTCCGCGCATTCAGCAGGCGTAATTGGATTTTCTATGCTTGGTTCTCAGCGGCATTTTGCTTTAAATCAGGATATGGAATTGGATATAAACCGGTTTCAGGATTTTCTTAGGCTGCATCAGGGTGAACGTATTTTTATTTTCGGTTTTACATTTATGCTTTTTAAGCACTTTTACCTGGCACTTATAAAGCTTGGAATAAAACCCGATCTTTCAAATGCAGTATTAATACATGGAGGAGGATGGAAGAAGCTGGAAAAAGAGGCTGTTTCTCCGGCTGATTTTCGCATTAAACTGAAGAATGTCTGCGGTATTACCAGCATATATGACTATTACGGTATGGCAGAACAAACGGGCAGTATTTTTATGGAATGTGAATCGGGGCATTACCATGCTTCTGTATTTTCAGATATCATTATAAGACGGGATATCGATTTTTCAATCGCCGGAATTGGTGAAGAAGGAATCATACAAGTGATTTCCCTGTTACCCAAAAGTTATCCGGGGCACTCTCTTCTTACTGATGACAAAGGTGTTTTACTGGGCGAAGATAACTGCCCGTGCAAGCGTTTGGGAAAATATTTTAAGTTAACCGGTCGTGTATTCAACAGGGAACTGAAAGGTTGCAGTGACAGCTATGAATAAGCATTTAATTAATACAGAATTTCTATTTCCTTCTGATTTCAGCCTGAACACCTTTGTTCAGCTTCAAGCTGAGGAACCATTCTCCGAAAGTGCTGTTTCATTCCTGAATGCTTTGGCTATTGAGCTGAGAAATGATCCTTTGTCAGCCGGATACACTGAGCTGATCACACTGGCATTTTTTTTAAGGAAAGCCAATTTGCTCCAGCTCAAAAAAAAATATTACCCTCCGTATAACACCCGGGTTGGCAGAGGCATTGTCTTTCATATTTCACCTTCCAATACACCGGTTAATTTTGCCTATTCCCTGGTTTCCGGTATTCTTTCCGGAAACCTGAATATAGTTCGCTTGCCTTCCCGTAAATTTAAACAGACAGATATTATCCTGCATGCAATCCTGGCCTTGCACAAGAGGCCGGAATTTCACCCCTTTTCCGGCAGGATACTGCTCGTCCGGTACGACAAGGCCGATTCAGCTACAGCATTCTTTTCATCCATCTGTGATGCAAGAATAATTTGGGGTGGAAATAGAGCTGTTGAGGAAATAAAAAAAAACCGCCTGCCGGTTAATGGAATTGATGTGCTATTTGCAGATAAGTATTCAATCTGTATCATTAATTCCGACACCTTTGTTCGTGAAAATTTCCCGAAGACCCTGGCTCAGGGGTTTTATAATGATACTTTTTTGTTCGACCAGAATGCATGCACCTCCCCTCATTTGGTTGTTTGGCTTGGAAGCAATGAAAATGTCAGGGAGTCAAAAAAAATGTTCTGGGCTAATCTATTTGATTTAGTTCAGAAAAGGTATGATGTTAAGCCCTATTCCGGCATAGATAAACTGGCTGCTTTTTATCACCAGGCTATTCACCTGGAAGGAATAAAGAAAACATCCATGCCCGATAATCAAATTTGGAGGATCGAACTAAAGGAATTGACGGAAGACATAGATAAATACCGCAGCAATTGCGGTTATTTTGCTGAATACACTGCTAATTCCCTGCTTGACATCAGACCTGTCCTGTCCAAAAAGAATCTGACTATCGCCTGTTATGGCATTCAGAAGGAAGAATGGATAGCTTGTGGTGCCCGGCTTAACATGAACCTCATGGACCAGATAAAACCAGTTGGCAAAACATCGGAATTTTCACTTTTCTGGAATGGGTATAATCTGATTGAGACCCTGTCCACAAGTTGCTTATGAACAACGCTCACCAATAATATGAAACCGTGTATAACCCTGTACTACTTTGTGTGGAATAGCTGGAGTAATTAAACTTAAAAATTCATCCCTAAACCTGTCCACGAGCATCGTACAGATGACGGATGCTATAAGTCATCGCGGGCCTGACGATGAAGGGTTTTTCCTGGCCGGTGAAAACAGTTTCGCTACCGCCTACGGAGACCATACAGCGGAGGAAGTAAAATACACTAGCTCTGATTTTTCTCCTTCGGAACATATCAGGGAACTCAGGACAGAGGCATTTCTGGCATTTGGTCACCGGCGCCTTTCAATCATTGATTTAACGGCAGGCGGGCATCAGCCTATGTGTGTCAAAGAAAAACAACTCTGGATAACCTATAACGGTGAAATCTATAATTACATTGAATTACGTGAGGAACTGATTCTTAAAGGATATCGTTTTCTCACCGGTTCTGACACGGAAGTTATTCTGAACAGTTATCGGGAATGGGGGGAAGATTGTCTCAGTAAATTCAATGGAATGTGGGCATTCGTTATCTATGACAGGGAAAAGCATACACTCTTTGGTTCCAGAGACCGGTTCGGCGTAAAACCATTTTATTATTACAGAGACGAAAAGATGTTCGCCTTTGCTTCAGAACAAAAAGCACTCCTGAAAGCAGAAGGGATTAAAACAGGCATTAATTCTGCAGCAGCCTTTGACTTTTTTTTAAAAAATACGATGGAACATGAAGAAGAAGGCATGTTCAAAAATATACTCGAGCTATTCCCTTCCTTCGCCTTCAGGCTGGATCTAAAGCAATGTTCTTTCGTCCAATGGA
Organism: Bacteroidia bacterium; assembly: GCA_044448685.1. GTDB lineage: Bacteria > Bacteroidota > Bacteroidia > Palsa-965 > Palsa-965 > Palsa-965. Next base: position 5,849 of record JBIOHC010000018.1, read on the forward strand.
AATACTATACACTGCCGCTTAACACAGTATGGGAAAACTTCTCAGGAACAGAATTCAATGAAGCCGTTTCAAAAACAAGGGCGCTTTTTTTAAATGCCATTTCCCTCCGGCTGCGTTCAGATGTACCTGTTGGCTCCTGCCTGAGTGGGGGAATAGACAGCTCAGCCATCGTTTCTGCCATCCATGAACTCCGGAAAAACAGCATACCCCGTATCGAAAAACTGCATCTGTTCACAGCTTCTTTCAGCGAACCGGAAATTGATGAAAGCGCCTATGCTGAATTGGTGGCTGATCAGGTACATGGTGAATGGCATAAAATCAAACCAGACTCCGCTCAATTATTAAAAGATTTTGAGGCTTTCACCTATTGCCAGGACCTGCCTATCTGGTCCACCAGCGGTTATGCCCAATACCGGGTGATGGCTGAGGCGAAAGCCAAAGGGATAAAAGTGGTACTTGACGGACAGGGAGGTGATGAATTATTTGCAGGTTATTATCCTTATCATTTCAGGTACTGGATGGATCTGCTCAAACGCGGACAACCCGGTAATTTTTATGCCGAAACACGCGCCTTCTCCTCTTCCCTATCTTTCATGGTTTCACAAGGGTTAAGACAATACGGAACACAGCTCATTCCAACCGGCCTTTTGCCGATGGTGTACAAAAGCCATTTTCACGATATCCGTTACCTGCGCCCTGCCTTTTGGGAAACATACAAAAAACGCCTGGTACATGAGGAACAAAAGCCTTCTTCCCTCAATGAATTACTTGCAAAAGAAATGTACAATTACCGGCTTAAAGTTTACCTGAAATGCGAGGATCGTTCCTCTATGTGGCATTCCGTGGAATCCCGAACCCCTTTCTCCGATGATAAAGAACTTATTGAATATGTTTTTTCCCTGCCTCCCTGTATGAAGATCAGAAATGGAGTAAATAAATACCTCCTGCGCGAATCAGTTAAGGGATTGATACCGGAAAAAATACGGCTCAGAACAGACAAAAAAGGATTTGGAACGCCAAATAACCGATGGATTTCAGAAATAAAGGATCAACTCAAAGACATATTTATGGAGCAGGATGAATATCTCAATGTTCCATTACTCCTGAAAGAATACGATGATTTTTTCAGTGCCTCTTCCCATCCGAATAATAACAGGGTTTTCAGATTTATGAGCTTTGCTCAGTGGAGGCAGGTGTTTGGGGTATAAACATCGCTTCAAAACACAAGCCCCATGCTGCGCATGGGGCTTGTTTCTAATTCACTGCGGAGAGGGAGGGATTCGAACCCCCGGAGCTATTACACTCAGTAGTTTTCAAGACTACCGCAATAGACCACTCTGCCACCTCTCCGGGGCAAAGATAATGACATATGAGAAATAAAAAAGAATTATATTATCATATCGTTATTATAGTGCTAAAAACCTTTGATGGCAAGGGTTTCAAGATAAGATCCTTTTTTTATACCTTAGATAACCTGTTAAAGTCAGATTATGATCAAGAAAAAACCAACCTCCGTACCTGCTTACCTCGAGGCTCAGCCAATGGAAATCAGGGTTAAGCTCGAAAGCCTGCGTAAAACCATTCTGAAAGCCGCACCCGGTGCAGAAGAAGTAATCAGTTACAGTATGCCAGGTTACCGGCTGAATGGAATGCTGGTCTGGTTTATGGCCCATACCAAACATATAGGCTTTTATCCCGGGGCGGATGGGATTGCAGCATTCAAAAAAGAGATTGCAGCTTATAAAAGCTCCAAAGGAGCGGTTCAGTTTCCTTTAGAGGAACCTTTGCCATTGGCATTGGTGGCTAAAATGGTGAGGTACAGGGTGAAGAGGAATCTGAGTAAGAATACCATAATAAGAACCAAGAAACAAGAGCCAAGAAGCAAGACAACATGAATTAATTTTCTGCCTTTGTATTATTGATTATATTTCCGAATCTACTTTAAATGTTCCGTAAACTCTGCCTGATCCTCACCTGTTTATGTACAACTGGCATTCCCGCACAAACACTGGAAGACTTCAAAAAGGAATTTGCTTCTGTTCCCGACGGAAAGTTCACGGAGGATGAACTGAATGCAATGTTTACCAACTATACCTTCCTGACTCCGTCAAGTGATATTACCCGCCTTGCTGCAGGCATCAAGGGAGAACAACTGGAACAATATCCCATGCAGTCTTTCAGAAATGATCCCTTATACAAGGCTCATATTTCCAGAATGTTGAGCTCTTCAAATCCTAACAAAAGGATCCTGGCCTATCTGCTGGTGGCCAGCACTGGTGATAAGACCATGGAAGACAGGCTGCTGGTACGATTACAGAAAGAAAAAAACAAGGGAGGACTGATTTGGTGCGGTATGAGTCTGATGTATCTGAATACCGCTCATACCACAGCATTATTCGATTTCCTGGTAGAGCATGAGGAATTCGGAGATGCCCATATGCTGCCACTTTATATTTTATTGAACAAGGATTCCCTGATGCAAACGGCTTATAAAAGAATAGACAGTAAGAAGCCTATGGCCCGAATACTCGCGGCGCAGATACTGGCTTATACCCCTCTCAACTCCTTTACTGAAACCTTGCTTAAAAAAGCCGTCAGGGAATGGGATATAAACGTAAAAGGATATGCTATCTATTCGGTTAAAGAACTGAAAATTGGTCACCTGCTGGAAACCTTTAAACCATTACTTGACAGTGCTCAGACCCGGAAGATTGCACTCGGGGCACTGGCCAACAGCCCAACACCGGAAGACCAGGCTTATCTGCATACCCTGGTGAGTAAACAAGACACAGTTTCTGAGGAGCTTCTCGATGCCTTCTTCGACACCAAACAACTTAGCAATATCCGTTACTGGCTGAAGCTGTTATATGCCAAACCCCTTCCGAAGGAATATCGTTTCTTTCTCATGCGCCACCCTCTGATTGTTTCAGACAGTATACTCCCTGACCTGTTTCTTGCATTGAAACATGTCAGAAAGCCCGATCTCCTGTCCGAATTAATCCGGGCTTTGAGATCAAGAAGCGATTCTGAATCAACTTCTGTGATGGTTTCATTTCTTTCAGATACCAATTCAACCGTTCGTTACTGGGCTGGGCATTCTCTGGAAGAAAATCATTCACACTTACTTTGTTCCCGTATTCCGGATTTGATCCGAAATCCGCAAACCCGTACTACAGCCCTTATCCCCCTGGCAATAGAAAACAAGATTGACTCTCTCCAAACACTTTTCGAGTCGGTTTATGCTTCCACCTCCGGTAAAGAAGAATGGAGGAGCTCCAGTGTCCAATACCTGGCTGCATTCCCTCGGGAAAGGCATAAAGACTTGTTCAGAAAAATACTGGAGGGCGCCGATGAAGATACATTCATCAAGCGCGAAGCCGCTACAGGGCTTGGAAAGCTTAAAGACGCAAATTCCGTAGATCTGATAATAGCCGTTTCCCGTAAAGAAGGAGAAGCCAGTGATTACAATACCATGTATTTCCTGATGGCTCTGGCCGATATAAAAGGAGACAAAGCCCGGGGTGAAATAGAAAAATATAAGAACAGCAAGGAAGAAGTAGTAAGGAACCTGGTCGAGGAGTTGCTGAAGAAATGGTAATAAAAAAAGTCTTAACTTTGTTATGCGTACATAACATTGTTGCCAGATGCATATAGACTCCGATTTCTGGATCAAGACACTATTAACTGTCAGCTCCCGCTATTTTATCATTGCCGGTATTGCCTTCCTGTTCGGATATGTTTTATACCGTAAGACCCTTTCATCAAAAAAGATCCAGCCTGCCTTCCCTGCCCCATCCGATTACAGGAGGGAAATAGGTTATTCCATCCTCACCATGCTCATCTTTACCTGCGTACCCACCATTATGCTCACCACCCCGGCAATTGTTAAGACTACGCTTTATTACAACGATGTGCATCAATATGGAATGCTTTATTTCTGGTCTGCATTTATCATTATGCTGTTTGTACATGATACCTATTTCTACTGGGCACACAGGATTATGCATCACCCGAGGTTATTCAATATATTCCATCTGGTGCATCACCGCAGCACAAACCCCAGTCCCTGGGCAGCCTATTCATTCCACCCGGCAGAAGCGATGGTAGAAGTTGGTGTATATGTATTGTTTCTATATGTCATGCCTCTGCATTTATACCACCTGGTGTTTTTCTTCCTGTTTATGATTATCTATAATGTGTACGGACATCTCGGTTATGAACTTTACCCCCGTAATTTCAACAAAACCTTGATTGGACGTTATATCAACACTTCTGTAGCTCATAACCAGCACCATAAATTTTTCAAAGGAAATTACGGGCTTTACTTTACCATCTGGGACCGACTGATGAACACCATGCGGGAAGATTATGATACGTCATTTGAAGAGGTAAAGACACGTATTCCGGTCCGGAAGAAGGTATAAGAAACACCCTCAGCCGGAGTTTAGTTCAGAATCACCAGTTTTTCCAGCTTTTCAGCCATGCCGTTATTGGGAGATCGTACTGCAACACGGTATACATAGACACCCCGTCCTATCTTATCTCCAAAATCATCCCTCCCATCCCACTCTATGGGAGGGGAACGGAATCCATCCGAATTGACGAAGGTTTGTATAGTCTTGATAAGCCTTCCGGTAACGGTAAAGATTTCTATCTGTACATCGAGATGCTGACAGCACTCATTGAATTCAAAGAAAAAACAGGTATGCGTTGTGAAGGGATTTGGGTAGTTCAGCACGTGGCTCAGGGCCAGTTTGGCTGATGTAGCCACAACAAACTCCGTATAGGCCTGTGAAGAATTATCATACACATCCCATACCTTCATTTTAAGGGTATGGGTTCCCGGGGTGAGGGAGGAATAAGGGAAGAACACTTTCCCGCTCTGATATGAATTCAGATCAGCTGTGTAATAATCATTCAGAATGGCCGGATTAGCTGTATTATTATCCATCACCGCAGTCAGGTCATGCCCTACCCCATTCCCTACGGTGCTCACTCCGCTGTTGTCGAAAAGCTGTGCATACAGATGAGGGCTCTCACTGGTTGTCCCTCCGTAAACAAAGGTACTGTCATTCATGAAGAGCTTTATTACGGGCCCGGTATGATCCGGTATGGCATTGGAAGCAGAGCCTCCGATGATTATTTTATTGGAGTAACCGTTCCCGTCATCCATACCGTTTTCGAAATAGTAGCTGATTTTTCCCGGACCATAATTATAGGCTATGTCTTTGGGCACTACAAATGAAAACTGAAAATTGCCGGAACTTATGGAAGCCTTTCCATTGTATAGTACATTCTTTTGCAAATGAAACCCAACAGGTGGACTTGACGCTATCCCGTCATTGGAGAGTGTTGTAAGATTGGTTGGCTTATCAAATATGGTCGGATAAATAGTTCCGTTGAAGCTGTTGAGTTTGTTTCCGGCCTTGTCACAAACATATCCCTTTATAGTAACCCGGCTCAGAGCCTGGACTGTATCATTGCCTGAAGACGAAGAAACAATCTGAGTTGTGGTGCAGGCCTGATCCGGGTATGCGAGTTTCAATGCCGGATCGGCCAGTAAGGTAAAGTTCCGGCAACTCATCATATTGTTCGAATTGTTCTTCGTTTGCCTGTACAGGTCGCCTATTGCAGGCATACTGCCATTAACAGGTTTAAAGAGGCAACTGTAAAAATTCAGGTTTAAGGTCTGATTGGTATTTTCAAAAGAAACGCGAACAGTAGAGAACAGCCCAATGCCTCCTCCGTTTGGATTGAGCAATACCACTTCACCGGCCGAAATAAAGGATGGGTCATCATAGCGCGAAAATTCACAAGTGGCTGTAAAGAAAAGCGGGAGATTGCACAGGTTGCTCCAGTTGTTGACCTGGGCCAGTTCCACCACCCGTTTATGTGAAAATCCTGATCCCCCTCCATGCCCTGTATAATTGATGACCAGGGCTCCTTTATCGACCCTCTTATTGATGGCATCTTCCACTTCCGGATAGCGCCCTCCACCCGGTGTGCTGATTTCCTGATAGGCATCAAGGTAAATCTTATCAATATTATATGCGGCAGCACTTGTGTCAATAGCAGTTGTCAGCTGTTCGGCATCATCCACAAACCGTCCCCCTTCTCCGTCATCGGCAATGAAGCAAAGCCAGTTTCTCCAGTCGCGCATAACCGAACAATTTTGCAGATTACATCCTGTCAAAGGAGGAGGGCTTCCCAGACTAATATATTTTTCAACTTTATCAACAACTGCTTTTGCCATTCCGGCATTTACAACCGGAAACCGGCCTATGCCTATATCCACACTGCCTGCATCCGTATCAAGATCCCAGGCTCCTTCCGTATCATCAAGCAGTCCGAAATAATCATCCGAAACATAGGAACTGGAATAGTCGGTCGAGTTCGCATTTTCAAAGGCGATGACAAAATTGGTATTCTCAGCAATTCGGTGCTTCGGATCGTAGGATGCCCGTCCGAATAAAAGCAGGTGCTTGGGCATTTCGGCAGCGGTCACTGCCCGGTCATAAAACATCTTCACAAATGACCGGATTGCCGTTGGGTCCTGTTTGCCCGAAGAATATTCATTGTAAATCTGTTGAGGAGTTACAACAAGACAATTCATATGATCGTGGGCTGTATGTATACCGGCAAGGCGATTCGCTTCGGTCAGGAACTCGGGGGCGGATACAATGATAAAATCCACAGCCGTGCTTCCATGCAGGTTCTGGTTTGGAACGCGGCCGAAATTAACCGGAGCAGGAAACGAAGCCAGAGAATCGAATACCAGGAATTCACGAAGTGAATCAGTAGCCAGTACAAAATTCAGGGTTGAACCTGTGAGACTGACCTGCTGATTTTTCACCGTTAGCGGATTGCTGATCTCCCAGACCTTCATACGAGGCGTTGTGCCTGAAACACTGAATCCGGATACTATACCGGCACCCACAGAAGCGGCATCCCTGAAACTCATTTGAGTACCGGTAGCAATTAGCTGTCGCCTGGCATTGGCTTCCACATAATTCATCCATCCTACTTCTGTATGAGCCGGGTCCGGTTGCATGGAAACGGTTACATTCACAGCCGGTGTGCCTGAATTGACAAGCATACATCCATTCCCGGCATTTACATACGCCAACCAGTACTGTGAAAAACTCACTCCGGGAACTGTGATTGTTGTCCCTGCTGATCCTGAACTCATGCTAAATAAAGTATTCAGTGATTGCCCGTCCTTACGGGCTACTAAGTTCGTTCCAACCTTAACCGGAGAAGAACCCACGATATTGGGGAAACTGAATGGATAGGTATAAGTAGTAATAATATCGAATGATTCCCCATACCATTCCCTTCCTGATTTGATCAGATTAACCGCATCATTTTCTACTCGGCTGTAATCATCAAAAGAGGTAACGGTCTGTGTTGGAATTGTGGTAAGAGAAGCCTGAGTCTGAATGCGTTTGGGTATTCCAACAAGGTCTGCAGATAAAAAATAATATGCTGTGTCTGAATATTTATCGAGGGTCTGGTTAAAATGCGGACAAGTAGCAGGTGCCAAAGCATTATACTGCCAGGTATGAGGCGATTGACCATAAAAGAGAATATAATCTGCCGAATCCATTTTCCCATTCCCGTTAACATCAATAGCCTGAATTGCATTCTCAACCAGATCGTCATAACGGAAAACAGAATTCACCTCGGGTAGCATACCACCTCCGTTTCCAAAAAGACGAATATCTGAAAGGTTCAATCCCTTCATATTTATGCCCAAAGAATGGAGATAGGCATAGGATAGTTTATAAACTCCGGAAGAAACAAGTCCAAGTCTGTACCAGGTTCCGGTGGCCAGGACGGAAGAAGGCGCCCAGCTAATACGAGGGCTTGCCTGCCGCGTTTCATCTTTCGAAGGTATGATATCCAGCTCAAAAGAAACGAGACGTTCAGGCTGCCCTGTTGCCGGATTTAAACGCAGAGGGATAAAACGGATCTGGGCAACAGGATGTTTACGTTCATACACCACCACAGCTTCCGGGTTGATAACAGAATGAAGAACTTTCCTTTCAACTGCTTCCGCCGAAGCGGCATCCAAAGCTTCATATACCGGATTCACCAAACGCACATTCACATTATTATTGTTACCCGGCATTGGCCATCTTTCGGCATAGATTGGCATAAAATTTTTAGAATACCCGCCCTTAAAGCTCATAACCTTCCTGGTTTGCCCGCTGAGCAGGTCTATTGTTTGTAAAGACCATTTCAGACGGCGAACTTTGGCTGAAGCAGGGGCTGATACCTGATTCAGAATCGGGGGGTGATTTACCTGAGCGGGGCCTGATCTGGCCGGAAGAAGAGGCAGATGTGCTGCAGGTTTTAATTGTATTTGTTTCTGAGCATACGAGAATGAAGGCAAAAGCACAAGAAGACTTATCAGAACTCTATAGTGTTGCATTACGACTTGATTAAGATTAAGATTGATATTGAATGACCCAGGCAAACACCGGGAATGGGTTTCCTGTATGAAACAGCGTTTTACTGCGCAGTAAAACCAAACACAAGGGTAACGGAGGAGTATTTAATTTAGTATTTGAATTTTTAAAAAACGTATGTAAACTGACAAGCTAATTCTGAAGATTCAATTTGAAAGCTGAAACAATAAATTCTCTTCCCGATCGTTATACCTGAAAACAAAACTATTTATGACCCGAAGAGCCCTGTTCCTCTTCATCCCCCTTGCCTTTGTATTCCAGGCCTGTCAAAAATCAACGCTCATTAACAATCCAACAGCGTGCATGACCTTAAGCACTAATTCGCTTCATTTGCATGATACGCTGGTGATTCACAACTGTTCTGTAGCTGACCAGACGTTTGTTGCTTTCACAGACAGCACCAAACCCGACCTGCGCACTTGTCATTGCTCCTATGTAGGAAATCTTGTTGCCCATTCACAGGATTACCGCTATCAGTTCAGCCAAACCGGACGTCAGTATGTACATCTGATAGCCAGGAATTATACTACCGGATCACGGGATCAGTATGTGACTCAACTGGTCAATGTATTGCCCTGAATAGGACACTTAAAAATCATTATTTTTCATAACAATCATAACAATCTGCGTTCTATTCTTATGTATCTTGTTTTACGAATTCGAGACTATAAAGTATAAGAGTGATGTTGCAGATGCATTCCTTCACGGCCAAAATTCAGATCATCGGGGTCAACCCTTATGTACTAATTCCTGCTCCCATCCTTAAATCCATTTTTATCCAGGCCGGCAAGGACAAAGGTCCTATTCCGGTTAAAGGAACTCTGAATGGGTACGGCTATATACAAACCCTGGTTAAATTCAGCGGCAAATGGAGGCTCTACCTCAATACCCCCATGCGTAAGGCTGCCGGTATAGATACCGGAGATAGCGCCAGGGTTGAAATTTGTTTTGACCCCAAGCCCCGTATCCTGACAATGCATGTTCAGCTGGCCATTGCTCTGGATAAAAACAAGAAAGCCAAAACAGTATTTGAGACCCTGGCTCCTTACCGGCAAAAGGAAATTATACGCTATATAGGGTTTCTGAAAACAAAGGAGTCTGTTGAGCGGAATATTGTCAAAGTCATCCAACATTTATTGGGCAAGGAACGCTTTGCCGGAAGGGATTAAGGCCGTATCTTTCCCATCAGGATAAATTAATATTCTTACTATGGAAAAAGGAACAAAAGAAAGCACCTGGAAACTTAAAACCCCTCCCCTTACTTCGGATTACGAGATGTATAAGGATGTAAAAGATGGGAAAGAAGTGATTGTTTGCATTGTTGGTAAAACAACACTGCTCTATGATTTCCGTTGTCTGGCCGATTTGCATACCATGCTCAAAAAGCATGGAGACTGGATGGAGCTTGGCAGTGCAGATGAACAAAAAAGTGCTAAAGAAGGAACGGTAGAAGCCTGGGGTCGCTCTGTTAAAAACCCTGTTGGCGGATGGTATGGCCTTAAAAAGGGTTTGAGAGGACGCTTTGGGATGTATATTCCTCCTCTGATGGAAAAACTTGGACTTGCTGAAGTGGAGCACAATTCGAAGAACAATCGTATGAAAGCCAAATAAAAGGAATGGATCAGGAAATCTTATCAGTCCGCGAAATCTGTACGGCTGATATTTCAGCTATTACCAATTACTGGCTCAAGGCCAAACCGGATTTCCTGCTGAGTATGGGGGTGGACGCCTCTAAAATCCCTTCCGGAGAAGAATGGAACAGTATGCTCAAAGGCCAGATAGGGCAACCCTACCGGGAAAAGAAATCATATTGCCTGATTTGGGAAGAAACAGGAACCGCTATAGGACATTGTAATGTTAACCCTGTTGAATTCGGAACGCAAGCTTATATGCACCTGCATATGTGGAACAAGGAAAAACGCCGCACAGGTTTGGGTTTAAGCCTGATCCGTTTGTCATTGCCCTGGTTTTTTGAACGTATGAACCTTCAGAAACTTTATTGCCAGCCTTATGCCCTCAACCCTGCGCCCAATAAAACAATTGCTAAAGCAGGTTTTGAATTCGTAAAAACACACCAATGTGTTCCAGGCTGGCTTAATTTTGAACAGGAAGTTAATCTGTGGTTGATGACACGGGAAAAATTTCTGGGTCTTAAATAAGCCTTATTCTTTGTATAAAAACCCAATGGAATCCTGACTATATTTGTAAGGACAGCTTAAACTTATTCTTAATGAAACGAAGCAATACTTTCCTTTATACTTTACTTGTCGTTGGCCTCTTTTTAACTATTGGATGCGAACAACATCCGAAAGAAAAATTCAGGGTTGTGATCTGGGAGCTGGCCGACCCGGAAATGCTGAATCCTGTGCTTACTACGGACAATAATTCGGATATGGTCTTGAAATATATGTTTCAAAGCCTTATTGAAATAGATTTTAAAACCCTGCAACTTACACCCTGCCTCGCTGAAAGCAGACCACAGATAGAAACAACAGCCGATGGGAAAGTCCACCTGACCTTCCGGATACGAAAAGAAGCCAACTGGGATAATGGAACTCCTGTTACTGCCCGGGACGTGGAATTCACTTTAAAAGCGGTCTATAATCCTGCTGTCAACAATCCCGGAGTGAAGTCTACTCTTGATAATATTGGAGATATTCAGTTGTATCCGGATGACCCTAAAAAGCTGACAATTACCTATAATACCGTTTATTTTCTGGCTGAAATCGGGGCCGGTGGGTTTCAGATTATACCTGAATATGCCTATGACCCCAAGGGTCTGATGAAAGATTATTCGATGAAAGAGTTGCTGACGAATGCGAATAAGTATTTGCAGGATCCGAAAATACAGGAGTTTGCCACGGATATGAATTCGGAAAAACGTATGCGTGATAAAAATTTTATCTGCGGAAGCGGAGCTTACGAGCTGGAAAACTGGACTTCTCATCAGAGGCTGACACTGAAAAAGAAAAAGTCATACTGGGGTGATGCCCTGGCTGAAAAGGTTCCCTACCTTGCTGCCGGGCCCGACCAGCTGGTATTCAACACCATTGGTGATATGACGGCAGCGGTCGTAGCACTGAAAGCCGGGAACCTGGATGTGATTTATTCCATCAAACCCAAAGATTTTGTTGAATTGCGTAAAAACCCGGCGGTCACCGAAAAATTCAATATTGCCACCCCTCCCATGCTTTCCTATACTTATATAGGCATGAACACCAAATCCAAATTATTCAACACAAAGAAAACCCGGCAGGCCTTCAGCCACCTTGCCGATGTGGATCGTTATATAGAAACAGTTTATTACGGACTTGCACAAAAGGTCATAGGGCCTGTACATCCTTCAAACAGGTGCTACAATAAAGATATTACAGCCTATGACTTTAATATAGATAAAGCCAAAGCTTTGCTGGCTGAAGACGGATGGAAGGATTCTAACGGGGATGGGGTTCTGGACAAAATGATTGACGGGGTTCATACAGAATTTAAAGTGAAGCTTACAACCAACTCCGAAAGTGAACTCCGGAAATCCATAGCACTTATGTTCCAGGAAGCGGCACGTAAGGCCGGTATAGAGGTAACCGTTGACGCTCAGGAGTGGAGCACGTTTCTCAGTAACCTGAAAAAACACAACCTCGATTTGTTTATCAGTGCCTGGGTACAAACGCCGGTTGATAATGATCTTAAACAAATTCTGCACGGGGTTTCGGCAGGACCCGGAGGAGATAACTACGCCAGCTTTACAAATAACCTGAACGACTCTCTGATTGATGCCATCCGGGTAGAACTGGATGATGATAAACGGGCTGCATTGTATAAGAAACTGCAGGTCGTACTGCATGAAGAAGCTCCCTTTATTTATCTCTTTTCACCAACGGAACGTATGGCGTTCTCCAAAAAATTTACAAATGCAGAAGCTTCCTCTATGCGGCCAGGATTCAATGCTTCCCAGTTCAGAAGAGCGCAGCAGGATAAATAACCACTAACTTTACAGACCGGAATGCGGAGGTATATTATCAGGCGTGTGTTGGTTTTTATACCCACCCTCTTTGTTATTTCCCTGCTGACATTCGTTATCAGTGTCAATGCACCCGGTGATCCCCTTGATCAGATACTCAATAAAAATTCGGGGTTCGAAAGCCAGACCTCCAATAAGCTGGCCGGAGAAAAAGCCTACCGCATGGCAAGGCATGATTACGGGTTTGACCTTCCCCTGTTTTATTTCGATTTAAGCAGTGCCGCCTTACCCGATACGCTCTATCTTATTCCCGACCTTACCCAGCGCCAAACACTGGAAAGGCTGGCAGAGAAGTATGGAGACTGGAATCATATAAGTTTTTATTATCTACTCCTTCATAAGCTTGATCTGGATCTTTATCAAATGGCTGCATCAAGTACCAGATCTGATCTTATCTATCAGATGCGTGCAGAACTGTTAGGGCTTTATGATACATGGGAGGATGCCAGGATCCAGGCCCGGTTCAGTAAACTCCGCACTTTGAAAAAGGAAGGCGATGACCTTTTAACCGATAAAACCTGTTTTGCAAAGCTGGAATCGGCTTACCGGAAAATGGTTCAGGAGTCCTGTCCCCTGAAGAAATATATTCCTGCCTTACACTGGCATGGAACAGACAATCAATATCACCGCTGGTTCAGCCGCTTTGTGAGGGGTGATTTCGGCATCTCTTATCAGGATCAGCGACCGGTAAGTTCCTCTATCAGGGAAGCCTGGCCCTGGACAGTAGGCATCAGCCTGGTATCCGTCTTGCTTGCATTCCTGATTTCCATTCCCTTAGGGGTTCATGCAGCAGTGAATAAAGGCTCGTTAAAAGAAAAGATAAGCACTACTGGCTTATTCATGCTATACTCCCTCCCCAATTTCTGGATTGGAACATTGCTTGTGATTTTTTTATGCGGAGGAGACTGGCTCCATCTTTTTCCCGGACCGGGAGCTGACCCTGTGCCTGCTGATGCCTCCTTTTTTTCGTATATCGTGCAAACCTGTTACCACCTGGTACTCCCGCTCATTTGCTGGACTTATGGCACGCTGGCCTTCATCTCCCGTCAGATGAGGGGAGGCATCCTGAATGTAATAGGTCAGGATTATATCCGCACCGCAAGAGCCAAAGGTCTGGATGAAAAAACAGTGATCTGGAAACACGCCTTGCGCAACTCCCTGTTACCGGTCATTACTCTTTTTGCGGATGTATTCCCCCTCTCCGTTTCCGGCTCTGTGGTGCTTGAACACATCTTTAATATTCCCGGCATGGGCCAGCTCAGCTACCAGGCCTTTTTTGCCAAAAATTATCCAGTCATCTTTGCCGTACTTATGTTCACAGCTTTCCTGACTCTTTTCGGGAATCTTGTTTCAGACATCCTGTATGCTCTGGTTGATCCGCGTATATCCTTTACCAGCACTTCAAAAGAAGAATGAAAAAGCCCTTCTTCCTCTTCTTTGGCAAAAAAACCGATGCCGCTCTCCAACCGGTCAGTCCGGCTGATTACCGTGAAAATTTATGGGGGAATGTAATTCATCAGTTCAAAAAGAACAGGCTTGCACTATGGTCATTCCGTTTCATACTATTCTTAGCTTTAGTGGCACTCAGTGCTGATTTTATTGCCAATGAAAAACCACTGGTATGCAAATACAAAGGTCATATATATGCTCCGGTGTTCCGTGAATATCTTGTCGATGCCGGCCTGGCCCGCTGGCCTGCCGATTTGCTGAATGCAGACTGGCATAAACTGAACTATGAATGGTCCCTGTTTCCACCGGTGCCCTACCTGCCCCAGAATCTGGATGGGGGTAATGAACACAGTGTAAGTCCGTTTGGTAAACAAGCGATTGCATCCCTCAGATGGAGGCATTGGATGGGCACGGATGAACTGGGCCGGGATGTGCTTGCCGGCATGCTGCATGGTACGCGGATTGCTCTTAGTATTGGCATCATTTCGATGGGTCTTGCACTCGTCATAGGTGTATTCATCGGCGCCCTGGCCGGTTTTTTCGGTGATGACAGACTATCCGCTTCCAGAGCCCGAATCATTCTGAACATTTTGTTCGGGGGCCTAGGCTTTTTTTATGCATTCGGAACCAGAGCTTATGACCTGCATGATGCCCTTGCCGATTCATTCGGAAAATTCTTCCTGCAATTGCTCGTAAGCCTTATCATTCTTGGTACGGTCATAACACTGGGCAATCTCTTTTGTCCCCTGCTTAAAAAACTGCCCGGAATGAATAAAAAAATCAGAGTACCGGTCGATATGCTTTTATCCAGATTCATTGAAATTATGAATTCCATCCCTACTCTCTTCCTTATTATCTCAGTCTCTGCTATCGTCACCAAACCTTCTGTCATGATTGTGATGATCATTATCGGGCTTACCGGATGGACCGGCATAGCCCGTTTTATCCGCGCTGAGTTACTGAGGATACGGAATCTGGAATATATAGAGGCAGCCAGAGCCCTTGGTTTCACACAAAGGAGGGTACTGTTACGTCATGCAATCCCCAATGCACTCTCACCTGTTCTTATTGCCCTGGCTTTTGGTATTGCAAATTCTATCATGATAGAATCTGTGCTTTCCTTCCTTGGAATAGGAGTTCCGGCAGAAACAATTACCTGGGGATCTATGCTTTCACTTGCCCAGCAAACACCGGGAGCCTGGTGGATCGCTATCTTTCCGGGCTTCGCAATCTTTTTAACCGTAACGGTTTATAATCTCGTAGGGGAAGGTCTTACGGATGCACTGGATCCTAAGCTGCGCAAGTGATTTATTTTTTATTTTTAGCTTCAAACTCCTTTACTATTTCCTCGTCAGTCTTACCCAGGTGGGTAATAGCTATTTTGGCATCTTCGGCCAGTTTGTGCTTGGGATAGTCGTTTATAATCTGTTCGTAGAGCAGCTTAGCCTTTGCATCCTGACCGGGCAGGTTGCTGTCGTAAATCATGGCTTCCTGATAGATGGCTTCGACGACAAACTTATAATCCGGATATTTCTGAACCACGGTCTGATAACAGACAATCCCCTGGTCGTAATTACCCGCAGCAACAGCGATACCTGCAGCGCGGAAATAATAGTCTGGAGCCAGTTTGTCATCCGGAAAGGTGGATGCATAATCCAGATAAGCCTTAATGGCCTTAGCGGCAACAGATGCATCAAATTTTGTACTTGCTTTCATGTTCTTTTCAGCATCCATAACCTGGTCGGCATACATTTTCCGGTCCGGATGTGCCTTACGCACCGCCATTGCCCTTGCACTGTCAGCTTCAGCCTTGCTTTCCTTATCAATTATACCACTGTTGCAGGAACCTAGTGAGAGCATGCAAAGCAGGAAAGAAAAAAGAATCGCACCCGGTGTATAACAGGTTCTGTGAATCATAGATCGTGAATATTAATGTATGTTATTTATTTAAGACCTGATTATTTCCGGGGAAAACGCATCTTATAATCGGTCTTCACCTTTCCATTTGATATATCGGTGAGCTTTCCTTTGATCAGGCGTTTACGAAGCGGGCTGATACGGTCTGTAAATAACATTCCGTCAATATGATCGTATTCATGCTGTATGATACGGGCCGCCATACCGGTGAATGTTTCAACATGTTCTTTAAAATCCTCATCCAGGTAGGCCAGTTCAATATGGGGGGGACGCATTACATCCTCCCTGATCTTGGGTATACTCAGACAACCTTCATTGAATTTCCAATCTTCACCATCCTCATTCAGAATACGGGCATTGATAAACACTTTTTTGAATTTGCGTAAAAATTCGATCTCCTTTTCATCCATTTCTTCATCCTCGTCATCTGCAAACGGAATTGCATCCACGACAAAGAGCCGTATCGCTTTCCCGACCTGAGGAGCGGCCAGGCCTACCCCTTTTGCATTATACATGGTTTCGAACATATTGCCAATCAATTCCTGTAATCCGGGATAATCTCTGTCAATTTCCTCGCCCATTTTTTTCAGAACAGGATCACCGTAAGCTACTATTGGTAAAATCATTTATACACTGTCATTTATTGATTAACACTTCCTTTCTTATTTGCCATTCCCCTGCATAAAAGTTTGAAGAATCAGGGTTGCACTTATTTCATCCACCAGCTCCTTATTTTGTCTGTCTTTTTTTTTCAATCCACTGTCAATCATCGTCTGAAATGCCATTTTGGAAGTAAATCGCTCATCCACCCGTTCTATCCTGAGGTCTGGAAATGTCTTCTGCAGGTTTTTGAGAAACGCCTCTACATACCTGGATGATTCACTGGGTGTATTATCCATTTTTTTAGGATCACCCAATACAACTACATCCACCTTTTCTTTCTGGAAATACTCTTTCAAAAAAGAAATGATGTCTTTGGCATGAACTGTTGTTAAACCACTTGCAATGATACGGGAAGGATCCGATACGGCAATGCCGACCCTTTTGGTACCATAATCAATTGCCATAATACGACCCATATCTGCTTAAATCAAGGCAAATTTAAGGGTATTTTTGTTAGTTTTGTTGTCCGAACACTAAAACACCTTATGCATAACAGCACTCTTACCCAACCTATTATTGAAGCCGCATGGCTGAACAGGGAACTTCTCAAGGAAGATCATACCCAGGATGTGATCCGTGAAGTAGTGCAAAGTCTTGACAAAGGCTACCTGAGGGTTGCTGAACCCTCTCAAACAGGTGATCAGTGGAAAGTCAATGAGTGGATTAAAAAAGCCGTTATCATGTACTTTCCCATACAGAAAATGGAAACACTGGAGGCCGGGCCTCTGGAGTTCTATGATAAAATGGCGCTCAAACGTAATTATGAAGCATTAGGGGTTCGTGTTGTTCCTCATGCCGTGGCACGCTATGGAGCCTTTTTGGCAAGAGGTGTAATCCTGATGCCTAGCTATGTAAATATAGGTGCTTATGTAGATGAAGGGACCATGGTGGATACCTGGGCAACGGTAGGGTCCTGTGCCCAGATAGGCAAACACGTACACCTGAGCGGAGGTGTTGGAATTGGAGGCGTACTCGAGCCCATACAGGCTGCCCCTGTGATTATTGAAGACGGTTGTTTCATAGGCTCACGCTGTATTGTGGTGGAAGGAGTTCATGTACAGAAGGAAGTCGTACTCGGAGCCAATGTAGTCCTGACAAAATCCACGCGTATTATAGATGTCAGCAATGATCGGCCTAAGGAATACAAGGGATTTGTACCCTCCCGTTCTGTTGTGATTCCGGGCTCCTATACCAAGAAATTCCCTGCTGGAGATTATCAGGTTCCCTGTGCGCTCATCATAGGTCAGCGCAAAGAAAGCACGGATCTTAAAACTTCCCTTAATCATGCACTCAGGGAATATGATATTGCAGTCTGAATTTAAAGCTCATATGTTCCCCGCCCTGTTTTGAAAATCTTAGTCATACAAACCGCTTTTATAGGTGATGCCATTTTGGGCACAGCCATGCTGGAAAAGCTTCATCATGCTTATCCGGCTGCCAAAATCGATTACCTGGTCCGTAAGGGCAATGAAAATCTCTTTACAGCCCACCCTTACCTGCATGAATTGCTGGTATGGGACAAGGGAAGTCATAAAATGGCTAATCTCTGGGCTATGGCCCGCTATATCCGCAAAGGACATTATGATTATGTGGTCAATGCACACCGTCATATCAGTTCGGCTTTTCTTACCCTTTATTCAGGTGCACAGCACCGTTTTGGATTTGACTCCAGCCTGTTGTCAGTCTTTTTCACCAAGCGCTATCCCCATGACATTGGAAATGGCAGGCATGAAACAGAACGTAACCAGGACCTGATACGGGAGATAACCGATGAGCATACTGCCAAACCCCGCCTCTACCCTTCCAAAACTGACGAAGCGAAGGTAAGCCTGCTTTTGAACAGCGAACCTGGTGCAGGTATTCCATACTGCTGTCTGGCCCCGGCGTCAGTCTGGTTCACCAAACAGTTTCCGGAAGAAAAATGGATGGGATGGATCAGACAAAAACCCCAACCCACCGAACGTATATTCCTGATAGGTGCTGCATCCGATGCAGCACTTTGTGAGCGAATCCGTACAGCTTGCCCTTCTTTCCCGATCACCAGTCTGGCTGGAAAACTGACCCTGCTTGAATCGGCTGCTTTGATGAAAGGAGCACGCATGAATTATGTCAACGACAGCGCTCCTATGCATATTGCTTCCAGTATGAATGCCCCTGTTACAGCAATCTTTGTTTCTACCGTTCCCCGTTTCGGCTTCGGCCCGCTTTCGGATAAACAGGCGATTATTGAAACAAAGGAAAAACTTACCTGTCGCCCTTGCGGACTTCATGGTTTCAAATCCTGCCCTAAAAAACATTTTAAATGTGCTACCACCATTGCGGTGGAAACAATTCACTGATAACCGGCTTTCTTATACGCTTTATATGCCATCAACACCCATACCAGTACTTCCTGTCATTACGCTGCATGCCGGCAAAGAGCAAAGCCCTCTCCGTTTCCACCCCTGGATATTTTCAGGAGCCATTAAAAGCAAGAGCAGGGAACTGGAAGAAGGGGAAGCTGTGGAGGTGCATGACAGCAAAGGAACTGTTGTAGGTATCGGCCATTATCAGATTGGCAGTATTGCCGTGAGACTGTTCTCCTTCCGCAAGACAGAAGTTGATTTCAAATTCTGGAAAAACAAGCTGGTGAGAGCTTATAACCTCCGAAAGAAGCTGGGATTGACTGACAATCCTTTGACCAATACGTACAGGCTGGTATTCGGTGAAGGAGACGGTATGCCAGGTTTGATCATAGATTATTACAATGGTACAGCTGTCATGCAAAGCCATTCAATCGGTTTTTACCTGATCCGTGAACAGCTGGCAGAAGCTTTGAAGGAAGTGTATGGTGATCAGCTCAAAGCCATTTATGACAAAAGTGAAGATACCCTGCCACACCTTGCGAAGGTTAAAGCTGTGAACGGAATTGTATGGGGAAAAACAGAAACCAATGAAGTACTTGAGAATGGCCATAGCTTTTATATTGATTGGGCAGGTGGACAGAAAACCGGCTTTTTTGTGGATCAGCGGGAAAGCAGGGAGCTGGTAAAGCAATACAGCAGCGGTAAATCAGTATTGAATACGTTCTGTTATTCAGGAGGCTTCAGCATTTATGCCCTTGCAGCCGGAGCATTGACTGTGCATTCTGTTGACAGCTCAAAAAAAGCCATAGAACTCACCGAACGGAATGTGGAACTGAATAAAAACCGGTTTCCTGTATCCGAAACTACACATGAAAGTTTTGCCGCTGATGTCTTTGATTTTCTGAAAGGAAAAGACAAAGTTTATGATCTTATTATCCTCGATCCGCCTGCATTTGCCAAGCATCAGAATGTAAAACACAATGCTGTTCAGGGTTACAAACGACTCAACCTGGAAGCCCTCAAACAGATAAAGCCGGGAGGTATCCTGTTTACCTTTTCCTGTTCACAAGTTATAGACCGTACGTTGTTCAGAGGAGCTGTCATGGCTGCTGCCATCGAAGCAGGACGGAGTGTACGTATTCTGCATCAGATCAGCCAGCCTGCAGACCATCCTGTTAGTATTTTTCATCCCGAAGGAGAATATCTCAAGGGCCTTGTGTTATATGTTGAATAATCAGAAGCAAGGCTCTGTGGATTATTTCTATTTTTGAAGGATGAGAATCGTATTCCTTGGCACCCCTGAATTTGCAACCGCTTCACTGGATATCCTCGTACAGAACGGACTGGATATCGCTGCCGTGGTAACAGCTCCCGACAGGCCTGCAGGAAGGGGCCTGCAACCGGTAATGCCCGACATAAAGAAATATGCACTGAACAAAGGAATCCAGGTACTGCAACCCGAAAAACTGAAAGACCCTGTATTCCTTGAAACGTTAAAATCGTTTAAAGCAGACTTGCAGATTGTTGTCGCCTTCCGTATGCTCCCCGAAGCGGTATGGAATATGCCCCGTCTGGGCACATTTAATCTGCATGCTTCCCTCCTGCCCCAATATCGCGGTGCAGCACCTATCAACAGAGCCATCATGAACGGAGAAACGGCAAGCGGTGTTACCACCTTTTTTCTGCAACAGGAAATAGATACGGGTAAAATCATTTTTCAGGAACAGGTTTCTATAGCACCGGATGAGAATGCAGGAGAACTGCATGATGAACTGATGAATCTGGGAGCTAAACTCGTCCTGAAAACTGTGAGAGCCATTGAGCAGGGATCCTATCCTCAGCAGGATCAGGAAACGGTTGAAGGAACAGGAAGTTTAAAGCAGGCTCCGAAAATATTCAGAGACGATTGCCGGATTAACTGGAAAAACGGATTACAGTCCGTGCATAACCAGATAAGGGGTCTGAGCCCCTATCCGGCAGCATTTACGGAACTTATCACCCCCGATGGGAAGATACACAGTCTGAAAGTATTCCGGGCAACACCTGAATATGGAGTACATTCCATACCCAATGGAAATGTTGACACAGATGGCCGGACCTATATCCGGGTCGCACTGACCGGAGGCTGTTTAAGGCTGGAAGAAATACAGCTTGCCGGAAAAAAAAGAATGACAGTCATTGAATTTCTGAGAGGGTTTCCGCTGACAGAACAGGCAGGGATAAACCCCGGATAATTCAATAGCTTCAACAGCTTTATACAAAGCAATTAGCCGGAAACGAACAGATGAAATAGGCTATATGGAACCGATTGACTGTCCTGAGTCATAAAAAACATAGTGAAATAGGGGTTTACAGACAGCAGTTATTAACAAAAGCCTCATTTATCAACAATTTCAGCGTTTTTATGCTCTGAAACTTGCGTAAACAGAGTCTTTTGGTCTACATTTGTTTCGTTAATAAAAAAAATTAAACCTTTAAAAAAAATCAAATGAACAAAGCAGAATTGATCGATGCTATTGCTTCTGAAGCAAAAATCTCTAAAGCTGAGGCTGGAAGAGCCGTAGATGGTTTTGTTAACGCAACTACAAAGGCCCTGAAAAAAGGTGACCGTGTAGCTCTCGTTGGCTTTGGTTCTTTCTCCGTAGCTAAGCGTAACGCCCGTACCGGTCGTAACCCACAGACCGGAAAAACAATCCAGATCAAGGCAAAAAAAGTTGCAAAGTTCAAAGCTGGAGCCGACCTCGCAAAAGCAGTGAACAAATAAGCAATTGCTTTTTTGTTAAAAGCCCCCGGCAGTAAAGCCGGGGGCTTTTATTTTTGCTAATTTCGTCGGCAAAGCTTAATTCATCCATACATGTCAAAGCAAGATAAACTGAAGTATTTCGACCCGAATAACCTGGGCGATAAGAATGCCAATATTTTCGGACTCCCTTTTACAACCGGAGAAGCCAGTCTTGTTATTATTCCCGTTCCATGGGAAGTGACGGTTTCCTACCGTGCAGGTACAGCCAAAGGTCCTCAGGCTATATTCGATGCATCCTTTCAGGTCGACCTCTATGATCCTGAAATAAAAGATGCCTGGAAATCAGGAATAGCAATGGATGAAATCCCTGCCGCCATTCAAAAGAAAAGTAAGTCCCTGCGCCCTAAAGCGGAATCCTGTATCCGTATACTGGAAAGCGGGAAAGAACAAAGCCCGGTACTTAAGAAAAATCAGGCTGAAATAAATACGGCATGCAAAGAAATGAATGCATGGGTCAGGAAAAGATGCCTGCACTTTCTCAACAAAAAGAAGCAAGTGGCCCTGCTCGGCGGAGACCACAGCACCCCTCTGGGAATGATGCAGGCTCTGGCTGAAAAAAATGAGTCCTTCGGTATCCTTCAGATCGATGCGCATGCCGATCTGAGAGATGCCTTCGAAGGCTTCGAATTCTCCCATGCCTCTATCATGTTCAATGCACTTAAAATTCCACAGGTAAGCAAACTGGTGCAGGTGGGAATCAGGGACTATTGCCAGGCAGAAGCTGACCTGGTAAGGAATTCAAAAGGACGTATCACCTGTTTTTACGACAGGGATATAAAAAAACGTCAGTACAAAGGTGATACCTGGAAGGAAATCTGTAAGGATATCGTCTCAGCCTTGCCTCCTGCTATTTATCTGAGTTTTGATATTGACGGTCTGGATCCCAAACTATGTCCCAATACAGGAACCCCTGTTGCCGGAGGCTTCGAATCGGAACAGGTTTTGTTCCTCATCGAAGCGGTATTGGACAGCGGCAGAACTATCCTGGCATTCGATATCAATGAAGTTGCTCCTGGGAAGGATGAATGGGATGCAAACGTAGGAGCCCGAATGCTGTATCGTATTGCCAACAGTGTGGCGAATTCAAAAAAATGAAAATCATAATCCAGTATAACCGGCTCTCATGAATTCACTTCTCCGTCAGGAATTATACGAATATCTGGCCCGCTTCATCACCGATAATAAAAGGAGCAAGATAGAAGAAATTGTCCGCCTTCGTACCCGGTACCTGACCGTGGTATTGGAAGATATTTACCAGAGTCATAATGCCAGTGCCGTTTTACGAACCTGTGAATGTTTCGGAATACAGGATGTGCATGTGATTGAAAACAGGAATGCATATACGATTAATCCGGATGTTGTAATGGGTTCGACAAAATGGATGAACCTCCATAAATACTCGGGCAAACCAAATAACACCCCGGATGCATTACAAAAATTAAAAAACCAGGGTTACCGCATTGTAGCCACCACTCCGCACCGCAATGATGTGAATATAGAAGAGCTGGATCTGGACAAGGGAAAGATAGCCCTGGTTATAGGAACAGAAATTGACGGCATATCAAAAGATGTGTTTGACCTGGCCGATGAATTTGTCAAAATACCCATGTACGGATTTACAGAAAGCTTTAACCTTTCTGTTACAGCAGCCATGTGCCTTCATACACTCAGCAATAAACTACGCAAGAGTGAACTGTCCTGGCAGATTCCGGAATCGGACCAGCTGGACCTGAAAATAGCATGGACCAGGAACATTCTTTCCAAACCACACCTGGTAGAGGCTGAATTCTTGAAGATGAAAGGTATTAATCCCCGGAAAGGATAGTCCGGTTACGGTCTTTTTTTATACATTTGCCCATAATCAAACAAATACATTCCGTCGTATGGGTAAAGGCGATAAAAAAACAAGAAAAGGTAAAATTACCATGGGGTCTTATGGTAATACAAGGCCACGTAAAGCTTCTAAAAGCACAGCAGCTAAGGCAGCTCCTAAAAAAGCCAAAGCAGCTCCTAAAAAAGCAGGCCGAAAAACTCCTAAAAAAGAGGAATAACGAACAGACCCCGTATGGGGTCTTTTTGTTTCTTAATTTCCGGTTTTATACATGCACCAGGCGAACTTCCATCCTTTCCATTTAAAAAAAACCAGCCCGGCTGACCTCCTTGTCGTCCTGCTCCTTATTACAGGCTCATTCTCAGCTTTGAGCCAGGATACCCTAAGTAAGGACAAATTTGAAGCTCTGAAAAATGCTACCGAAGCAGTATTCGAAGCCAAAAAAGATTCCTTTAATTACCACAAGGATTATGTAACCCAGGAAGTCGATCGGGATGTTAAAATCTATTCCATGGTCTGGATAGGAAAATTATTCAATCCGTATGACAATCATGCCTTGATTGCTTATTCCATCAATGATTCCATGATACATGTTGAAATCCGGCATCAGATCGGAAAAGTTTGGGTACGCCGTTTTCATAATACCTCCATTGTCAGCAAAGCCTGGAAAAAACTACCAGAACCGGTAATCATGCTGAAAGGGGAACAAGGGGAAGAAGTCCTTTTTATCACATCCACTGCAGGGCTCAGTGCTTATATGGGTGTTAACGGGGATAAATGGGTTTACTCAAAAGGCAACTTTAAAAAACAATAGACATTGGAGATAAGACATGAAGTATGTTGTCTTGCATCTAATGTCTTGATTCTGGTGTCCCTTAAGGAGCTATACGTTCAATTATCCAGTTTCCTTCTGTTTTGGAATAGCGAATCCGGTCATGCAGTCTTCCCGGCCTTCCCTGCCAGAATTCTATTTGTGAGGGATGAAGAACGAATCCTCCCCAGTGCGGGGGACGGGGAACATCTTCACCGTATTTTTTTTCGAGGTCTTCAAATTTGGCATCCAGCTCATTCCGGCTGGAAATAACATGGCTCTGGGGAGATACCCAGGCTCCTATTTTACTGGCTCTGGGCCTGGAGGCAAAATAAAGATCAGACTCCTGTTCTGTTTGTTTTTCCAGTATACCCTCCACCCTTACCTGGCGTTCCAGTTCAGGCCAGAAAAATGTTAGACAGGCATTCGGATTTTCCCTGGCCTGAGTCCCTTTATGACTATTATAGTTGGTATAGAATACAAAGCCCTTCTCTTCAAAATTACGCAGGAGCATCACCCGGGTGGATGGTTTATGATCCTTACCTACGGTTGTTACCATCATCACGTGGGGGTCGTAGACCTGTGCTTCCAGAGCCTGTTTGAACCATAATTCAAACTGCTTTATCGGATTTGAGTCTACTTCCTTTTCATCCAGCTCATGCTTGCCGAAATCGGTTCTTATTTTAAAAATATGAGAATGAATGTCTTCCATGTGTGTTTATTTTAACCGGATCAAAGTTATAAAAAAAACATCCGGCATTCAGAGGCTCCGGTTGAAATCCCTACCTTTGGGATGTGAAGATGTTTGAATTTCAATCAAAGATCAGCCCTGCTCAGGGAAGGTTTCTGCTCGCAGAACCTTTTCTGGAGGATCCTTATTTCAAGCGATCCGTTATCTATCTTGTTGAACATAATGAAAAAGGATCCCTGGGCTTTATTCTCAATAAACCTATAGATCTTAAAATAAACAATGCCCTGGTAGGGTTTCCGGATTATAAGGAAAGCTTATTTCTGGGTGGGCCGGTACAGCGTGACCAGCTCTATTTCCTGCATCGCCTGGGGAATAAGATTGAGAACAGTATAGAAATAGCCGAAGGAGTATTCTGGGGCGGTGATTTTGATGCTATCAAAGATATGATTGAAAGCAAGATTATACGCCCGGATGAAATCCGTTTTTTTGTTGGTTATTCAGGGTGGACAACCGATCAACTCAATGAGGAAATAAAAAGCAAATCCTGGATTGTAGCAAATGCCAGGCCGGAAGAAATTTTCAACCTCGATACCCGCCATCTCTGGAGTCAGGTCATGAAAGGCCTCGATGGAAAGGAGTTCAGTATCATGGCTAATTTCCCGGAAGATCCGAATCTGAATTAGGCTTCGACTTCGCTCAGCCTGACATAGCTCCTTCTATCACTAATGTCAGCTCGAGCGAAGTCGAGAGGGGTTTTACAATTTGGCATTCAGCAAAGCAACCAGCTTTTCAGCCATATTACTCGAATACCGTTTGGCCCGGTAAGTTCCCACCCATTGAAGACCTTTGATCGCATTGGTCAGAAAAATTTCATCCGAGTTAAGCATCACATTCATTGCCATTGTTACTTCATAAACAGCAATACGATTTTCACGTGCAATTTGGATGATCTCCGACCGCATCACCCCATCCAGACAGCCTTCAGCAACAGGTGCTGTATACAGTACTCCGTTTTTAGCGGCAAAAAGATTGGAACTTATGGCTTCTGTAATATTAAACCGTTCATTCAACAGGATACAATCATCCAGCTTATTTTCATTTTTGAAAATACCGGCCATGACATATACCAGGGCATTGTTGGATTTAATACAGGACATCCGGTTCAGAGGCTTCTTGAACTCATTATATAAATCTACCACAAGCCCCCTTTCATTCAGGGTATAGATGTTTTCTGTCATCGGTGCGGCTTCAAGCACCCAGGATACATGATTCGTGACAGGGTTGTACAACCCTCCTTCATCCCTGAACACCGTCATGCGAACCCTCCCTCCTTCTGTTATCTGATTTACCTTCAACAGCGCTTCGATTTTTTCTGTAAAAAAAGGAACACTGAAAAACTCAGGAATATCCATTTTTAAGAGCTGCATGGATTCTTTCAGACGGTTCAGGTGCCTGTCCAGGAAACGTACTTTACCCTGTGCTACCCTTATGGTTTCAAAAAGACCGTCACCATAACGGAATGCCCGGTTACAGGTAAAAAATACAGGCTCTGTCTCTTTGTACAGGGTGTCGTTGTAATTGATAGATCGTTCAGACATGATTTTCTAATTTGAATGCACATTACTGATTATTTGTCCGGCAACCCCTGTAAGAGGGGTATTGCTTGGGACCAGGATCCCTTTTACCTGTACTTTTTCTGCGGCCAGAATATCACGTTCCCTGTCTCCTATAAAAAAAGAACGCTCCGGATCTATCTCAAACCTGGCCAGGGCTTTTTCAATCAGCAAAGAATCCGGCTTGCGGCAAATGCAGCGCCCTGTATCGGGATGATGAGGGCAGTAATAGATTTCGTCTATTTCTATTCCATTGGCATGCATGGTATCAAGTATCCTGCTATGGAGCTTCTCCACATCAGAATAGGTATAAACCCCTTTTCCGATTCCGCTTTGATTGGAAACGACCACAAGGCGGTAGGCGTTTTTAACAAAAAGCTGCAGGGCAGGAATAAGTCCGTCAACGAATGTAAAGTCTTTCGGCTTCCAGGTATATTCCCCTCTTTCCATATTGATGATCCCGTCCCGGTCCAGAAAAATGGCTTTGTGTTTCATTTTTCCTTCAGTGAAAAAAACGGTTCATGATCTGATCAATAAAATCCTTGCCAAGAGACGGTTTGAGGCATAATGTAAATACAACCCCATACACAGCACCCCAGAAGTGGGCATCATGGCCAATATTGCCTCCACCTCTCTTACCCAGATACCAGGATGCCACCAAAAACAATACCCCGAATAACCAAGCCCACATAGGTAGTACCATAACGGTTAGCACAGCCATAGGAGCAATCAGCACAAAAGCAAACATGACAGAGGAAACAGCCCCGGAAGCTCCCAGCGCATTGTAATACATATCGTCCTTATGCTTTTCATATGAATAAACACTGGACATGAAAATACCTCCCACATAAAGGAGAATATAAAATAAGGTGCCTTTATCTTCAAATACAGCCTGAAAAAGCTGTTCAACGATGAGCCCTATGGAATAAAGGGTAATCATATTAAAAAGCAAATGGATAAAATCGGCGTGAATCAGTGCATGAGTGAATAGCCTCCACCATTCCTTACGGTGCTTGATGGCATAGGCATTGAACATCAGTTTGTTTTTCAGATCCGGATTATTCATTGCTGAGAATGAAACCAGAGCTGTGATGCCGATAATGAAATAGGTGATTGGAAAATGCATAGAGGCCTTTAACAAATATACGTATTCAGTTTAAATAACCAGCCCGGTTAAACACAGGGTCTTACCCTGTTTGTATCAGACTTTCAACCGCCAGACGGTATGAATCCATTCCAAACCCGGAAATACTGCCCTTGCAGCTTCTGCCAATCATGGATATATGACGGAAGTCTTCCCGTTTGAAAACATTGGAAATATGCACTTCTATGACAGGTGCCGGAACAGCAGCTATGGCATCGGCCAGTGCTACAGAGGTATGGGTATACCCTCCTGCATTCAGAATGATACCTCCTGTAGTAAAGCCCGCTTCCTGGATTTTATTTATCAGTTCCCCTTCCACATTGCTTTGAAAATAGTCCAGCGTATGGGTAGGAAATTTTTCCCGGAGTTGCTCGAGATAGGTTTCAAATGCCTGTGTGCCATAAACCCCTGGCTCCCGTTTGCCGAGCAGGTTCAGATTGGGCCCGTTTACAATGAGTATGTTCATAATGCTCCGGAATAGAATGCCCTAAAGTTAGGTATATTTACGGATGAACTGGAAGAGCCTTATCAAAGGTTTCGGTACCTATCTGAAGCTGGAACGCTCCCTCTCTCCCAATACCGTGGAAGCTTATATACACGATATGGAGAAGCTGGAACAGTTCATGTTGCTACGCAAATATGAGCTCAGCCCCCTGCAGATCCAATTATGCCATCTCCAGGAATTTATTCAATGGATTGTGGAGTTGGGCCTGAACCCGGCATCACAAAGCCGGATTCTGAGCGGAATCAAGGCTTTTTACAAATACCTGCTCATGGAGAATCTGCTGAACGATAATCCGGCCCTCCTCCTGGAAGCACCCCGTATTACCCGTAAGCTGCCTGATGTGCTGAGTGTGGAGGAGATCGACAAGCTTATCAATGCCATTGACCGAAGCACACCCGAAGGAGAACGCAACAAAGCCATGCTGGAAACCCTGTACAGTTCAGGTTTACGGGTATCAGAACTTGTGGGACTTAAAATATCCAACCTTTTTCTGGATACAGGCTTTCTGCGTATTACAGGCAAAGGTGATAAGGAAAGACTTGTACCAGTGGGCAGTGTGGCCCAGAAACATATCCTGCATTATAAAGACGAAGTTCGATGCCATATTACACCAAAAAAAGGTTCGGAAGATATTCTCTTTTTAAGCAAACGGGGAACGGGCATCACCCGTGTCATGGTCTTTACCATTATCAAACGTTTGGCATTTCATGCCCAGCTGAAGAAGAAAATAAGTCCGCACAGCTTTCGTCACAGTTTTGCAACACATCTGATTGAAGGAGGAGCAGATTTAAGAGCCGTACAGGAAATGCTGGGCCATGCCTCCATCACCACCACGGAGATCTATACGCATCTGGACAGGGAGTTTCTGAGGTCGGAGATAATACGGTTCCACCCGAGGAATAAGACATAAGACATTAGAATCAAGACATAAGAGGCAAGACTTGATTCGTTTCCGTTTTAGTCTTACGTCTTGATTCTTGTGTCTAATATCAGTTCTTCTTTTTCTTCTTGTAAGGATTCCTGCAGTCCTTAGCGAGCTCCTCGGCATCGCTGCATCCCAGGTCGGCTGCTTTGCAGAAATCGTCGCAGGCTTCCTGCTCATTCTTGATATTATCTCTTTTGAGAACACCTCTTTTATAATAGTTGTCTCCATTGGATGGTTTGATACGGATTGTATTGCCGTAATCAAAAATGGCTGAAGCAAACTGCCCCTGGCTTTCACAGGCCTGTGCACGGTGCAGATATGCTTCGTAATTATTGGAATTGACCTTGATGACCTTGGTGAATTCGTCAAATGCTTTCTGGTTATCATCCTTGCTTTGGTAGGCCAGTCCGAGGTTAAAATGAGCATCCGTATTGGAAGAATCTTTTTTCAGGGCAAATTTGAATTCATTGATGGCATCATCAAACTTAGTTAGTCCGGCATAGCACTGCCCTCTTCTTACATAGATATTCGCAGAATCGGGGTTGATTTTGATTGCGATATCGAATTCGATCAATGCCTCATCAAAGCTTTTGATATTGAGTTTTGTAATTCCTTCCTTATAATGACTCAGGCTGTTGTTCCAGCAAAAATTATCTTCATATGCAACCCTGCCTTTTTCATATCCGCAATCGGCAGATTTACGCAGATCCATACACTGGTGATCCTTATCGTCTTTCGGGTATTTAAGCATCGCTCTTTCATAATATGCTTCTCCCATTTTACTGTTGAGCGCTATTGCTGTTTCAAAATCTTTCAGGGCTTCTGTTTTCTGGTTGAGTGCATTCTGACACATCCCTCTTCCATAATACGGTGCAGCCCAGTCAGGCTTTAGCTCCGGAGCCCGCCCATCGTCAGCCAGGGCTATTTCATAAGCCGTCATTTTGCTGTGCTTTTCATTCTTTTTGATATACTCATCAGCCATCTTCTGATTGATCTGGATGGATGAAGTATAATCGGCCATAGCTCCGCTGAGGTCTTCAGCCTTGCGTTTTTTATCACCGCTGGCACAGAGGTCTTTGGCCTGCTGTGCATGAATCAGTTCAGATGCAGGCTGGGCTTGAAAAAGGGAAGTGGAAAAAGCAGCAATCAGTAAGGTCAGTAGGGTTCTCATCATTGAATGATTTTTTGCAAAGCTATTAGATTTTATGAAAGTTCATGCATCTGATCAGGCAGAGCCGGAATGACTTCCCCCGGTCCAACCTTAAAATGAGTGTAATCAAGCTGTAAATCACGGAAAAGTTTAGCCAGCCTTAGCGGATGGGTATCGGTAATGAAGACCTGACCAAAACGGGCATCCCGGATAAGTCCCATGAGTTTTTTGACCCTTTCTTCATCCAGTTTATCATGAATATCATCCAGCAGCAGCAATGGAGCTGTATTTTCGGGGAGCTGGTTACGGATAAAGTCAAACTCGGCAAGTTTAAGCGCAAGCAGATATGTTTTTTGTTGTCCCTGCGATCCGTCCTTTTTCAGTGCATAGCCATTCATCCGGAATTCCAGATCATCGCGGTGAATTCCGGATGTGCTGTGTTCCATATGCATATCACGTTGCAATGCTTTGTCAAGCAATTCCCTGAAGCTCTGGTCATGAAGGCCCGATACATAGGTTAATTCAACAGCTTCACGGGATGAAGAAAGGAGTGAATAATACTCCCTGAAAATAGGTACAAAGCCCTGAATGAATTTTTTACGTGTTTCAAACACCGGCTGTCCATACTGGATGAACTGTTCATTCCATATTTCAAGGGAATCCGTATCAATACTGCCGGCTTGAGCAAAATTTTTCAGTAAGGCATTGCGCTGACTCAGTGCCCGGTTATAGAGGATGAGTTTTTCAAGATAAGTCCGGTCATATTGTGAAATGACACTATCCAGAAATTTGCGCCTTTGTTCACTGCCTTCCGTAATCAGTTCTGAATCGGCCGGAGAAATCATGACCAGAGGAAATCTTCCTATATGCTCTGCAAGGCGGTCGTATTCCTTATCATCTCGTTTGAACACCTTTTTATGTCCCCGTTTAACCCCGCAATAAACGGATTCATCCCTGCTCTGATCGCCGAAACGGCCCTGAATTACAAAGAAAGGAGCGTCATGCCGTATATTCTGGCTGTCAACCGGATTGAAATAGCTTTTACAAAGAGAAAGATAATGTATCGCATCCAGCAGGTTTGTCTTGCCTGATCCGTTATCGCCTGTAAAACAGTTGATCCCCGGCCCCGGCTTTATAAAAGCCTCCTGGTAATTCCTGAAATCAATCAGGCTTAGCTCCTTCAGAAACATGGCTAAATTTAAGCATAGTATGCCTGCCGTAAACACATCATGACAAGGTTTTTACAAGAATTACTCACATACCCCCCTGCCCCCTTCGTGATTTTCACTATATTATGGTTAAAAAAGCAATAGTTCTAAAATTTAGTTATTTTTGCAAGCTTAAATTAGTACACAAAATAAGATGACAGAAGAAAAAGACGAACCGATCCTGGATGTAGAGCAAGCGCTGGGAAAAACGGAGCAATATATACACGATAACCGTAAAAGCCTGAGCATCATAGTAGGTGCTGTGTTTCTCCTGGTGGGAGCATTCTTTGCATGGAAGTATCTGTATATGAAACCAATGGCCGAAGAGGCTCAGACAAAGCTTTTCTGGGCGGAAAAATGGCTTGAAAAGGACAGTTTGAACCTGGCTATCAATGGTCATGGAGATACCCTGGGCTTTGTACGTATGGCCGATGAATATGGAAATACCCCTTCCGGGAACCTGGCTCATTATTACCTGGGAATATGTTACCGCCTGAAAGGAAACTATAAGGAAGCTATAAAGCAATTCCAGGATTACGACGGCAATGACTTGATTTCCAGCGCTCTTGCTGTTGGAGGTGTTGGAGATTGTTATATGGAACAAGGGAATTCTGAAGAAGCCATATCTTATTATCTTAAGGCAAGTTCCCAGAACCGTAACCCCCTAACTGCACCAATCTTTTTGAAAAAGGCCGCTTTGGCTTATGAAGGAAGCAAGAATTATACTGAAGCGGTGAAGTATTACGAAAAAATCAAGACCGAGTATTCGGAATCCCCTGAAAGCAGAGATATAGACAAATTCATTGTCAGGGCAAAAACCAAAGGCAATATTAACTGATTCATTCACCAGATGTCCCGCCAAGTGCGGGACATTTTTTTAACCCTTAACGATGGCTTCATCTTTGAAAAATTTATCTGATCCTGGCAAAAGCCCTGTTCCTTCTGCAAAAGGGATGCATTTTGCCCTTATCGTTTCAGAATGGAACGAGGCGATCTGTAAAGCCCTTGAAAAAGCAGCTCTTGCAACACTAATCAAATCGGGAGCAAAGCCTAAAAATATCCTGATCAAATATGTGCCGGGTAGCTTTGAACTGGCGCTGGGAGCTCAGTTTGCAGCTCAGATTTCTGATATTGACGCCATCATTTGCCTGGGGTGTATTATACGCGGAGAAACCAGCCACTTCGATTTCATTGGCGACGCCGTATCGAATGGCATTATGAATGTAGGGCTCATGTACAACAAACCCGTTATTTTCGGCGTACTGACCACAGAGAACCTGAAACAGGCCCATGAACGTGCAGGAGGCAAGCACGGGAACAAAGGCGTTGAGGCAGCGCTTACGGCTATACGCATGATCGCACTAAAGAAAAGTATCGGAAAATAAAGGAATAATCAGAAGCTTTAAAAAAACCCTCCATCTGAATCCTTTTTGTTCTGTAAGAATCGGTTTCCATAAAACCAGGCTACACTCAGCATCCCTGCCAAAAAAGGATAACCGGCATAATCCTTTATTTCTTCGTGGTGAAAGAATTCGCAACACATCCAGTAGGCATTGGCCCCAATCCAGAAGCAGATAGCCAGATTGATGTAAAATTCATCCTCCAGCCTTGATTTCCAGGCTAAATACAAGGCCACGCTCATAGTTGGGAATATCATGCAGATACCCAGCACTTTCCACTGAAGCATCCAGCAGGTATCTTTCATCAGCCAAAGCGGGATATGGATATTCTCCCAGTGTCGGATACGGTTGGACATGGGACGAAGATACGCAAACTCATTATTCCTGTAAATTGCAGATGATCTTAACACAAACATAACCTTCCACATAGTTATTCCCTCCATACCCCGCTTAACTTTATGGCAGGTAAAAAGAGAAACGATGGACACATTTCAAAATACACATCCACAGTGGAAAAAATACCGGGCTCTGGTTGATGAAACTACAGAGCTTGAATACGATATTATCAGTCTGCTCTCAGCTGCATTGATCCGGAAAGAAGGTGATGGAGAACCCAATCCGGAAGAAAGGGAAAAACTTTCTGTAATGAAAACTCAGTTAAAAGCCAAGATGGACGAGCTGCACATTTTGAAAGAAGAAGTGGCAGATTTCCTGAAATCAGAACGACTGCTGCAGCACGCAACGAAGAAATACTGACATAAAAATCCCTGAATCGGTTCCCACACTGGAAAAGATTCAGGGATTTTTTATTGGTAACAATCCTGCCTAATTGGCTGATTTCAGAAAAGCCTTAATCTTGGTTATTTCCACATCAGTCAGAATAGCTTTCTGGCGCATGTGCTCACAAGCAGCATCCCACTGATCATCACTGTAGGTTTTAGGATCGGGTGTATTGTGACAGCGAATACAATTCTCACCCCATAACTGTGCTCCTGATTTGTTTGCAATGGATTCCGGTACCTTACAGCCATTCATCATCACAATGGAGATGCCGGTAAGTACCGTGATCAAGGCAATGGAGATTATTTTTTTGCGACCTGAGATTTTCATAGGTATGTTTTTTTCAATTAGGTTTAAAAGAAATAAAGCAGTCTGGCAGTTAGTGTAGTCAGATTGGTTCCATTTGTTTCCTTGATCACATCATAAGCAAGGTTCAATGGGGTTTTCCAGGTAAACCAGTAAGTCAGACACACCGTAGTCTGTTGCTTGGAATTCTCACCCCAGGGTGAAACAAGGGCAGTACCGGTTCCCGGATTCATATAAGATGGAGGTGTATAGCCACCTACACGGGCGCCAAGCTCAAGATTACTGAGTATCCTGTTATCGAGGCCTGCAGGACGAATCGTCATTCCACAAAACCATCCACTGAAGGTATTGTTGAAAGAAGGTACCAGCAGGTTTGATTTGCTTGAATCTGCAAACCAGGGATAATTATACGCGGAAGTCGTTGTGCTGTTGTATTCGGCAAGAACCCTTACCATAATCGGATTGAAAAGGTGGTAATAGTTCATATCAACAGCAATGGAAGTGCTGTTGATTTTTTCGTAAGGGGAAGATAAATTTCCTGTCTTTCCTGTGTATTGACCGGATACATCAATCTGCAGGTTTGAATTGGACAAGGGCAGGAAACCGATTGAACCACCTATGCAACGGTTATTATTATTGTCTGCATAGTTTCCGTATTGAAGCATACCGGTCTGGTTTCCGTTACCATGTGTAACGCTGTCCACAATAAGTTGTGGACCGTTGGCTACATAAAACTGATAATTGAATTTGGAATATCCTGCCTGAATACCGCCCTGTATACCGATTCCGGTCTGAGTCTGAGGTCCGCGCGCCATCCCGATCGGGTTGGTGCAGTACCGGTTTGTAAAATCATCCAGCACACCCATGTAAATACCGTATTTAGGACTGAAATTACCCGCAAAAACAGACAGACACGGAGCCACTCTGAAATAGGCAATCATTTCATTGAGTTTGATAGCAGCACCACCACCCATTGGGTTGGCATCGACTTCCACCTGTGCATCCAGAAATAAACGGTTGTTGACTTTTACCAAAGGCATCAGCATGAATGCATCCGGAAAAAAGGTGTGGGTAGCAGGAGATGCCGGTGATCCGACAGCTTGTGCCTGAACCTGTGTAAGCGACATTTGGGCTTTACCGGCAAGCAGCATTTTTGTGCCACCTCCAATACCTTTATTGGGAATTTCGGCTGCACTCGAATCCTGCTGTGCTAACAAAGGATTGCCGCAGAATATACCGGCGACGAGCCCTGCTGACAGAATTACTCCTTTCAAAGTAACTGCTCTTGTTTTCATATTGTTTTTTTTTGAGGGTACAGTCACCGCTTTATTGAATGATGACTGACATGTTTGTGATGCAAATATGTTCTCAATTGGGAAATTCTAATATGATAGAGCACAGGAAACAGGATGATTATTGTCATGTTGGAAAACTCTTTCATCCGGATTCACAATTTCCCGGCTGCATAAGAGCAAACCTTTTCCTGTGATACGCTGCTTCGTTTCCTCTCTTTTTAACCTTGCTGCACACTTCATCCCGCAGTTAAATTATCAACTGAAAACAAGTATACGGAGTTGATAAAAACCACCACATGATTTTTATCAGCTAAAAAATGAATTGAAATCAAATATCTTATCAGGAATAGTTTAACTCAAATCCAAATTCCTTCCTTCCTGCCAATCCATTGTACAATGGCAGGTTCAACGCTTTATCTGCAGAAGCACTGATAAAGTGTCATTCACCGCAGCACATAAACAGATAAGAGAATTGTCAGTTTTATATCTGCGAAACGGCAGGCTACTGCTGTCCGAAATAAGACACATTAAGCTATTGCAAGTCATATCCCAAATTGCGCCATCGCTATATGTTTGCTGCGAAATTAAATCCAACACTATGCAAGAGGACAAAAAGGAAGACAAAAGCAATGACAGGCGAGTCTTTCTCAAGAAAAGTCTGTTTACAGGAAGTATCCTGGCTGCAGGCGCCATCGGTTTAAACAAAATATTTGCCGGTGAAAAGGTGACTGTCGTTTCAAAAGACGGAAAGGTATATGAAGCCAGCAAGGATCATTTAAAAGAGTATCACCCCCCTGTTGTTTCCAATGACGAAGCCAGACGGGGTATTGCAGGCAAGAAATTTGTCATGGTCATTGATGAAAGTAAATGTGACGGATGCAAAAAATGCACCGAAGCATGCCAAAAAATGCACTATACAGAATCCGACCGGGAGTGGATCAAGGTATTTACCATGAAGGATGCAGAAGCTACAGCTCCTTACTTCTTCCCTAAACCCTGCTTTCATTGTGACAACCCTCCCTGTACAAAAGTTTGTCCTGTGAATGCTACTTTCAAACGCCAGGACGGGATTGTCCTGATTGACAATACACGTTGCATCGGTTGCCGTTCCTGTATGGCTGCCTGCCCTTATTCCACCCGTTTCTTTAACTGGAGTCATCCCGATCCCAAGCAAACTGCTGCACTCAGTGAACAGCAATACTCACCGGAAAGCAGTGTTCCCAGAAGAATGGGGACAGTTGAAAAATGTGATTTCTGCCCGGATATGCTCCGCCAGGGTAAAATGCCTGCTTGTGTAAGCGGCTGCCCTATGGATGCAATTTATTTCGGCGACCAGAATGAAAATGCTGTTACCAATGCTTCCGGCGTTACCGTAAATATGAAACAGTTATTGGAGGATAATGCAGGATACAGGCATCTGGAAGAGCTTGGAACCGAACCCCGGGTTTATTATCTGCCTCCAAAGAGCAGAAAATATCCTGCTCCTGACATCGACAAAGTGCATAAGATAAAAGAAGCTGGCAAGCACATTGATGCTGATATGGGCTCTATGCCTATGTGATTTACAAAAATCAAACCCTCAAAAAACAGTGCAGTAAAAATATTCATATGACAAGCGAAACAGAGGAAATAAAAAAAGAAGTTGCACGCATGGAGGAGGATTGTCTCCGGCCTACCAGAACCTTCGGTCGGTCAACCCAGATCCTGGTAGGCACCTTGCTGTTGATTATGGCCTGGGGTGCTTATTGTTATTCCATTCAGCTTCGAAAAGGCCTGGGCGTAACTGCTATGCGCGATTACGTTTCCTGGGGTTTATACATTTCCACCTTTGTATTCTTTATCGGTATCAGTCACAGCGGAACCCTGGTGTCAGCCATTCTGCGTATTACCAAACAGGAATGGAGAAGGCCTATCACCCGTTCCGCTGAGCTCCTTACCTTTGTATCCCTTCTTTTCGGAGGTATCCAGCCAATCATTGATCTGGGCCGTCCCGACCGTATTGCCAACCTGGTCATTTTCGGACGAATTCAGAGCCCACTTATGTGGGATGTGATCTCCATCTGTACATATTTCGTCGGAAGTACTGTATTTCTTTTCCTGCCCATGATTCCGGATATGGCGCTTTGCCGTGACAGGCTTACCGTTATTGATTCCCGATACAAGAAATTTAAAAAGTGGCTCTATACATTCATGGCTATTGGCTGGAAAGGAACCAAGGAACAATGGCATGCATTGGAAAAATCAATGAATCTAATGACAATCGTTATTCTTCCTGTTGCCGTATCCGTACATACCGTAGTGAGTTATATTTTCGCCATGACCCTTCGTCCGGGCTGGAACAGTACCGTATTCGGCCCTTATTTTGTAGCGGGAGCACTGTACTCCGGCTCGGCAGGAGTTATCCTGGGCATGACCGTTTTCCGCAAACTCTATCACCTCGAAAAATACATTACGCAACGTCACTTTGATCTGATGGGGAAAATTGTATTGGCACTTACGCTGATCTATGCATATCTGAACCTGAACGAATACTGGATCCCTGCCTATAAAATGGCAACTGCCGAAGGTCATTTGCTGAATGACCTGTTTAACGGAAGTTATTCCAAAGCTTTCTGGATTTGTCAGTTCGGAACAGTACTGTTCCCTATTGTAGTCATGTCTTTCCCAAAAGGACGAAAGATTCTACCACTCTCCATTGTATGTATCATCATTGTTGCAGGAGCCTGGGTAAAACGCTATCTCATTGTCGTGCCTACCCTGCTCCATCCATTTATGCCCATACAGGAAGTCCCCGCAACCTGGTCCACTTATTTTCCGAATTATATTGAATTCAGCGTTGCTGCCGCCTGTCTTGCCGGAATATTCCTGGTCATTATTCTCTTTTCCAAATTATTCCCGATGATGGCAGTATGGGAAGTGGCCGAAGGCATTGAGATTGATCATGACAAACAGGCTGCCACAGAACTGCGTGAAGCACGGGAAGAACAGACCAAAGCAGAGCTCAATGGCAACGCACAAGTTAAACCGGAAGTAATCAGCACACCGTTATGAAGATTAACAAAACCATACCATTCATGAACCTTCTGAAAATTCTTCCACTTACAATTCTGTTGGGTGCACTTACCGGAACCCGATCCCTGGCACAGGACCCTTTAAAAGAACCGGTTAAAAAGGAAGCAACCCTAGCACTGGCCTATTATAAACTGACAGATCAGACCAAGAGTGTCTTAGCAACTGTAAAAGCAAGGAATGAAAAGAAAAAATTTGTTCCGGCTGCCAATGTCCCCGTTCACTTCTATGTCCTCAATGGCAAAGATCTTCAATCCCTGGAAAAGGCAGAATGTAATTCCAAAGGAGAAGCACGTGTCAATATTCCAAAGAATATTCCGATGGATGAAGATCATGCCTTTACCATTATAGCAAAAATCGAAAACGATCCGCTTTATGAAGATACGGATGAAAAGATCAAGACAACAGAAAGCAACCTGACTATCAAACTGAATCCAAAAGATACAGCACAAAATGTCACTGCTCATGTAAGTGTTCCGGATAAGGATGGCAAAGAAGTTCCAGTAAAAGATGTAACGATAAAATTTTATGTACAGCGTATGTTCGGTGTAATGCCTGCCGGAGAAGGATACAGTGTAAGTACAGATGAGAAAGGCGATGCCACCTATTCTTATCCGAAACGTATTGCAGGTGATACAGCCGGAGCAATCCTTGTCGTTGCAAAAATTGTGGACAATGATCAGCTTGGTAACATTGAAACCAAATCATCGGTAAGCTGGGGCAGTGTACTATTGTCAGAAAAAAACCCGTTTCCCCGTGCACTTTGGGAACCTTATGCTCCTATGCCATTGGTGCTGACCATTTCCATCCTTTTCGGAGGAGTCTGGTGTGCCTACTTCTACATTTTCAGAACACTTTTCAAAATTAAAAAAATGGGTAAAAAAGCCTGATCATGCTACACAAAAAAACAAAAACAATGAAAAATTCAAACAGAATAATCAGCAAGCTGGCATTTGGAGCGATTTTTCTTACCGGAGCTTCCTTCCTTTTCGCTTCGTATGTCCCCTTTACACAAGGTAAGGACGATAAATGGGTAGCTCCTGCCAGTAGTGACAAAGCTGTAAATCCACAGGCATCCAATGAAAAAAACCTGGCAGCGGGCAAGGAAATCTTTAATTCCACCTGTGCTACCTGTCATGGAAAGAAAGGAAAAGGCGATGGCCCTAAAACAGCCGAGCTGGAAAAGACTGTTCCTGATTTTACGAAAGGGGCACTTTCCAAACAAACCGATGGAGCCCTCTTCTGGAAAATTACCGAAGGAAGAAAACCTATGCCATCCTTTAAAAAAGACCTGACAGAGGAGCAGCGCTGGCTCGTAATCAATTACTGCAAAGAATTGTGCGCAAAAAAGTAGATGCACCGTATCCCAGACAGGCCAATGCCTCAACCGATACGGTGAAAACAAGGAAAACCGGCCGACATCATGGCAAAGCAAAATAAAGCAAGTAAACGATTTAGCATACATATAGAATTAACAATTAACGCCTAACCAATCAATTCAACATGAAAAACATCTCTAAATATTTTAGTACTGTTCCTTTGCTGGGGGCAGTAATGATTATGGGATTGTCGAACTGTACCAAGCATAACCAGGTACTCGATTTGACACCGGCTATTCCCGCAGCCACCTCAGGAGTGGGTGACACCCTGTTTGTACAAAAAGTGTCCAGCGGCCCTGTTCTGCAACCTATTGGCGGACCAGCATGGAACGGAACGATTGACGGTGTTTTCGCCAATTGTAAAAAACTGACAGTACATGCTGTAGTCCCCGATCTGGGCAATTCAACCTTTACCGGCTATGTAGGCAATGCTACAGATATCACCATGCGTGCAGTATACGATGCAAGCAATATTTATTACATGGTTGAGTTTACAGCCCCTCAGGCTAACTATAAAAATGCACTTTGGTACTATAACCCTACCACCCGGAAATGGGCTCAGGAAGCAACAGTGCCGGCTGTACAGCCCGACGGATCGGTACGTGCTCCGGCTGCTCAGGATCAGTTTGTGATGATGTTCAATATCGCGGGATCCTGCCAGAGCTTCTCCTCTTTATCATGCTATGCAGCCTGTCACGTTAATTCATCTTACAATACAACAGCTTCTCCGACCGGAGGATCCATGTACACGAACGGGCCCAGTGAATTCCTGGATGTATGGAGGGCCCGTATGAATCAGGTAATGAACGAAAATCAGCTGAATGACTGTTATATTGACTGGGGCGGAGGCGCACTGGACAAGAATGAAGTTCATAACGACCTTCAGGTGAATAACGGTCCTGTGCCTATTGCTGATGGAGGATTCAGCAACAAAGTTTCCCTTACTATTACCGGTAAAACAACCAAGGAAACAGTACCACTGTGGATCTACCCTACAGGAGTTTATTCAAACTACGGCATACAGATTACCGATACACTGCCAGGAGGAAGAGCTGTTAAAGTTACTGCCGTTGACTCAAATGGTGTGCTGACACTTGCCACCGGAGCAACCATTGACCCCCGTATGGGCAACTCCTTTCTCCAAATTCCGGGTAACGGTGACGGATCATCCTGTGTACCGGGCAGCATCCTTGGCCCTTATACAGGCAGCCGCGGAGACGTCATTTGCAATGCTTTCTTTACCGGCACAAGCTGGAGAATTTGTATGCAGCGGGCTCTGACCACTGCAGATACACAGCATGATATCGACTTTTCGTCCCTTTCTGACCAATATTTCGGTGTCGGAGCCATGTTTGACGGAGCTGATAATGAACACGCCATTGTTGCAGGGCTTATCATGCGCTTTACCAAATAGTGCCAAACTAAATCTGTCATCATGAAACGAATATTAATAACGGGAATCACACTGTGCTGGATGTGGTTATCAGGGTGTGTTAAAGACGACACCCTGATAATCAAACCCATTCCGGTTGTAGTGACGAAAACACTTTCGTTTGCAAAGGATCTTGATCCACTCTTAACCGCCAATTGTGCAGTGAGCGGATGCCATGCAACCGGAGGTCACAATCCCAACCTAATGCCTGATAAAGCATACAATTCACTGATAGCGGGGAAATATGTGGACACCCATAACCCGACCGGTAGTATTATTTATGAGCGCTTAACAGGAGTGCTGAGCCCTGCCATGCCAATGGGACGAACCCCCAATCCCGGAAATATTGACGGAATCGTATTGGCATGGATTAAACAAGGTGCCAAGGACAATTAACCCAATTAAAACAGACACTAAAATGAAAACACGAACAAAAACAATAGTATCGGTTATCCCTTTTTCGGTGATAATGACGTGCTTTTGTTTGTCGGCGTTCAATTGCTCCGCACAGGACACAACGGCTGCTGTTAGCCCCCCCCCTGCTATCAGCCCTGTGGAAAAGGTCAAAAATACCTTCAAAGGCAATCTGATCATCGATAATCAAACCTGCATGGTACCGATTCCGAAAACGTTTGAATTTACCATTCAGCACAGGTTCGGGACTTTTAACAATGGCTATAAGGACATGTATGGAATTTTTGCACCTGCAAATATCAGGCTGGGATGGAACTATACCATCATCGAAAAACTCCAGCTCGGACTGGGCGTGACCAAGGAAGGCATGAACTGGGATGGCAATGTGAAGTATGCCATCACCAAACAGGCTGTATCACTCCACGGTTGCCCGGTAAGTGTTACCTATTATGGCAATATGGCTTGCTCAACCTTGCCAAAAGCCGGAAATTTTGTGAGTGATATGGATCGCTGGTCTTATTTCAACCAGCTTATTTTCGCACGGAAAGTAACCAAATCATTATCGGTACAGGTTTCTCCAAGCTTATCCTATTTCAACAATGTGGAAGGATATTTAAGTTCAGAGAATACCATCAAACCGAAAATGAACAACACGCATGTAGCAGTAGCATGTATGGGAAGCTATATGCTTACCAA
The DNA here is from genome assembly GCA_044448685.1 of Bacteroidia bacterium. Lineage (GTDB taxonomy): Bacteria > Bacteroidota > Bacteroidia > Palsa-965 > Palsa-965 > Palsa-965. The sequence goes on from JBIOHC010000018.1 coordinate 48,164, forward strand.
TGTAGTCGGGGTTATGGTCAATTATGACCAGCCTCTTACCCAACATCCAACTAACAACCCGAATCCCAATATTGCTTTTGGCTTGCAGATGGCTACCATCACGCATACATTCCAGATTTTTGTCGGAAATTACCAGAGTATCCTGCCTCAGTTAAACAATATGTATAATCAGAATGATTATACCCAAAGCAGGTATCTTATCGGATTTAACATCACCAAGCGCTGGCTGAACTACTAAGCTCCTGCATTTATAGCAGTGTAGTATACTTACAGCACCTCTCGCTAAAGAGTTCCACCACATGGTGGGACTCTTAGCCTGTGCTGACAAATCAAGGAATAACAATTCATGAATTATGAGCAAGAAAATCAGTTGCAGTGATTGCACTAATTTCGTTTGCTATATCAGGCAGCATTGTTCCTTTGAATGGCTGAACAGGATAGGGCTTAAAAAAATTCAGATTGAACACCAGCCAAAAGATATTATATTCAGGGAAGGCGGTTATGTGGAAGGGACCTATTTTATACAACAGGGCAATGTTAAAATTGTTGCCAGCGGAATTGATCACAGGGAACAGATTGTACGTATGGTTACAAGCGGACAAGTGCTCGGGCACCGTGGCATGGACGATGACAAATACCCCGTGAGTGCCATAGCCTTGAGCGAAACTGCAGTCTGTTTTATAGACAACGAGACGCTTTATGAGGCTTATATGCAGAACCCCAAACTTACTTTTCAAATGGTTGAATTTTACTCCCATGAACTTCAGAAGGCCGAAATACGCATGAAATATCTGGCACAGATGAATGTGAGGGAGAAGATTGCAGAAGCTCTGCTGTTTATCAAAGATGTATTCGGACTCAACAAATCGGATGATACGCTCAATGTTTCCCTTTCTCGTCAGGAAATAGCCGATATGACAGGTGTAATGGTAGAACAGGTAAGCCGTGAACTCGGTCAATTCGTGAAGAAAAAATTTATCATTAAAAAAGGCAGAAGCGGAATTAAACTGTCCGACATCAACGGACTGCAGGATGTTATACGAAAATATGGTATTGAGCAGTATACATGAGCAGGAATGAACCGAATCAATATCAGTTAACTGACAAATGTTAGTCCAAAATCTGTTTTAGAACATTTATTTCTGTACAGGATAGGGCTATTTTTGGTGAGGATGATGTGATATGGAGACAATCAGTTGCTGTTCATGTATAAATGCAGGCTGCTTTGTAAAGCTATGTTCCGACGATTGGATCCGGCTTATTGACCCTAAAAAAATCCAGTCCTACTACCAAAAGGGTCAGAAAATATTCACCGAAGGATCCCCGGTTTCAGGAGTCTACTTCATTCAGAAAGGAAAGGCAAAAGTATTTCTTACCGGCTTTCAGAACAGGGAACAAATCGTTCGCTTTGCAGCCGATGGCCATATACTGGGTCACCGGGGCATTGGCAATGATGTTTATCCTGTCAGTGCTGTGGCTATGGAAGAATCCTCCATCTGTTTCATCAAGAACGATCTGCTCAATCAGTTATTCATGCGTAATCCCAGATTCACCATCGAACTGATGATGTATTATTCCAGGGAACTGCGTAAGGCAGAAAGCAGGATGAAGAATATAGCTCAGATGAATGTAAGGGGTAAAATAGCGGAGACATTACTCGTTTTATACGAAAATTTCGGTCTGGACGAACATCAGGAACTGAATGTACCTTTTACACGCGAAGACCTTGCCAGCGCTTCAGGCAGTACCCGCCAGCAGGTGGTGCAGCAACTAACAGAGTTTGAGAAAGACGGCCTTATAGAGAAAAACGGTAAAAAGGTTGTGCTGAAAAATCTGCAAGCCCTCAGAGAAATTCTGTATAAGTCCTGAAGCAGCTCAAAGTGTAATTCCCTTCTCACAACCGTTTCGACACTCCCGGTATGCGTTTTTCAGAAAGTATTTTTCGATAAACTGCAACCAAAGTGAGTGTCCGCTCTCATTCTCACTCTGATTTTAAGTGATCCCGGCGCGATTCGAACGCGCGACCTACTGCTTAGAAGGCAGTTGCTCTATCCAGCTGAGCTACGGAATCAGTTAATTCATTATATTATTGAACCTTAATCCTTTAATTTCACTAACCAAAATGTATACATAGAACATTATTACCACTATTAACCGGCAGTTGCTCCCTGCCTGCCGTATCTCGAGCTTGCGCGAAGGCAGACAGGTATCCAGCTGAGCTGCGGAATCCTGACAATAAGAACGAATTGTTATTCTATACAAAACCCCTAATTCCACAGCTGATCAGTGAGATTAGGGGTTCTTGATGTCGGGGTGGCAGGATTCGAACCTACGACCTTCTGCTCCCAAAGCAGACGCGATACCGGGCTACGCTACACCCCGAAGTCCATTAAACAATTGATACAATACCCTATCAAATGCTTAAGGGTTGCAAATGTATTAATTATTTTCAATATGTATACTTTTTTATCTTTTTCAGGGAAAATACCTTTCCTAGCCCCCCTCACCCCAACACCACACTCAACACCGGACTCCACGGCCCATCCTCTCTTTTGGTATTTACCTTGACTCTGAAATAATACCGTACAATTGGTTCCAGGCTATTCACCAGCAACTTAACATTGGTACCCGCCACCAGTTCTGTCCAGCTTATAACATCATCCGGAGTGGTGGCCATGGAATATATATAGCAGGAGCATCGACTTTCATCTTATCCAGATAGTGTTTTGCATTCGTAATGAGCTGATGTATACTCATAAATTTAAGGTCTAAGGTGACCTGACGTCTTTTTATTTTTGACTGTACATGCATTGTGGAAGATGGATCCGGTTTCCACGCAGAAAGAGGGACGTTCTGAGTTAAATGGTAGTGAATGCAGGAAAAAGGTGTAATGGGAACCTGAACAAATTAAGCCCTGTTTGCAGGAAAATCCTTTTTCTGCCGTAACTTAGCACATCAGCAGCTTATAGTCTCAATTATGGACAGAAAAGAATTTCTATCCCTTGTCGGTATCAGTGCAGCGGCTTTGACCACCCTTTCCTGCCTCGATGCCTGTAAGAAAACCCCGCTTGGCGCCACCCCTCCAAGTGTAAACTTCAACCTGAACCTGGCTGATCCTGCGAATAGCGCTCTGACTCATAACGGAGGTTACATGTATATGCAGGGTGTTATCATCGCCCGGACCAATACCGGCTTATTCCTGGCTGTTTCTCAAACCTGTCCGCATATGGGCAATACAGTGGTTTATGAAAGCGGTAATAATGATTTTTACTGCCCTGCACATAATTCTGTCTTTGCACCCAATGGTCAGGTCACCGGAGGTCCTTCGCCCCAGAACCTTAAATCATACAATACACAGCTCACAGGCACAAACCTGCATATTTGGGGTTAAATCAGCCTAGCTTTACCAGCCTATGAAAAGGTTTTTGTGTCTGTTTATATTGCTTACCCTTATCCTCCCTCTTTTTTCACAGAACAGGGAAATAGATTCCCTCCAAAATCTGGTTCAAAATATGCCCGGTGATACTGGAAAAATAACGCTTTTGAACAAGCTGAGTATCACCCTTCGCAAGAAAAGCCTTTTTGGAAGAGCTACCGCTTATGCTGATGAAGCATTGCTGCTTTCTCAAAAACTCCATGATTCCAGAGGTATAGCCAAATCCTATTTACGACTGGGGGATGTAGATTTCGCAAAAGCCAGTTTCACAGAAGCATTGGAATATTTTGAAAAAGCTCTGGTGATTTTTACAAAACTCGATGATCCGGCCGGAATTACCGATGCCCTCAATTACAAAGGGAATGTATTGTATGATCAAGGTAACTACCCCCAGAGCCTGGATTGTTATTTAAAAGCATTGAAAATAAGCGAAACCCATGGCTCCCCTCACTCTTTATCCAGCAGCTACGAAAATCTGGCCTATCTGTACAAAGATCAGGGCGACCTGAAACAATCGCTTGACTATGACAAGAAGGCCCTTGCACTGAGGGAAAAAATAAAAGACACCTTTGCTATTGCAGTTACCTACAACAATATGGGTATTACCTATAAACGGATGAAGGATTATGGCAATGCACTTCGCTGTCATCAGAAAGCCCTTGGACTCAGGCTGAAAATGAATGACAAAAATGGCATGGGGGGATCCTATATGAATATAGGACTTGTTTATAAAAACATGGAGATTATGAATAAAGCCCTGGAATACGAATTACTTGGACTCAAATGCAAAGAGGAAGGGGGTGATAAAAACGGAATTGCTACCGCCCATTGTAATCTGGGTGATGCCTATTTCATCATTCATGACCCCGGAAAAGCCATAGACCAGTACAACCTTGGCCTGGAAGTTGGAGAAACGATCCAAAGCAAAGAAATTATAAAATACTGTTACGAAGGGCTGGCCACCACCTATGAAAAAATGGGGGATGCGGGTAAGGCTCTTTATTATTTTAAACAAGGTTCAGCTATTAAAGACAGTATTGTAAATGAAAGTACGGGCAAACAGCTTGCCAATATGCAGGCCCGTTTTGAAAGTGACCAGAAGGACCATAAAATTGCCCTACTCAATAAGGACAAGGATACACAGGCGGTGCTAAATGCTGCCGAAAACAAGAAGCAGCGTATCATAATAGGTTCTGTGACACTTGGCCTCCTCCTCACCCTCCTGCTTGCCATCTTCATCTGGAGAGGTTACCGGCAAAAACAAAGAGACCACTCCAAAATATCCGCTCAAAAAGAAATCATTGAAGAGAAAAACAAGGACATTACCGACAGTATCAATTATGCACGGCGTATCCAGCAAGCCATGCTTCCCCTTGAACAGAAAATAAACCGGTACCTAAAAGATTATTTTATCCTGTTCAGACCTAAAGCTATTGTGAGCGGAGACTTTTACTGGTTTCATGAAAAAGACGGGACGCTAGTAGTGGCTGTTGTGGACTGCACAGGTCATGGAGTTCCCGGTGCCTTTATGAGCCTTATCGGAAATGATTTACTCAACGAAATAATTATCGGAAGAAATATACTGGAGCCCGGACTTATACTTCAGGAGCTCAACAGAGGAATACATAAAGCCCTTAAACAGGAAGAAACCCAAAGCCGTGACGGGATGGATATGGCTCTGTGTGTAATCCGGAATAAGGAACTGAAGATAGCTGCCGCCAATAACCCCGTATGGATATACCGACAGGAAAGTGGAGAAATGGTGGAATTAGGGGCAACAAAATCAGCCATTGGAGGACATACCCCTACGGATCAGCTTTTTGAAACGACGGTCACAACCCTGTCTGCCGGCGATACACTTTATTTATACAGTGACGGATTAGCCGACCAGTTCGGAGGCCCCAAAGGAAAAAAATTCAAATACAAACAATTCCGCGATATCCTTATAGCTTCTGCTTCCCTTCTTGCACCCCTTCAAAAAGAAAAGCTTGAGCAGGCTTTTGATCAATGGAAAGGACATGTGGAACAGGTGGATGATGTGACCGTAATCGGAATCCGGTTCTCAATTTAAAAGCGATGACATTTATTCTGCCACACCTGAAAAGGGAAGAGGTCGTATTCAACGACAAACTGGTTATACGCAAAGGCTTTCTGGAATACAGAAACAACACAGGGACTCCTTCATCCTATACCCGTCTGAGAGTGGACAGGCAGGATGCTTCAGCGGTTCTGATCTATAATACGGAATCTCAAAAAATTATCCTGACCCGTCAGTACCGCTATGCCATTGCTTCACGTACCGCCGAACCCATCCTTGAAATCATGGCCGGCAAAGTGGATCCGGGAGAAGACCCCTTACAGACAGGAATACGGGAAGCTATTGAAGAGTGCGGTTACAGAATACTTCCGGGCAATATACAACACCTCGCTTCCTTCTTTGCTTCTCCCGGTTATACATCCGAAAAATACAATCTCTATTTCGCCAAGGTCTCCAATGCCGATAAAATCAATAATGGAGGAGGCCTTGAAGCAGAACACGAAAGTATAGAAGTGGTGGAGCTCGATCCTGCAGTCTTCCTGCACATGGCGGACAATGGGCTTTTGGAAGACGGAAAAACACTGACAGTAGCTTTGCTGGCCCGGAACCGGGAACTGTTATAAAAAAACGTCCCGACGTTTCCGCCAGGACGTTCTCTGCGGATTGCTTTATTTTTAATTCACAACCTGAATACGCTGCACGGAGACTCCGCTTGCATTTTCAAGTTTGATAAAATACATTCCTTCAGCCTGATTCTTCAGGTCAAGAGTTATCTTTGTCTGAGTCATCTTTTCAGCATATATCAACTGACCAACAGCATTCACCACTGTGATCACTCCACCTGTCTGAGGAACTTCTATGGTGATGATACCATTTGCCGGATTCGGATAAACCCTGATCTGACCCAACCCTGCTTCCTGTATGCCCATAACGCAGTTATAAACATGAATAACAGCTTTCGCCGAAGCGCTGCAACCAGAACCATTCGTGTAGGTATAAGTCACCGTATCGGCACCTACACCAGCAGCACTTGGATTAAAGGATCCCGATGTAACGAAGTTACCGGTATAAGCTCCTCCGGCAGGTGAGCCTCCGCTCAGTACAACCGCAGTCTGATTTACACAGGTACTGTCAACAGCTTTGGTAAATGTTTCGGTGACTGTGGGTGTCGGATTAACAGTAATGGAAGCGGTATTTGTTTTCTGACATCCGTTGGCATCCGTTCCGGTCACCGTATAGGTCTGCGAGCCGGCAGGAACAAACGGACTGTTATTTGGCGCATAAGGGCTCCATGTATAAGATACAGCCCCGGCTCCTTTGAGTTGCACAACATTTCCTGCGCATACCGTACCGTTGGAAGGAACAGTTGTTGCTGTTACGTTAGGCAATGTGTTCACCGTAACAGCAACCGTATTCTTATTGGTACATCCGTTTCCGTCTGTTGCCGTCACTGTATATGTAGCCGAAGCGGAAGGAACAAAGGCCACATTATTTGTAATGACAGGCGACCAGGTATAAGTACTTGCACCGCCTGCAGTTAACGTAAGGCTGCCACCGGTGCAAACGGCTGCATTGGCCGGATTGGCAGATACAGTGATGGAAGGCAATGCGTTTACCTGTATGAAATTACTTGCAGAGCTGGTGCAGGGCCCTGAAGTATAGGTATACAGAATGGTATGGGTTCCCACACCGGCTGTGGCCGGATTAAACATACCTGCTGAAACACCGGGGCCGGAATACGTTCCTCCTGTCGGTGTGCCACCCGTAAGGGCTACCGCAGCTGCATTTACACAATATGGACCCGGAGCACCTCCGTAAGTCACTGTCGGTCCGCCGGCATCATTTACGGCTACACTGGCATTGGAAGTACAACCATTGCCATCGGTAACCGTAACATTATATGAACCGGCAGCAACGCTGGTAATTGATGAAGTAGTTCCTCCACCCTGCCAGCTATACGTGTATGAACCGGTTCCTCCGGAAGCCGTTACACTGGCTGTTCCATTGGCATTTCCACACGTTGCATTGACAGAACCAGGCGTAAGTGAAATTGCACTTGGCTGACTCAGGGAAGTTGTGCTTGTTACCGAACATCCTTTTGAATCTGTAATAGTTACTGTATAACTGCCCGCCGGAAGTGCGCTGAAGGTATTGTTAGAAGTTGCGACCCCTCCGTTAAGTGCATAGGTATAAGGGCCGAAACCATTGCTTGCCGATACACTGATACTTCCGGAGCTAGCTCCATGGCACGCCACCTGTGTAGGACTAAGCGAACTCATTATTCCGCTTACCGTAACTACCTGTGAATAGGTTGCCGAATTACCGCAACCGTTAATAACCTTCAGGGTTATGGTATAGGTTCCTGCTGTCATATAGGAATAGTTGACATTGCTTTGGTGTGTGATCAGTGAATCTCCGTTTCCGAAATGCCATTTATAGGTAGATCCTCCGGCACCAATCATGCTCACAACCTCGCATGTTTTTACGTTATTGCTTCCCAGTATATTAAGGCTGCCATTTACAGGCTGACTGCCTCCAACAGTGATATGAAGAGTATCGGAAACGCTGTTACCGCAATTATTGGTGACAGTAAGGGTGACAACCTTGACACCGTTGCTTGTATATACATGGTGTACCAGATCAATCAACTGCATACCGCCTCCACCGCCATTACTTATATACTCAGGAGTGCCCAAGGTGGTCGTAGTCCCATCACCGAAATCATATTTAAAGCTGGCAAAACTTCCCACGTTATAAAAAGTAACTGTATCACCCGGACAGGCCGAAGTGGTTGGGGCCCCCCAGTTATTGTTACCGTTTCCACCATGTCCGTGACTTAAGGAAGGCACAACACTGTTATTGATGTTGATTGTTTGAGTCAAGGCTGTATCTTTTCCGCAACCGTTGTACAATTTAACCATTACGGTATACACCCCGGTGCTGCCGTAAGCAAATACAGGTGAGGAATTGGAAGTGGAATCCTGAGGTGTGGTACCGAAATACCATTTGAAGGCACTGGGCGCAGGATTGTTTGGCCCCTGAAAGTTTACACTGTCATGCGGACATGCCGGATTCGGATATATACCCCAGTTCGTTGAACCATGATAAGGCATATTCGAATTTACATGAATGACCTCGTTTACCGTTGTATCATTATTGCAACCGTTATGAAGCCGGCAGGTAACAGTATAGGTTCCTGCTACCGGATAGGAATAATTGGGGTTGGAAATATTGCTTGAATCTGTATTGTAACCAAAATGCCAGCCAAGACTTACATAGGCTGCTGCGTTCAGGTTGAAATTAATCATATCGGTTGGACATACGGTATTCATACTATTGATGTTCGTCCAGTTCTGGAAATGAATTCCTGATTTGACATGAACGGTATCCGTAAAGGTTGAACTGGTTCCGCAGGTACTTGTAACAGTCAGCTTAACAGCATATTTTCCGGTACCTGCATACGAATGCGTAGGATTCTGAGAACCGGAGTTGCCTCCATCCCCAAAAGTCCATGAATACGAAGATGCGTTATAATCACGGGGGTTGAACTGCCCCATATCACCGGGACAGACATTATTATTAAAATTGAAATTAGCGCTTGGGTGCCCTCCTGCCTTCACATAGATAACCTTCTTCAGATGCTGGAGCCCGCAGCCTGAATTAACAGTCAGTTTCACTGTATCGACACCTGCACTTGCATAGCTGTAGTTCGGGTAATTATTGCTCGAAGAACCTCCGTCCCCGAAAGTCCAACTATAGCTGTTGCCATTGCTGTTCGACATACTGAAGTTAATTGATTCGCCGGGACATACCGTATCGGAACTGCTGGAAATATATCCTCCCCCTACATTAATCCCAACCTGAAAGGTTCCCTTGAACACCATACCATGTCCGGTGGTGTCATAAGCTGACAGCACGACATTATAGTTCATGGGCATATTAAACGTATGGCTAGTATTGACCGTAGTCGCATTCGGACTTCCGTCATTAAAATTCCATACATAATAGTTCCCCGTTGAGCTGGTATTGGTAAATGTTACGGGTAAAGGGGCACATCCGTTCGATGTGGAGGTCGTAAAACTGACCTGAGCATGGATACTGGTAATACACAGTAAACCCAGCATGGAAAAGAGTAGCTTTTTTATCATAGAATGAGTTTTGGAGATTGAACTCAAATATACAATAACTAAGCTCTAAAGCAAGTGCTCAGTTCATAAAATAAACACATGATATTGATCAGTAATATTAGTCTTTATCGGATAAAGAGAAAGCGGGTGCTGTCTACTGCTAAACCCTTGGAGTTCAGCCATATTTTGAGATTCTCCACATTGGAATGGACCGCAAATTCGCAGAAATGTGCAGGGCAGGTAGCGGTATAGGCATTGACTGTTTTGATCTTCAGATACTGAGCTGCCAGCATGGCGTCAATCTGCACGGCTCCTGCATAATCCTTTGATTCAGCCGGCATATAAACCATTGCCTCATAAGAACGATAATCAGGATGCGCTTTGATCTTGGCTACCAGCTCCATAAACTGCTTCCGGGAGCCCTCTTTTGAATAGGTAACTGCATTCACAGGATCGTACAGGTTATCGACCACAACCCCTATGAGCAGCAGTGTAGCAAACATATTCCGGAGCCAGGGGTTCCGTATCCTTGCAAGGAGCAAGGAAACCAGTAAAGCCGCCATACCAGCATAAAAAAACAATTCCACATTCACCACCCGGCATAAATCGCGCATGGCTTTAAAGCCCGGAATACGGTAAACAAGCTGGTATACAGTGAACTCATGAAAGCGTGTAGTAAGAATAAATATCAGCAGAAACCCAGCCAGGAAAACCATTCCCAGCTTCAATCCCGACTCGGGCATGCGCAGAATAAGCCTGTAACCGTTGATGATGAGCATTACAAGAAAGGCCAGTACAGCTGCAGCTGCCACCCCTCCGGGGAACAGAAACTTATTCCAGAAATCCTTCATGCCATCCGGCACATGTGTCAGATCTCTCCAGGAGGTGGCATTCCAACTGGTTAGCAAATAGGCCGATGGTTCGGGAAGGGATGCCATCACCGTTTCTTTCATCGGAACAATTGGCTGTTTGCTGCGTTCTACATAAGGTCTCATGAACACAAAGAGGAGCGCCCCTGCAAGTAAAGCATGCAGTGCCAACCATCGCAGTTTCCTTTTTGCAAACAATTCCGAAAAACGTACATCCCTTCTGTAAAAAATCAGATAGCCGGTCAGACCGCAGAAAAGTGCCAGGCTCAATAATAAGCCAAGGTATATGGACAGGTAAAACTGCAATACTACACTCAGCAGGAGGTATAAAAAATTCAGGTGACGGCCATTCTTCAGAAACCGGATCAGATGATAAAATGCAAGTGGAATGGCATAACGGGCCAGCATCTGTGAATGGTAATTCTGATCAAACAAGGGCAGGGCAAAGGAAAAGATAAATGCACCCACCAGAGCCCCTATCCTGCTCCCGGATAGTTTATACAACACCCAGGCACAGATACAGAAATTAAGCAGGAATGTGACAACCATCCATCCCTGATAAGCGCTTTGATTATCTAAGCCGCCGATACGGAACAGAGTATATACGGGAAGCTGACCTATGAAATTATCTGAGAAGGAAATGATATTTTTTTCCGGATAGCAAAAGGGTGCATTCCAGAAAATATGATCTTTTTGGGTCAGATAAGAATACCCGTTCTCAAGGAGGTAATTGTTAAAACGGGCATCTATCAGATCACCCGGGATACGGTCAAAATGCTTCCCGAATATGGGTACAATGGTAAAGAAGAATATGTACAACAGGAAACAACATACCAGGATATGTTCAAAGGAAATTTTCCGGAAGAAGGGTTTGTTTGACTGGTTGAGTCTGTACATCTCCGATAAAGCGGTTTCTTTCTGCTGATTTTCCGGCAATAATACGATAATTATCGCTTATAAAAAGAAAGCCCCGACGGCAATGTCGGGGCTTTCAATTGGTTTAACAACCTTCATTATTACAAAACCTTATGGCATAGTCAATGTATAGGTATTTCCGTTTACGGTAACGGTATAAGTCAGATCGCAGGTGCCATTTCCATAGTCAATCGTACGTGTGGGGTGACCGGATGGAGTGAATTGAATTGTACCCTTTATAAAAGGATGCTGACCGCTGATGTTACAGCCACCGAAATCACGGATAAGCTGATTGGTGATGGTGGCAGTGTAAGTTAATCCCGTTGCAGTAGTTCCGTTAGCGCTTCCGGTTACTCCAATTCTGGCTTTAGACCATGTGATGGCACGGGAGGTAGGTCCGACACCATGGAATACGGAAGTATCACTTGTATTGAGCAGGGTTTTTACCCTCGAGCAGATCCATGTAAACGTTCCACCACCGCTTGGCTTGGTTACGCTGATATTCGCATTAATAGCCCAGGTCTCATTAGTGGTCATAGGGTTGAAGCCTGAAGGAGTCGTATTGGTTACTGTTTTATTGTTAATGTTGACAGCATAATTATTCACCACATAATTATTACTTGTGATGGAACAGCTGAAACCAGGATCACGGTAGTGAACCGCTCCTCCTGTTGAACCGGACCAGTTCAGGATAAGCTGACCGCTGCGGGTTTTCCCATCCATACACATGGAGCCATTAAAGGTGATGGTATCGGTTTTTGCAGCAGCATTATAGGCTACTGTGGCGCATCCAAGGGCAAGTACGGGATCATAACCCGGTTCCACACGGTAGCTGGCTAAACCTGAACTGCCATCGGAAGCCTGGGCCGACATTTCTGTCATGTCCGAGACAGTATGTTCAGCAAGGGCATTATCGGAAGAAGTGGTTGTTTCTTCAGATGCAGGATTGTTGGGCGTCGATTTTTTGCATGATGACATTGTCAGACCCAGCGCTAACAGAGCTGAAAATCCGCCTGTGATCCATTTTTTAGAGGTGTGGTTCATGGTGTATAGGATATAGGGTTAAGGTTCTGTTGAGTTTGGTCTTAAGACCAGCAGTTTACTATAAAGTTTAATTGGAATGATGGAATTTACGAATTTTTTCTGAATTCATATCCTAACCCCAATAACAAGGATATCATCCACCTGATCGGCCTTGCCCTTCCAGGAAAGAATGGCTTCATCCAGGGTCCTGCCCTGCCTGTCCATATCCTGTTGCTGCATACTGAGTAAAAGTTCCTTAAACCGTTTACGCATAAATTTCTTTCCTTCGGCCCCTCCGAACTGGTCGGCATACCCATCGGAAAACACATAAATACAATCCCCTTTTTCCAGGTTCATGGCATTATTGGTAAATCGGCTTTGATGATCACTGATTCCTATAGGGAATTTATTGGCCTTAATTTCTATGAGTTCATTCCTTCTGACAAGGAATAAAGGATTATAGGCTCCTGCAAATTCCAGGGCCTTATTTTTAAGATCGACGCAGCATAAGGAAATATCCATCCCGTCCTTGTTCTCCCCTTCCTTTCCGCTTTGCTTGAGCGCCTTGATAATTCCTTCCCTCAGGGCATCCAGAATCCTGGCCGGCTCTGCAATACCTTTATCATTTACAATTTCATTCAGCAGGGAGTTTCCTATCATAGAAGTAAATGCTCCGGGAACGCCATGTCCTGTACAATCGGCTGCTGCAAAATAAATCTTGTCATTCTTTTCACTGAGCCAGTAAAAATCTCCGCTTACTATATCTTTTGGTTTATATAATATAAAGCTGTCCGGGAAAAGAGATTTGAAGTTCTCCTTGGTAGGCAAAATTGCTTCCTGTATACGCTTGGCATAATTGATACTGTCGGTGATATCCTTATTTTTAAGTTCTATCACTTCTTTCTGTTTCACCACTTCTGCCGTACGCTCCTGAATAATATTCCTCAGGCCCCGCGTGGAGATGATTATGGCACCGAAAACAAACCCTATAAAGAACAGTACATACCCGATATAAGCCCATACGGTACGGTACCAGGGGGCTAAGATGGTAAATTCATAAACAGCTTCCTGGCTTTCATGCCCGAACATATTCATGGCCTTGACTCTGAAAAAATATTTTCCTTCGGGCAGATTAGTATAGACAGCTTTGCTTTCATTTTTCCATCCCGACCATTGCTTGTCAAATCCTTCCAGAAAGCAGCTGTAAAGCGTAGCCGACTCATCCTCAAAATCAGGAGCTGCATAGTGAAAAGTGAAGGAGTTGAACGAATAGTGCAGACGGGGTTTAAGTTTTTCTGGCTGGCTGAGGGAAACAAAACCGCTGTCATTGAAATTTGTTCCGGAAAAAAGAACACTGTCCTTACCCAAAATCACTTTACGTACCAGAGCCTGAAAATTCTGGTTGTAGTTCTTACCGATAAGATGATTATAACGGAATATCCCGTCGGGCCCGCCAAGCCAGGTTATTCCATCCTTGTCGTGATAAACTGACAGGGTGATGCTTTTGGAAATACCCATAAAAGGAGTCTTGACCCAATCCATACGGGTGCCTGAATGCCGGTCTACATACCCTACTTCCATCTGCCCGTCTTTCTGATATACCTTCACGATCCATATATTCCCGCGTGGATCGGCGCTGATACGGAATGGTCCGGCCTGCCCATCCGCAAACTGGGAACCAAGGGATGCATCGGAAAGAAAATGATTGCCATTGAAACGGAACAGCCCCCTCAGGGTTGCGAAATACATCTTATTGTCAATATTTCTCACTTTAACCTGTTCATCCGGCAATCCGCTTCCAATCCCATACCGGCTCACCTTCCCGTTCTTGAGCGATTTTGATGCTGCATAATATTGAAAGCTGGTAACGCCGGTATTCGCATTCCCGAACCAGAGTGTACCCGACGCATCTTCATCGATAGAACGTATGTATTCTGTTATACCATCAACCATGCCTTCATCAACCCAGCTTTGGTCTTTTCTGTAAACAGAAGAAAGTCCGGTTGTTAAACCTATAAAAACCCGGTTAGAGTCTACCCGCGAACGGAAGAGGACGGTGCTGTTGCCTTTCAGAATACGGTTTACTTTCTCCCCCTCAACTTCATAAACACCGTCATTACTTGCCGCCAGCAACATGCTTTGATGCCCCTGCCTGAAGTCAAGCAATGTCCAGCATTCGGATGAGATACCAGGCACTTTCAGAAAATGGGCCTGTTCTATCTGTGAAGGATCTGCTGACACACCAGGCTCAAGCAAACCATAGACACCGGTATTGGTAGCAGCAAACAACTTACCCCGGTGTCTCACCATCGATTGAACGGTTCCCTCCAACCCATTCTGATCATTGAAATGAGTGATAGGTGAATTGATGTCCACCTTGGTAATTCCATTATTCGTAGCCAGCCATAACTTTTGCTGCACATCCATAAACTGGTAGTGAATGGAAGCATCCTGCAGGCCGCTGTTCTTGCTCAAGGCTTCCATAAGATTACCGACGGTATCAAAAACGGCAATACCATTACCCAGTGTTCCTACAGAGAAACTCCAGTTATTGAGGGGTATACAATTGTAAACCTTGTTATTGATAAGGAATTCATCCATGCGGGTATGAAACGGAATGACCTTGGTAAGCTGCTCAGGGGTTTGCAAGGCTGTGCTCTGATCCGATACAGCACCCTGCTTCATCAGGAAAAAGCCTTTCTTATCGGTGTTCAGTAAAATACGGCTGTGTTGAAAAGGAAGCATGAAATAAATTTTTTCCTGAGCAAACAAATCTCCGCCCTGAATAAGAGAAAGCCCGGTATCGCTCAGCGTCATAAGTCCCACCTCTTTTTCCCGCACATAAACTGTCTTGTTCAGATAAAACATAAGATGAAAGGCTGTCTTGGCTGTCCATACATTCATGTGTTTACCGTCCCAGCAGAATATTTTATTCGATGCCTGGAAATAGACCCGCCCGTCTTCGACAGCAAAGCATTTCCAGATTTCTTCAAAATCCTTGTCTTTGTCTGACAATACAGGAAGCAGTGAATAGTATTTAAGCTTACCGCTTGAGTTAGGAGAAATATAACCGATCTCTCCTGTTCCTCCGACATAAATAGTACCGTTATTGCTTATAGCCAATGAATGAACAGGGGCTTCCTTGGGGGTCAGGATTGTATCCCAGGTGCGTCCGTCATATTCAAGAATTCCACTGTTGTTTCCGAAATACAGGATACCCCGTTTATCCTGAACAATAGCCAAGTTCTGAGGCACGAGATGGTACTCCTTGCTGGTATAATTCCGGATATCGAAAAAACCGTTTTCGTTGGCATGCTGTGCTTTCAATGAAAGAGACAAACCTGCACCTCCGAACAGAAGGATGGAATAAATAAAGAAGAGGACAGGATTCCTTAAGGCCATACCAAGGGCGAATATAGGAAAAATCTGCTCCCCGTTTTCATGTAAAAGCCCCCTGACAGGAAGTCAGAGGGCTTTCATACAAATCATTACAAACTATTAATATTCCACGACTACCCTTCGGGTCACCATACCGGCATCACTTTGAACCTGTACGAAATAAACACCGCGGCTGCAGCCGGATAAATTAAGCTGTCTGTTAACCGGACCGCTGACTGTACCAAGCGATTCGGCTGAAATCAGCTGACCCATTATATTGAACACCTTTATCTGTATATGCTGTCGCATACTCAGGTCCAGTTTCAGATTGAATATTCCTGCACTCGGATTCGGGAATATATTGAGGGAGTTAAGCTCAAAGGCAAGCTCCTCAATACCTGTTGTCGGTACAATATTTCCTGTATTCGATTTGGAAGATTCATAATTGATGCTGGCTCTTGATGGGTGACAAGGGTTGGGATTCTTGATACCTATACGGTAGTATAAATGAGAGGCATGCAAAGGATTATTATCCGTCCATGTAAAAATGGTATTCGGAATGGAATCCTTCTTGGTATAATGGCTGAATATCGTATCACGATATACATAGTAGGTACCAAAAGTCAGGCCTTCATAATTATCCCATATCAGGTTAATCGTATTCCCTATACCCTGGTTCACTGTCAGGTGCATGGTTTTGTGAGGAGAACTGATAGGACTTTCGGCACCGCAGGAATCAACCTGTGATATCTCATACCTCCAGCTTCTTGCCATAGGATCAGAAAGCGTATCGATAAACGTACTCAGCTGTGTATTCGCTACGGTACCGGCAAGGAAATAAACCCCTGCACTGGTACTTTCCTTATAGATCTTATAGGATGCGATCTGACGTGTTCCGGCTTTGTTCCACTCTATCATATTCTTCTGAGTGGCGCTGTCAACCGTTACTTCACAAATTGATATGGCAGGCGGCGGGGTTTGTGTCACCACCGCATCCAGTGTTCCTTTACAACCACCCTGATCTGTTACAGTAAGGTGATATGATCCGGAAGGCACACCGCTCAGATTCTGAGTTGTAGCAGCATTGGACCAGGAATAGGAATACGGTGAAGTTCCACCTGTAACGGCAATATTCACAGAACCGTTGGTACCTGCAGAACAATTGGCATTGACAACAGTTCCGAGTGTTACCACAGGCCCGTTATTATTGCTTACAGCTACCTGCATGGAATCACGGCAACCGTTATTATCACTCACTACAAGCGAGTATGTACCGGCTGAAAGATTACCTGCAAGTGCTGTCGTGGCTCCACTGCTCCAGCTGTATGTATAAGGAGTTGTTCCTCCTGTTACAGCTGCATTCGCATTACCATCAGACATTCCGCAACTCGCCTTGGAAGTGGTTACAGTAACCGTTTCCTGGGTGGGCTGTGAGATATTAATCGTTTGTGCAGCCTGGCAACCGTGTGCATCTGTGACATTGATCTGATAAGGACCGGCATGCAGGAAGCTGATTCCGGCATTGTGGCTTCCGTTAGACCAGGTATAGGTATACGGTGAAGTACCTCCGATAACTGAAATGCTGATAGATCCTGTTGCAGTACCATAACACTGGGCAGGGTTAGCAGAATTGACGCCGATAACCGGGCCAAGTGTATCACTTACCGTTACAGGTGCCTGGCTTGTACAACCTCCCGCATCCGAAACAGTTACGAGGTATACACCGGAATGCAAACTGTCGACCGTTGCCGTACTACCCCCGTTACTCCAGGTATAGGAATAAGGTGATGTACCTCCTGTAACAGTGGCTGTAGCCGTACCGGTATGCTTTCCGCATTTGCTCTTGGTAGTACTTACAGCAATCGATGGACTGGTGGAAGCTGCTATCATTGCAGTAGTATTTTTAGTACAATGATTGGCATCCGTCACATACACGGTATAAGTGCCGGCTGCCAGGTTACTAACCGATGAGGTGGTCTGTACCGGAACCGTTGTCCACGAATAAGTATAGCTTCCGGTTCCTCCACTTGCTGTTACAAGGGCCTGACCATTTGCCGCATTACAGGATGTTCCGACTACCGTTGTAGAAGGGCTGATTGCGCTGGGCTGACCAACAGTTGCAATCGCATTGGCAGGACATCCTGCTGAATCCGTAACAGTTACAGTATAGGAGCCTGCTACCAGACCTGTTGCTGTATCTGTTGTCTGTACAGGAGTCGTTCCCCATGAATAGGTATAGGGAAGTGTACCTCCGGAAGGGATCGCATGTGCTGACCCGTCGGAAGATCCGAAACATTTTGTATTGTTAGCAGAAGCTGTAGCAGTTATTGAACAATTCTTCACATGAAAGGCACGACCTTCGTACAGACTCCAATGTCCTGTACTGTCTTTTACACGCATGAATGCATTGTGTGCACCCAGGCTAAGGCTGCCTACAGGGAAAAGAACGCTCATGTTGAGACTGTCTGCCTTTGTGATACCTGTTAAAGTGGTACCATGTCCTTGTCCCGGATCTGTATCAAAGAAGAATTCAGCTGCAACAAGTTTGGAAGAAGGTGCAGATGCAGGAACAGCAGGCTGATAAAAGAAATTCCTTCCTTCATACAGACTCCATACACCCAATGTGTTTTTCGTGCGCACAAAGAAATTATGAAAGCCAGGTGTCACAGTTGTCAGTGCAATCACAGGACTCAGATTCACCGAATCAGCTGTGGTTAAGGCAATACTGGTTCCTGCACCCTGACCCGGATCTGTATCCATAAAATATTCAGCTGCTGAGATCTGAGCTGCAGGGGCGTTTACAACAGCAGGCTGTACATAAAAACTACGCCCTTCGTACAGACTCCATGCTCCATTCGTATTTTTAGAACGGACGAACAAGCTGTGAAATCCTCCGGAGAGCGCTGTTACAGCAACCGGTTGAGTCACTGAAACGGAGTCGCCCAATGTAACCGACACAGCAGTGCCTGCACCTTGTCCTGGATCCGTATCAAAGAAGTATTCAGCAGCTGTGATTTTGGCCGCAGCCGGTATGACAACGGCTGGCTGTACATAAAAGCCCCGTCCTTCATACAAACTCCAGACACCGCCTGTGTTCTTCGTTCTTAAAAACAGATTATGGAACCCGGGTGTAAGACTGCTTACACTGGCTGTTGTCGGCATATTGACAGAATCGGCTGTTGTAAAGGCAACGGCTGTACCTGAACCCTGACCGGGATCTGTATCGTAGAAGTACTCTGCTGCAGAAATCTGAGCAGCAGGAGGAATAACAACTGCAGGCTGGACATAAAAATTACGTCCTTCATATAAGCTCCAGTGCCCGATAGAATCCGAAACCCTGATAAAAAGGTTATGGAAACCGGAAGAGAGAGCGCCTACAGAGATACTCGTGGTAATGTTCACCGAATCCGTCGGGGAAGCAATCGTCAGGGCTGTGCCATGACCTTCACCCGGATCAGTATCGAAAAAATATTCGGCATTGTAAAGCCGCTGCTGGGCATGTAAGCCCTGGCAGATCAGCAATAAGCCGAATATTCCCAGTATGAATTTTTTCAAGGGCTTAGTTTGTCTTTCTTGCTTTGAAATTCACATTCAGATTTCCTCCAGCAGGCACTACACCGCTTACATTGAGAACCTGCATCTGAGGGATGCGTGTAGCACCTGTCAGGTTTGGCATTGGATAAGATCCTCCATATGCTCCCATATCCGTTCCGTCAGTGGAAGAGTTATGAGCAGGTGCAGAACTACCGAATTTCCAGCTGTAGTTATTAAGTGATAAGGAAGAAACTGTACCTGCCGGGATAGTAGCATCTGTCCAGCCCGGAGGTGTATTGTTGATATTGCCTGAACCTGTATTTCCTGCAGGAGGCAATACCTGTGCTGAAGAATTGGTAGTGATGTTATTGCTGAAGGTACAGCTGCTCACGCTGGCAAGAGGTGAACAGTAATAGAAAATATTATTCGCGATAAGGGCGTTGCTGATACTGTAAAAAGCGTTTCCGTTATTTGTAGTAAATGTATTGTGGTCTATGACAACCGTTGTTTTATTCGAATATTCTATCATCCCGATAAAATTGTTCTGTATATAAACATAATTGTAGTTCTGAGGCTGGATACCATATATATCACAGTTACGGATGGTCCAGTTCACGCCTTCTACATATACCCAGCTGCTTACATAGCATCTCTGAACATCTATATTGTTAATCTGTCCTGCACTGCCGGTGTTGTCAATATTAGAGCTGATATACAAACCAGCAATTTTTGTTCCGCTTACCGGATTTCCGAAAGCAACTGAATCGAGGTGAACATAATCGACTGTGGATGGCCAGTTATTCTGTGTTCCGGTAAGCTGGTAACCTGCACCGATTAAAACGATTCTGGTCTTAACGTTAACCGTACCATAGTCTGTCGGAGAACCCATGACATACACCGTATCGCCAACTGCAGCTGCATTACATGCTGTCTGAAGGTTGCTGTACATACCGGCTGCAATGGCATTATTGCTGACTGTGATTACGTTGGCATTCAAGGTACCCGCCGTTATCAGGCAAAGTCCAAGTTGGAGTAAAGTGTTTTTCATCGGGTTCTGTTTTTTTGATTTTGCTAAAAGATATGATTGTATGAGCATTATGTTCAGGTCGTCAAAGATAATCCATTTTAAAAGAAAACAATGATGAATGTGATAATTGCATCGACGAACATGATAACTGGCAGTAAATAAGTGTAACTTCCTGATCTCGCGCGTATACAAACATTGACATGTAAATTAATACAGCATTCATGAAACTGTATGTTAATTTATTGATTTTACAAAATCTGAAAGCTTAGTGTAATAACTTTTTTAAGCGAATAATTTAAGCTCAGACTTCCCATAATAACAATGCGTAAATAAACATGTTTTTTGCTGCTGTTAAGGGAATAAGTGCTCTATTGAGGAAATAAAATTTCGGTAAAATGTCACAGTATAGTTTAGGTTCGTCTACGTATTTACTCTATTAGTCGATTATAAAATGCAACAGGCTTGAATATTATACTACTTTAAGGGACGGGGTTCAAACACAACTCAGACACCTTTTTTACATGTTAACAAAATTATCCTGTTCCTGTTCATTTTCATTGGTTTTTTGTTAATTTTGATATAACATACAAGGCATAATACCAGCATAACATCCAATTTATTGAGTATTTGACGCAGATCCGGGCCTCAGCAACCTGCAATTCTGTTTGTGCTTCGACTTAGTATCATAGAGTTAATATTATTTTGAAGGAATTGTTGAATAACAGGTAACCCCGATTTTACTTGATTATCCTTTTATAATCAATGATTTAGGAACCTTTTTCTG
>JBIOHC010000019.1:0-64282 GCA_044448685.1 Bacteroidia bacterium
GGTATTAATAGAGATTAAGGCTTTTTGCGTCCTAATCCTGGTTGGCAATACGCAGAGAGGAAACTGGAATGCACAAAAGGGAGCCACCTTTCATTCCAAAGCATTAACCATACCATAAACATACAGGAGATTGATACCTGCCTGGTAAGTTCGACTTACCTGTTTATAAAGTATCTGCCCTGTTTTATCCCGGACTTCATCATGCTTTAAATTACTGAAAGCATCTCCGCTGAACCAGACTCCAATGCTATATCCCTGCAGCCAGCGCTTTTTGCCATGGAGGGGCTTTACCAGATTGCAGAAATAGGTGCAATTCCAACGGTTGAAAGACTGGAAAGTAAATAGCTTGTCGTCGTTTTCTGTACGTATTAACAAGGTTGGGGCAACACCTATGGAGTAATGCATGTCCTTACCAAGTCCTCCTTTCCAGGTAAGGGGGAATTTTGTAAATAGATTCCGCACCAGGCTTTGGCTTTTCAAAACGCATGGTTTATTATTCTCTATATCATAACCACTGGCATCATATCCATGTACAACACCGGAAAGCCCGATTCCAAAAGTTATATGCCACGGTGCCTGGCATTCAATGCCGAAATCGGAGGCAGAGCCTTTCTTGTCGCCCAATACAAAACCTGACTGCAAGTAGAACCAGGCAAGGGGGGCGGATCTTCCTGGAACAGCAGGACCCTTTACTGATTCTGCTGTGACCTCCTTTTTCTTCACCACCTTAATAGTCCGGGTTTGTGAATGTAAGGGTAGGTGAAACAATACAGTCAAGGACAGAAAAAAGAAATGCTTGATCATACACGAATAATACAAAGGTTGGGAAAAGATACAAATGTCAGTCCATTTCATTGTAGGGGCGAAAATCGATGAAAAATTGGGAACCATAAGGCAAATACTTACTTTTGTTTTTCAATCAAATACGAGGACGTCTAGCTCAGTTGGTTTAGAGCACTACCTCGACAAGGTAGGGGTCGCCGGTTCGAGCCCGGCGATGTCCACACAAGAATCCCTTCTCCTGAGGGATTCTTTATTCATACTTATTCCTGCTCCGATGAGAAAACTGCTCTTCCTTTTCTCCCTTATTCTTTCAGGGACGCTATGTGCTCAAAATGGATTCACTGACAGAGCTCTGGCAAAAAACACGTTGATGGATACAGTGAAAATCGGGAAATGGATTGAATATCTGGATGAAGATCTAAACCCTGTCAAGGACAGCACCGGAGCTCCCTTATATGTTCTTGTTGAATACAAGGGTGGAAAACCCTGGGGAAAAGAGAACACCTTCTATACCAATGGCAGACTTTACCGCATTCGCACCCTGGTTAATGGTCTGGCTAACGGACCTGTGAAGGCATATTATGAAGATGGAAAACTTCTTGGTGATGGAACGTATCTGAATGGAGTCAAGAAAGGACCTGTAACTTTTTATTACCCCAACGGGAAAATTAAAATGAAAGCAGTGTATTCTAATGATAAACTCAGCGGAATCATGAATGGTTATTATGAAAACGGGAAACTTAAAAGTATATTGGTTTTTGCAGATGGCCTCGAAGAAGGTATTGGGAAAGAATATTATGAAACAGGCCTGCTGACTTCCGAAACCAATTACCTGCATGGTGAAAGGAATGGGATTGCAACAGAGTATTACCCCAACGGTAAGGTGATGAAGAAGGCCTCCTATGTTCATGACATGCTGAACGGGATTTTCAGGGAATATTACGAAAATGATAGCTTGATGAGCGAAGTCCCTTATTTGAATGACTCTGTGAATGGTACCGTTAAAGAATATGGTAAGAGTGGAAAGCTGGTGGATGAAGTAAAGTATGTAAATGGACAAAAAACAGGTCTGGCCCGGGAGTGGTATGAAAGTGGTAAGATCATGAAGGAAATTCCCTATGCAGGCGATTCTGTTCATGGCAAATCAAAAGTGTATTTTGAAAGCGGGGTACTGATGATGGAGGCGAATTACAACAACGGAGCTGAAACAGGGGTATCTAAGGAATATTATGGAGATGGGAAAATGAAATCAGAAACTTCGTTCAAGGATGGGAAAAAGGATGGGCTTGAAAAACACTATTTTGAAACAGGGAAACCCCAGTCGGAGACTATCTGGAAAGATGATGTACAGGTATCCTATAAATTTTACGATGCCGACGGGAAGGAAATCAAATAGAACGTTCTTTTACTTCGTCAAATGATAGACATAGACTTTCAGAATCAACTCAGCCCCATTCTCAGTCCGGGTATCCGTTCTCTTTCGGATGTAACCTTCACACAACGTAAAGACGGAAGCGGTACCATCACATTGGGGCCCGCAAACCGGCGTCTCGGTATGATGCAAGGGGTTGAATGGACAGGTGCCA
Organism: Bacteroidia bacterium; assembly: GCA_044448685.1. Lineage (GTDB taxonomy): Bacteria > Bacteroidota > Bacteroidia > Palsa-965 > Palsa-965 > Palsa-965. Next base: position 2,370 of record JBIOHC010000019.1, read on the forward strand.
GCCAACCTCCCCGTCTGGATATGATACCGGATGTACAGGAAGTGAACCGTATAATACTCAACTTGCAAAAACGGGCCTGATCCGTTTTATCTTCGTCTGAATGCAAAAAGACAAACTCAACAGCTGGTGGGGCCCCCCCAGAAACATTCCTGTTTCGTGCTACTCTGGCACTGATGACTATGCAACTGTTCATAACCTACCTCTGGTGGAGTGTGGGTATTTATGATAGGGAACACCGTAAGCTGAACAAACCCTATACGGTTTGTTTCCTTCTTTCACTCGCCCTGATGGGCATCACCCTCTTTGCCGGCAACGGATGGATACGTATTTTGTTTTATCTGAGCCTTCTGCTGAATTACCTGCCTCCCTTCCTGGCCATGCTGATCGTATTCACTCTTTGGTGGATTTTCTTTTCAATGATTGCCGACCGTACCTGCAAGCAAGGGTTTCTGAAAAGCACACTCATGTCAATGGTGTATATTCCTTCATTTATGGCTCTCGGTATAATGGCAGTGGCCTTTACTAAACTTCCTGTTTCAGTCGGTCTTCTGTCAGATGCGTTTGTGTTGCACATGCGGACTGTCTAAAAATTTCCTGAGCCATACGAGAGCCTCCTGCTCTTCGGTGAACAGGCGGGTTGGACTCCGGTCATTACTCAGGCTTCTGAAAAAATTGCCGACCAGCTTACCTGCCAGACTATTGACAAGGATGGCAGCTGCCTTACGCGTTTCCTGATATTCGGGGCTGGCCATACGCTTCAGCGCTTCCGGGGCTATGGTATGATGCCCCCTGCGGCTATCCCAAATAATACAAAAATCTTTCCCATTATTCAGTTCCAGATTCGTCTTGCGCATTGCCAGCACATCTTCCAGATCCAGTAAAGCATTTTCCTCAACGTCAATCTTGATAATGCAGGGTTCGATTAAGGTCTGGGTGTATTTCACGAAATCAGAAAATATTTTTATTCCTTTAACAAGTAAGTAAATTTTTATGAACCGGCAAAATTAAAGTAAAGGCAGGCTTCCTGGAATTGACAACAGATACAGAAAAGAAGGGAAGAGATATTTTTTAACTTTGTGCATGCTGAGAAAATTAAGGAGTTTTATTTTCAGAAGCCCCGGCGACTGGAAATACTGGCTTATGATGGCTTTTTTATGCAGAGGGCTACTCTTCATTTTTCAGCTTGTCTTCCTTCGCTATACGACAATACATGGTTTCTGGGGTGCCAGCGGCGGGGATACGGACAGTTACCTCACACCAATTGAACATCTTATACAAAAGGGTTCTTATGCCCCGAATCTGCGTATGCCGGGGTATGGTTTTTTCTATTACCCCCTCATTCTGTTATTTCCGAAGGCAATAGCCTGTAATATCCTTATCGTGTTCCAGGCTGCTATGGGAGCAGTATCGGTATATGCGCTGGCATTGCTTGCCCTGAAAACATTTAAAAGCAGTGGCTTTTTTTATCTTGTTTTCTTCCTGTTCGGATTAAGCACCTTTTCGGCTATCTATGATATCCGCTTGCAAAGCGAAAGTTTGTGCACTTCCTTTCTTATTTTATCGATTTATTTTTATGTGAATTACCTGAGCGGACAAACTTCCAGACGGAATCTTATACTCTCCGGCCTGTTTATGACCCTCACTGTTTTTTTACGTCCTGTGTTTGTGCTTTATTTCCCTGCCATGCTCCTGATGTTGCTGGTAGTTCTTTACAGAAGTAACAAGAAACTTATTATGCCCGGTTTGTGTTTTTTGGCGGTTTTTATTGCAGTGGATGGAGCCTGGCTTGTTCGCAATTACGGTAAATATCACCGGATCGTCCCCCTCACAGCCAGCCTCAACTATCCGAATTATACAAGCTCCTGGGTATATGCCACTGGTCAGTTTGTTCAAACCTGGGGAGGTGGAATGTGTTATTGGGACCCGAAAGAGGAAATAGCCTGGTTTGGTACAGCAGGCAAATCAAATGTTTCTCTGCCCTCAGATATTTATACTTCCAAATTCAACAAAGACAGCCTTGAGCAAATCCGAAAGACAATCTCTACCTTACTCCCCAAAACAGATTTTCTTAAATTATCCACCGATACCTGTTTGGAAGAAACAGCTGCGTTGCCGGAAGTGGTGGTGCTGAAGCGCAAACTGGGCATTTATGCACAGTCGGTGAAGGAAGAAAAGCCCTGGTTGTATTATGTCAAAGCTCCGGCTCTCTTTCTTAAGAAAATGATTTACCGGGATGGCGGTACGGGCAACCTCTTTCAGAAACCATTTACCGAATTGAATAAGAAAGAAAAAAGTATCCGTATGTTGTATACGGTACTTTATCTTTTTGTGATGACAGGAGGTTTAGCTGGTATGTTTTTACTCTTCCGGAAGGGATGGTCTTCTCCACTCATCATGATATCGGCAGCCGTCTGTTTATATCAGGTGGTTATCCATGCCATTGTTTTCCGCTCTACCGAACAACGCTACCTGGTTCCTGCATATCCCTTTTTTGTGATCTGCTCGGTGTACCTTTTACTTACTTTGTATCAGACTTTTTTCAGGCATTCCCGGAAACTGGAAATCACATAATCGATTTCTTCCTGTTTCATCGGAACGAACAGGGGTAAGATAATACTGTTATCGCATTCATTTTCTGAAACAGGCAGTGTGCAGCGCAAAGGCATGTGACGGTATGCAAGCTCCCTGTGTGAAGTCATCACTCCTCTTCGTGTTGAAATACCCTTGTCAAGAAGTAACTGCATCAGTTCATTCCTCGGAACAGGACAGGAAGGAAGCAAATAAACAGAAAAGCTTTGCCAGTTGGTAACCCCGTCGGGTGGAACAACAGGAAGACGAATGCCTGGAATATTTTTGAAAGCCTCCAGGTATGCCAAAGCTATTTTGGTGCGTTCGGCAATAAGCCAGTCCAGCTTTTCCAGTTGTTTAATTCCAACAGCAGCCTGTATATCGGTGAGCCTGTAATTGTATCCGATTTCAAGATGCTCTTCCATGATTACCTTGTCGCTTTGGTGTCTTATCCTGTCATTGACTGACATGCCATGCTGGCGCAATAAACGCAACCTGTTATAGTGAGCTTCACTGGAGGTTGTAATCATGCCCCCGTCACCGGTTGTAATGACTTTCCGGGGATGGAATGAAAAACAAACCAACTCTGAACCGGCCCCAATCTTCTGCCCTTTGTAAGCAGATCCTGCCGCACAGGCCGCATCTTCAATAAGTTTTAGTCCGTGTTTTTCACAAAGCCGGCGGAAGGCATCCAGGTTGGCCGGCAGACCGATCTGATGCACCAGCAGAATGGCTTTTGTTTTAGCTGTAATAAGGCTTTCGGCATGTACAGGATCCAGGTTATAAGTTCCGGGCTCCACTTCTGAAAAAACAGGTACAGCTCCCACATACGTGATAGAATTTGCTGTTGCAATATAGCTGAGTGAAGGGCAGATGACTTCGTCACCTTCCTTAATTCCGGCGACAATCATGGCAAGATGCAGTGCTGTTGTGCAATTGGATAAGGCTACAGCATAGCGGGCTCCTGTATACGCAGCGAACTTCTCTTCAAATTCCTGCACTTTAGGGCCTTGTGTAACCCAATTGGTAAGTATGGTGTCATAGGCGTATTGTGCTTCGTCTTTGGTCAGATATGGCTTTGCAATAGGGATCTTCATGGCGGTTCGGGTTAATCTTATTTAACTGATTTTACTTCCCAGTTTTTCAATACAATCTCCTCAGCAAGGTTCCTGGTCTTTGCAAGGTCAGTATAATAGGCAATGGTCTCCTTCAGACCTTCTTCAAAAAGGCAGGCTGATTTAAATCCTGAAATTTTTAAAAATTTCGAAGGATTAACCCATAACCTCGGCACATCAGCAGGTCTGTCAGTCTGAAAATCAATCGTCATCCCGGTTTTCATCAAATGTATGAGTTGCTCCAAAAGGCTCTTCATTGTTATTTCTGTACCGGTTCCTATATTGATCACTTCTCCGCCTAAGCCATTTACAGGAAGCAATGCGGCCAAAGCACGGGCTGTATCTTTGACAAAAAAGAAATCACGGGTTACCTGTCCGTCACCGAAAATAACAGGCCGGATCCCATAAATCATATTGACAATGCTTCTTGGTATGATCTCTCCGGCATCGCCTTCATAATGGGCACGGGGACCGTAGTTGTTGAAGATCCGGAGAATCGTAGTGTCCATCCCGAAACAGGTATGGTAGGAATAGGCATAATGTTCGCCGGCAAGCTTACTCGCACCATAAACTGTCTTAGGCAGGGGCAGACCTGTTTCATCAATCGGAAAAGATTGTATGTCACCGTAAATTTCAGAAGTTGAAATATAGAAGAACTTCTTTATCCTATGCTTGCGGGAAGCTTCCAGTACATTCAAACTTCCTTCCGCATTTACACGGTGGTTTTCAAACGGACTATGCAGGGAATGTCTTACTCCCAGACAGGCCAGGTGATAAACAGTATCAATACCTTCTAAGGCTGTATCCAGAAAGGGCTGATCGAGAATATCTCCTTTCAGAAAACGGAAACCGCGATGTTTGGCAGCATGTTGCAGATTTTCCATCTTCCCGTTCCTCAAATTGTCAATGACAGTTACGGTATGATTTTCTGACAGTAATTTATCACAGAGGTGGGAACCGATGAAGCCGGCTCCTCCGGTTACCAGGATATGATGAGTAGAATTTTTATCTGACATGTTTCTTGTGCGGCTTAGTTCAAAAGGGTTTATTCCTTCAGACTTCCCTTATCTGTTTTGTTAAGTGCTAAAATAGCACGTTTATTCCAATTCATCTGAACTAATAAATCCATGGCTTTGTGCTGATCATAGGCGCTGCGTTTTAACTCAAGCATACAGGTTTCTGTATCCAGTATACCCCAGGAGGGCATTGGATTTGCATCACGTGGCTGACCGACTGATCCGGGATTGAATATAATTCCTTTATTCACTACGGGAGAAGATAAGAGCGGGTAGTGTGTATGCCCCAGCAGCAGTAATTTCCCCTGTTCCGGAAACCAGCTTTCTTTCGTGTGGTGATCGGGATAAAAGCGGCCATTTAGACTGTCAGCAGGGGTTCCGTGAAATGCTTTTAGCTTGGTATTTCCTATTTTTAACTCCAGAAAATCAGGAAGAGATTTTAGCCAGGGCAGTGCTTCAGGATAATTTTGAATCAGTTCCCGTTCGTTTTGTTTAGCAGCATCCCAATAAACAGGTATGGGAGAAGGGGGGCTGGAATCCAGAAGAAGCTGATCATGATTTCCGCGGATAAACCAGGATTCCTGTAAAAAAGGTTGCAGGAGTCTGAATGTTTCGGCAGCCCAGGGATAGTACCCAAAGATATCGCCTAATACGATCAGATGCTCAATGCCTTCGGCATGTAAATCGTCCAGCACGGATTTAAGTGCAAAGCAATTGGAGTGTATATCACTGAGTATGCCGATCTTTTTCACGGATATTTTTTAAGAGTTCAAGGACAGCTGTTTCGGAATCATACCGGGGTGTCCATTCAAATGTTGTGCGTGCTTTTACAGTCGACAGATTCCAGCGTTCTGCTTCCAAACGATCCTCTCCGACAAGCTGAATCGTTACTCCAAAATGGGAGGCAATCATTCGGGCAAGACGTTCCATTGTTATCGCATGTTCAGAAGCAGCCTGGTAAATGCCGGAAGGATGGGTGCCCGAAATGCATTTGATATAAAGGGAGGCAATATCTGCAGCGGCAATAAAATTCTGTGTGCGGCTTCCATTACCATATACAGTGAGAGGCAATCCCTGCCGTGCAAGGCTTATCCATTTCTTCAGAACGGTATCGGGGAGCTGTTCAGCCATGAATGGAACCGGGCTTGACAAGCGAAAAATTGAAAAGGAAATATTTGCCTTCTGCGCCGTTTCCTGTAAAAGTATTTCCCCGGCTCTTTTGCTTTCACCGTAATAATGAGACGCTTTTATAGCAGCATTTTCATCAATCAAAGAAGGCAGGGGTCTTTCCAGAAAACTAAGGCTGCTGGTAAAAAGTATACGCTGAATACCGTTTGAGGCGCACCACCTGAAAAGTGAGCGGCTGAAATCAATATTCACTTCTTTCAATTCCTGTCTTTCTTCTTTCGTACGCCCTGTCTTTAAACAGGCTGCATTGTGGATGACCGTGTCAAACGTTCCCAATGAACTAAAAAAGGTGTCATCGAAACGGTGCATCTCATTTTTTCTCCAGGTCACTCCTTCCATTACCGGCCCCTCCTTTCTGGAAAGGGCGGTGATAGCGTAACCCTTGCTTTGTAAGGCTGGAAGTAAGTAAGACCCTACCAGTCCGGTGCCACCGGTAAGGAGAATTCTTTGTTTCATTTCATATCCTGGATGGGAACAACCACATGCTCAAATGCCCGGATTACAGCAACTTCATTCCGGTAATTAAGTCGTCCGAAAGTTTCATTGAATAATGTATTCCGTAGGAGGATATCAGGTTCATTGAATCCGACTTCGGCACGCATTGGGCTGGTACCTGAAAAGCGGGGATGAATTTCAAAAACGTAAATAGCATTTCCGCTGACCCTTAACTGTATATTCAAAGGGCCGCAACTCTTCAGCTGCGCTGCAAGGGTCTCACAAAACCCCCGTATCCGTTCATCCCGCACGAAGTAACCCTGAGAATATCCGGTGGATATAGCGTAATTCTTTTCTTTATGCTGTCTGGAATGCAACAAGGAAAGCCCCATCAGCTTTCTTTTCATGATAATGGTATCTATCAGGCTGCCGTTTTTGTCGGATAACACCCCTACTGTATATTCATCTTCTCCGGTACCTATATAGGGCTGAATGCAATAATGGTGATGGTCGGCGAGTCCGGGCAATAGCTGGACGAGTTCAGACTTTTCAAATACAAAATGAAGGCCTTTTGATCCTCCTGTTCCCCGGGTAGGTTTAACAACAAACGGAAAATCATATTTAGAAAGCGCTGTTTCCCACTCACTGATGGGGAAGGTTTCGATTACCGGCAGACCAAGTTCTTTCAGCTTCTCAATCATCCTGAATTTATCTGTCATCAGTGGCATCAGTTCATTCCTGTTGGTAATAGCCGGAACAGGGAGCAAATCAGGCATTGCTGAGAGCAGATTGGTTTCCGGTTCAGAGCCCGGAAGGATTGCATCAATCTTGTATTTATTAATAACCTGTAGGAGACTTTCCAGATATGCTGGTGAAGAAGCTGGAGGGAGCAGCGTGGAGGCGGGTGCAACATATAAACCCCAGGCAAAAGAGTCGGCATCGGCAGCAACGACATTCCAGCGATCTCTTACATCGGCAGAAGTGCGGAGAAGGGCATGCAAAAGGCCGGAACCTACACTTCGTCCTCCGGTTGCAGTTACCAGTATATTCTTTTTCATTTAGGCCTATTGTATTTAATAGTTTTAGCCGGAATTCCGATTGAAACAGAATACTCCTCGGTATTTTTGGTTACAACTGCACCGGCTCCAATGGTGGAATGTGCTGCAATCTGAATACAGTCCAGTACGATGGAACCTATGCCGATAAAGGAACATTCGCCGATATTTACAAGACCCGCTACCGTAACCCCGGGAGCGAGAAAGGAATTACTGCCTATTTCAGAATGATGCGCCACCGTAGCCCCGGCATTGATAAGTATATTATCATGAAGAATGACGCCTGTATCGAGTGTTACTCCGGGTAGGATAAAAATACCTTCTCCAAGCTTACAACTTTTATCTATATAACTTGAAGGATGAAGAATATTGGCGAGCGGGATGACGCCTTTAAAGCGCTTCAGATAATTATTCCGGGCATTCATGTGGTTATATCCAATGCCAATCATAAGGTAGTCGAACACTCCGGCTTCAAAATCGGCATTAGCCTGATCAGCTTTACCCAATACGGGGGCATTTTCAAATTCCTCAAGCTTGCTGAAGTCGTCGTAAAATCCGGTAACAATGAATTCCTTATTTCCCCGCGCATGGTAAGCAATAAGTTTACCGAGTTCCCCGGCACCGATAATGGCAAGTCTTTTGGTCGTCATAGGCTTAATCATTAAACAGCTGGCCCTCTATCTGGCCAATTTCATAGAGGGGCCTTTTCCTGGACTCTTCCAGGATACGCCATATATAATCCCCTATCATCCCCAATAAAAGCATCTGCACGGCTAAGGCAGTGAAGATGGTGTTGAGTATAATGGTCAGCTCAGTAGGGGTGTTTTTGAAAATATAAACACTCACGACGATATAAGCCCAGCGTGCAATGAGGACAAGAAAAAGAAGCATTCCTAATTTGGTGATCAGCTGCAATGGTCTGCTTGAATAACCGGTTATGGCATCCAGCATAATGGATATTTTTTTCCAGAAGGTCCAGCTGCTCTTTCCTGCAAAACGTTCCCTTTTTACATATTGAATTTCGGTTTGTTTAAATCCGAGCGAAAGGATACGGAAAATAAAGGTCGTGTTTCGTTCGTCCATATTATTAAAAGCAGTAACGGCTTTTTTATCCAGACCAAGCATATCGCAACCTTTTTTCGGGATATTGATCCTTGTACTCCAGATCATTATTTTCCAGGCCATACGGGAGAAAAACTTCCCCCAGAAATTTTTGTCCAGATTGTTGAAACGGGCTGCAAGCACAATATCATTTCCGGCTTTCCATTGCTCAAGTAATTGTCCGATCAGTTCGCAGGGATCCTGACCATCACTGGCCATGATGATGCAGAAGGCTCCGCGGATGATATTCAATCCCGCTGTGATAGCGATATGACTTCCGGAATTCTTGGCAAGCTTCACCACAGAAAGCCTAACATTGGAGGGACTTTTTTTTGAAAGTTCCGTCAGCAAATTGAAAGAGTTGTCTTTGGAACAGTCATCGATGAACGTGATTTCAAAACGGTAATCGGGCTGATGGGCGGGAAGGTATTCATACAATTCTGCAACCACCCGTTCCAGATTCAGGGCTTCATTATAAACAGGCAGAATAATGGAAATCAGATTTCCCTTGGGATGTCTGCTTTCCTCAAATAATTGTTGAATATGAGGCTTCAATGACGGGGTTTATTTGGTTCGTATTCAGTCAGCCAAAGGTTCAGATCAGTATTTGTTCAGGACATCTATCACCTGTTTCACATCTGCATCACTCAGTTCAGCATACATAGGCAATGAAAGACAATGCACTGCAAGATATTCCGAATGAGGAAAATCACCTGTCTTATATCCGAGATGACTATATGCTTTTTGCAAATGACAGGGTACTGGGTAATGTAAGGCCGGATAGATATTGTGTTGGTTTAAATAGGTCGAGAGCTGTTCCCTGTCATCCGTAGTTATTACAAAGAGGTGATAGTTAGACCCGGTCCCTGGCGCCTGCACCTGCATCCTTATTTTAGGATTCCGGATCTGCTGCTGATACATTGCTGCAATGACTCTTCTTCTGTTATTCCAGGAGTCGAGGTGTTTAAGCTTTACCTGGAGAGATGCACCTTCCAACCCTCCCATACGCATATTGAATCCGATTTCATCATGGTAGTACCGGACTTCGGAACCATGGTTCCTCAGACTTTTAAGGTGTTTGGCATAAGCCGGATCAGATGTGGTTATACCTCCTGCTTCTCCGCAGGCTCCCAGGTTTTTGCCCGGATAAAAGCTGAAACAAGCCAGATCCGCGAACCCGCCCGTATTTTTCCCCTTGTAGGTTGACCCCTGTGCCTGCGCAGCGTCTTCTACCAAAAAAAGCTTGTGCTTTTTAGCAATGACTTTCACTGCATCAATATCAAAGGGCTGCCCGTACAGATGGACTCCGATGATCGCCTTTGTCTGCGGAGTTATTTTCTTTTCAATCTGTGCCGGATCGATCTCCCAGGTATCCGGTGTGCAATCCACAAAAACAGGAGTTGCCCCGGCATGTGAAACGCCCCAGGCTGTTGCAATAAAAGTATTGGCCGGAATGATAACCTCATCACCGGGTCCTATTCCGAGGGCCAGCATTGCCAGGTGCAGGGCTGTCGTGCCATTATTTACGCCTATTGCATACGGTGTTCCGCAATAGGTGGCAAAATTTTTTTCAAACTCTTCCACAAAAGGGCCGCCTGAAAAAGCAGTGTTTTCATAGACCCTTTCAAAGGCTTCAAAAATTTCTTTTTTTATCTGTTGGTGCTGACCTTTCAGATCTAGACAGGGAATTTTACTCATGCTTTGGCGGTATCTGTTTTACGGATAAGTTTGGCCGGATTTCCGGCAACGATGGTATGGGGAGCTACGTTTTTGGTGACGAGGGATCCGGCACCTACAATGGCCCCTTCTCCTATTGTGATTCCACACAGTATGGTGACACTCGATCCGATTGAAGCACCTTTGCGTATCCAGGTTTCTTCCAGCTTCCAGTCTGCCTCTGTCTGAATAGACCCATCCGCATTGGTAGCTCTTGGAAAACGGTCATTGATGAATGTTACATTGTGGCCAATGAAGACATTGTCTTCCACATGCACCCCCTCACAAAGAAAAGAGTGGCTGGACACTTTACAATTTTTACCGATGGTGACACCTTTCTGTATTTCCACAAAGGCTCCGATCTTGCTTCCGTCATCTATGGAACAGCCATAGGCATTTACAAAATTGAAGATCCTGACATTTTTCCCGACTGTCACATTGGCCAGACTTTGTTTGTCGGTATTGACATTTAAAACTTCCATGGCTTATAAGATAATTTCTTTTCCTTTGTTTTTGATGGATTTTTGCGAAGCTTCCAAAATACGCACTACCGTTAATCCCGACTGAGCGTCTGAAACAGGATTCTTTTTGTGGATTATAGCATCGGCAAAATCCCGGACCATCCCTGATAATGCTTCTTTGATGGCGAGTTTGGGAATAAAAATATCTCCCGTCCGGTAGTCCACCATCAGACGTTTCATTTCTTCATCCGATTTGTAATCGTAGGTCGTATCGTAAATCTTGATTTTTTCCGTCTGCTCCAGATCGTTATAAACCAGCATTTTTTTATCGCCTCCCACCAGCATGGTCCTGAGTTTGACAGGTGATGTCCAGGAGCAATTGAAATGTGCAATAAAATCACTTTGGTAATTAACCGTCAGGTAGGCAATATTTTCAATTCCGTTGCGCGTATGTGAAACTCCGGTAGAATTAACACTGTAAGGAACTTCTTTCACAAGGAAGTTAAGGATAGAGATATCGTGTGGTGCCAGATCCCATAAAACATTCACATCCTGCTGGAATAGGCCCAGATTGATACGTGTGGAATCAAAGTATTTGATAGCTCCGAGTGTTTTGGAATCAATCAGTTCCTGCATCTTGTGAACGGCACTCGTGTACAGAAATGTATGGTCAACCATGAGGGTAAGACCCTTTTGAGCCGCGAGATTTATCAGCTCTTCGGCTTCGGCAACCGTAGCCGTCATCGGTTTTTCAAGTAATACATGTTTCCCGTTTTGCAAGGCTTTTTTGGCCAGTGCAAAATGCGTAAAAACAGGGGTGGCAATGACTATGGCATCCACTTCGGAAGAAGAGAACAGAACTTCCGGGCTGGTGGTGGTATTAACAGAAGGATATAATTTTTTTACCAGGTTAAGCCGTTCCTGGCTGAAATCAGCCACATAGGTAAGGGAACAGGTTTCAAGGGAAGAAAAATTTCTGGACAGATTAGGCCCCCAGTAGCCATACCCGATAATTGCAATTTTAAGCATTTAAATAGGATTTTCACAAATCTATGAATATTTTGCCTATTACAGCCTTCATTTACAGAGCATCACCCACTGTAAAAGTACTGCCCCCGACGAATACCAAATCCTTCTTTCCGGCTTTGAATTGTGCAGCTTCAAGGGCTTTTTTAACGCTGGGGTAAACCTTGCCGGATAACCCGTAAATTTTCCCTGTTTTCTGAAGCTTATTTGCATCCATTCCGCGTGGAATATTGGCCTTGCAGAAAAAATACTCCGCTTCTTTGGGAAGCAGCTTCAGAATCTTCCGGATATCCTTGTCATTTACCATGCCTAATACGAAGAAAAGGTTGCGGTAGGGAACCTGTTTAAGATTCTTCAGCACTTCTTTAATTCCGGCTTCATTATGCCCTGTATCGGCATAGGTAAGAGGATTGTCTGAGAGCTTCTCCCAACGGCCCCGGAGCCCGGTAAGCTTCTTTACCCTGGAAAGTCCTTTGCGAATATCTTTTTCAGCTATATCAACCCCCTTTTTATTGAGTTCTTCAACTACCGCCAATACCCCTGCTATATTCTTTTTCTGGTAAATCCCGGTCAGATCACAGCTGAGATTTTCAATAAACACGCTGCCCTGTTTTCTTACTTGAACGCAAAACCCATATTGTTCAGAATCAAGTCTTGCCTCCTGTGTCTTGCTTCTTGTGTCTGTTTTATAAACATCGCTTCCAAACACCAGCGCAGCTTTTCGCTTCCTCGCCGTTGTTTCAAAAATGGCATCCGTAGCCGCTTGCCGTTCGCTTATAACAACAGGAATACCTTGCTTTATAATGCCCGCTTTCTCAAAAGCAATTTTCTCCAGCGTATCCCCCAGGAGATTCATATGATCAAAGCTGATATTGGTGATGAGTGAAACAAGGGGAGTGACAACATTAGTACTGTCAAGTCTTCCTCCCAAACCCGTTTCGAGAATAGCGATGTCAACCTTTTCGGACGCAAAATAATCAAAACACAAACCAACGGTCCATTCGAAAAAGGAGGGTTGTATACGCTCAACTTCCTTTTTGTATTTGTTCACGAACCCGGACACATAATCCTTCGGAATCATTTTCCCGTTGATGCGTATGCGCTCCCTGAAATCTTTCAGGTGAGGAGAGGTATATAAGCCCACTTTCAAACCCTTGCTTTGAAGTATTGCCGCCAGCATATGAGAACTGGAGCCTTTTCCGTTGGTGCCGGCAATATGTATGGAGTTGAATTTGTTTTCCGGATGTTTCAGCAGCTTGCAAAGTGCATGGGTATTATCCAGATCGGCTTTATAAGCGGCCGCTCCTATGCGGTGAAACATAGGGAGGCAGGAATAGAGGTAAGCGAGGGTTTGCTTGTAATTCAGGCCCATAATACGAACCGCTCTTTAGCGGCCTGCTAAATTCGCAATTCTTACGGGTATAGGAAAGAAAATATTTAATGCAGGGTGAAATCGAAGACATAGGTGCCTTCCTGATCGGAATTGCCGGAAGGATTCTTGTCGAATTTGGATTTGAGGGCAGCCTGGCGTGCAAGGGTCCAGAGATGGGAGTTGGTTGTTGTTGAGCCTTTGGCTATGGGTTCAGCGTCGATTACATTCCCGTCTTTATCTACGGTTATTTTTACGACTACACGGCCTTCTTCCTGGGCATTGCTGACCAGAGTTGCGGGTACTACAAGGTGACGGTGACTCAGATGCGCTCCCGTTCCTATACCTCCAGGGCCAGGACCTCCAGTTCCGGGTTTGCCGGTATAATTTGTTGAATTCGGATTTCCTCCTTCATCACCTTTAAATCCTGATGTTTTATCATCACCATGCCCTCCACCTACATTTTTTGAACTCTTATTATATTCTTTCAGCATCTTTGTAAGCTCATCATCCGGAGGTTGTACAACAGGCTTGTCAACCGGTTTATCTGTTGGCTTAACAGGAGGAGCTTTGTCCTTTACTTTTTTGACAGGGGGTACTGAATAGTCAGAATTATCGGTTGAGTTGGTCACTGCTGATTCATCCACAGGAGTAGGTGTAGGAGGACTGCTTTTTTTATCAAATGTAGGTGGGTTAACATCATCACCTGACCCTGTATCCATGGTGCCGTATGCCACATCCACCCCGCTGCTGTCAGGAGGGAATGGTGGGATCGGGGTGTGAAGTTTAATAAAATACAAAGCAATGAGCACCAGAGCCAGGAAGATCAGGCTGATCAGCAAGGGCAGGACCTTTGCGTCTTTTTGCTCGAGGGTTGCAGTGCTCATTGCTTAGTGTATGGAAGCTTTTGTCGCGAGGATCATTTTTACCTTCAGCTTTTCACCTATCTGAAGTACATCCACAAAATCCTGTAGTTTCAGGCTTTGATCCAGTTTGAGAACAACGGTTGCATTCAATGGGTTATCACCCAGTTTAAATTTAATGGCAGGCTCGAGCTCATCGAAACGAACGGGTGTGGTATTCAGATAGTATTGTAGGTCTTTAGTAACCTGTATTGTTATTTTCTGATTACCTGTAGTTCGCGTTGCTTTTGAATTCGGCAGATTCAGATTCATCACATTCGGGCTCACCAATGTGGATAAGATCAGGAAGAATAATAACAGAAAGAACATAATATCATTCAGCGACTCCGTGCTGACTTCTGCATGCTCTCTCGTTCTTTTGCGTAAATTCATTTGCCAGGTTCATTTAAGATATCCATAAACTCCATCGTTCCTTTCTCCATACGCATTACAAGCTTATCGATACGCATTGTAAGTAAGTAATATCCCAGAAAGGCGATGATACCCACTGTGAGTCCTCCTGCACTGCTGGTCATTTTTACATACAAGCCGTGAGAGATGGTGGAGATTTCCACATTATTGGCCAGGGAGATATCATAAAAGATCTTGATAACACCCAGAATGGTACCTACGAAACCGAACATAGGCGCCAGCTTGGCTATGAGACTGAGATAACCCATATTCTTTTCGAGACGGCTCACTTCGAGCTTGCCTACTGTTTCCATAGCTCCTTCAATCTCTTCATAGCTTTGACCGATACGGGAAATACCTTTTTCAACCATACGGGCTACAGGGCCTGAGTTGGATTTACACAATGTTTTGGCCGATTCCAGATTGCCGTTGTGTATGCTTTCCCTGATATGCTGCATAAACATCCCGTCTGAACGGGAAGCCTTGCCAAGGGCAATGATCCTTTCGGTGATAAAATAGATAGCCAGGAAACAAAGGATTGCCAGGGGATACATGATATAGCCTCCTTTGACAACAAAATCGAGCAGGTTCAGGGTATCCTCGGTTTTAAGAGGAGCAGGAGGGGCGGTGACACCGGTTACTGCAGCCGCAACTTTATGTGCGGTATCGGCAGGTACTGCGGCTGTTACCGCAAGCAGGATGAAATTCAGCATCAGGGACAAATTTTTAGTTACGCTAAATTACCTTTATAAAAAGGGCACCTGCGCAAGGCACAGGTGCACTTATAAACAGGACCCTGTTAGTAGGGGCTTGTATAGTAAAAGCGGTGATTCAGCTCACTTTATTGTCCTCAGGCACAAAAATCATTCCTGTATCTGATAACTGATTGGCTGTACATGCCATACCGGAACGGGATGTCCGTGCGTCTTACCGGGTTTCCAGCGGGGCATTTTGCGGACGATCTCCGCAGCCTGTTCTTCCAGGCCGTAGCCGAGCTTTTTAAGCACTTCTATTTGCTGTACATTGCCCTGGGCATCGATCACAAAACGTATCACCATTTTACCGCTGACATGGGCATCGGTAGCATACGCTGTATAACGTATGTTTCGCTGCATATAACGCATGAGAGCAGCCTCCCCTCCCGGGAATTCAGGCATGGAGTCGGCATAGTCAACCGGTGTGGGTGGCAATTCAACAATAGGGAGTTGGGGACCGTGTTCCTCTAGTGTTCCGCCACCTGGCGGCGGTGTTTCGGGTCCTGTTTCATGTCCCGTGCCGGCAGGGGTTTGAGTCTGCGTAATAGGCTCGATTGGTTCCCGCTTAACTTGCTCAACAAACAGAGGAGTTGACTGAAGATCAGGTTTGGGCTGATGCTTGGGCGCCTGTGCAGGTGGAAGGGGTTGTTTAAACGTTATTTCCTTCCACTCTCCGGGAGCGCACACCGGAGGTACAAAAGTTACTTCCTTCTTATCCGGCATAAAATGATACACCAGGATCAATACCAGCAATGCAAGCATAGCGGCACTAAAGGATTTGATTAAGGAATCTTCATACGATTTGCGAATCGTATAAGCTCCATAGCTTTTGTTTCTGTTCTCGAAAACGAGCTCGTCCATCGAGTGGTTGTTGGATATAGTCCCCATGATTCTGAATTTTAAGGTTACTGTTTATCAGATGCCGCCTATGGACGTTTTCCATAAATGGGTTGGGGATGAAGCGCACTATAATGGGGATGGTATAAAAAGGGGACTGTTTTACTTAATCGGGGGGGATGATTCTGTATTGTTAAACGGGAAGAATGAATAAATGTTGTGGGAAACAGTAAATAATTTTAGTGATGGGTCACAAAGCCTGCCACAGGGGTGCTGAAGCTTACTTTATGCTGCTCCATAAGGGAAAGAATGGTATAGTTAAGGTCTTGCTGAACATCCAGGTAGTTGGCATAATCAGGGTTGTCAATATAACAGAGAACAAGCATATTGACCGAGTTGGTTCCAAGCTCTAAAAGGGTTACATAACGGTTTTCAGGGAGGATACGGGGATCCTTTTCCATAAATTCCTGAATGCCTTTGCTGATAGTGCGGATCTGCTCTGCATTGCTTCTTCCTTCCAGCCCGAAGGTAAAACGGATACGGCGTTGTGACCTCCGGCTCAGATTGTCAAGTTCGGCATCCACCATTTTTTTATTGGGCACTGTAACGAGTGTTTTTTCCACAGTCCGGATACGTGTACTCCGGAACCCAATGCTTTCAACAGTGCCTTCGAATGCTGAAATTTTTACATAATCACCCACCATAAAAGGTTTGTCCAGAAAAATAGTGAAGGAACCCAACAAATTTTCAATGCTTTCTTTTGCAGCAAGGGCTACTGCCAGTCCGCCAATGCCCAGTCCCGCAATAAGAGATGCTACATTGATTTTGAAGACAGAACCCAGTATGGTGAAAATACTCAGGATGATAATAAGCACCTTGATGGCTTCCTTTATAAAGGGTACCAGATGGTCATCCCGCGTTTCGGCCATACCGGAACGGTATTTCAATACCAGACCGAAAAAATCCACAATACGGAGAATGACAAAACTGAGGCTCGCAATGAACAGAAGGTGGAAAGTCCGGTTCAGGATCATACGGATGCCGAAACGGTCTTCCGATGCCAGATGCCAGCTGTTGGGAAAAGAAAGCTGATCGGAGGCAAAATAGATAGTCAGGAGCAGGACAAGGTAACCGAGTGGTTTTTTGACCAGTTGTAAGAGCTTGTTATACCCTACCGCTTCACCTGAATAGCGTTTGAGAATCTGAAAAAGGAAATGAGTGAGGAGGCGGGTAAGCAGGCGTTTGAGCAACAGCCCGGCCAGGAGTATTCCAATGCACCAGCTGAGCTCGGCAACAGTATCCTGTCCGTAAAGCGGGTAAGCAAAGAATTTTTTCAGCTCGTCCATGACATTGCTTATCCGGCTAAGATACCTATTTTATGCTACAGGGGCCTGTATTGTAGCTTCTTCCATCAGTTGTTTCAACGCTATTTCAAGAGCGGCTTTTGAAATATTTGTTTTAGCAGGATCCAGCGCATGTGTTTTTTGAAGGGCTGTACGGATTGTTTTGGAAACATCCTGGAAAATACTCTGATCTCCATAATCACTTCCATCCTGCATCAGGTAAGCAAAGACACGAGCCATACCGCAATTGGCAATAAAATCGGGTATCACACTCAGTACCGAATCGGCATGTGCAGCAATAGGGCCGAAAAAGATTTCAGAGTCGGCAAATGGTACATTGGCTCCTGATGCAATGACCTGGCATCCGGCATGCTTAAGCCTGTTGATCTGATCAAGGGTTACAAGACGGGAGGCAGCACCGGGAATAAATATATCACAACGATTATCCCAGATCTGTGCATTAAGGGTTTCAAAAGGAATAAGGTTTTCGGCACGCAGCTGGTTATGCTGGCGGTTCAGGAACAGGGTACGGATTTCGGCAAAAGAAAATCCCTTTTCGTTTATCAGTCCACCGTTACGGTCAATAATACCGGTAATGCCTACACCCATCTGGGAAAGATAATAAGCTGCAGCAGCCGCTACATTGCCCCAGCCCTGTATGAGTGCGGTACGGCCTTTTACATCGCCTCCGTAAATACTGTAATAATGCCTTACCGATTCAGCAACCCCGTAACCGGTAATCATATCGGCAATCAGATAGGTTGCGTTCGGAGTTGGGGTAAGTAAGGGGTCGGTAATTATTTTTGAAACACCCCTGCGTAACTGTCCTATTTTATGAATTTTTTCCCTTTCATCGGGCTTGAAATGTCCCATCACAACCCCTTCCTGAGGGTGCCATACACCATAGTATTCGGTAACCGGAATGACTTCATGTATCTCATCCACATTCAGATCCCCTCCTGTTCCATAATAATGTTTTAACAAGGGCGATACAGCATGGAACCAACGCTTGAGCACTCCATCCTTACGGGGATCGGAAGGATCAAAACAAATTCCTGATTTGGCTCCGCCTATAGGAGGACCGGAAACAGTGAATTTTATTTCCATTGTTTTGGCCAGTGATAATACTTCATGCTTGTCAAGGCCTTTTCGCATGCGGGTCCCGCCTCCGGCAGCTCCTCCACGAAGTGAATTAATTACAATCCATCCTATCGCTTCGGTTTTAGAATCTCTCCATTCAAAAACGATTTCCGGGGCCTTTGATTCATAACGCTGAATCAGTTCTTTCATCTTCATATGTAATCGGGATTTCAACAAATGTAAGAAAACATTGCAGGAGGGGTGGATGTGTATCACAGGTATTGCATTTTTTTGGAAAAAAATTGTATCATTGTGCTACAGATTCAGGAAAAGCTTTTTTACCTTTGTAATAACCTGGAAGTTTACAGCAATGAAAAAATCTTCTAAGACAGCAAAGAAGGAAACCAAGACGACTAAGAAGACCAAGACCGCTGGTCCTGAAGAGATCAAGAAGACCAAAGCTTCTACCTTAAAGCCTATGAAGGCAAAGGAAAAGAAAGCCTGGAAGAATGAACTCGTGGATGAGGAAGAGGAATTGGAAGAGGATGATCTTGAACAAGAGGAAGAGAAAGAGACAGAAGAATTTGAAGAGTTCGAAGAAAAAGAACCATCCAAATTCGAAGACTTCCCTATTGGCCTTAACAATGATGATGATGAGGAAGAAGATGACGGATACTATGAAGATAGTTTCTGAACCGGATACCCCCGGATATTCATATCCCCGGTTTTTACCGGGGATTTTTTATTTTCTTCCCCTTCCTTCCCGACCAGATACTCCCTCCTGAAGAATCCCTGCTGGCGCCGGTTACAGAACAGAGTGTGTTGACTTCGTTGCGGTATCGGAGCAGTCCCAGAAAAGCAAAAATAAGGGCTTCCTTAAAAGCGATGAGACTGTTATCAGGCAAAGGAATGGATGATTCAGAATGATAACGGATCCGTTCCATCAAATAATCGTTCCAGGCCCCTCCACCGGTGACCAGGATTTTAGCTTTCTTTCTTTTCAGCTCTCGTGCTATAAGCATAGCAACATGCTCGACACAGGTCGCAAGTTTATTCGGGATTGACTCTTCACTTGCTTCAAGCAGCGGACTTACCTGCTGATCCACCCATTCTTTACCAAGGGATTTAGGACCTTTTATTCTGTAATACGAAAGATTATTTAGTTTCTTTAGTAATGAATGGGAAACAACCCCTTTCCTTGCCATCTCCCCATTTTTGTCATAGGGCTTCCCGGCTTCCCGGCTTAATTTGTTCAGAATGATATTTACCGGACAGATATCAAAGGCAAGCCGGGACCCTTTCCCTGAATAGGATATATTGGCAAAACCACCCAGATTGAGACAGTAATCATAATCCGTGAACAGAAGTTCATCTCCTATGGGTACAAGGGGGGCTCCCTGTCCGCCAAGGGCTACATCGAGTGAGCGGAAATCAGTAACGGTTTCAATACAGCATGCCGCAGCTAAACCGGCTCCGGAACCTATCTGAAGGGTTAAGCCATTTTGAGGCTGATGAAAAACGGTATGGCCATGCGCACATACCAGATCCGGTTTCAGAATATGTTTTTCAATAAATTTCTTTACCTGTTCGCCTTGCCATGCCCCGAACCAGTGGTGCATTTGAAGCAGCTTTGCTGCGGGCTCGTTTGGTGCCTGTTCAAGCCTGTTCTTCATCGATCTTGTATAGGTAACAGTTTCGGCCTTCACAATATGCCAGGTCCACTTATTTTTAATCATTCTAAACTCACAACAGGCTATATCCAGACCATCGAGAGAAGTTCCTGACATCAATCCTATGACCGTGTATTTTTTCATTCAGGCAAGATTAAACAAAATTATTAATAAGTATATTTGTCACCTACTTAACACACCCCTTTCCTATGGAATTTAAATTTACGGAAGAACATTTGATGATTCAAAAAGCAGCGAGAGATTTTGCCAATGAAGCATTAAAGCCAGGCGTCATTGAACGTGATGAATTACAGAAATTTCCGAAGGAAGAAATCAAGAAGCTGGGCGAGCTGGGTTTTTTGGGAATGATGGTTGATCCTAAGTACGGGGGAGGGGGAATGGATACCATATCATATGTATTGGCTATGGAAGAGATCTCCAAAATCGATGCTTCCGTTTCGGTTTGTATGTCAGTCAATAATTCACTTGTTTGCTGGGGCCTTGAGGCATTCGGGACAGAAGAACAGAAACAGAAATACCTTGTTCCGCTTGCCAAGGGCGAAATAATCGGGGCATTCTGTTTGTCCGAGCCGGAAGCGGGTTCGGATGCCACCTCACAGCGTACAACTGCCATAGATATGGGCGATCATTACCTGGTGAACGGAACAAAGAACTGGATAACCAACGGAAGCAGCGCATCGGTATATCTTGTCATTACCCAGACGCATGCAGACAAAGGTCATAAGGGTATCAATGCCCTGATTATTGAAAGAGGTATGCCCGGTTTCGTAGTGGGTAAAAAGGAAAATAAACTGGGTATTCGCGGTTCAGATACCCACAGTCTTATGTTTACCGATGTAAAAGTGCCAAAAGCCAACAGGATAGGGGAAGATGGGTTCGGATTCAAATTCGCGATGAAGACTTTGTCGGGTGGAAGAATAGGAATTGCCTCTCAGGCATTGGGTATTGCTTCCGGAGCCTATGAACTGGCTTTGGCATACTCCAAGGAACGCAAGGCTTTTGGAAAACCTATTTGCCAGCATCAGGCCATACAGTTCAAGCTGGCCGATATGGCTACACAGATAGAAGCTGCACGCTTACTTTGTCTGAAAGCTGCCTGGCTTAAAGACCAGCATCTGGATTATACCCAGGCCGGTGCCATTGCCAAAGTATTTGCCTCCAAAGTAGCTATGGATACCACCATAGAAGCGGTTCAGGTACACGGTGGCTACGGGTATGTAAAAGAGTATCACGTAGAACGCCTTATGCGGGATGCGAAGATCACTCAGATATACGAAGGAACTACAGAAGTTCAGAAGATAGTTATTTCACGCGGAATCCTGGGTTAGGCATTAGACACAAGACATAAGACACGGTAGTCAGTCTTGTGTCTTATGTCTTGATTCTTGTGTCTATTAAAGTGCGTCCACCAGCTTCTCCAGCTTAATACCCCTGGATCCTTTGATAAGAATAGTGGCATCCTTCACCGGATTTTTCTGAAGCCATTCCAGTGCTTCTTCTGCATTCACGAAATAATGGGCATCAAGCTCGGCCCTGACTCTCTCAAATTCTTTTCCGACCAACAGGACTAAATCGAATTTACGGTTACCGATATGGTTCAGAATACGCTGATGTTCTTCTTCGCTTTCCGGCCCCAGTTCGAGCATATCACCGGCAATGAGGACTTTTTTGTTTCCTTCCAATGCTGCAAAATTGTCAACTGCGGCGGTAAGGCTGGATGGATTGGCATTGTAGGCATCCAGGATAAGTGTATTGAGTTTGGTTTTGCGGAGCTCTGAGCGGTTGTTATTGGGTATGTAATTCTCCAGGGCCTCGCAGATATCCTGTTCATCAACCCCGAAATGAAGTCCGGTACAGATGGCAGCCATAAAATTATCAAAGTTATACTGGCCAATAAGATGGGAGTGTACCAGATGCTTTTTACCGCTTCCATTCTTTTCCCAGCTGAATGTCAGGTAAGGATTCATCCCGGTAACACTGCCTTTGACAAGACTGCCATTCTTTCCTCCGTAACAGATTCTGTCAGCGCCGGAGCTTAAGCCCATCAACAGGTCATTATCGGCATTCACGAACAGACGGCCTTTGTTTTTGCGTATATGGTCATAGAGCTCACTTTTGGCTTTGATAACGCCTTCAAAACTCCCGAATCCTTCCAGGTGTGCCTTGCCTATACTTGTTATCAGACCATACTCAGGCAGACTCAGATTGCATAAATCCCTTATCTCTCCCGGATGGTTGGCCCCCATTTCAATGATGGCCATTTCCTGCTCGGGTTTGATACGAAGGAGGGTAAGGGGTACTCCGATATGATTATTCAGATTGCCTTCTGTAGCCAGGGTATTGAATTTCTTGCTCAGCACGGCATGAATCAGCTCCTTCGTTGTTGTCTTGCCATTGCTGCCGGTAATGCCAATAACGGGAATCTTTAAGTGTGAACGATGCATCAGAGCCAGCTGCTGGAGCATTTTAAGCACATCTTTGCAAACGAGGTAGCGATTGCCTTTGGCATAGGCAGGATTGTCTATGACAACATAGCTGGCGCCTTTTTCAAGAGCCTGAGCAGCAAATTCATTGGCATTGTAATTAGACCCTTTCAGAGCGAAAAAAATATCCCCTTCCTTGATCTTGCGGGTATCCGTAACCACAGAGGGATGTTTCCGGAACAGGGCATAAAGGGCTTCCACAGTGGTCATATAACAAATTTAAAGGCCCCTGACAATTGAATGACAGAGGCCTTTAAAAGTTATGAAGAATGGAATGTTATCTCTTGCCCAGGCCTACAGGACTTCCTACACGCGTCATAGCGCAGCGGAAACCGATCCAGCTGGTAGCCTGTTTCTGATCCAGAAAGCGACGCGTACCGGGTACCATCCAATACGCACGGTCGTTCCAGGAACCTCCTTTGAAAACACGGGCTTTATCATTGATAAGGGAAGAAACGCTCCACTCATACATGATTTTGTCAGGTGTGGTTCCGGTAGGATCCGGGTAGTAAATACTGGATTCTACATCACCGTCGAGGTAAGCAATATTGTCAGCCTGTTTGTAGTTCCTGCGTTTATCCAGGTTGTCTTCTTTGTGTGAAAGACTTACTTCCCTGCTGCTGATATGTCCGGGTATATTAGTGATCACACTATCCACACGTGCACCTGATTTATCAAGGATGTATTCGTGCTTGACAGAGTCATTGATAACAGTAAGGTTAGGATCTGTGGTATCTTTCAGTGCTGTTTTGAATACGTTACCACGGAAAGGACGGAAGTCATCCTTATCTTCAGGTGATAAAGGACGGTATACATCCATTACCCATTCGCTTACGTTACCGGCCATGTTATACAGACCATAGTCGTTAGGCCAGTAAGAAAATACAGGGGTGGTAATATCACCGGCGTCATTCAGCAAACCGGCAGTACCCATGTTATCACCATTACTGCGTTTATAGTTGGCATTCATCTGACCGATATAACGTTCATCAGAGTTACGGGTACCATGTCCGTTCCAGGGATAAAGTTTGCGATCTGTGATACGTTCACCGATGGTATTACCGATAAGGCCGTAGGCTGCATATTCCCATTCCGCTTCAGTTGGAAGGCGGTATTTCGGAAGCAGGATACCGTCTTCCATACGTACTTTACGGGTCTGACGGTCAGGATCCAGAGAAGGGATATCCTGTACAACAGCACCTTCA
This sequence comes from Bacteroidia bacterium, assembly GCA_044448685.1. GTDB lineage: Bacteria > Bacteroidota > Bacteroidia > Palsa-965 > Palsa-965 > Palsa-965. The sequence goes on from JBIOHC010000019.1 coordinate 26,127, forward strand.
TAAGGAGTGGTGGCTTTGCTGCCCGCAAGATACCAGTCGGTATTGAATGTTGTTCCGTCGCGCTGGTCTGTGGCAAACTCAAGGATTCCTTCACGGATGAGGATGAATTCATTCACGCGGTCTGTTCTCCAGGAGCAGAAGTCATTACACTGCAGCCAGTTTACACCTACCACCGGATAATCACGGTAAGAAGGGTGACGGAGGTAATACTCCACATAGGGATCGTTATAAGCCAGCTTGCTTCTCCATACAAGCGTATCAGGCAGGGCTTTGGAAAGGATTTCGGGGTAGTTGGCTCCAAAAACACGTCCGGTCCAGTGCAGATATTCCAGGTAGTCAAGGTTACGGACTTCTGTTTCGTCCATATAGAATGAAGAAACTGTGACACGGCGCGGAATATTATTCCAGTCATACATCACATCCTGTTCATTACGACCCATGGTAAAGGTACCGCCTTCAATGAGGACGAGACCCGGACCTGTTTCCTGTTCTTCGTAAGGTACCACTTCAAAACCACCATTCTTCGGGTCGTTGTAATTCCAGCCGGTCACATTCGAACGGTCCTTTGCACAGGATGCAAGGAGCGATATGCCAGCCAGGATAATCAACGGTTTACGGATCCTTTTCATAGGTTTGGGTATAACGGTTGTAGGGATTAAACGGTTTTAAAGATGATTTATTGTTTAGAATGAAGGACAGCTTACTGTTCTGAACTTCTTTTTCTTCGGTTTACATTCAAACTGCAGCTGGAAAGAGATTTCATGTGAGCCGGCAGTAGTATTGGTAAGCTTGGAAACAGTTACATCATAGCTGTATCCCAGCTTGAAATGGTCTTTCTGGAGTCCCAGCAGGAGAATGAAAGAATCCCGGTTACGGTACCACAGACCCATCACTATCGGTCCTTTAACCAGATACAGACCCAGGTTCAGCTGCTGGAAGTCCTGTTGTTTCTGATACAGGATATTAGGAGAAATATAAACAAGCGGGTTACGGTTTCCATCCAGAGGAATGATAGCTCCGGCATGTCCTGTAAATTTCATTGGCAATATGCTGGGGCCCATAAAGCCTTCATCAGGCTGGGTAAGGTGATTTACAGCAGCACCGAAAAAATAACGCTTACTGAAACCGAGGATACCGGCTGAGAAATCCACATTGGATTTGCTGGCAGCTCCGGGCACTTCGCCGGTAGTATAAACGAATCCTCTCCTGGGGTCAATCATATCCCCGAAATTCAGTTTGCTCCAGTCAACACTCTTTTGAGTATAAGTTACTTCACCGGCCAGTTTAACAGAAAACTCACGGGTAATATTAAGCTGGTAGGAATAGATACCGCTTACATTGGTGGTATTGATCGTGCCTTGTCCGGCACGGTCATTGGTAACAAGCAAACCGAGACCACCGAAAATGGCATCAATATGCTGGTCATAGGAAGCACTATAGGTTACGAATGTACCTGAAATGGCAGGCCACTCATTACGGTAGTTCAGGCAGATACGGGGACAGCGGGCAGTTCCGGCAAAAGCAGGGTTAAGGTAAAGCGGGTTTGCATAAAATTGGGTAAATTCAGGATCCTGAGCGAAAGCAGTATCGCTGAAAGAGAAAGTAAATCCGGCGATCAAAGCTATCAGTAAACGCTTTACCATGGTCTGAGGATTAAATTTAAGAATACAATACTACGAGTTTTTTCCAAATTAGTTGCATACAGTCCAATTATTTGATCCAAAATCGGGTTCTGAAACAATATTAAGCTGGAATCTTCGTTCGAGAAGTGTGAAATAAAGCAGAAGTATGAATGACAATAATTCAGGTAAATATAAGGTTTATTACTTGAAAACCAAGGTTTAAATCTGAATTAATACGTATTTTTGAGCATTCATGGAGTTAAATATGCTGAGAATGAGATGGGTACTAATATTAATGAGCATCATCCCGGTTTTTGGGGCGGGTGCTCAGATCACGAATAAACCCCCTCAGGCCACTACACCTGAGCCACAAAAGATCATACCTCAGTCAGCACTTCCTGTTCCTGTGGTTGGTGGGCATTCCATGCCTTCCGGAACCAATAATACCCAGAGTTCAGTCAGTGCTTTACCTGTTTCGGGTGATAAAAGCGGAAAACCTGCGAAAAAACCAATGATTAACTGGGAAGCTCCAAGAGACTGGGGCCTGCTGAACGGAGAAAGTAAAAAGGTCCTTTATTTTGACGGTGCAGCCTACGCCAAAAACTTTCTTCCGGAATACAATCAGCGGATTCCTATTCACGGTCAGGAAAATGCTGCACACGTAACCCTGCTTAAACAGGTATTTCAAACACTGGATCCTTCTTCAGCGGCCCTGGTGGATAAAAAATTCCTTTCTGCTACAATCACTCCCCAGGTTATTATCACCTATGACAGAGGCAACCCTGCTGCGGAGGTTAAATTTGTTCCATTACGTCTGAATACAACTTCCGGTCAGATAGAAAAGCTGATTTCTTTTGAACTCAAGCTGGATCCTTATTCAGACGAGAGGAAGAGAACCACAGCCGTTTCTGCCCGTTCCTTTGCCACCTCTTCCGTACTTGCCACCGGAACCTGGTTCAGACTGGGTGTTACAACCACTTCGATTTATAAACTTTCCTATCACTATCTGAAAAATATCGGAGTCGATGTTAAAAACCTGAATCCTCAGAATTTTAAAGTTTTTGGAAACGGAGGAGGAATGCTCCCCTTCAGCAATTCGATTTCAAGAAAAGATGATTTGGTTCAGGATGCAATATACTACTCAGGAGGGCCAACCAAAACAGTATTCGATACAAGTGATTACTTTCTTTTTTACGGGGTTTCTCCTAATACGTGGACTCATACGGCTTCCGGCTCTTACTGCACTTCCTTTAATCACCTCCTGAATAAATACAGCGATACCACCTTCTATTTCATTTCACCGGATGTGAGCGGAACTTCCAAACGTATCAGTTTACAGCCTTCTTCTGCTTCCACGCCCAACCAGACCGTAACCACCTTTGACGATTATGCCTTCGTTGAAAACGATGCCCAGAACCTGATTTCCTCCGGCAGGGAATGGTATGGGGAACAGTTTGATGTCGTGACTTCCTATACCTATCCTTTTTACTTCCCGAATATAGATGTGACATCTCCTGTATCAGTGAAGGTGGATCTGATAGCGCGGAACGACCGGGACACCTATAATTCATCCAATCCATCCACACCGCCTAATCTTTTAGCCACTTATTTTAATATCAGCTGCCAGAGTACATCAGCCAATTTTTCTGTTCCCAATGTAAGTTTCTCCACGTATTGGGGCGATTATGCACTCGATCGTGACAGCTGCATTACCTTCCTCCCCACATCACCTTCCATGAATGTGACAGTAACTAAAACAAGTCCTACGCCCAGCCAGGGATGGATGAACTATGTGGAAGTCAATGCCCGCAGGAAACTGACAATGTCAGGCACATCCATGTTATTCAGGGATTCGCATTGTGCTGCAACCGGAAATATTTCCCAGTTCAGTGTTGCAGGTATGCTGCCCCGTGTGCTGATCTGGGATGTGACAGATCTGACCAATGTAGCCCAACAGCTGGTTACTTATTCCGGTACAACGGCTCAGTTTACCGTGCCAACCGATTCCATCCGTGAATTCATGGCTTTCGATACTACTGCATCCATAAATGTTCCTGTCAATTTCGGCAAAGTGGCTAATCAGGATTTACATGCCACAGCACAAACAGATTTTATCATTGTCAGTCACCCTGATTTTATTTCGGAAGCTACCCGCCTGGCCAACCTGCATGCCACACGCGATAACCTGACAAGTATAGTAGTTACTCCTCAGCAGATCTACAATGAATTTTCCTGCGGACGTCAGGATGTGGTCGCTATACGCGATTTTGTCCGCATGCTGTACAAGCGTTACAATACTGCAGCCACAATGCCTAAATACCTGCTCCTGTTCGGGGACGGATCCTATGACCCCAAACACAGGCTCAACGGGAATACGAATTTCATCGTCACCTTCGAGAATCTGGATCCTGCAGGCCCTTTAAATGAAAGCGATTCCTATGTGTCTGACGAATTCTTCGGACTGCTGGACGATACCGAAGGACCCTGGGATGCAGCCGGTGATGCCGGAGTGCTGGATATCGGTATAGGAAGATTTCCGGTGAGGGATCTGGCGAGCGCAAAAGTGCTTGTTGATAAAGTTGAAAAATACATGAGTCTGGGAAGCCCTCCTCCTGCTTCCGGTTGCAATCTGCAAAATTGTTCGGTGATGAGGGACTGGAGAAACAGGGTCTGCTTTATAGCCGATGACGGTGACGGTGATACCCATGTCATACAAGCCGAACAGCTGGCTACAATGGTGGATACAGGCTATGTCAATTACAATGTAGATAAGATTTACCTCGATGCCTATCAGGAAATTCAGACCCCGGGCGGAGGACGCTATCCTTCTGTGGAAGATGCGATCAATAAACGTATGGATCAGGGAGCCCTGATTATGAATTATACCGGCCACGGAGGCCCTTCCGGTCTTTCGCATAAACGGGTAGTGGAGCTGGCCCAGATCAACAACTGGAATAACCTGTGCAATATGCCCTTCTTTGTGACGGCAACCTGCGAATTTGCACAGTATGATAATCCGACCTTTGTTTCAGCCGGTGAAGCGGTACTGATGAATCCGAACGGCGCCGGAATAGGCTTGCTTACAACCGTAAGACTTGTATTTTCCACTCCCAATTTTTACCTGAATCAGAATTTCTATAAATGCGCTTTCAAACCTATAGGAGGTGTTATGCCGCGTTTGGGCGACCTGTACCGGAACACTCAGTTGCTGTCCGGAAGTTATACCAATAACCGGAACTTCTCTCTCCTGGCCGACCCGGCACTTATGCTTGCCTATCCTCAGCAAAGTACAAATACAACCAAAATTAATACAACTACAGTGACCACCGCATCCGTAGATACTGTGCAGGCCCTTAGCCAGGTTTCAGTAAGCGGTTTCGTATGTGATGCCGGCGGTACAAAACTCAATTCCTTCAACGGAACCATTTATCCAACGGTGTTCGATAAATACTCCAACCTGACAACTTTGGGCAATGACGGGGTTTCAGCCAGTCCGCCAATAAGTTTCAAACTTCAGAAAAATGTCATTTACAAAGGGAAAGCCAGTATAACGAATGGAAATTTCTCCTTCTCGTTTGTTGTTCCCCGCGATATTGCTTATCAATATGGTTCGGGTAAAATCAGTTATTATTTTGAAAACGGTGTTATAGACGGTGCAGGATCCTTCGGTTCAGGCAATTCGGCCGGACAGTTTATCGTTGGAGGATCCAACAGCAATGCTCCGAAAGATGTGACAGGCCCCCGGATCAGGTTGTTTATGAATGACAGCACCTTTATTTACGGAGGCACAACGAATGAAAATCCCCGTCTCTATGCCACCTTGTTCGACAGCAGCGGAGTAAGTACAGTAGGCAACGGGATAGGACATGATCTTGTAGCTGTGATGGATAATAATACCAGCAACCCTTCCATATTGAACCAGTATTATACGGCAGATCTGAATACATACCGCAGCGGGAAAATCAATTTCCCCTATTCTGCTCTGCCAAGCGGTACACATACCATTAAGCTGAAAGTATGGGATGTTTATGACAATTCATCCGAAGCCTATACGGAATTTACCGTTTCTGCATCGGCCCAGCTGGCCCTCAAACATGTGCTTAACTATCCGAATCCGTTCACCACCCATACCAGCTTCTTTTTTGAAGATAATGAGTGCTGCCAGACACTGAATGTGGAAATAGAAGTGTTTACCATAACAGGTAAGCTGGTTAAGACCATATCAACAAATGTGAATACGGAAGGGTATCGTTCACCCCCTATTGACTGGGATGGACGGGATGATTTCGGAGATAAGATAGGGAGGGGAGTATACGTATATAAGATAAGTGTAAGGTCACCGTCGGGTGGTACACAGCAGAAACTGGAAAAACTGGTTATCTTAAATTAGGAAAATACCTACCTTTACCGTCCTTTTCGGAGGGCGGAAAAACAGGGGCAAACAACGTAACATGTTTAGAAAACAATTTATACTGACAGGAATTGTATCGCTTGGACTCTCACAAATGGGTAGTGCTCAGCACAACCTGACGACCACACAATTGCTGGGTCAGGTGAATACAATAACAACGGCCGTGCCTTTTCTGATGATTTCACCTGACTCCCGTGCAGGAGGAATGGGTGATGCAGGTGTTGCTTCCACACCGGATGCGAATTCCATACACTGGAATCCGGCCAAGCTTGCTTTTCTGGATAAAAAAATGGGCCTGAGTATTTCCTATACACCCTGGCTCCGCGCATTGGTTCCGGATATTAACCTTGCTTATCTTTCTTTTTATTATAAACCGGGAAGCAAAAAATCAGATCAGACTATCGCATCTTCCCTGCGTTATTTTTCACTCGGTGATATCACATTTACAGATGTAACAGGTGCCACAATAGGACAGTTCAGACCCTATGAAATGGCTTATGATGTGGCCTATTCCCGTAAACTGGCCAAACGATTCTCAGTGGGCATGTCGGGTCGTTATATCTACTCCAACCTGACCAACGGGGTGGATGTGGGAGGTGCCAATACACATGCTGCCAAGACATTTGCCGTTGACCTTTCCGGCTTCTATACAAATGATAAAGTAAAAGTGGGTGATTACAAAAGCATAGCCAATTTCGGTTTCGACATCTCCAATCTCGGTGGTAAAGTATCCTATACCAGCACTGCACAACGTGATTTTATTCCAATCAACGCAAGGATAGGCGGTGCTCTGACAATGGAGCTGGATAAGTATAACTCCCTTTCTTTTATCGGCGATATTAATAAACTGCTTGTTCCAACTCCTCCTCACTGGGATTCTGTAAACCATGTGTATCAGGTAGTAGCAGGATATGACAACCGTGTTCCTGTACTGGATGGAATAGGACTGAGTCTCGATCCAACAGACCCTCCGGGTAAGACCAAGGAATATCTGCGCGAATTTGATTTCTGCGGTGGTATGGAATACTGGTATGACAAGATGTTTGCCGTACGTGCCGGTTATTTTTATGAGCACCCTACCAAGGGTAACCGTAAATACTTTACCCTGGGTGCAGGTATCAAATACAGTGTGTTCACACTTGACTTTGCATACCTTGTTCCGACGGACCAGCGTAACCCTCTGCAAAACACCCTTCGCTTTACACTGGTGTTCGACTTTGATGCCCTCAAGGAGCAGAATAAGGAATCAGGTACTTCAAACTAACCTGTATGGCCAAAACCCGTATCGGTCTCGGATATGATGTTCATCCTCTCGTTTCCGGAAGGGAGCTCTGGCTGGGTGGTATCCGGATCGAACATGACAAAGGTTGTCTGGGTCATTCCGATGCCGATGTGCTCATACATGCTATCTGTGATGCATTACTGGGTGCAGCCAGCCTGCGCGATATAGGCCACCATTTTCCGAATACCGATCCGCGTTTTAAAGGAGCCGACAGCAAAACATTGCTGAAGCAGGTTGGTATGTTGGTGAAGGAAGCCGGTTATGAAATCGGTAATATTGATGCCACGCTGGCTATAGAACAGCCAAAGATCAATCCTCATATTTCCCGTATGCAGCAAGTCATGGCGGAGGTGCTGGGAATCCCATCAAACGATATCTCCATCAAAGCCACTACCAACGAAGGTCTGGGTTATGTAGGCACTGAAAAAGGGGTGAATGCCTGGGCTGTGGCATTGATTTATGCCGGGAATAAATAATTCATTAAATTTGTCTCTTCACCACTAGGCAACGATAAATGGAAAAGGTCGTGACGACAAACAAAAAAGGGGAACCTGCAAAAAAAGAAAGTTTCCCCCGGGAAACTTATTTGCAATGGTATGAACTCATGTTGCTTATGCGGCGCTTTGAAGAGCGTACAGGCCAGTTGTATATTCAGCAGAAAATCCGCGGATTCTGTCACCTCTATATCGGACAGGAAGCCCTGGTAGCAGGAGCTGAATCAGCTATCCGTAAAGGAGACCGGATGATCACCGCTTACCGTGATCATGCACATCCGATAGGCAGGGGAGTGGATCCCAAATATATCATGGCTGAATTGTTTGCCAAGGCAACGGGTTGTTCCAAAGGCAAAGGCGGTTCCATGCATATGTTTTCCAAAGAACATAACTTCTTCGGCGGGCATGGTATTGTAGGCGGGCAGATTCCGCTCGGTGCCGGTATTGCCTTTGCCGATAAGTATTCCGGAAATGACAATGTAACACTGTGTTATATGGGCGATGGCGCCATACGCCAGGGTGCCCTGCATGAAGCATTCAACATGGCCATGCTCTGGAAACTGCCAGTCATCTTTATTATTGAAAATAATAATTATGCCATGGGTACTTCCGTTGAACGTACTTCCAATGTGCATGATCTGTATAAGTTAGGTCTGGCGTATGACATGCCTTCCTTCCAGATTAACGGAATGAAATGCGAAACCGTTCATGAGGCCATTGCCTCTGCAGCGGAAAGAGCCCGTAAAGGGGATGGACCTACTTTGCTGGAGATGAAAACTTACCGCTACCGCGGGCATTCCATGTCTGACCCTGCCACATACCGAAGCAAGGAAGAAGTGGAATCGTATAAGGCAAAGGATCCCATTGAAGAAGTCCTGACTGTGCTTAAAGCCAATAAGTGGATCACAGAAAAGGATATAGAAGCGACTGAAGCGAAAATAAAGTCGAAGGTGGATGAATGTGTCAGGTTTGCAGAAGAATCACCTTATCCCACTGTCGACGAACTATTTAAAGATGTCTATTCCCAGGAGGATTACCCGTATATCACCGAGTAACCCTTTTCTTATTTAACCCCATATTGAATAAATAATACTACATGGCTGAAATTGTCAGAATGCCCAAGCTTAGTGATACCATGACAGAAGGTGTGGTAGCCAAATGGCATAAAAAAGTAGGCGATAAAGTAAAGAACGGTGAACTCCTTGCCGATATTGAAACAGATAAAGCGACTATGGAATTCGAATCCTTCCAGGATGGTATCCTGCTTTATCAGGGTGTAGGGGCCGGAAAGGGAGCTCCTGTTGATTCCGTACTGGCTATACTCGGAAAAGAAGGAGAAGATATTTCAGCCTTGCTTGCCGAAGCTCAGAAACCTGTTGCGGCACCTGAACCTGAAAAAACCCCGGAAAAGAAAGAGGTGCCTTCCCGTCCTGAAGCCAAAAAAGAGGTTGTTGCCGAACAAGTTGCTCCGGTTCCTGTTGAAACCAACGGCGTTTCCGATTCAAGAACAAAGGTTAGTCCCCTTGCACGAAAGCTGGCAGCTGAAAAGGGAATCAGTATCCAGGCGCTTCGCGGCAGCGGTGATTTTGGTAGAATTGTGAAACGGGATGTGGAAAATTACAAAGGAGGAGGAATGCTTACTCCTGCCTTTGTCGGTGTGGAAAGCTTTCATGAAGAAACTGTTTCCCAGATGCGCAAGACCATTGCACGAAGGCTGGCTGAAAGCAAGTTCAGTGCCCCGCATTTTTACCTCACCATGGAAATTGACATGGATGAAGCCATAAAGGCCAGGGAAGCCATCAATACGGTTGCTCCTGTAAAAATATCATTTAACGATTTGGTGATCAAAGCCGTTGCCTCTTCCCTGCGTAAACACCCGAAAATCAATTCTTCCTGGCTTACCGATAAGATTCGTTACAACGACCATATCCATATCGGTGTGGCAGTAGCCGTTGAAGACGGGTTGCTGGTACCTGTAATCCGTTTTGCCGACGGAAAAACCCTCAGCCAGATTTCTGCTGAAGTAAAGACATTTGTTCAGAAAGCAAAAGATAAAAAGTTGCAACCGGCCGACTGGGAAGGCAATACCTTCACCATTTCCAACCTGGGCATGTTCGGTATAGATGAATTTACGGCTATTATCAATCCTCCTGATGCCTGTATCCTGGCTATAGGCGGTATCCGGCAGACACCGGTGGTGAAAAACGGACAGATTGTTCCGGGCAACCTGATGAAGGTAACCCTGTCCTGCGATCACCGGGTCGTTGACGGTGTTACCGGCTCTGCCTTCCTCGTTACGTTGAAAGAAGGGCTTCAGAATCCTGTTCTCCTGTTAGGCGCTGCTTCGATATAATCGTATTTTTGTGCGCTAATTAAGAAAGCCGGTGTCCAAAATTCAGCATTCACTTCCTAAGGATCATCATCATCATCTGAGTAAAGTGACGACTGCGGGGTTGCTCGTAACCCTGGGTATCATCTTTGGCGATATCGGAACATCACCCTTGTATGTGCTGAGTGAAGTGATAGGGAATGGACCTATCAACAAGTTTATCATCAAAGGAGTTGTATCCTGTATTTTCTGGACCCTCACCTTACAGACCACATTAAAATATGTGGTGCTTACACTCCGTGCCGACAATAAAGGAGAAGGTGGAATTTTTTCCCTTTATGCACTGGTAAGAAGGACTAAAAAGAAATGGCTCCTGTTTCCGGCTATCATCGGTGGCAGCACATTGCTTGCCGATGGGATTATAACACCTCCTATTTCGGTTGCATCTTCCATTGAAGGCTTGAGAAATGTCATGCCTCATATTGAAACAATCCCGATTGTAATCGGAATCCTTGTTGGTTTGTTTTTTATACAACAGTTCGGTACATCAGCTATCGGAAAATTATTCGGTCCCATTATGCTGGTCTGGTTCCTGATGCTCGGTGTGCTTGGCAGTGCTCAGGTATTTAAGGATTTGAGTATCATAGGAGCTTTGAATCCTTACTATGCTTTTGATCTGCTTGCACATCATCCCGGTGGATTCCTGTTGCTTGGAGCTGTTTTCCTTTGTACTACAGGTGCCGAAGCCCTCTATTCCGATCTGGGCCATTGCGGCAAAAGCAATATACGTGTAAGCTGGATTTTTGTAAAAACCTGTCTGGTACTTAACTATCTCGGACAGGCAGCATGGCTGATTGCACATGACGGTGAAAAACTGGGTAATCTCACACCCTTTTATGCCATCATCGATCCAAAATTTCTTCCCATTGCCATTGGTATCGCAACCAGTGCAGCTATTGTTGCCAGTCAGGCTTTGATCAGCGGTTCATTTACATTGATCAATGAGGCAATACGGCTTAATTTCTGGCCTAAGGTTAAAATTGTTTATCCTACCAATATCAAAGGACAGCTTTATATTCCTTCAGTTAACTGGCTTTTATGCGCAGGATGTGTGGCCATTGTGCTTTATTTTAAAGAGTCGAGTGCCATGGCAGCAGCGTATGGTCTTGCAATTGTCCTGACCATGCTCATGACTACTTCCCTGCTGACTTATTTCATGATTCTGAAACGGTATTCCAAAATATTTATATTCAGCTGCCTGGCCATTTATGTTACCATTGAAACCAGCTTCCTGATTGCCAATATGCATAAATTTAAAGACGGTGGCTGGGTTACCCTCATGATTGCTTCTTGTCTGGTCACTGTCATGTGGGTCTGGTACGAAGCAAGACGGATCAAGAACAGGTATGTGGAATTTGTGGAACTGAAAGACTATCTCAAACTGATCACCGATTTGAGCAAGGATCTGGCAGTTCCTAAATATGCCACACATTTGGTGTATCTGACCAGTGCCGATAACAAGGATGAAATAGAAGCCAAAGTTATCTATTCAATCCTTCAGAAACAGCCTAAAAGAGCAGATATTTACTGGCTGGTGCATGTGGATGTGGTGGATGAACCCTACCGTATGGATTATGTGGTACAGGAAATCATACCCAATGATGTAATCCGTGTCGATTTCAGGCTTGGGTTCAGGGTAGCACCCCGTATCAATTTACTGTTCCGGAAAGTGGTTCAGGATCTTGTCACCAACAAGGAAGTAGACATAACAAGCCGGTATGAATCACTCAACAAAAGCAATGTAATCGGTGATTTTATGTTCGTTGTGATGGAGAAATTCCTGAGTGCAGATAATGAGCTTCCGATTTATGAGAAGCTGATTCTGAAAGGGTATTTCATCCTGAAAGAGTTCAGTATTTCGGAAGAGCGGGCCTTTGGCCTCGATACCAGTTCTGTCAAAGTTGAAAAGGTTCCTATGGTTATCACAACTCCAAGGGAGACAAATCTGAAGAGAATCTATCCCCGTACAAAAGTGTCGGGAACGGAACATCTGTAGTTTCATCCAGTCTTTTTTTACTGTCTGACATGCAACATACATTTCTTCAGACACCGGTTGAATACCTCAAAGGAGTCGGGCCCCAGCGGGCTGAAATCCTTCAGCAGGAAATGGGTATCCGGACCTTCGGAGATCTGCTCACCCTGTATCCCTTCCGCTATGAAGACAGGACCAAATTCCACCTTATACAGGAAATAACACCGGAACATCATTACGTGCAGCTCAGAGGACGATTTACAACCCTCAAAATGCTTGGAGAAAAAAGAGGGAAGCGGCTTAGTGCTGCATTCCGCGATTCAAGCGGGGAGATTGAGCTGGTATGGTTTCAGGGAATAAAATGGATCACCGGAAAATATAAAACAGATAAGGAATATATTGTTTACGGTAAACCTCAGCTGTATAACGGAAAGTGGAATATAGCTCATCCGGAAGTGGAGGAGGTTACAGATGCCAATACCCGCCTGGCTAACCCTTTGCAACCTGTCTATCCGAGTACGGAGAAGATGAAACTGAGGTTTCTTGATTCAAAAGGCATTGCCCGTATCATCAAACCTCTTGCCGGGCTTATCCAGGGCAAGCTGCAGGAAGTCATTCCGGAATCGGTGCTGAGCCGGCTGAAACTGATGGGCCGGGAACAGGCCATGTTCCAGATCCATGTTCCTTCATCGGCCGAAGCATTGCAGAAAGCCCAGTTCAGGCTCAAATTTGAAGAACTTTTTTTCCTGCAACTGCGCTTGCTTAAAACGAAAGCCTTCCGTCAGGAGCAATTCAAAGGTTTTGTTTTTTCGACTGTTGGAGACCGCTTCAATGAATTTTATAAAAACAATCTGCCTTTTCCGCTTACCAATGCACAAAAGAGAGTTATCCGGGAAATAAGGCAGGACACAGGTTCGGGCAAGCAAATGAACCGGCTTTTACAGGGCGATGTGGGAAGCGGTAAAACACTGGTAGCACTGATGACTATGCTCATTGCGCTTGATAACGGTTTTCAGGCAGGAATGATGGCCCCGACAGAGATACTTGCCAATCAGCATTATCAGACACTAATCGGTTTGCTGGAAGGAATGAATCTGAACGTTGGTCTGCTCACCGGCTCTACCAAAACAGCCCAACGGAAAGAGTTGCACCGCATGCTCGAAAACGGTGAAATGGATATACTCATCGGCACCCATGCATTGATAGAGGCCGGAGTGAAATTCAAGAACTTAGGCATGGTAGTCATTGATGAACAGCATCGCTTCGGTGTTGAACAGCGTGCCAAACTCTGGTCAAAAAATATCCAGCCTCCTCATGTGCTGGTAATGACTGCAACCCCGATTCCGCGTACACTGGCCATGACTTTATACGGTGATCTGGATGTTTCCGTCATTGACGAGATGCCCCCCGGCAGAAAGGCTATTAAAACCATTCATAAATACGATTCTCACCGTCTTGAAGTGTTCGGGTTTATGAAAGATCAGATTAAGCTAGGTCGTCAGATATATATTGTCTATCCCCTCATCAAGGAAAGTGAGAAGATGGATTACAAGGATCTGGAAGACGGGTACGAAAGTATTTGCCGTGCATTCCCTTTGCCTGAATATAAAGTCAGTATTGTACATGGACAACAAAAGACGGAAGCCAAGGATTATGAAATGCAGCGTTTTGTAAAAGGCGAAACAAATATCATGGTTGCAACAACAGTGATTGAAGTAGGAGTGAATGTTCCGAATGCCTCTGTCATGATCATTGAAAGTGCAGAACGTTTCGGTCTTTCACAGCTGCATCAGCTCAGAGGCCGGGTTGGAAGGGGAGGGGATCAGAGTTATTGTATATTGCTCAGCTCCTATAAACTTAGTGCGGATGCCAAACTGAGGCTACAGACCATGGTGAAAACAAATGACGGTTTCGAGATAGCAGATACCGATTTGAGGCTGAGAGGTCCCGGCGATATTTCGGGAACTCAGCAAAGCGGCCTGCTGAATTTAAAAATTGCCGATCTCGCCCAGGATGCGCAGATCTTACAGTATGCCCGGAATGCAGCAGGAGAGTTATTGAACGAAGATGTACATCTGAATAAGCCGGAACACAGTCAGATGAAGGAATACCTGGCAGAGCTTGAAAAAGTACAGGCCAACTGGAGCCGGATCAGTTGATGATCAGCTTCTGAAAATACCTTTCATTTCCTGACAGGATTATTACCAGATACATTCCCCTGACCAGAGTTCCCTTTACAAGTTCTACCCCGTGTTTCCCGGCAGGTAGAATGCCTTTGTCAATTGCCACCACTTCCTTGCCTTGTATATCGGTTACGGAGATACTTGTCCTGCCTTCCTTTTTCAATTCAAGCTCCAGAAAAGTTTCTCCGTTTGTTGCCGGATTTGGAAAGAGGTGAGCCTGTATGGAGGAAACATGTTCCTCAATACCGGCAGAAGGAGTGTAAGTAAGCCAGGCTGTTTTGTTTTTGTTGACAGCTGAAGGATTGTTGGATGGATAAGTGGAAAAATACTGAAGGTAAAACACAGGGGCGCTTTGCGTTGAAACATACCAATAATAGGTGGTGTAGGTATAGTGAAAACCTACAATACCCAGGACAGAATCAACATATGTCTCCGTCTCTTTAACACGCAATGCATTTGTATATGTTGTGCCTCCAGGTACCTTTAGGGTTCCCCAGGCATCAGCAGTTACAGAGTTGCTGCCTATGATTGAATCCGGAAGCCCTGCCCCGACAGTATGCCCTCTGAAATTGTCAGAGAAACTGTTGGTATAGGTAAATGGAAAAGTTAGAAGTTGTTCATTGTCACTGTAGAGAACTCCTCCGGTAGGTGTTTTGCTTCCAAGTAAATTGTAGCTGGAACTGCTTACTCCGTAATAGACGAACCCGCTGCCACTGGCTACAGCCACGGTGCAACCCGGAAAAGAGGAAGCATAGGCGGTGATGCCGGATGCTACAAACGATGTTGAGATATGATTTGTATCGATAACGGAGCCTGAATAATCCCAAGTTCCTGATGCGCCTGAAGCTCCTGGAGTGATACCGGTGGAATCAATTTTTACATAGGCCCTGGTTACTCCTGCAGAAGGAGCATTGGCTGAAGTAAGGGTGATTTGTGAAAATGCCGATAAGCCAAGGCATGTGCAGAGAACGGTACAGATTAATTTCATAGCTGGAGTTTGTCCGGCTAAATTAGTCAGGGCAGAGATAGAAAAGGAAGCAAACTAAGTAAGGAATTGGAAGTCGAAAGGGCTCAGTTCTTCTTTTTGCCTCTCATGTACAACAATTCACCCGCATGGGGTTCGGTGCCGGGTTTCATACGGTTACGTTTGTAGAGGAATTTGAGTTTAATGCAGTAGTCCTGAGAAATGGAGTACATCGTTTCGCCCGGTTTAACAGTATGATAGGCTTCTGATCCTTTGCGGCGTTTGGGGCCAAGGTATATTTTTTGTCCTGCTGAAATCGCTGCATACTTGTCCACCTCATTATAACGGGGAAGTTCCCAGGCTCCTTTTTCATACTCCTTCGCCAAAGATGCGAAAGTTTCTCCGGCACGTGCAATGACAAAAGGACGTTCACTGATATACTGAATACTTCTTTTTACCGGAGCGGGTTTTACTTTGAGCTTTTCACCAAGGTCGGGTGCCGGCTGCAAAGAGGCAACAGTTACTTCCTTATCATAGTCGTACAGGTGATTGCGTTCAATAATATCAAGCAGGCGTTCCGTATAACGGGGATCCGTTGCATAGCCGGTTTCTTTCAGACCCCTGGCCCAGCCTTTATAGTCGTTAGTTTTGAGTTCGAAAAGTGAACTGTAACGCTGCCTTGATTTGAGGAAACGGGAATGATCGCTGTAAGACTCCAGCACACTCTTATACTTACGGAAGCATTCATCCTTTGTGTCATCATCTTTCACAAAACTGGGGCCTGTCCAGTCTTCATGGCATTTAATTCCGAAGTGATTATTTGCATAGACTGCCAGATCACTGTTCCCGTTATCACTTTCCAGCATACCCTGTGCAAGGGTTATGCTTGCCGGAATACCGAACATGAGCATTTCCTTGACGGCATCCTCCTTATGGCTTTCGACATATTCTTTCGGGCTGAGTTTGCGTTCGGAAGGCTGTGCAAAGGAATGCAGGGATAGGAACATTCCAAGCATCAAAGGGAAGGTTCGGGACAGAAATGGGCTTGCAGGTGACAAGGACATGATACAAAATTAAAGGAAGGGTGCCCTTATTTCAGGCTCTCAGGAGTCAATTTCCAACATATCCCTGTTGATAGTAATGCCCAAATTACCTTGTATGCCGCCGGTATGAACTGCGAGTATACGTGTTCCCGGTTCAAAACAGCCCCTGGATGCCATATCATACAAGCCAAACATCATTTTTCCGGTATAGATATAATCAAGGCTTATACCCTGTTTTAGCCGGAAATCATCCACAAAGCGAATCAGATCAGGGGTAGTTTTTCCATATCCTCCGAAATGATAGTCGTTCACCAGGCTGATTTCCGATGCTATTTCCGGTCCGGCAAAACGTGCTATCTCATCAACGAGGAATGAGGCTCCTTTCAGGGCCGGGAATACCATCATTTTATTCCGGCCCATTCCGGAAGAAGCAATTCCTGCAGCTGTTGCCCCAGTGCCCGCAGCGCAACAGATAATATCGGCTTCCTCCTTAACATGCGCGAGGATTTCCGTACACCCCATTACTCCCCAGGCATTGGAACCTCCTTCCGGAATCCAGAAGATATCCGGTCCGAATACTTCCCTTGCTTTTTGCTCCAGCAGTGCTTTGTCACGGTACAAAGCCCGGTCGGCATAGTAAAGTAACATTCCTCTTGCACTGGCCAGGGCAAGGGTAGGGTTCAGGGGTATATGTTCTTCTCCTCTTATCATTGCTCCTGTCGGGATGCCGGAAGCATGCCCTGCTGCAGCCATTGCTGCAATATGGTTTGACCATGCACCTCCGCAGCTTACCAGGATCTTTTTGCCGGAACGATGGAAGGCTTCGAGGTTATATTTGAGCTTATACCATTTATTTCCGTTGATTTCAGGATGTAATTCATCCAGGCGTAACAGGTGTAACTGCAGACCTTTATCGGAGAACAAAGTTTCCCGGATATTACTGATTAATGGCTTCCTGATCTCCGTAAGCATTTCTTAACTTTGTCTCAAGTATAGCATACAACCAAAGTTAATTAATTTAGTATTCATGCCTGCTGATGATAGGCCTCTAAAGCCGGAACCGGGAGATTTCTACTACACTGAGGAAGGGTATCTGGTATTCACCGAACAGTATCACCTCCGGAGAGGGTATTGTTGTCAGAACGGGTGTAAGCATTGTCCATACGGCTATAACCGGAAAACAGGAAAGTTCGATCTGAAGAAAAAAGAATAGCTTTGAGTGAACACGAACAATACAGTAAATAAACATTTTGACATACCTATGAATCTGAATGAATTCCGCCGGCTTATACGGCAGGGAATACCCGCCAAATTGCCGGCTTTGAAGCCTTTCGACACAAGCCTGAATCATGCCCCGAAGAGAAAGGAAATCCTAAATACGGAAGAAAAGAAGCTGGCTATACGCAATGCACTCCGCTATTTCGACAAAAAGCACCATGCCCTTCTGTCCAAAGAATTTGCTGAGGAGCTGCGAACTTACGGACGTATTTACATGTACCGTTTCCGGCCCGATTATAAAATTTATGCCCGCCCTATAAGTGATTATCCGGCTAAGTCTAAACAAGCCGCAGCAATCATGCATATGCTGAGCAATAACCTGGATTATGCCGTAGCCCAGCACCCTCATGAACTGATTACCTATGGAGGAAATGGCGCCGTATTCCAGAACTGGGCTCAGTACCTGGTTTGTATGCAATACCTGAGTGAGATGACAGAAGAGCAAACGCTGGTACTCTATTCCGGTCACCCGTTGGGCTTGTTCCCTTCTCATAAAGATGCTCCCAGGGTTGTGATCACCAACGGAATGATGATACCCAATTACAGCAAACCTGACGACTGGGAAAAGTTCAATGCTTTAGGGGTTACTCAATACGGTCAGATGACGGCCGGTTCATTCATGTATATAGGCCCACAGGGTATTGTACATGGAACAACACTTACGGTGCTTAACGCAGGACGGAAATTTTCCAAGGCGGCTTCTGCCGGCCTTCCGGGACAGGTATTTGTTTCCTCCGGTCTGGGCGGAATGAGCGGAGCTCAGCCCAAGGCTGCCAAAATAGCAGGAGCCATCGGTGTCATTGCCGAAGTCAATCCAAAAGCAACACATACCCGTCACAGCCAGGGTTGGGTCGATGAAGTATATGACAATCTGGATAAACTGATTGTCCGCATTCAGCAGGCTCGTAAAGCCAAAGAAGCAGTTTCTCTTGCTTACCAGGGTAATGTGGTGGATCTGTGGGAGAAATTTGCAAAAGAAAAGGTAAAGATTGAATTGGGTTCGGATCAGACTTCCCTGCATAATCCCTGGGCAGGAGGTTACTACCCGGCAGGATTCACCTATGAAGAATCCAATAAAATGATGGCTGCCGAACCGGAACGGTTCAAAAAAGAAGTGCAGAAATCACTCATACGGCATGTTAAAGCCATCAATACCCTGACAGCTCAGGGTATGTATTTTTTCGATTACGGGAATGCATTCTTACTTGAAGCCGGAAGAGCAGGTGCCGAGGTGTGGAAATCGGAAGGCGTGTTCCGGTATCCTTCCTATGTACAGGATATTCTCGGGCCTCAGTGTTTTGATTATGGCTTCGGTCCTTTCCGATGGGTATGTACTTCTGCTGATCCTAAAGACCTTGAACGTACCGATAAAATAGCCCTGCAGGTGCTTCAGAAAATTTACAAGACAGCGCCTGCGGAAATCAGACAACAGCTTGCCGATAATATCCTCTGGATACAGGAAGCTCAGAAGAACAAACTCGTTGTTGGCTCTCAGGCACGTATCCTGTATGCCGATGCGGAAGGACGTATTAAAATAGCAGAAGCATTCAACAAAGCCATCAAGGCCGGTAAACTTTCAGCTCCTGTTGTGCTGGGGCGTGATCACCATGATGTATCCGGAACGGATTCCCCTTACCGGGAAACATCCAATATTTATGACGGTTCCCGTTTCACCGCCGATATGGCTGTTCAGAATTTTGCCGGAGATGCCTTCCGGGGTGCAACCTGGATTTCTCTGCATAACGGAGGAGGAGTAGGGTGGGGTGAAGTCATCAACGGAGGATTCGGTCTTGTGCTAGACGGCAGCACTGATGCAGACCGCCGGCTTAAATCCATGCTCTTCTGGGATGTCAATAATGGTATTGCACGGCGGGGTTGGGCCCGTAACAAAGAAGCTTTGTTTGCTATCAAAAGGGAAATGAAGCGGAGCAGCAAACTGAAGGTGACGTTGCCGAATCTGGTGGAGGATGAGTTACTTAATAAGTTATTTTAGGGTAACAATAAACACAAACAAAAAATCCTGCGCTGTATAAACAACGCAGGATTTTTTTTAGTTCTTAAGAAGGGGTTATTCGCTGATGATCATTTTCCGGCTTAAAGAAGAACCATTGGCTTTCACCGAATAGAAGTAAATTCCTTTGGTAAAGGAGGAAGCATTCAGACTGATGGTATGCTTACCGGCAGCTTGTGTTCCTTCTTTCTGCTCCATTACAATTCTTCCGCTGATATCATATACACTGAACACAACATCGGAATTGTTTCCCAGTTCATAGGCTATTTCGGTGTTACCGTTAAATGGATTTGGTATATTCTGGGAAAGGCTGAGTCCGTAGGCATTCATTTCTTCTGTTGATGTAACAAGAGAAGAAGAGATGGAGACGGCCCAGGCAAAACCATCGTTATCAAGAGCCAGGGATACTCCGTTCAGTCCGGCTTGTGCACCGGTGTATTTTCCATAGCGAGCCTTATTGCCATAGTAGGAACTTACATTACTTCCGTTGGCATCGTAAAAATACTGATGTCCGCTTGCGCCTGATGTTGCTGTGTACAGGGAGTCTTCAAACTGAATTCCCAGGAAACTGTTCATCGTAGCAGCTGTGGGAGACACACCTGAGAAATAAGTTGCACCGGCTGAATACGCGGCTTTCGGGACAAAGGTATACTGAACAGCTACAACGTTGCCGGCAGCAATCCAGATCGGTCCACCGGTAGGAACCAGGGGGTAGAATTTATATGCCAGGTGATTCGGAGCAAAAGAGTCAGCAGCTGTGAATACATGTTTCAGAATGGCTGAATAATTGAGGGGTGCAGCACTGGGGGATGTATTTCCGGATGTAGTCGAAACCACATTCTTTGAAGTATAAAAGCTTTCAACAGGTGTTGTCTTGGTGAGGTGTGCATACCAGGAGCTGGCAATCGGCCCCCAGCTTACTTCTACATACAAGGTATCACCGATAGTAGCATTATGGATTTCATAATGTCCTCCTATCCAGACAGTATCAAGCGTATAACCGTTGCCGGTTGCCAGACTGTTGGGTGAAAATTTTGTGGAGTAAGGATCCAGTGTTCCTCCGGCCTTCATCATCCATACGTTGGAAGTCCCGCTGGCAAAAACGGTTTTTACAGAAGAATCCTGAAAAGTTGGAGCCAGGTAGGCGTTAAACTGGGATACCCTTTTCCCTGCCATCGTGGTTCCTGATGGGTATAGCCATTGGTGATAAGCAGCAGCAGTTGAAGGATTTCCGGTTTGTGAAATACGTGCTGAAGGGATTTGCTTTCCTTCACAATTTCCTGCCGGAATGCGGTTCCCGAATGGCATGTTTATGTCGGCTTGCTGGGCCAGCAATGCACCTGACAAAGCACAGGCTGTAATAAGTGTAAAAATTAATTTCATGTGGTTTATTTGTTAGAACGAAGTGATAGGTTACTTTTTTGGTGCACAAAGGTATTCAAGATTGAAACGCTTCGACCCCGAAAAGTGACCATTCGTCGAATAAATTTGGGTGATCCTTGGATTTCGAACAGAATAGCCTGATGAACAGGTTATTGCAGTCATATGGGTCAGGAATAAATGAATAAGGGAAAAGGTGTTTATTGTCGGATTACAGCTCCCAGTTTCTCGGTATAAGCTTTCATAAGCTTTTCCATCATTTTCTCCACCTGCTTGTCCTGCAAGGTAGCCGCTTCATCCTGAAAGAGGAAGGATATAGCATAGGACTTGTGATCTTTACCAATCTTATCTCCTTCATACACATCGAACAGGGTCAGCTCTTTCAGGTAAGTTTTTTCGAGTGAATAGGCAAGCTGCTCTACCTCTGCAAAGCGGATTTTTTTATCAAGCACCAGTGCCAGATCCCGGCGTACGGATGGGAATTTGGGAACCTCTTTGTATTGTATTTCCTGTGCAGGTATAAGGCTGAACAGTGTATCCCATTCCATATCGGCATAATAAACCGGGCCACTCAGATCCATTTGTTTCAGCATCTGATTACTCAGTATCCCTATCACAGCCGGTTTCTTCTTGCCGCACTGAAGCTGCAATGCTGCTGAAAACAGTTCATTGCTGAATTCGGAAACGGAAGTTATTTTGATTCCAAGGCGACTGAATATGTTGGTCATATAGCTCTTTAATTCATAAAACCCTTCATTGCTTCTTCCTCCCTTACCTGTATTCCCTTTTTCACCGCACAGGAATAAGGCCAAGTGTTCCTGTTCATGATAACCGCTGGCAGATTTGATATAGGTCTTACCAAACTCATATAATTTCAGCCCGGATTGTTTTCTGTTTTGATTGTAGAGGATAACTTCCAGTCCCCCGAACACCAGACTTTGCCTTAATACATTCAGATCGGCACTCAACGGATTCAGCAATGCCACACTCTGTTCCGGTTTGAATACCGGATTTTGTTCATAGTAAGCTCCCTTGGTGAGGGAGTTACACATGATTTCAGAAAACCCGTTAGTACTCAGCTGGTTGGCTATTGTTTCCCTGATCTTTACCTTGTCGGGCCGTGATGAGTATGAAACGGAAGCATGAAGGCTTCCGGGTATTTCCACTTCATTATAACCGTAAATTCTCAGAATCTCTTCCACCACATCGCATCCCCGTGTTACATCCACTTTACGGGGAGGAACCAGCAGGAGCAACGCATCCTTGCTTTCGTTTTCAATCGTAATACCTAAGGAGGTAAGGATTTGTTTAATTACATCATGGTCAATCTTCTTTCCGATAAGACGGTCGGCATTGTTAAATGCAAAAGGTATCTGAAAAGGTTTGACAGGTTCCGGATAGATATCTGTTATTTCGGATGAGATTGTTCCTCCGGCTACTTCTTTGATCAGCAATGCAGCACGCTTGAGGGCATAAACGCAGATCTCAGGATCTGTGCCCCGTTCAAAACGGAAAGAAGCGTCGGTCTTCAGATCATGACGTTTGGATGTTTTACGGACACTTTGCGGACTAAAACAGGCGCTTTCAAGAAAGATACTTGTTGTTGCCTCCTTCACCCCCGAATGCAAACCTCCGAAAACACCCGCTATACACATCGGTTCGGAAGCATTGCAGATCATCAGATCTTCGGATGAAAGCTCTTTTGTCTTCCCATCCAGCATGGTGAACAAAGTCTTCTCCGGGCAGGTTCTGACTTCTATACGGGATCCTTTGATAGCAGCGGCATCAAAAGCATGGAGGGGTTGTCCTGTTTCATGCAATACGAAATTGGTGACATCCACAATATTGTTGATGGGCCGCAGGCCAATGGCTTCCAGGCGGTGTTTGAGCCAGGAAGGAGATTCCTGAATCTTGATACCGTTTAAAGTAACACCGGCATAACGAATACAAGCCAATGGATCCAGAACATTTACAGAAACAGTCAGAGAGGTGTTTTCTGTTTGGAAAGCATCCACAGCGGGTATCTGAACTTCTTTTCCGGAAGCTTTGCGGCAGTTGACAAGTGCAGCCAAATCACGGGCTACGCCCAGATGTGAAGTGGCATCAGCCCTGTTAGGGGTAAGCCCTATTTCCAATACCTGATCCGATTCCACTTTAAAATAGTCTTTTGCAGGCATCCCGGCTTTAGTGGATGGATCAAGCACCATAATACCTTCATGAGAAGTTCCAAGGCCTATCTCATCTTCGGCACAAATCATTCCTTCAGAAGCCTGGCCTCTTATTTTGGATTTTTTAATGACAAAGGGCTCTCCTTTTGAAGGATATAGTGTAGCGCCTTCCAGAGCAACAATCACTTTCTGCCCTGCAGCCACGTTAGCTGCTCCGCAAACAATCTGAAGGATGACCGGTCCGCCTGTATCGACAGTACAGATACTCAGACGATCCGCATCGGGATGTTTCTCTTTTGTCATCACTTCTGCGGTCACAAGTCCTTCAAGTCCTCCAGGAATGCTTTGATACGCTTCAATATGTTCTACCTCGAGTCCTCCTCCGGTCAATAATGCAGCAGCTTCCTTCACAGGGAGCCCTGCGTCAAAATATTTTTTAAGCCAGTTATAAGATATCTTCATTGTATACGTTTATTTCATGCTGAAAACGACCTTAAAACTAAGAATTTTTTCCTTTCTCCCTTCTTGTTCCGATTCCGGCTAACCTTATTATCTTTGAGCTTTCCGTTAAAAACAGCGTATAAAACCTATGATGGCTTATAAAAAACTGAATATCCTTATCGGCTGGCTTGTTTTCGGTATAGCCTCCTTCACGTATCTGAGCACTATAGAGCCTACAGCAAGTTTTTGGGATTGCGGTGAGTATATAGCCACTTCGTATAAACTGGAGGTGGGTCATCCTCCCGGAGCACCTTTGTTTAATATGATAGCCCGGTTTTTCACCTTGTTCAGTGATAAATACCATGCCGCTGCACTGGTCAATGCCATGTCTGCTCTCAGCAGTGCAGCCACAATACTTTTCCTGTTCTGGAGTATCACGATGCTGGCGCGTAAATTATATCCGCGTAATAAAGAACTGAGCACCGGTCAGATCTGGGCTATTATGGGTGCAGGAGCAGTAGGAGCTCTGGCGTATACTTTTTCCGATTCATTCTGGTTTTCTGCAGTGGAAGGGGAGGTGTATGCCATGTCATCCATGTTTACGGCAGCCGTTTTCTGGGCTATGCTTCGCTGGGAAGCTGTGGCTGACGAGCCGGGTGCCGATCGCTGGCTGATCCTTGCATTTTATCTCATCGGTCTTTCTATAGGAGTTCACCTGCTCAGCTTGCTGACCATACCTGCTATGGTCTTCATTTATTATTTCAAGCGCTATAAAATAACACGCAAAGGTTTTATCATTACAACAATTCTCTCTGTCTTCCTGCTTGGATTTGTACAGTCCATCCTCATACCCTGGATTGTAAAACTGGCAGCCCTGTTCGAATTGTTCTTTGTCAATAACCTCCATATGCCTTTCAATTCCGGAACAGTGGCTTATTTCCTGGTATTGCTTGGAGGAATCGTATTCGGAGTAAGATATACCAAACGTAAAAATTTC
Organism: Bacteroidia bacterium; assembly: GCA_044448685.1. Taxonomy (GTDB): domain Bacteria; phylum Bacteroidota; class Bacteroidia; order Palsa-965; family Palsa-965; genus Palsa-965. The sequence continues at coordinate 50,762 of JBIOHC010000019.1, forward strand.
GCTTTTGCCAATACGGCCATTCTCAGTTTTGCCTGTCTGGTATTGGGTTATTCATCCTTTATGGTGCTGATCATACGTGCCAATGCGAACACCCCTATGAATCAGAACCGGCCGACGGATGCGCTGGGTCTGCTTTCCTATCTGAACCGCGATCAGTATGGAGACTGGCCATTGCTTTACGGACCTTATTATACAGCCAAGCTGGTGAAGGATCAGGATAAAGCATATTCAGATGGTTCACCATCCTATCGAAAAGATGCCAAAGCCGGGCGATATGTCGTGATTGATAAAAAAGACAAAACTGTTCCCAATTACGACAAGCGCTATTGCACCTTTTTCCCGCGTATGTATGACGGTAACGAGCCGGGAAAAATAAATGCCTATAAACGATGGGGCAATGTAAAACCCCGGATTTACTACCTCCCGGATGAACATGGTCAATATGATTCAATTGAGAAGCCAAGCTTTGGTGAGAATCTGACATATTTCGGCCGATACCAGATCTGGCATATGTATGCGCGTTACTTCCTCTGGAATTTCGTAGGCAAGCAAAATGATGCAGAAGGGTATGGTAATAAGGTGGATGGAAACTGGCTTTCGGGGATAGGCCCTATTGATGACTGGAGACTTGGTGATCAGAGCCGGGTTCCGAAAGTGATGAAGGAAAACAAAGCCCGGAATCAGTTGTATTTCCTTCCGTTAATTCTGGGTGCTATCGGAATGTTCTTCCATTACCGCAAGAGTAAGGAAGATCTGTGGGTGATTCTGTTATTCTTCTTTTTTACCGGACTGGCTATTATCCTTTTCCTGAACCAGAAACCTATAGAACCCCGGGAACGGGACTATGCCTATGTAGGTTCCTTCTATGCTTTTGCAATCTGGATAGGATTGGGTGTGCTTGGAATTTTCGAGTTCCTGAAAAGCAGGACTGATGAAAAGAAAAGTGCCATCATTGCTTCTGTCATCTGTCTGCTGGCAGTTCCCTGTATTATGGCCAAAGCTGAATGGAACGATCATGACCGTTCTCACCGCCGAACGGCTCTAGCTCTGGCCAAGAACTATCTGAACTCCTGTGCGCCGAATGCAATCCTGTTTACACATGGGGATAATGACACCTTCCCCTTGTGGTATGCCCAGGAAGTGGAAGGCATTCGAACCGATGTAAGGGTTATTGTACTGAGCTATTTTAATATTGACTGGTATATTGATCAGATGCGTACTGCCCAGTATGAGTCGGCACCTGTTCCGATCAAAATGCCTGCTGAAAAATATACAGGAGGCAACAGGGATTATGTTCCTATTATGGACCGGGGTGTACAGGGTTATTTCCCGATACAGCAGGTGCTCGATTTCATGTGCAGTGATGATGACCATGATAAAGTGATGATGGGTAACAAGAAAATGATCAACTATATGCCTACGCGTAAAATAAGCATACCTGTTGATAAGGAAGCGGTTCTGAAAAACGGAACGGTATCACCGGAACTTGCAGATCGTATAGTACCTGAGATTCAATGGGATCTCAGCGGATCCTATATCACCAAGAGTTCTATGATGATTATGGAAATCATAGCCCATAATAACTGGGAACGACCCATTTATTTCGGCGCAACCGGTGGTTCGGAAGCCTATATGAATCTGAATCCTTACCTGCAACAGGAAGGGTATGCATATCGCCTCGTACCTGTATTGAATAAGAAACAGGAAATGAGTATTGCACCTGCCAGGGTCAATACAGCTATCATGTATAAAAATGTGATGGAGAAATTTGACTGGGGTAATATGGACCGTAAAGATGTGTATATCGACAACTATATCGCCTTGCAGGTAGGTACCAACGAACGCCTGGCTATGGCTTCACTGGCACAGGCACTGATCAATGAAAACAAAAAGGATTCAGCGATTGCCGTGCTTGACAAATGCCAGAAAATGGTTCCTGCCTGGAATGTGCCTATTGATGACCGTATCAGTTTTACACTGGCTGTTGAATATTACCAGGCCGGAGCAATTGATAAAGCCAATAAGCTGGTGCGTGAGGTATTTGATGTGTATGAAGACAGGCTTCGTTATTTCCATACCTTCCACGGAGATGATATCGATGATATGCTGCGCAGTGAAATTGATGTTTCAGGGCGTATTCTCAATGGCATCATGGGTGTATGCGGAGAATACAAACAGGAAGCGCTTCTGAAGGAGTTTGAGCCGAGGTTCAGGAATCTGGGAATTGAATAGGCGCAAGACACGCCTAAGAAGACTCAATAGAACGCGGATTTTCATGATTATCAGGATCACCGCGGATATAATATGATCTGATCTGCCAAGGCTTTATATTCATTCTCCAACAGAACATGTATCATCCCATTCGGGATCATCACTGCCCCAAACCGGATAGAGTCATTCCTATATGGGATCGTATTCATCCCAAACCGGATCGCACCATTCCAACATGGGATAGTGGTTATCCAGAACCGGATAATATCCTTCCGATACAGGATAGTGATTGTACCGAACCGGATAATATCCTTCCGATATAGGATAGTGATCGTCCCGAACGGAAGAATACCATTCCGATATAGGATAATGACTGTCCTTAACGGGATAATATCTTTCCGAGATAGGATCGTCACTGTCCCGAACCGGATAATACCGTCCCGATATGGGATAGTGACGGTCCTGATCCGGATGACGTCTATCCTGAATAAGACGATTGCCTTCTTGTGTCGGGTTGCGTTCAGACCTTCAAAGAACGTCCTGATATCCCCAAGAACAAATTTATTCCTGTTGTTCTATTCATCTTTCCATGAAAGAGTGAAGATTATACGAACAGAATCGAAAGATATTTCAAAAAGGAATGGATGTCAATACGTAGAAAGACGTATTTAATGCTTAAAGAAGAGATACGCCATAAAAATTGCCGCGAGGAAACCGCACAGATCAGTAAGCAAGCCATAGGTAACGGCATAGCGTGTTTTCTTGATACCGACGGAACCAAAGTAGAGGGCAATAATATAAAAGGTGGTGTCCGACGATCCTTGTATGACGCTGGAAAGGCGTGCGGCGAAAGAATCCACTCCGCTTTGGTTTATGATACCTACTGTCATGGCGCTGGCACCGGAGCTGCTCAGGGGGCGAATGAATGCCGTAGGTATAGCAGGAACGATATCGGTAGGGCAGCCCAGGAAGGTGAGTGTACTGATCAGTCCTTTCTGAAGATAATCCATACAGCCGGCTGCATTGAAAATAGCGACGCCTACGAGCATGGCAACGATATATGGAATGAGTTTTATAACGGTCAGGAAGCCTTCTTTTGCTCCTTCAATAAAGGTATTGTACACATCTATTTTGCGGTAAGCGCCCAGGCCAATAAACGTAACCATAATTCCCAGGAGGATAAAGCTGCTTACAAAGCTGGAGGCGGACGAGAGCTGTGGCATACTCAGGTGGGATGCTCCGTAAACAACTCCGCCTACAACGGCAATGATACCCAGCATCCAGAGCAGGAGTACAGGATCCCAGAGGCGTATGCGCTGGCGTAAACCTACCAGGATAATTCCGGTCAGTGTTGAAACAAGTGTTGCAAGCAGGATAGGCAGGAACACATCAGCAGGGTTTACTGCATGGAATTTAGCTCTGTAAACCATAATGCTGACCGGTATGAGAGCAAACCCGGCAGTATTGATTACGAGGAACATGATTTGTGAGTTGGATGCTTTTTCCTTGTCCTCATTCAGATCCTGCATGCTTTGCATGGCTTTCAATCCCATAGGAGTGGCGGCATTGCCAAGCCCAAGCATATTGGCCGAAAAATTAAGAATGATCTGTCCCAGGGCCGGATGATCTTTGGGTATCTGTGGAAAAAGACGGCTGAAGAAGGGGCCTATGATACGGGAAAGGATACGTATGGCTCCTGCCTTTTCTCCTACATTCATAATACCCAGCCAGAGTGTCATGGCACCGGTAAGGTTGAGAGCAATTTCGAAAGCCTGTGCAGATGAGCTGAAGGTGCTTTGCAGCATGGAGGAAAAAACAGCATGATCATGAAAGAATATAAGCCGGATCAGAGCTACAAGAAAGGCGAGCAGAAATAAAGCAATCCAGATAAAATTCAGCATGCAGGATTCAGTTGGTGCTAATATACAAAGATTGGGAAAGGCTGTCTATACACAGTGGGTGCAAAAATTACGGAATAGATGCAGGCCTTTGTCTCCACTTACTTCAGGATGGAACTGAATACCCCATATTTTCTGCGTCGGATGTTTCATAGCTTCATTTGCATACGTAGCGGAGGAGGCGAGGTGAATAAATCCTTCCGGCAGATTGATGCCTTCTGTATGGTCTTCATTCATAGATACCCCGTCATCCAGGCCTGTGAAGAGCGGATCTTTTTTAAGGACATGAATAGGGTTTTCGGCTCTCACTTCCGGTCCACGGTAAATCTTTGCTCCATGCAGAATACCGATAACCTGTTGCCCGAAACAAATACCCAATACAGGAATATCTATTTCCTTGATAAAGGAGCACCGTTCATGGTACGGGGTATGATCCACCTCGGTGAGGTAGGTAGGTGAGCCGCTCATTATTATTGCCTTTGCATCGTGCATCGCTCCCCGGTCTATATTTTCCCAGGGGTGAACCTTGGTAGGGAAACCGAGTGCCTCTATCATTCCTACAATGAAAGGAATTTTGCGGCTCCCGAAGTCAATGATATGAAACATTTTATTAATTATGATTTAAGATTTATGATTTAGCTGAACTCGTTCCCAAAATCGTAAATCATAAATCTTAAATCATTAATCAATGATAACCATTTCAACTCTTCTGTTCTTCTGTCTGCCCTGGGGTGTTGTGTTCGGTGCAATTGGCTTATCCGGTCCGAACCAGAGAATCTTGAAGCGTTTTTCGTCAACGCCTTTTGTCATCAGATGTTTTGCAACAGCACGGGCTCTGTTTTCGCTCAGCTTCATATTGTCCTGCTTTTTCCCCTGGTTATCCGTATGACCGCTTAGTTTGAGTTTCCATTCCGGTTTTTTCTTCATAAGTGTGGCAAGCTCATCCAGTGAAGGGAAGGATTCAGCTTTGATGACATCCTTTCCTGTTTCGAATTCCAGATTGCTGAAAGCTTTTTTCAGGATCTGAGCTTCTTCCTTGGTCAGCTTTATAGGAACATCTTTCTCTTCAAGTTCTTTCAGTTTATGTTCATCAGCTTTCAGCTGTTCAAAGCGGAAGTAACGGTCGGCACCGCGTACAAGTTTCTTGCTCACACCTCCTACAACGATATTGATTTCCTTGAGTTCATCCGTATCTTCTCCTTCTATACTGAAGAGGACATTTTCATCGGCAGGCAGGGTTTCAAAACTGAACGTTCCGTCCTTGTTTCTTTTCACCTTCTGGATTACATTCTTATCCTTATCCATTACAAGGAGGTTCACGACAGGACATCCGTCATTATCGGCAGGCCCCGGTTTATCCGGACAGAGGTCAATCTTATCAGGTACACCGTCCCCGTCTCTGTCAGGGCATCCTTTGAGCTCCTTAGGTCCTGCCTGATCAGGGCATTCATCATCCTTATCCGGAATGCCGTCCCCGTCTCTGTCAGGGCATCCTTTGAGTTCCTTAGGTCCTGCCTGATCCGGACATTCATCATCCTTATCAGCTATACCATCATTGTCACGATCGGGGCATCCGTGCAGTTCAATTTTTCCGGGTACATCCGGGCACTGGTCTTCCGAATCAGGTACATGATCACCGTCTCTGTCGGGGCAGCCCATAAATTCCCAGGTACCTGGTACATCCGGGCATTTGTCTTTTTTATCCGAAACCTTGTCATGGTCACGGTCTTTGACTCTGCGGTAGGGGATAGGAAGCTTAAGGAGGAAATGAAACTCTCCACCGTAGAGATTGCCGGATCCCATAAAGCTGTTTAGGGTATTGGTTCCGACTATCAAATGCCCAAGCCTTATGTTAAGTCCATAATTGAAATTCCTGAATCCGTCATAGGAGAGAGGTACGTAAACACCAAACCATTTGTGATCCCAGCGGGGTACGAGGGCAATGCGGGATATTTCGTGAACTACGGCATCGCTGTTCTTGAACTTGAATGCATAATCGCCCATAAGGCCGGCATAGAAATCTTTGTAGATATTATAGTCGGCCTGGAAATTGAGGGTGGTAGGGAGGTGTACATAAAAAGTCTTGTCGCCTTTGTTCGATCTGAACATGGAGGTGAAGGTGCTGTCTATCTGGTGAAGGCTTCCCATTTTTGCATTCTTGAGATTCCAGATATTAATATCTGCAGTGAAATCCCGGCTCAGATCACCTTTGATATATCTCACTCCACCCAGATCGAGTAAGGACATTCCGAAACGGAATTTGTATTTGTTTTTCCAGCGCATGTCCAGGTTTGTTTCCCCATCCATGTCATATTTATATTTTGCAAAATCAGGTCTGTATTCATATACCACACCTAAGTCGGCACCAAAACCGGGAAAATTGCCGGGAGTGAATTTCAAAGAATTATTCGGGTTGTTCGGATCCCAGGTAATGTTTGAAGAGTGGCCGTAATTGACAGTGGTATTGAAAAGGGCGATGGTATCTTTGTTGCTGACCTTGTAATTCAGGTCGCTCATATGAGCATATACCGCACCGAGACCTTGTATGTATTTAAGGGTAAGGCCCCCTTTGAGGAAATGTTTGTCTTTGTTATAAAAAACATGTGCAAAGGTGATTCCATATTCAGCCCAGGCATTCATGCCAATATTGAGGTTTTTATTGTGGAGTTCCTGGTTATACTGAATAGTATCGGTCAGTCCTTTATAAACCTGGTGAGCCAGATTGGATTCGAGTCCGTCAACATTAAAATAGAAACGGGTACGGCACATAAACCCGACTGAATTCTTGGGGTTAAGACGGATCATGAAGGAAGGAAGGTGGAGACTGGCTCCGAGGAAGATGGATTTGGTATCCCCGTTGATACGTTCTGTAATACCGACCGATCCTCCGCTGTTATTATTCTTGTTGTTATTTCCATTCCCGCCATTGTTATTATTGTTATTGTCCTGGGGTTTGGCAGTGAGGGAATGCTTGATATCGGCTTTGTTAAATCCCAGGTAATTATTGCCGAAATTTAAATCCAGGCCAATAATCTCCATATCGAATTTAAAACGGCTGTCGGCAGTAGAAGCAGGGTTGAGATATCCTCCGGTTATTCCGGAATAATTTCCCATGGAATACCCCATAAAATCCTGTGCCTGGAAATGTCCGGCACAAAGAATAATCGTAAAGAGGACCAGGGTAGCTGTTTTCTTCATCCTTTGTCTGTAAGTTAACAAATATCGGCAAAAAAAGCCATTTTAAGGCAGTGCGTAGACGTATATATTTTTCCCTTCACCGCATACCAGTTGCAGGCTTCCGTTATGATGCAGATCACCTACCCGGAAGGGCAGGCGGCCTTTTAATGGGAATCCCTGGGGCTGTGTTCCGCCTGAGTTAAGCAGGTAAAGTTCGGAAGCACTCTCCGAGGCAACGCCTATCCAGCCGATTCCTTCAGGCCCCGGTACAAAGAAAGGGGTAAGTCCTGTTGAATCGGAAAACTGATATCCGAACAACAATGATTTATCTTCAGTAAAGACAGACAGTTCATTTCCATCCAGGAAAATATATTCAGGATTCCTGTCTCCGTTCAGGTCTTCGAACAGAAAGAATGGTTTGCCGTTGAATTTTTTAAAGGGCATATGCTGTGTTTTTCCGCTGATACTTGTGCGGACTATATTGCCCATTGAGTCACAAGCCACAATAAAGGTGTGTGCAGGATCCTTGCCGGTGGTAAGATACAGGCTAAGTAAGGGAGAAGGAAGTTTCTCTTTAAATGGAGCCTGCATTTCCCCATGCCTGTCGAACATAGAGATCTGTCCCTGTATATCGGCTGTAAGGAGGTAGTCCTTGCCTCCCATCCGGGTATGTAAAATATCTGCCATCGCAGTATCTGTAAGTACCGGATCATTCCACCCTTCCACAGCTTTGCCTTTGATGGTATAATTGCGGATATGTTTATCAGCACAGGTAATAAGCAGGCGGTAGTCGTTTTTCCGGTCATAATCCATCACGGCCAGGGCATTCGTGGCAGGGGCTGGAAGCGTAAGAGGGAAACCGTCCAGGTCTTTTCCATTGCGGTCAAGGAGATAAATATGCGAATGGCAGGAAAAGAGAATCTGCAACTTATTGTTTTTAAACGCATCGACCTGATAAACCTCGCCGTTGATTTTTTCGGGAAGAATTTTGGTCCACAATACGGCTCCTGTATTACTCAACAAATAAATTTTATTTCCTTCATCCTGTACAAAAATATCGAGTGTATTGTTCAGGTGGTTGACCAGGAGCTGGGGACGGAAATTGAACACTGTATCCAGGCGTGTTTCCCATAAAGCAGAAACCTCTTTTTTGTATACCGGATTTTCTTCCAGGCAGGCAGTGCTGTAGAAGAGATCACCTTTGGATGTAAACTGTATTCCGAAGGCATCGAAACGAAGGAGGAGGTCTGTTTGCTTTTTGAATGCCGCACCCAATGAAGGGGAGGAGAAGGCAGGATAGGCAGAGCCTGAACGGGCTATGTTGGAATATAAATAAACATTGGACTTTGATGCCAGGTTACCTGAAAATTTGGAGTAGTGTTTGTCTTTGTACAACGTATGATCACTGTCAACCTGACGGAGATAGTGCTTGAGACCGGAAAGGGTATTGGAGAAGACCAGGCAGTTCTCCACGCTGGTGTAATAATTGTTCCGGACTGCATAGGATGAGCCGAACAACAGAGGCAAGATCCCTTTGACAGGTAAATGACTTATAATATGTTTGCGGAAATGGGTCGTATCATTTTTCAAAGAGTCTTTACGACACACCAGGGCACATAGTTCATTCAATGCTTTATAAGAAGCATCTATATGTTCGGAACGGAGAATGACAAATTCAGAAGCTGTTGAATCTTCAGGTTCTCCTTCAGAAAGCAGGATGCCTGTTTCCGTTTCGACCCAGGAAGAAAACAAAGCGCCTATATCCGTGCCATAGCGGGAATTGATGGAGTCAATACTTGCACGGGCATGGGCAGCACGTTTTTTATCATATGCTTCATACCAGTTCTGAAAATTGCTGAATCCGAAATGAAGGAAGGAGGTCGCAGATGCCGGCATAACCTTTGTGATTTCAGTCTGCTGAGCTTCCTGATCATGAAAGAGATTCAGGTAGTCTGTTTCCGCATTGGCTGAACAAAAACCGTTCAGCAATAAAGCCTGGGGCCGGATGCTGCAGTCCAGAGCCATCCATTGGGCAAAAGCGCCCTGGGCAGCAAGACCGGCGCTGAATGCAGGATCGAGAAAGGATTTTGGCCAGAATGCCTGCTGAGGAAAGTGCAGGAAGAGGCGCATGTCGAAACGGGATGATTTGGCAGTGCCGTACACTTTTTGAAAAGCCGTTTCATTCAGAATTGATTTGGCAGCCTTGCTTTGTTCAATAGCTTTTGCCAATAGGGTTTCACTTTGACTGAGCAGGAGGATTCCTTTGCTGATGGAGAAGAAACATATTTCACTGCGGCTGGCAGAGCTGACCGAAGAAATCCCGTTCTCTTTTGCCCTTACCGTATAAACTGAAGAAAGAAAGCTGTTCAGCCGGCTTGCTGAGCTGTTCTCGGGAACAGAAAAGGCACAGAGGAATTCAAGCCCGTTATCGGCAGGATGGGCAGAGAAGAAGAGTGGATTCCCTTCCGTAACATGTACCAGGTTTTCATTCACTGCAAGCAATGAATCAAGCTCATAAAGCGTATTACGGAAGGAGGCAAAAGAGGGCAGGGCGCGCAAATCCTGCCAGATCATATTCGTGCCGTCGACGGTATGAAACAGGCTCTGGGTCTGACGCATTTCGACAATAAAAGCAGCATCCTCCGGAATAGCCGTAATTGCATTGGGTACAGGCTCCCTTGCTTTGCGCAGCTTAAGGTAGAAAAATACACAGGCTCCCAGGAGCAACACAACAAGAAAGGAAGCGGCAATTTTTCTGAACATGAGGTGGTCCTAAACCGAAGGCAAATTACAGAATAAGAAAAGGCCGGTGTTAACCGGCCTTTTTACTTTTCAAGATAGCAATGTGGATGAAATCTCTGTTTTAGTGTGCAGAAACAATAAACTTACCTACTGTTGATCCTGTTGTACCTGCAATACGGTAGGTATAAACTCCGGCAGGATAAGAAGCTGTGGAGAAGCTGAATCCGTTCTGACCGCTCATCAGGGTTTCATCGGCAACAACAGTTAGTTCTCTTCCGAGCATATCGGTAACGGAAATTCTTACGTGATCGGAAGCCGGCATACGGAAACGGATGTTGGCTGTTTCCTGGCAAGGGTTGGGAAAGAAGTTAAGGTCTGATACAATGGCCGGGGCTTCGGAGATGCCTGTTGCCGCCGAGCTTTTTGTTACCAGCCAGATGGTGGCATTCATAAGCAGCAACTGGTGATTGCCTGCCGCATCAACAAAATATCCGTTATACAAAGTACAGGATGGGTTTCCGGTACCATCATCCGGTGGTGAGCTGTCGCCCATAGCAGCTACTTTACCATTACCATAGGTGGAGTGTGCAAACATAACACCGGTAGTACCACCCTTGGTGGAGGCTGTCTGATAAACAACGCCTGTCACAGCCGGATTGGCAGTAGGACTGATAGTCATGGATGTTCCATTGCTCCATTTAGCCTGAGTCACATTACCCATGGGTCCGTGTAAACAGGAATCTCCGGGCAGGCTGGCTACATTAGTGGTTGTTTCAGAAAAGTTGGCCAGGTCAAAGGCAATTCCGAACGGGTTATTGTTGTTGACCCCGTTATTGGTCAGGAAATCGTTCCAGATCATGGGTGAATCCCATCCGTCACCGTTACGGTCCGAACCGGTATGGTCGGAAATCATAAACAGTCCACCGCCTCCCGCTACATAATTCATCAAAGCCGCTTTCTCAGCGGTTGTGAATTTGATATTGGGTTCGCAGATGATAACGGCATTGTAATTGGAAAGATCCTGAGCTCCTGCTGTGCCATAGGTATAAGGCACATTCCAGGGCAATGATTCAACCTGATAATTGTGTTTGGCACAGTCTATACCCCAGGCAGAAAGTCCGCCTTCCCAATAAGTCTCCGGTGTGGATGCTGTTACCCCGCTTTGTGCCGGAGTGGGAAAGCGTTGTGCATCTGATTTGTTTCCGCTGCAGCAGGAAGCCGGTCCACCGCTGAAATTCAGGTCATGTAAATCGGCATCCGGAATCCAGTCTGCATTGCTACAGGTGGTAGCATGTCCTCCGTCAAAAAGGATTTTGATTGTCGACTGAGCTTTCCCTGAAAAATGTGTGAAAAGGGTCAGGCCCAGAAGGACGATGGTAGTTTTCTTCATAAAGTGTGATTATTTTCTGTTAATGTAAAGGTAATTTAAAATTAACAGAATAGCTATGTCGTTTTATCCCCGGCTTTTGAGTCAAAATCATGTCCTTAAGGATGTTATCCTGTTACCCTTCAGTTGATTAGAGTGAGGAGCAGCTTATCTCTTTTCGTCGAAGGTCGGGGTTTTCTGGTCGAAGAAGATTCAGAATCACTCCAGAATCTGGCAATATCAGAATGTAATTTTTAACTGGGCGGGGAGGAGCTGGAAGGTCTTGCGGTGGTGATCAGTAGCTCCGTGTTTACGGATAGCATCGCGGTGAAGGAGGGTTCCATAGCCTTTGTTCTTCAGCCAATGATAATCCGGAAAGGATTCATGGAGGGTATCCATATAATCATCCCGGTATGTTTTGGCAAGTACGGATGCAGAGGCAATACTTTTGTATTTACCGTCTCCTCCTATAATACAGGTATGGGGTATGCCAGGGTAAGGCTTAAAACGGTTCCCGTCTATAAGGAGGTGTTCCGGTTTTTTGCGAAGCCCGGTAATGGCCCGGTGCATTGCCAGGAAGCTTGCCTGGAGGATATTGATTTCGTCGATCTCCGCTACTTCCACAATACCCACAGCCCAGGCAAGGGCTTGTTCTTCTATCAGAGGGCGGAGCTCCTTGCGGTGCTTGTCACTCATCTTCTTAGAATCATCCAGGAGATGATGTTTAAATGTTTCAGGGAGAATGACGGCAGCAGCAAAAACCGGTCCTGCCAGGCAACCCCTTCCTGCTTCATCACAGCCGGCTTCGAGCAGGTCTTTATGAAACCGTGTTTTAAGCATGCTGCACAGTCTTTTCAACAGAATCCCATAAAAGCTGAGCTGTTCTATCCCAGGAAAAATCCATTCTTCGTTTTCTTCCTGCTTCAATAAGTTTTTTCCGCAAAACTTCGTCTTGTGCAATTGTCTCCATAGCAGAACAAATGGAATCAACAGAAAATGGATCGGCCAGCAAGGCTGCTTCGTCACAAACTTCGGGAAGAGAGGTGTTGTTGGAAGCGATAACAGGCACATCACAATTCATGGCTTCGAGTACAGGTATTCCGAACCCTTCAAACAGAGGCACATAGGTTAAGGCCAGAGCTGAAGCCATGACTTTATAAAGTATATCCTGAGGCAAGCGGCCGGTAAAGATTACTTCCTCTTTATGTGGTATTGTACGGTACACGGTTTCCAATTCTTTGGTCCACCAATACCGGTGACCGACAATAAGTAATTTGATTTCCGTATTTCCTGTCTTTGTTTTGAAGTCAGAGAAAGCCTGCAGGAGTCGGGCAATGTTTTTGCGCGGGTGCAGGGAGCCTACAAACAGGAAGTAGGGACAATTCGTTGTATAACGCTCTCTTATCTGTTTCTGTTCCTGTTCGGGGATAGCTTTATAAGCTGTATCCGCTCCGTTGTAAACGACATCAATTTTTGCCGGGTCTGCGGCGTAAGTTTTAGTGAGATCTTTTTTTGAGAATTCAGAAACAGTTGCAATACGCGTGGCTTTGGAGGCAAAGCGCGGAAAAAAATAATTGTAATAAGTACGTACAGCCCAGGGAAGGCCGGCCGGGTTATGTGCAAAATTCAGATCATGTATAACGGCCAGCTTCTTCGTTTTACCACCAAGAGGCAGATACCCATCAGTTGAAAGGAAGAGATCCGGCTTCAGGTCACGCAGCAGACGACCGATAGAAAATTCGAACCAGATCCAGAAGAGAAGAGGATGCCTTGCCTGAGGACCGAGTACAAGGGGGGTGATATTGTCGGAAAAAATCATTCCCGGGTCAGGATCCCTGTCGAATACAAACACAAAATGATGCTCCGGATGGGAGCGGGTCATCCTTTTCAGTGTTTCGTAAGTAAACCAGCCTATTCCATCCATTTTACCGGGAATCAGCAGGCGGGCATTGACAACAATTTGCATCTCTTGTTTGTTGGGAACGAAATTATTGAAATTCTATGCCAATGCTTTGGCTTTTTGTGTTTATTTTGGCAACCGATGAAGACGGCTATCAAATTTGTGCTGCATACCTTACTGGGTTTTCAGAATTATCTCTACTTATTTTCAAGGTATAAGATCAATAC
>JBIOHC010000020.1:0-62544 GCA_044448685.1 Bacteroidia bacterium
GGGTGGGGGTGGCTGATCCGGGTTAGTCGGAGGAGGAGCCTGCATGGCCACAACTTTATCAGATTCAATTTTTACTTCTTCCTTGACACGGGATAAAAGCATGGGACCTACCGTGGCTACTGCCGCAAATCCTATTGCAATGCAAAGGGACAGGATCAGTACCTGATTATAATCACGCCGGATCATAAAGGCTCCGTATTCCTTGTTTTTGTTTTCAAATACAAGATCGTTCCGTTCCTTGACAACGACATTGTTCCAGCTCAGGTCGAAGGAGAATAGCGCAATAAGTGCTGCTATTCCGATCATTATAATAAGTAATACCCACATGGTGCTATGGTTTTAAATAAACCTTATTCCTTAATTTCTCGTTTCAGTGCAACCTTTTCAGCTTCGGCAATATTCACTACCGCATATTTATTGACATTGCAGATATTGAGTTCGTCAATGATGTCGATTACAATTTTGTATTTCGTCTTACTCATGGTCTTGACAATGAAGAATGGGGCTTTATCATCTCCTTTTGCCTTACTGCGAAGACGGATAAATGTAGAGTCGGCTATCTGACGGTTACGGACCTGATCTTCCAGTTTCTTAACCGTGGCATTGATCGTCTTGTTTTTCTCGAGCAGGAGTTTCCGGAGCCCGTCTTTGGAAAGATCCACATGTTCGAGCTTGGTGGTATCGAGTTTGAACTTACCGGGATAATAATAGACCTGGTTATCTTTCTCACCTAATATAAAAGTATTGGCAAGTTTATCACTCAGCTCCATCTGGTCTTCCTTCTTGTCCACATCCTTGGGATAAACAATCTCCATGGTTTTGGGTTTGCTGAGGGTAGTAGCCAGGATGAAAAAAGTGAGAAGGAGGAAGGCCAGATCCACCATGGGTGTCATGTCAATGCGCGTAGAGCCTTTCTTGGGGCGCTTCTTGCCTTTCTTGCCACCGCCATCATCACCTGTATTTACTTCTGCCATTTGTTTACAATGCTATATTCCGTTAAACAAAATCATTTATGAACTGCTCTCAGTGTGTTATATTGGCATCCAATGCCCCGCCTTTCAGGTTGGTAATAAGGTTAAACTGGAATATTTCCCGCTTCCTGAAAATATCAATCACCGCTTTTACCTTATCGTAATTCGTCTGCCCGTCGGCCTTGATTGCATACCTCAGTCCTTTTTCCCTCATCTGGTGCTTGATCTGCTCATCGGTAAGCTTCTGGGCCTTGAGCTTATCGGTCATATCATTTGTTGCATACTGGAATCCGGAAAGAATCCAGTCGGAAAGCTGATTATTGAGCGAGTCAATCGGTATTCCGGTTGTCACCTTATCCATAGCAGCCCTTTTCTTTTCATCGGCATCTATGTAAGCAGGCAACTGTGCAACAGGCATTCCGAATGATTCCATGACCGAGAACCTTTCAAGTTGTTTAGGTGTAACCCCCACTTTGTATTTCTCCGCCATCGCTTTCAACAATTTGGAACGGACATCTTTACCGGTCAGATTGAAGAATACATGTCCTGCTGTATCAACGGTAATGAGCATCACGTTGTCGGGCAAAGGCACATGCGAAGTGGCAGCAGGGGGATCAACCATAACAGGTTCATTGGCCCTGAATTTCGAGGTAAGCATAAAAAAGGTAACCAGAAGAAAAGCCAGATCCACCATGGGTGTCATATCCAGGGACGGACTGCTTCTCGGCATTTTTATCTTAGGCATGCGATACTTTTTATATCGTTAAAAACTTAACCGAAAAATCAGGCAGCATTCTTGGCAGCAAAAGTGCTGGCTACACTGAATCCGGCTTCATCAATACCATGTGTCAGAGAATCGATCTTGGTGCTGAAAAAATTAAAGAATACAATGGCAATACAGGATCCGATAATTCCCAGAGCTGTATTGATAAGGGCCTCGGAAATACCGGTCGACAGTGCAGTAGTATCAGGAGCTCCTGCTTTGGACATTGCAGAGAAGGAACGTATCATACCCAGTACTGTTCCGATCAGACCGATCAGTGTGGAGATAGATGCACAGGTAGAAAGGATAACAAGGTTTTTGGAAAGCATTGGAAGTTCAAGTGCAGTAGCTTCTTCCAGCTCCTGTTTGATAGCCGTTACTTTACTTTCCTTATCTACATCGGTTTCTTTCATAACCAGTTTATACTTGCTCAACCCGGCACGAATTACGGAAGCTACAGAACCTTTCTGACGGTCGCACTCGGTGATAGCTGCATCGAGCTGATCATTGTTGATCAGATTACGAACATTCCGGATAAACTTGTCAATATTGCCTTTTCCACGGGCCTTCTGAATGGTGATAAAACGCTCAACAGTAAAGATCAGAATGATCAGGTTTACTGCAATCAGTACAGGTACGATGAATCCACCTTTGTGAACGGTTCCCAGCAGGTTCAGTGGGCCTCCTTTTTCAGGGTCGTTTCCTTCAAAGTTCTTGACGTTACCAAGAACAAACATGTAAATACATACCGCAGCAACGAAAGCCGTCGGGATGACGATGGCAGCAAATGCCGACTTCCATGTGCTTTGTGATTCATTCGCGTTGCTCATACTGACTTGTTTTTAGTTATTGTTAGATGTGAATTGATTTACTATTCCATAAAAACTCTAAACTTTTCCTGATAAAATGTCCTTCCCAAAAAGTACGGTTTTTCAGGCGAGGCCAAACTTACTAAATCTATTTTAAATAGGAAAATATGCTGATTACCCATTTAACGATGGGATAACGCAAAAATCGGGGCAAAATGTATCCTTTTTAGGGGCTTTTTAACAGATGGTCATATTCCGGTGTTAGACGGGCACTCTGACCTGAAATACGGTTATGGCTTTTCTTCCTTATACTGGTTCCGTTCCTTCCTCCAGGTCAGGTATACAGGAATGGCTGTGATAATTATCAATCCTGCAATGATCAGACCCAGATAATCTTCTATGCCGGGAAAGCGGCTCCCAAGATAATAGCCTATGAGGGTAAGACCACTGATCCAGAGTACGGCACCGATTATATTATATAGCATAAAGCGGACGAATCCTATCCTGATCACCCCTGCCAGAATAGGAGCAAAGGTGCGTATGATAGGTAAAAAACGACCCAAAATAAGGGTTTTACCCCCATGGCGGGCATAAAAATCGCGGGTAATACTTACATAACGCTTCTTAAAAATGAAGGAATCCTCGCGTTTGAACAAAGCGGGTCCAACCTGACGGCCAAAAATATAGCCAGCCATATTACCCAAAATAGCTGCCAGTGCCATATATAAAACCAGATACAAGATTGGAATATGCATTAAAAAAGCCGGTTTCGTGGCACAAAGCAAACCGGAAGTGAAAATGAGTGAATCACCGGGAAGGAAAAAGCCAACCAGTAACCCTGTTTCGGCAAATACGATAAACAACAATAAAATCAAACCTCCGTGTTCTATAAGGTCTGATGGCTTGAAGATATTCCACATCTGGAAACGAAGGTAGTAAAGAACCAAGACACAAGACACAAGACACAAGACACAAGAAAAAACGAATTATAGTCTTGACTCTTATGTCTTGCCACTTGTGTCTAATTGCAGTTCATTCTCCCACTTGGAAACGACGGCAGCCGCAACTGCATTACCCGCAACATTCGTTGCCGAGCGTCCCATATCAAGCAATTGATCAACACCAAGCAGGAGCAGGAGCCCCTGACCTGGAATATGAAACATTTCAAGCATTCCGGCTATCACCACCAACGAAGCACGGGGTACACCGGCCATTCCTTTGCTTGTTACAAGAAGGATGAGCAGCATTTGTATCTGCTCCGGTATACTCATATGTATATGATAGGCCTGGGCTATGAATACCGTTGCAAAGGTCATGTATACAATAGAACCATCCAGATTAAAGGAATAACCCAGTGGTAGTACAAAACTGACAACCCGCTCACTGCAACCGAATTTCTCCAGCCCTTCTATGGCTTTGGGCATTGCCGCTTCCGAACTGGCTGTACTGAAAGCTAGAATAAGTGGTTCCCGCATCATTCGCATCAGGCGTAAGAATGGGATCTTCAGGGCATAACAAATACCTCCCAGCACAATGAAGATGAAGAACAATAAAGCACTGAAGAAATAAATAATGAGCATCGCATACCCGTTCAGCACATCCAGACCCTGCATAATAACGACAGCTGTTATAGCCCCGAATACACCCAGGGGGGCGAACTTCATGACATAGTTCGTAATCCTGAACATGACAGCCGTCACGGCTTCAAAAAAATGAACCACAATTTCGCCTTGCTTACCTACGGCAGCTACAGCCACTCCGAAGAAAATGGCAAAGACAACAATGGGGAGTATCTCATTGTTCGCCATTGAACCGATTATACTTTCAGGGACAATGTGAGAGATAATACTCCTCGCATCCGTCGGTGCTGTCTTTAAACCTGCCGATTCCCTCGCCTCCTGTGCTGAAACCTCGGGCAAGGTCACATTCATGGTTTCTCCGGGCCTGAATACATTCACTACGAAAAGACCCAATGACAAAGCTATCAGTGTGGCACAGGTAAAATAAACAAGGGTCTTGATCCCTATACGGCCCACCGATCCAAAATCTCCGACCTTAGCCACACCTACCACCAATACAGAAAACACCAGAGGAGCAATGATCATCTTGATCAGCCTCAGGAAGAGATCGCTGAGCCAGGAGAAACGGGCCGCCGCCTTGGTCTTCAGCACTGTGATTTCTTTCTTTCGAACGGCTGCCGCCTCCTTACGCAGCTCATCCTCCACTTTCTTATCTCCTTTCGCCTGGAGAACAATATGACTGTCTTCCCCCACAGGGACTGCATCATTCTGGGCTTTATTGATAAAAAAGCCCAGTACCAAGCCGGCAAAGACAGCAAGGAAAATCCAAACAATAAGGCTGGTTTTTTTCAGAAGATAGTTGGCATTAAAGCAAGCGAGTCACTACTTCGGGCAAGAGTCCAAGCGCAATGATGAGCAGGGAAAGCACGAATAACAATGCCTTTTGATCAGCAGGGACAGTAACCGGACTTTCATCCTGCGGAGCCCTGAAGAACATTGCAATAATAATTTTGAAGTAGTAGTACACTCCAATGAGTGAGCCCAGGATAGCAATGCCTACCAGCCAGTAGAATCCCTGGCTAAGAGCCGATACGAAGATGAAATATTTGGCAAAGAATCCGGCCAGGGGAGGTATACCCGAAAGGGACAGCAAAGCAATTGTCATGGTGCCGGCAAGTAAAGGATTCTTTTTAACCAGTCCGTTGAAGGATTCAATCCTGTCATCACCAGCCCTGTTTTGCATCAGCAGGTAAAGAACCAGGAAAGCACACAGACTGGAAAGTGAATAGGCTATTGAATAATACAGAATAGCGCTGGCAGCCATCTTACTCATCGCCAGAATGGCAATCAGCATGAATCCGGCATGTGCTATACTGGAATAGGCAAGCAGACGTTTTACATGTTGCTGGTATACAGCAGTAATATTTCCGATCAGCAATGTGAGTGCAGCCATACCCCAGAGGATGTGAGACCATTCAGCCGATGCTCCGTTAAACGCTACCCAGAACAGGCGGAAGAAGGCACCGAAGGCTGCTGTCTTAACAACCGTAGCCATAAAGGCAGTGATAACGGTAGGAGCGCCCTGATATACATCAGGAGCCCAGAAGTGAAATGGTGCGGCCGATACTTTAAAGCTCATACCCACCAGCATCAGCAAACCTCCTACAAAAAACAAGGGTGGCAAAGAACCTCCGCTTTTGGAAACAAACTGAGCAATATGGGAAAGATCAAAAGATCCTGTAACACCATAGATAAGGGCGATACCAAAGAGGAGGAAACCGGAGGCAAAAGCCCCCATGAGGAAATATTTGAAGGCACTCTCATTCGAAGCTAGGTCATTCTTCTTGCTGCCAACCAATACATACATAGGAATGGAAAGAGTTTCTATACCCAGGAACAGCATTGTAAGATTGGAGTAGGAAACCATGAGGAAAGCACCTACCAGGGCAAATAATACCAGTGCAAAATGATCGGTGATATTGGTCTCGTCTGTAAAATATTTTTCCGACATCAAAAACCAGAAGATAGAAACCAATATAATGATGATTGTAAAGGCCAGAGCATAATGGTTTACATTAAGCATTTGGGTAAAGAAATAGCGATCTGTATCCTGAGGAGTCCAGTCCACTACACATACTGCAATAACTGCTGCCAGGCCAGTGAGGACAAGGGGGAACAGTACTTTCTTAAAATTAAAAATCTCGGCCAACAGCGCCAGCACTCCCAGCCCGGTCAGAATCAGGAGCTCCTTAAGCTGGAATACCTGGTGTATTAATTCTCTCATAGCTTATTTCATCAAACCCAGATTATACTTAAGTACCATTGCTTTTACGGCAGGTTCGGCAAGTTCCAGCAAAGGTTTAGGGTAAATACCAAAGAAGAAGATCAGGATTACAAGCGGAATCAGAACCGCCTTCTCATTGAATGTCAAATCAGGGAATACCCGTGTAGCTGCTACAGGCTCACCCAGCATCACTTTCTGATAACTACGGAGCATGTAAACAGCCCCAAGAATAATGGTAAGCCCGGCAAGGAAAGCAGCTACTGCTTTATACTGGAACAAACCGTTGATGAGCAGAAACTCGCCTACAAACCCATTGGTGAGCGGAAGGGCAACACTTCCCAGTACAATCAACAAGGCAATGAGCGCAAAACCGGGTGCCACCTGACGTATACCTCCCAGGGAAGCGATATCGGAAGTGCCTGTCCGGGAACTGATCATATCGCAGATGATAAACAAACCAACTACATTGATACCATGGCTGATCATCTGTACCAGACCGCCTTCCAGTCCCTGCACATTGAATGCCATCATACCTGCTGCAATCAGACCAACGTGTGCAATGGAGGAGTATGCGATAAGTCTTTTGAAATCTTTCTGTACAATAGCCAGCATGGATCCATAGAGAATACTGATGACGGCAAGGATAATAACCACGTACCCATAATCATGCAGGGCCTGCGGTACTATGGGGAGCATCCAGCGCAACAAACCGTAAGTTCCCATTTTAAGCATGATACCGGAAAGAAGCATAGTGCCTTGTGCCGGCGCATTGACATAAGTATCGGGCTGCCAGGTATGGAAAGGAAATATAGGCATCTTGATTGCAAAGGCCAGGAACATGGAGAAGAAGAATACAGCCTGTGATTTAGCTGTCATACCCACCCCGGCTGCTGTAAGTGCACTGATATGGAATGAATGACCGGTTGGGGAAACAGTGTGCAGGTAGAGATAAATCAATGCCGCAAGCATGAATAAACTTCCGAAAAGGGTATAGATAAAGAACTTGAAAGTGATACGTGCACGGCCTTCCCCACCCCAAAGCAGACAGATAAAGTAAATCGGTATTAAAGCCAGTTCCCAGAACACATAAAAGAGAAATCCGTCCATCGCTACAAATACACCAACAAGGGCCATCTGCATGAGCAGGATAAGCATATAGAATGCACGCGGGTTTTTGTATGTTTTTCCGAAAGAGGACAGTATGATGAAAGGTACGAGCAGGGTTGTCAGGAATACAAGCAGTATACTGATACCATCCATAGCGACATCGAAATTGATACCCAGTGACGGAATCCAGGGAGCATACATTTTCAATACCTCTGTTCCCGGGTTCTGGTGGTAGTGATACCAGGCCATACCGGTAGCAAGGAGTTCGATGAGTGAAAATGCGAAAGCGGCTTTCTTCACCTGTTCTCCTTTCATCAGAAGAAGGAGCAGGGCTGCAAGCAGGGGCCAAAAAATCAGGAAACCGACAATCATAGGTCTACTTAGAAAAATTTAATGAATAACATCAGCACGATGCTGAGCACCATTGCAAAAAGATAAAAACCAATATTCCCGGTCTGAACCAGGCGCAAACCTCCGCTCATCACATTCACCATTTTTCCAACCCCGTTTACCAGTCCGTCAATCAAACGGGTTTCGATAATGCGCCCTGTTTGTTCTGAAATCCAGTTCAGGGGTTTGGTAATGACTTTTTCATAAAATTCATCGACGTAGTATTTGTGGTACACCACTTTCTGAATGGCCGGCATCCCGGCACCTTCTTCGACAGGAAGTGTTGCCTTCTTCACATACAGGTTCCAGGTAAAATAAATGACTACCAGTAAAAGCGCTACTGAAACCATCATGAGGCTGAGTTCTGTTGCTTCACTGAGTCCGCTGAAGGATAAACCAACTGAACTGGAAAGGAAATGACTCAGCCAGTGCGAATCTTTCATAAATGCATCAGGCATTCCCATAAAACCTCCGACAATGGAAAGAGCTGCAAGCACAATAAGCGGAACGGTCATTGTTCGGGGAGATTCATGCAAATGATGTTCCTGATCGTGTGTGCCCCTGAACTTTCCATGAAAGGTGAGGAAGTATAAACGGAACATATAAAAACAGGTCATCAGTGAACCCAGGATACCCAGTATCCAGAAGAACTTATTATGCCCCCATGCATGAGCCAGGATTTCATCCTTGGAAAAGAAACCGGCTAGTGGAGGCAATCCGGAAATAGCAATGGTCCCTATCAGGAATGTGGCATGTGTGATGGGAAGCGCCTTTTTCAGCCCTCCCATTTTACGTATATCCTGTTCTCCGCTCATTGCATGGATCACACTGCCCGAGCCAAGGAATAAAAGTGCTTTGAAGAAAGCGTGGGTGGCCACATGGAATACAGCTCCTGTATATGCACCTACACCCAGACCAAGGAACATATAACCCAGCTGTGAAACCGTTGAATACGCAAGAACTTTTTTGATATCATTCTGAAAAATACCGATGGTAGCAGCAAAGAGGGCCGTGAACATACCGATACCGGCAACAACTTCCATAGAAAAGGGTGCCAGGCTATAAAGCACATTTGACCGCGCTACCATATAAATACCGGCAGTAACCATCGTAGCGGCATGGATCAGAGCAGAGACAGGTGTTGGTCCTGCCATAGCATCCGGCAACCAGGTATACAACGGAATCTGAGCGCTCTTACCCATTGCACCGATAAAGAGTAATAAAGTAATAGCAATGAGGATATGATTATCTGTTCCGAAACCGGAAGCCTGATGAAATACCTCGTCATATTTTATTGTGCCAAAAGTGGTAAAGATGAGCAGGATTCCCAGCAGGAAACCCAGGTCACCAATACGGTTCATGATAAAGGCTTTCTTGGCCGCATCATTGAAAGCAGGATTCTTGAACCAGAACCCGATAAGCAGATACGAACACAATCCAACACCTTCCCAGCCGACAAACATGATCAGGTAATTGTCACCTAATACCAGCAGCAACATAAAAAAGATAAAGAGATTCAGGTAGGAGAAGAAACGGCGGAAGCCGTCATCATCGTGCATATACCCAACTGAATAGATATGAATAAGTAAACCTACACCTGTAATGATCATCAGGAAGAGGGACGAAAGCGGATCAACCAGGAATGCAAAACTGGAATGGAAAGAACCGGATGAGATCCAGTCGAACAAGACTACAGAATGACTGGCATGTGTATGATTTTCTTCCAGGAAGATGAGCAGGGATATCAGAAAGGAACCTGCCAGAGCTCCACAGGCTACAAGCCCGGTAAGACCTTTAGACAATGACCGGTTTACCAGCCCTGTGATCAGAAACCCCAGCAAAGGAAAGAGGGGAATTAACCAGACGTAATCAACAATTGTTTTACCCATACTATTAACTATTCAATGCGTTATGCCAGGCAACAGGATTTTACCATTTCAGTTTATCCAGAAGATCTATATCGGTTGATTTGGTATTCCGGTAAATCATGGTCAGGATAGCGAGCCCTACAGCCACCTCGGCAGCTGCAACAGCCATAATAAAAAACACGAATACCTGGCCTGAACTGTCGGACAAGTAACGGGAGAAAGCAACCAGCAACAGGTTAACTGCATTCAGCATTAGCTCCACACACATAAAAATGATGATTGCATTGCGGCGGAACAAAACGCCAAGGACACCGATAGTGAATATACATGCACTGAGAAGTATGTAATAATTAAGCGGAACTCCGTTGATGACGTTATTCATGATCAGTGAATTTCTTTTTTACCCAACATCACTGCTCCTACCATTGCTGCCAGGAACAGGACGGATGATATTTCAAAAGGAAGCAGAAAAGGACCGAACAAAGCCTGCCCCAGATTCTCCACCAGGCCTATCTGTTGATTTTCAGGAGTTACTTTCATCATTGTCTCAGCACCCCGGAGCGACCCAACAAGTGTGATCATCAGCAGACCTCCGGCAATGACAGCAGCAAATTTGACCCATACGGGTTTATGTGGCTCAGCCTCCTTGTTCAGATTCAGCATCATGATGACATAGAGGAACAGCACCATGATTGCACCTGCATACACAATAATATGTACGGCAGCGAGGAATTGTGCATTGAGCAGGAAATAATGGCCAGCTATTCCGAAAAAGGTGACGATAAGATACAGAACACTATGTACCGGGTTTTTCGAAAACACCACCATCAGAGAACTGAAAATGATGAGAACCGAAAGAAAGTAGAAAACGTATTTTGTAATCATAGCTTATTATGGGCATATTCCTTATCCTTCTTGAAAGCAGCTACATCAGCTGTCTCCCGAACAGATACATCAATCGGTTTGTCAATCGGATCAACCAGTTTATCCTTTCCGTATACAAAACCTTCGCGTTCAAAATCGGAAGGGACAATACGATCGGTCAGGAAAATAGCTTCTTTGGGGCATGCTTCTTCACACAGTCCGCAGAAGATACACCGCAGCATATTGATTTCGTAGACGGAGGCGTATTTTTCTTCCCGGTATAGTTTCTCCTCCCCTTTCTTACGTTCGGCAGCTACCATGGTGATGGCTTCAGCCGGACAGGCTACTGCACACAGCCCGCAGGCTGTACAACGTTCTGCACCATTTTCATCCCGTTTCAGCACATGCTGGCCCCGGTATACAGGAGCGAATTCGCGCTTTTGTTCCGGATAACTGTAAGTGACCTGCTTTTTGAAGAAGTGACTCATCGTAATCCTTAGTCCGCCGAAAATAGCCGGCAGATAGAGCTTTTCAACCCAGGTCATCTCTTTCTTAACGACTACTTTCGATCTGTTGGTCAGTGCCTGCATGGCTTGATTTTATTTGCGCCCGAGTTTCAGAATCAGATTTTATGCATTGCCCACACGACAATCCCGGTGATGAATATATTGAGGATTGACAAAGGTATCAATATTTTCCAGCCCAGATTCATGAGTTGATCATAGCGGAAACGAGGAACAGTCCAGCGAATCCACATGAAAAAGAAAACA
Organism: Bacteroidia bacterium; assembly: GCA_044448685.1. GTDB lineage: Bacteria > Bacteroidota > Bacteroidia > Palsa-965 > Palsa-965 > Palsa-965. The sequence continues at coordinate 11,347 of JBIOHC010000020.1, forward strand.
AAGAAAAGTGTCTTGGCCATCATCACAACAAAGCCGGTGATAGTGATCAGGAGCGGATCATGAATATAACGGTAAATGAGCGGGAAGTTATAACCGCCAAAGAACAACGATGCCATAACGGCTCCTGAAATAAACATATTGATATATTCGGCAAAAAGGTAGAATCCGAGTTTCATGGAACTGTATTCGGTATGATAACCGCCTACCAGCTCCGATTCACATTCAGGTAAGTCGAATGGTGTACGGTTAGTTTCTGCGAATGCGCAGATGATGAAAATGAGGAAGCCCAAAGGCTGGTAGAATACATTCCAGTGCCATCCCTGCTGCTGAGAAACAATTTCGCCAATACTAAGACTATGGGTGGTCATGATAAGGGCAATGATGGAAAGTCCCATCGCTACCTCATAGCTGATCATCTGGGAAGAAGCACGGATTGCACCAAGCAGGGAATATTTATTGTTCGATGCCCACCCTCCTATCATGATTCCGTACACGCCTATAGATACCACCCCAAAAAGATAAAGGATACCTATATTAACATCGGTGATCTGCATGGGAAATATATGCCTGGCACCTACATAAGCCGGAGCCCAGGGAATAACAACTCCCGTCATACAAGCTGTAAGCATGGCAATGGAAGGACCCAGAATGAAAAGCCATTTGTTGGATACATTCGGAATGATCTCTTCCTTCATAAACATTTTCAGTCCGTCGGCAAGAGGCTGCAGGATACCGTAAGGCCCAGCCCGGTTAGGACCGAGCCTGTCTTGCAAAAAAGCCGCCACTTTGCGTTCCCCATATGTGGAATACATGGCAACTACAAGGGCCAGTGTGAAAACACAAAGCACCAGGATCGTTTTGTAAATCAGAAACGTAGTTAAATCCATACTATATATTATTAGGGTTCAAAGCGCCTTCACCCAGGCCTACTTTTTTACCCGCTAATTTCCGTTGTTTGGCTACATCCAGCTTCAGGGTGTGCAGCGATTCGTAATGATTGGCAGAGATAACTGAACGTCTGTCAATATGAGCCGGGCCTTCTATAACCCAATCGCTTGTTTTCTTTTTCTCAAAACGGCATTCATTGCAGATCCAGTCTGTCACTTCACCATACTGATCTTTACGCCCTGTAACGCGCAGCACTTCCTGTCCTTTTTCCCAGAGCCGTACTTTACCCGAGCATTTCTTGCAATCACGGTGCGCATCAACAGGTTTTGTGAACCATACCCGGCTTTTGAACCGGAAGGTATTATCCGTTAATGCACCTACCGGGCAAACATCGACCATGTTTCCGGAAAAGTCATTCTCGATAACATTGGCGATATAGGTTGATATTTCAGCTGCATCACCTCTGTTAATCACCCCGTGAACACGGCCATTGGTAAGCTGATCGGCCACTTTCACGCAGCGGAAACACATGATACAGCGCGTCATATGCAGTTTGATGTATTTACCAATATCAATCTTTTCGAATGTGCGGCGGGGGAATTCGTAACGTGTCTGGGCTTTCCCATTTTCGAAAGCCAGATCCTGAAGGTGACACTCACCAGCCTGATCACAAATAGGGCAGTCGAGGGGATGGTTAATAAGCAGGAATTCTACTACACCTGCACGGGCTTCGAGCAAAGATGGGGAAGTAATATTTTTAACTTCCATTCCATCCATCACTGTTGTGCGGCATGAAGCCACCGGCTTGGGCATGGGCCTTGGATCTTTGTCCGAGCCCTTGCTTACTTCCACAATACAGGTACGGCAATACCCTCCGCTGGTCTTGAGTGTTGAATAATAACACATAGCCGGAGGAACAATATCCCCTCCTATCATGCGGGCTGCATTCAGTATCGTTGTTCCATCCGGAACTTCAATGGTATGACCGTCTATCGTTACTTTAGGCATGGTTCCTTATTATTCGTCCCTAACACCTGTATAATTTATGCCGGTTGTAAATGATTCAACCGGTAATAATGTTTTACATCCTTTATCTGCTGAGGGTTCTTAACATACTCCTCGAATTCGGCACGGAAATGGCGAATGGCCGCTGCCACTGGCCAGGCTGCCGCTTCACCAAGCGGACAGATCGTCTTGCCTTCTATCTTACCCTGAATATCCCACAACAGATCCACATCGGATAAAGTGCCGTGTCCATCCAGAATCTTGTGCAGTATTTTTTCCATCCATCCTGTCCCTTCCCTGCATGGGCTACATTGTCCGCAGCTTTCATGATGGTAGAAACGGGCAAAAGTATACAGGTTCTTTACGATGCTGGTTGTTTCGTCCATTACGATAAAGCCGCCTGAACCTAGCATGGTTCCGGTCTGAAAACCGCCATCTCCCAGCGATTCATAGCTCATCAGGCGGGGTTCACCTTTGGCTGTCTTCAGTATAAGTTCTGCAGGCAGTATGGGAACCGATGATCCTCCGGCAACCACAGCCTTGAGTTTTTTTCCATCCCGTATACCTCCGCAATATTCATCAGAGAAAATAAATTCTTCCACCGGCACTCCCAGTTCTATTTCATACACACCGGGCTTATTGATATGTCCGCTGGCTGAAATAAGTTTGGTTCCGGTTGATTTGCCGATACCGATCTTAGCATACGCATCCCCTCCGTCATTCACAATAGGAACAACAGCTGCAATGGTCTCCACATTGTTCACAACAGTGGGGCAACCATATAGTCCTGCTACCGCCGGGAAGGGTGGTTTGATACGAGGATTGCCCCGTTTGCCTTCGAGAGATTCCAGCAACGCTGTTTCCTCCCCACAAATATATGCCCCGGCACCGACCTGTACATAACAATCATGAGAGAAACCGCTGCCGAGTATGTTTTCACCCAGCCATCCGTTAGTATAGGCTTCTTCAATAGCTTGTTCCAGGATACGGGCTACATAAAAATACTCACCCCGTATATAGATATAAGATGTTTTAGCACCCAGAGCGAAGCTGGACGTAATCATTCCTTCAATAAGCAGATGGGGAATGCGTTCCATTAAATACCGGTCTTTAAATGTTCCGGGTTCAGATTCATCTGCATTGCAAACAAGGTAACGGGCTACTCCGGGAGGTTTAGCTAAAAAGCTCCATTTCATTCCGGTAGGGAATCCTGCCCCACCCCGGCCCCGCAATCCCGATTTCTTAACTTCTTCCACGATAGATTCCGGTGTCATGGTCTTCAGGGCTTTCTCCACTGAAGCATAGCCGCCCATTTGCCGGTATACCTCATAGGTATTGATCCCGGTAACCTTATCGTTTTGTAAAAGCAGCTTCTTTCCCATAATCAATGGCCGGCTTTATCGGTATAATTTCTTCTTCTGTCTTCTGTCTTGAACTTATCAAGCAGAGTATCTACTTTTTCCAGTGTCAGATTCTCATAATAATCGGCTCCTACCTGCATCATAGGTGCGGTTCCGCAGGAACCCAGGCATTCCACAGTCTTAATGGTAAACATACCATCCTTGGTTGTTTCTCCAACTTTGATTCCCAGCTTTTTCTCTATATGTCTAACCACATCTTCCGAGCCGTTAAGCCAGCAGGAGGAAGTACGGCATATTTCCAGATGGCATTTCCCAACCGGTTTAAGATTGAACATGGAATAGAAGGAAGCTACTTCAAAAACTTCAACAGCTTGTATTTTCAGAATGGTGGCTACATATTCCATCACTTCCGGGCTCAGCCATCCATCGAATTCAGCTTGTGCAATATGTAACACCGGAATCAAGGCTGATTTATGCTTCCCTTCCGGATACCGTCTCATCAGCTTCTGGACCACTGCCAGGGATTCGTCTGAAAATTTGATGTTCTTAGCCACTGATTACCGATTTACACGATTAATACTTTTAAGCATCCAGCTCTCCTGCAATGACATTCATTGAACTCATTGTCAGGATAGCATCCGACAACATTCCTCCTTTAATTATTTCCGGATAGGCCTGGTAGTATATAAAACAAGGTCTGCGGAAATGCAAACGGTATGGCGTTCTTCCTCCGTCACTGACCAGATAAAAACCAAGCTCTCCGTTTCCGCCTTCAACACTGTGATAAATTTCTCCTTTCGGAACATCCATCTCGCCCATCACGATTTTGAAATGGTAGATTAGGGCTTCCATATTATTGTATACATCCTCTTTAGGAGGCAGATAGAACTCAGGAACATCGGCATGAAAAGGCCCGTCAGGAAGATTCTTCAATGCTTGTTGCAGGATCTTCATACTTTCCCACATCTCTTCATGACGCACCATATAACGATCGAATACATCACCTCCGGTTCCGACAGGGATTTTAAAATCAAAATCCTCATAGGATGAGTAAGGCAAGGCAACACGTACATCGTAATCAACCCCGGCAGCCCTTAAATTAGGCCCGGTGAATCCATAGGAAAGTGCCATTTCGGCCGATACCGGCCCACACTTAATAGTGCGGTCCATGAATATACGGTTACGGGTAACAAGGTGATCGAATTCATGCAGGGCTTTGGGAAAATCAACCATGAACTTATCGATCTTGGCCCAGGTGGCAGGTGAAAAATCACGCTCCAGGCCTCCAATACGCCCTATATTGGTTGTAAGCCTTGCTCCGCAAATACTTTCAAATATTTCGTAAATAAGTTCACGAAGCTGGAACAGATACAGGAATCCTGTCATGGCTCCGGTATCAACGGCAATAACAGTATTGCAAACAATATGATCCGCAATACGTGAAAGCTCCATAATAATGACGCGCATATATTGAGCGCGCTTTGGAATTTCAGCACCGATCAGCTTTTCAACAGTCATATGCCAGCCCATATTATTGATCGGTGAGGAACAATAATTCAGACGGTCGGTAAGCGGGGTGATCTGATTATAGGGTTTGTGCTCGGCAATTTTTTCAAATGCCCGGTGAATATAGCCAACAGTTGGTTCGGCTTCCACAATAATCTCCCCGTCCATCTTCAGTATATTCTGAAAAATACCGTGTGTTGCCGGATGTGTAGGACCCAGGTTAAGAATAGAGTATTCTTTCTCCTCCGGCTGAACCAGTGTGGAGGGAAGCTCTGTAGTAATTACTTTGTTTTTCTGTTTGCCCATTGTACTTCAAAAGCATTTGAACAGCCTTAACGGCCAAACATTGTATCATCTTTATCATCCCTGGATCCATCTTCCACGGCATACTCTTTACGCATAGGGAAATAATTCATTTCATCCATATTCAGGATGCGTTTAAGGTTAGGATGACCTTTGAACAGAACCCCGAAAAAATCATATTCCTGTCTTTCCATCCAGTTGGCAGAAGGAAAAAGAAGGGTGGCAGTAGGAACCGTAGGATCCTGCTGGGCCGTATACACTTTAATACGGACGCGCTGGTTATTTACCATATTGTGCAACTGATACATAATACAGAACTCCTCGTTCTTACGTTCAGGATACTGAGTTACACAAAGAGTGGTAAGAAAGTGAAAGTTCAGGGAAGAATCCTCTTTCAGAAAACGGAGTACTTCAACAAGTTGTTCTTTTTTAACCGTAAAAACAGGGAAATCATAATGGGTTGTTGCATCCTGAATTCCACCGGGGAATTTCGCTTCAAGCTTTTCATGCAGACTGGTAAGCAGTACTTGTGTTTCCATTTTATTCTATTCCATATTTGGCCAGCATGGCTTTATATTCAGGAGTATCACGGCGGCGTATGGATTCTGTCTCCACCAGTTCCTGTATTTTCAGGATACCGTCAATGATCTGTTCCGGTCTTGGAGGACAGCCCGGTACATATACATCTACCGGAAGGATACGGTCTATTCCCTGTAATACACTGTAAGAGTCGAATATACCACCGCTTGAAGCACAGGCGCCTACCGAAAGCACCCATTTGGGCTCTGCCATCTGTTCATATACCTGACGCAGGATAGGGCCCATTTTTTTGGAAATGGTTCCCATAACCATCAGCAAATCGGCCTGACGGGGTGAGAAGCTGAGCCTTTCAGCTCCAAATCGTCCCAGGTCATAATGAGGGGCCATGGTAGCCATAAATTCAATGCCACAACAGGAAGTAGCGAATGGAAGTGGCCATAATGAATTGGCGCGGGCCAGGCCAACGACTTTATCCAGGCTCGTGGCCATAAAACCAGGGCCTTCGAGGCTGGCCGGTTTCGGACTCATTTTAATATCTGTGGTAGTGGTCATTGTCTGATTATTTTATTACTCCCACTTCAAGGCACCTTTTTTAATAATGTAATAAAATCCTATCAGAAGAAAACCCATGAATGTCATCATTTCAAATAATCCTGTTGCATGCAAGGCCCGGAAATTAACAGCCCAGGGATACATGAAGATAACCTCCACGTCAAATAGTACAAATAATATGGCAACAAGGAAATATTTTACAGAAAACGGAACCCGGGCATTTCCCTGAGCTTCAATACCACACTCAAAAACATCCAGCTTTATTTTGGACTTTTTCTTAGGTCCCAGGGCATGGGTTACGACCATCACAAAGACAACAAAACCTACAGCCACCAAAAACATTAGCAAGATGGGCAGGTAGTCCATTGATGTGCTGGCAGGGTTCATAGTTGATTGATTTATCAGGTTCTTAAGAAGGCGTAAGGTTAGTTATTTCTTCAGAAACAGGCAACATATTCCACTACAAAATTACGAAAATTGTGAGGGTGAACATAAAAAACGACAGGCTGTTAATTAAAACAGCCTGTCGCTGAACAAATTATCCGGCTATGACCGGGGCTTCTGGTTCCCGGGCTTACTAAGGACTGTTTAATATGTCGACGAATAAGGTAAAACAGGAGACTAAAAAAAGGGCTTACGACAAGTCACTGCAAGGCTTTTGTGAAGATCAACAGGTATACTGTAAACACATAAGTGTTCATTTCTTTATACAGCATTTGGAAAACACTGTCGGGTCTTTTATAGTTTTATCATTACTTACTAATATGTTCTTCATGCGCAGCGACAAAAAGATCTTCGTTCTTGACACTTCAGTAATCATTTATGATCACAATGCCATCAAAAACTTTAAGGAGCACGATGTAGTGATTCCGATCACAGTGCTGGAAGAGCTGGATAATTTTAAAAAGGGTAATGACACGAAAAACTTTTCTGCCCGGGAATTCATACGGTATATAGATAAGATATCAGGAAAGCATACGCTTCAGGATTGGATCAATATAAATGGAAAGGGACACGGTCTTTTCAAAATTGAAATGAACCAGAAAGCATCTGTAGATGCTGAACGTGTATTCGGGGAGCGAAAAGCCGATCACCGTATTATTAATTGTGCCTTGTATCTGGCCGAGACCTATAAGGACCGGAAAGTGGTATTGGTTACAAAAGACATTAACCTCCGTCTGAAGGCTAAATCCCTGAGCCTTACGGCCGAAGATTATGAAACCGGTAAGATCAAGGACCTGAGCGAACTCTACACAGGTCGTACAACTGTTGAAAAAGTACCCATTACAGCCATCAATGAGATTTATGAAAAGGGATCCTGCACGGCAGAATCTGCATTGAAGAAAATGAAGCCCATTGCCAACCATTTTTTTGTATTGAAAAATGGTCAGAAATCCGTATTGTGTCATTATAATCCTGCCACAGATCATGTGGAAAGGGTCCGAAAACAAAGCGCACTGGCTATCAACCCAAGGAATGCTGAACAGGCCTTTGCCCTTGATGCCATTATGAATCCGAATATCAGTCTTGTAACCATACAAGGGGTTGCCGGAACAGGAAAAACACTTCTTTCCCTGGCCGGAGCCCTTGAACAGAGACGCAATTATCACCAGATATACCTCGCCCGTCCCATTGTTCCGCTTAGTAACAAAGATATTGGTTACCTGCCCGGAGATATCAAGTCAAAGCTCAACCCTTATATGGAGCCACTCTGGGATAACCTGAAATACATACGCAGCCAGTTCAGTGAAAAGGACAAGGAACACAAACTTCTGAATGAAATGGTGGAAACTGAAAAACTGGTCGTATGCCCTCTTGCATATATCAGAGGCAGAAGTCTTTCCAATGTATTCTTTATTGTGGATGAAGCCCAGAATCTGACTCCGCATGAAGTGAAAACAGTAATAAGCCGTGCCGGTCAGAACACAAAAATTGTGTTCACCGGTGATATTTTCCAGATCGATACTCCCTACCTGGATACCCAAAGTAACGGTCTTTCTTATTTAATAGACAGGATCAAGAATCAACCTTTGTATGCACACATAACCCTCGAAAAAGGGGAACGCAGCGAACTGGCAAACCTTGCAAACGACTTCCTGTAGCCTTTTATTTACTGACTACGATCATGAACCTCAGCCTTGTAACGGTTGAGGTTCATTCTTTTTTAACTGACAGCCATTAACACGAATCTCCTCAATTAATATTGTGTTAATTTTGCACTCGGGCTTATTCCACCTGAATCTTCATACCTATGAAAACAGTCGATGATTTCCAGTTCTCCGGAATGAAAGTACTCATCCGGGTTGATTTCAATGTTCCACTGAATGATTCTTTTCAAATAACCGATGATACCCGTATCAGGGCTGCGATACCAACTATCGAGAAAATACTGAAAGACGGAGGATCTGTTATTCTTATGTCACACCTCGGCCGCCCCAAAGAAGGGTATGCAGATAAGTATTCCCTGCGTCACGTTTGTGCTCATACAAGCTCACTGCTTGGTGGAAAACCTGTTCATTTTGCCCCCGATTGTATTGGTCAGGCCGCTAAAGAAGCAGCTACCGGGCTGAAAGAAGGAGAAGTCCTGATTCTTGAAAATCTTCGGTTTCACAAACAGGAAGAAGGAGGTGATCTGGCATTTGCCAGACAGCTTTCCGAATTGGGCAACTTTTATGTTAATGACGCATTCGGGACAGCTCACCGTTCACATGCTTCAACGGCGGTAATAGCACAGTTTTTCCCGGGCAGGAAATGTTTCGGTTATGTCATGGCCAATGAGGTGGCAAGCATCAATAAAGTACTCCTGGGATCTGAAAAGCCTTTTACAGCCATTCTTGGAGGAGCCAAAGTGTCTGATAAAATCCTGATTCTCCAACAACTCCTGAATAAAGCCAACCATATCATCATAGGCGGTGGGATGGCATTTACATTTATCAAAGCTCAGGGAGGCCATATAGGGAAATCACTGGTGGAGAATGAACGACTCGATACAGCCATTAAAATTCTGGAAGATGCAAAACGCAAGGGAGTACATTTTCACCTCCCCGTTGATGCTGTTGCTGCTGATGCCTTCTCTGAAACTGCGCAAACCCGGATTTGCCCTATCAATGCCATACCTGATAATTGGATGGGCCTGGATATTGGGCCTCAAACCATAAAGGATTATGCCTGTGTTATTGCATCTTCCCGTACTATCCTCTGGAACGGCCCTATGGGTGTTTTTGAAATGAAAGCCTTTGAAGCCGGCACACAATCTGTTGCACATTCCATCGCGGATGCTACAGCCAAAGGAGCATATTCTCTCATAGGAGGTGGTGATTCCGTGGCTGCTATTAATAAATATAAGTTAGGCAAAGAGGTGAGCTATGTCTCGACCGGTGGAGGAGCCCTTCTTGAATATATTGAAAGCGGCACCTTGCCCGGTGTAAGGGCTATTGAAGACGGACTTTAATTTTCTGCCTTTTCCTTAACCGCCTTAACCATACGGCTATCCTTCAAACCTGGAATTACCATTGGTGCAATGGATGCTATGGGCTTATACAGCAGGGAACTGCTTTTCTTTTCTGAAGTGAATACCGGTACACTTTTTTCAACTGCATCAATCAGGAAAAAGAGAACACTCAGAATCAGAGCGAATTTGAAAGCTCCGAAAAGTGCGCCCGTTATTTTATTGACAGGGCCCAGGGAAGCGGCATCAATGGATCGCTCTATAAGTTTAGCCAGGGCATAAACCCCTGCCAATACCCCAATGAATAGCAGTACGAAAGAAATGACCGGAACATAGGTATTGTTCCAATGTAGTTTTTCGCGAATCATCCGGCTGATGAAATCGGAAAAATTGACAGCCACCCACACCGCCCCTAACAACGAAATCAATGTAGCCACTTCTATGATCAGGCCTTTACGAAATCCCTTGTAAAGACCCCAGGCTACCGGCACACAAATGATGATATCAATATAATTCATACCCCTAATTTCTGCTTAAAAGCTCAAAGCTATAGGGTCCTTTGGAATAACTTATTCATGTTCCGTTGTTAACGACAATTCAAATCTTAAATCATAATTCCAAAATCCTAAATCATATTATACCTTCGCACCATGGAACATGATCGTAATCTGGAGTGGAAGGACGCTGTAGCCAAAATAGAAGAGCTCTTCGGCCCAGGCCTTGATGTACAAGGTATTTTATTCCTGATCGGTGTTCAGGAACTGGGAAAATGCAACAGGAAGTTCACCAAGGATCAGAAACTGGAAGTGATGCATGTTGCCATTTGCACGTTGCTTACTCCCTATGGATTCTATGAATTTGAAGGAAATGATGAAGATGGCTGGCCTCATTTTAAGGCGACTTCCAAATTACCTCATCTCAAGCCAATGCAACAGGAACAGCTTATGAAAGAGGCTATTGTGGAATACATGAAGAAATTGACAGACACCACCGAAATTAACTAAAGGGCAATTTTACAGGAATTTGTGGCTCCCGATTCGAAACGGAGAGTCGTGGAATCGGCTGAATTCATAGGTGCAGGATTCGCCAGACTTGGATAACCTGCCGGAACATTGGCAGTAATTGTAAGAATGGCGGGCAAATTCAGATTTACGTGAACATGACCGGAAGCATCTGTGTATTGTTTATCGCTTCGGGAACTGGTACCACCGGAAGTCGAGATGTAATGAGACCATACCAAGGAATTGGCAACAGGCTTCCCATTGTCTTTCCGGACAACGTATACATCCCCTTGACACAACGTATCTTTCTGACAACCTGAAGTTAACACACCAATAAATAGAATCAGGGCAAGGGCAGGGACAATTTTCTTCATCAGTAAATCCATATCAGGTTTTGATCCATTTGGATGATTAGCTGCCTCTAACGAATGAGCAGATGATTCTAAATTATTACCTTTGCTATACACAAATATAGAAGTTTTTAACAAATTATGAAACGACTCGCTCCTTTTATTTTGATTTTATCCATCCTTTCATCCTGTTCTGTCCATAAAAAGGGACAAAATACGGTAAATGAAGTGAAAAAAGAAGAGAAAAAAGAAGTAAAAGAACCTGGAACAAGAATCCTTATCCATACGGATATGGGGGACATGAAAATAAGGCTGTATAACGAAACCCCTAAACACAGGGATAATTTTATCAAACTGGTTAAGGACAGTACCTTAAACGGAACCCTCTTTCACCGTGTTATTGAAGGTTTTATGATACAGGGCGGAGATGTGGATTCCAAAAAAGCGGCTCCTGGCATTCCTCTTGGTAATGGAAATGTAGGCTATACCATCCCTGCAGAGTTCAATACTAAGTATTACCATAAAAAAGGTGCCCTTGCAGGAGCCCGTGAAAGTGATGAAGTAAACCCAAGAAAAGAGAGTTCCGGTTGTCAGTTCTATATTGTCCAGGGCCGGACTTTTACCGATACACTCCTGAACCAGGTTGAACTGAGGCTGAAAGGGCAAATACTTCAGCAACTGTTTACTGAATATATAAATAAACCGGAAAACATTTCTACCCGAACAATGCTGATGCGTCTTCAGCAGGAAAAGAAAGGGGACAGTATGCAGATTCAGATTGCAAAAATCCAGCCATTCCTTGATAAAGAACTGGAGAAACAACCTTATAAACTCACTGCCGAGCAACGTACTGCCTACAAAACCATAGGAGGTGCTCCTCATCTGGATGGAGGTTATACTGTTTTCGGAGAAGTTTATGAAGGACTGGATGTGGTGGATAAAATTGCCGGGGTCGAAAAGGATCAGTATGACAGACCGAAAAAGGATATTCACATGACTTTTTCCTTCATTGAAAAATAGGGGACTCAACATTCGTACTTATGAAAGAAAAAATTGAATCCCTGCTTGAAGAAATCAAGACATTTCGTGCCGAAAGCAAGGACCAGGCTGAAGAATTCAGACTAAACCTGCTTAGTAAAAAAGGGAAGATAAGCCTGCTTTTTGAGGAGTTCAGAAATGTTCCCGCTGAGCTGAAGAAAGAAATGGGTCAGCGCCTGAATGAGTTGCGTGATAAGGCACAAGAACGTGTTGATGAGTTCCGTCAGCTTTTTGAAGAAAATCAGGATCAGACAACCGGACATGACGACCTGACTCTTCCGGGCAATATCGCTATAACAGGTACCAGACATCCGCTGAGCATTATCCGGAATCAGATCACCGAAATCTTTTCCCGTATTGGATTTACGGTTGCCGATGGACCTGAAATTGAGGATGACTGGCATAATTTTACTGCTTTGAATTTTGCTCCCAACCACCCAGCCAGGGATATGCAGGACACTTTTTTTATCAGCCCTGAAATGGCACTGAGAACGCATACCTCATCGGTCCAGGTGAGGCTGATGGAAACCCAGACACCTCCTTTACGGGCCATCATGCCGGGAAGGGTATACAGAAATGAAGCCATATCAGCCAGGGCTCATTGTTTTTTCCATCAGACAGAAGGGCTTTATGTTGACAAAGGCGTTTCCTTTGCTGATCTCAAACAATGCATGTTGTATTTTGCCAGAGAAATGTTCGGCGAAAAAACGGAGATAAGGCTGAGACCTTCCTATTTTCCCTTTACTGAGCCCAGTGCTGAGATGGATATTTCCTGCAATTTTTGTGAAGGGAAAGGCTGTTCAATTTGCAAACACAGTGGCTGGGTCGAAATTCTTGGCTGCGGAATGGTGGATCCTCAGGTTCTTGAAAACTGTAAAATAGACAGTAAAGAATATTCAGGATTTGCTTTCGGAATGGGCATAGAGCGTATCACAATGCTGCGTTACCAGGTTAAGGATCTAAGGCTTTTCAGTGAAAATGATATGCGGTTTCTTTCCCAGTTCCGCCCTGCCCTGTAAGGTCAGTTTTTAATTCCCAACGGAATCGGTGTCGCCACTTTTTCCGTTTTTTTTTGCCTTAAATCTTCATACAGCTGATGAATAATACCATCAGCCATACCAATCTGAGGAACCAGAATTTTTTCTATAGAGGCCGCTTTCATGATGGTTAGAAATATCTTCGCAGCCGGGACTATCACATCGGCACGGTCCTGATTCAGGCCAAGTACCTTGATCCTGTCTTCCAGGGGAAATGATTCAATGAATTCACATATATCCTTCAGTTTGTCGTAGCTCAGAGGCTTACTCTGTTTACGCCTGGACATCTTAAAAATCTTATTGATATTCCCTCCCGAACCAATAGCTGTCAGGGGATGAAATCCTTCCGTGGTAGTTCGAATCCATTCCCTGAAGTCACGCCATTGCTCTTTGGTGATTTGTTCATGAAGCAAGCGTATTGTTCCGATATTGAAAGACCGGGAAGCAACGCATACATTTTTGGAGAAGAGGGTCACTTCAGTGCTTCCTCCGCCTACATCAATATAGAGGTAATCACTCGCCTTGTCAAGCTTTTCGGCAATATGGTTGGAATAGACTATTTCAGCTTCCGTCTTTCCATCAATGATTTCCACTTTCAGACCGCATTCCTTTCGTATCCTTTCCACTATCTCGGGCCCGTTCAATGCTTCCCTTAATGCCGAAGTGGCACAGGCCTTAATACCCTGTACTTCATAAAAGTCGATCAGCAATTTGAACGACTTCATGACCGTCAGCAATTTTTCAATTCTTTTTTCGGAAATCTTTTTTTTCAGGAATGCATCTTCCCCAAGGCGAAGAGGCACACGTACCAGATCGGCTTTCTTAAAAATCCCCTCTTCTCCGTCGTCATACACATTGCAGAGCAGAAGGCGGACGGCATTGGAGCCTATATCAATTGCTGCGAATCTCAAGTACTGGTTTCTTTTCTTTTAGTTCCGGTTTGCGTTCTCTGCTATTAAAAAACTTATAAATTTCTTCCTGTGAAACAAATCGGGCGCTGCCTGTCTTTGCACGTAAACGATTATCCTGCCTCTTATTCAGCACTCTGGCTTTTGTATTATCTTTTAGTTGGAGCTGGATAACTTCGCTCATCTCCTTCTGAATCTCCTTACTGTAAATCGGCACTGCCACTTCAGAACGGTGATCCAGATTCCGTATCATCCAGTCTGCCGAAGATATAAAATACTTCTCTTCTCCTCCGTTACAAAATATGAACACCCGGGCATGTTCCAGGTACCGGCCTACTATACTGATGGCTTTTATATTCTGGCTGAACCCTTCTGTTTCGGTGACGAGGGAACAGATTCCGCGTATGATAAGTTTTATCTCCACCCCGGCAATACTGGCTTCATACAACTTACGGATCAATTCAGGATCTGTTAAACTGTTCATTTTGATAATGATTCCTGACTTCTTTTTTTTCCGGGCATTTTCAATTTCTGTGTTAATAAGTTGCAGAAATTTCTTTCTCATATTGAAAGGGGCAACGAGCAAATGTTTGAAGGCTCCAACCTTGAGATTGTCCGCGAAAAAAGTAAAAAGTTGTTCAACTTCTCCGGTGATCCTCGGATCTGCAGTAAGCAGACTTTTATCCGAATATATTTTTGCCGTTTGTTCGTTAAAATTACCCGTTCCTATATGGGCATACCTTACATTTTTCCTGTCCTCCCTGCGTTGAATAAGAACCAGTTTGGAATGCACCTTTAGACCGGCCACCCCGTAAATGACACGGGCCCCTTCCTCCTGCAATCGGTTGGCCCAGTATATATTGTTTTCCTCATCAAACCGGGCCTGGAGTTCAACCACTACGGTTACCTGTTTCCCATTCTTGACTGCATTAATGAGGGCATTCATCACATTGGAATTTCGTGCTGCACGATATAGCGTCGTACTGATTGATACCACTTTAGGGTCAATGGAGGCCTCCCTGAGTAAGTCAATAATATGCCGGAAACTCTGATAAGGATAGTGAAGCATGATATCCTTTTTCCGTATTACCCGGAACATGCTTACTCCATCAGGCAGGTCGGGATGGCTCACGGGTTGACGGGGCGGGTAACGTAATTCCTTCATTCCAAGATCCGGAAATTTCATAAAATCCTTGAAGTTATGATAGCGTCCGCCGGGAATCAAACTATCTGAACCAATGAATTTAATACGCTTTGAAAAATAATCCAGGGTCTCATCGGGCATTTCCGTATCATACACAAAACGGACAGGCTGACCCAGCTTACGTTTTTTTAAGCTTCTGGAAATTTTTTCAAGAATTGTCTGAGAAACATCTGTATCAATATCCAGTTCGGCATCCCTGGTGAGCTTTATGGTATGAGCTTCAATACGGTCGTAATCAAAGAGGTAAAACATTTCATGAAGACAAAAACGGATCACATCATCCAGCAGCATCACATACCGGTTGGCTCCCTCATGGGGAAGTACCAGAAACCGGGAAATAGAATCGGTAGGAACCTCAACCAGGGAATACCTGGATTTCTTCCCTTCCCGGACAAGGCGTATAGCTAAATAAATGGATTTGTCTTTCAGATATGGAAACTCCCGGTTCCTGTCGAGCATAATCGGAACAAGGGAGGGCATCACTTCATCATGAAAATAATCTTTCACAAATTTTGCCTGATCAGGGCTGAGCCCGGTTTCATTGCGTATAAAAATTCTGTGCTTTTCAAGCTCCTGCAAAATGTTTCGGTATACCTGATCGAACTTCTCTTCACTTTCCTTGGAAAACTCAACGATCTTCTCCAGCACATCAACAGGATCCTGCCCAATCAGATCCAGGCCTTTCTTACCAAGGCGTACCATACGTTTTATCGTGGCAACCCGCACCCGGAAGAACTCATCCCGGTTATTCGAAAAAATTCCCAGAAACCGGATCCGCTCCATCAATGGCACTGAATCATCGGCAGCTTCCTGAAGTACCCGGTCGTTAAATGACAGCCAGCTAAGATCCCTGTAGGAAAAAGGTATTCTTTTTTTCTTAGGCTGTTTGGAGGTCTTCTTCTTTTGTATCAAGTACATTGCGCTTCTAACCATAAAGTTTCAAAAAAATTGCGGGCATTAAACTAATCCTGATTGGTTTAACATAAACATAATACGCCGGCATCTCCCTGCCCCTCTCACTCCGGGCTGAATTTCTTGGGATAGTCGAACAATAGGAGTTCTCCTTCTTCCAGCTCCTCCCATCGGGTGCTGTTCGCTTGCAGGATCACCACCCCGCAGGTAGGAACCTCCGCGACCTTATCATCTGTTAAATGAGCAGCTATCTGACTCAATGTCTCATTATGGCCGAAAACGAAACAAGTGGAAGCGGAAGGAGGCAGGCTTTTGAGTACGTCCATAAAAGCTTTTTCCGTGCATGCATATAGACGGGGATCAAACCCTATATTGGTGTTCGAAAGGCGAAAAAAACGGGAAAAAATAAGGGCCGTGGAAGCCGCCCGGATTGCCGTACTGCTGAGTATATAATCCGGAGTATAACCCCTGGCCTTTATCTGTTCGGCCATTCGTCTTGCATCCCTGTATCCTCTGGCATTGAGAGGCCTTTCAAAGTCCTCCAGATCCGGATTATCCCAGTCCGATTTGGCATGCCTGATAAGACCCAGCACCTTCATAAAAAATCTGTATTATTGTCTTATTCAAATGTAATGAAATAATGAAGCGCTTCCTTCTTTCTGTGAGTATCCTAAGCGGAATATCCGTGTTGTTGATGGCCTTTCCCTTGCTTCCTGTGCAAACAGATCGGCAAAAGGACGTTTTTACCTCTATCCGGGCTGAGGAATTGCATAATCAAAAAGTTGCAGAGGAGCTGAAAACAGCCACATCCCAGATCGGACACCGGCTCACAGGAAGTGAGAATGGTAAAAAAGCGGAGCTCTTCGCACTTAATCTTTTCAAAAAATATGGTTATGCGGACACCCGTTTAGAAGAGTTTGAAGTTGATGCCTGGAGACGAAAGGATGTAAAACTGAATTTATATTACAGCGGTTCGGATACTCTCCGTCCAAGACCAGTGTCAGGAACAGGGTTTCCGAATAAACTGGATCCCGGGAATGCAGGCTGTGTTACCATAGCTGAAGTCGTGAGCCTGGCTCATACCCCTTTGCAGGCAGATGTATTTGCCCGTATTATAGACCTGGATAATGGATTAAGAAAGGATTTTGAACAGCACCATGACAGTATAAAAGGAAAGATCATATTGCTGAATCTGGGCATTTATCCAAAAGATTCAACACTCCGCAATCTGCATCGTTCCGAAAAAGCTGCCCTGGCTATGCAATTCGGGGCTAAAGGATGTATTTTTATTAACCAGGTTGAAGGCAGAATCCTTCTGACCGGTACAGCATCTGTAGACGGTACACTGATCACCATTCCGGCGATTTGCATTTGCCAGGAAGACGGGCTTAGCCTGCGTCAGTGTCTCAAATTATCACCTGTCGTTTATGCCCGTGTTGTCATGCACAATCAAAGCGGAAATATAAAAGCAGGCAATATTGTTGCAACACTTCCGGGAACGGATATGAAATCGGAGGAGATTATTCTCTGCGGACATCTGGATAGCTGGGATCTGGCTACAGGAGCTATTGATAACGGGATAGGCTCTTTTACCGTGCTGGAGATTGCGCGGATTTTCAAAAAACTTAACATCAAACCCCGCCGTACGATACGCTTCGTAACCTTTATGGGAGAAGAACAAGGCTTGCTGGGCTCCAGAGCCATGGTAAGGGAAAGAATAAAAAAGAATACGCTTGGCCAGATCCGGATGGTTATTAACCTGGATATGGCTGGAAATACCCAGGGCTTTAATGCCGGAGGAAGGCCGGAAATGGAAGCCTTTGTCAAGAAGGTCATTTCAGATATGCAGGCTGTGGAGCCTTCCTTTAAAGGCAGTTTTGAAAACAGCGCAGGGCTTCATAGCGACCACCAGCCATTCCTGGAACAAGGAATTCCTACACTCAGCCCCGAAGGGAGCCTGGATCCCTATGTCTATAAGTTCTATCATTCCAACAAGGATGATTTCTCCCTTGTTAATCCGGAGCATATGAGCCGATGCGCAACCTTCACTGCCATGATGCTCTACGCCCTCGCAGATGCCTCATCCCTCCCGGCCAAAAAGCTAAGTGAAGAAGAGACAAAAGCATTTTTTATCAAGTCCAACCTCAAGGATGAATTGTTGCTCGAGAAACAATGGAGATGGGAAAAATAAGTTACTCCTACGAACAGGTTTTCCCGAAAACCCTTGCCTATTTTCAGGGTGATGAGTTGGCAGCGTCCTGCTGGCTGAGTAAATATGCCCTGAAAGATAAGGGAGGTCGATTTCTGGAACAGACCCCGGATGATATGCATCACAGGCTGGCCAAAGCTTTTTCAATAAAAGAAAAGGAATACATCCTGAAAAAAGGCCGGATTCCTGCCATCACTAAACTTTCGGCCTACGGTCAGAAACGTCTGGCCCTTACAGAACAGAAAATATACGGTTATCTGAAAGACTTCCGCTATATCATACCTCAGGGGAGTGTCATGGCCAACCTTGGCAACCGGGTTACGCTTGCATCCCTTTCCAACTGCATTGTTCTTCCTCCCATTCATGATTCATACGGAGGAATTCTTTATACCGATCAGCAGTTAGCTCAGCTTTTTAAACGACGTTGCGGAGTAGGTATAGATATCAGCTCCTTACGGCCATCGGGGTTATTCGTACACAATGCTGCTTCAAGTACATCCGGTGCGGTATCTTTTATGGAACGGTTCTCCAATACCACACGGGAAGTAGCACAGAACGGGCGAAGAGGTGCACTCATGATTACGATGGATGTGGCTCATCCCGACATAGAACAGTTTGTCCGTATCAAACAGGATCTGCATAAAATTACAGGAGCCAATGTCTCTGTCCGCATCAGTGATGAATTCATGCAGGCTGTAGCAGGTGGCAAATCATTCCGGCTCAGGTTTCCGGTCAATTCAACGAAACCCCGGTTTACCAGGAACATTCCGGCCAAAGAACTGTGGAATACCATTGTGAATTGTGCACACCAAACAGCTGAACCGGGAATTATATTTTGGGACCGTCAGCATACGTATTCCACATCCTCCTTATATCCGGGGTTTAAAAATATAAGTACCAATCCCTGCTCCGAAATTGCCATGCAGGGAGGAGACAGTTGCCGTCTCATTGCAATTAACCTTGTCAGCTTTGTTATTCACCCTTTTTCTCCTAAAGCTTATTTCGATTTTGAAAAATTCCATGAAGTTGTTTACGAGGCCCAGAGGCTTATGGATAATCTGGTTGATCTTGAACTGGAAACAATAGAACGAATCCTTGATAAAATAAAAAAAGACCCTGAGCCTTCCACCATAAAAATGGTGGAAAAAGAAACCTGGGAACTGATTCATGCCAATGGAAAAAAGGGAAGGCGAACGGGGCTTGGCTTTACAGGGCTTGCAGACACCTTTGCCAGCCTGGGCTTTGTCTTTGATTCGGATCCGGCCTTTGAAGTGGCCGAACAGATAATGAAAACGAAATGCAGGGCCGAATTTGACAGTTCCATCGATATGGCATTGGAACGGGGAGCCTTTAAGGGTTTCAATCCTGCAACAGAAAAAAAATCAGGCTTCGTTGCCATGATGAAAAAAGAATTCCCTGAACAATACACACGTATGATGAAGTTCGGCCGGAGGAATATATCAATCAGTACGGTTGCTCCTACCGGAACACTAAGCCTGCTTTCCAGAACTTCATCCGGAATAGAGCCTGTTTTTATGCTCTCTTATAAAAGGCGTAAAAAAATTCAGGCCAATGATAAACAGGCACGGACGGATTTTACAGATGAAAGCGGAGATGCATGGCAGGAGTTTTCTGTTTATCACCCGGGGCTTAAAAAATGGATGGATCTGACCGGGGAAAAAGAGCCTGAAAAAAGTCCTTATAAAGGATCAACTGCTTCGGAAATAGATTGGTTGAAACGGATCCGACTCCAAAGTATCATTCAGAAATATGTAACGCATTCCATCAGTTCCACGATCAATCTGCCTTCAGGAGTAACTCCTGAAAAAACCGGGGAAATATATCTGGAGGCCTGGAAACAAGGATTGAAAGGATTAACGATCTACCGGGAAGGGGCTCGTAATGGTGTACTGATTGCGGAAAAAGAAAATATTGCTGTACTCAGCAAAAAAGAATCTGAACCGCAAGCACCTGCTCGACCTGCTGTACTTGACGCGGAAGTGATTCGTTTCCTGAACGGGAAAGAACATTGGATTGCGGTGATCGGATTACTCAAGGCAAAGCCCTATGAAATCTTTACCGGTAAAGAAGATGATTCTTTCAGATTACCCTCTTATGTTCTTGCCGGTAAGGTGATCAAAACCAAACTGCCTGCTTCAGATCCTCCCGAAAATCGATACGACTTTCAGTATACGACTACTGAAGGACAAACCGTGCTGTTGCAAGGATTATCCCGCTCTTTCAACAGTGAATATTGGAATTATGCTAAACTGATCTCAGGTGTTCTCAGGCAGGGAATGGCCCTCTTACAGGTATTGGAGCTAGTTAAAACCCTGCACCTGTATGATGATCAAATTAATACCTGGAAGTCGGGCGTGGCACGTGCTCTTACAAAATTCATACCCAGCGGAACACGGGCCGGAAAATCATGTCCCCAATGTGGAGACCCCGATGGAATCATTTATGAAGAGGGCTGTATCAAATGTATCAGTTGCGGATATTCCCTCTGTGGTTAGAGTCAAGAACCAAGACATAAGACACCAGACAAGATGTTCAAATGGTTGCTATTCGTTTTTTTATTCTGCGCAGGTATCTGTTCCTCTGCTCAAACTGATGAGGCTTTAAAGGCTCATGTTCCGAAAGGATATAAAATGTTGTTTCATTATGAGGCTGACCTGAACAGGGATTCTATCAAAGATCAACTCATGATCCTTGGTTTTGACCACAGCCTTGGTGATTCGGTTCTGAAAAAATTGTTCCCAGGGAATAAGAATTATCAGCAACGCATTTTGATTATCCTGCTCGGACAAGATGATTACATTCATTATACAGAAGCCGGACGGAATGACAAGGCCATTGTTCAGAATCTGGGAGGGCAGGATCCGTTCAGTAACATCCTCTGCACTCCGGGGATATTCACCATACAGCATGTTATCGCCGATGGGACCCAGAAATGCACTGTTTCTGCCCGTTTTGAATGGATACCAAAACAGAAGGACTGGTACCTGACCAGCTATTCACATACCTGTGCCGCAGCAAATGTACTACCCGGGTCTGAAGGGGAAGTGTTTAAGGAAAAGACCCCGAAAAATTTCGGTAAGCTCCGTTTTGAAAAATATAAATATCCTATGGATATTGAAATTGACGAATGGGGTCAATAACCTCAGACTCTGAACCCGACAATAAGAATATCGTCAACCTGTTCCAGATTACCTCTCCAGGCATCAAGATTGTTTTCAAGTGATTCGCGCTGCTCTTCCATTGCAAGATGTTGAATCGTAACAAGGAACTGTTTCAGCTGATTTGATTTATATTTCTTTCCGGTAGGGCCTCCAAACTGATCCACGTAACCATCGGAGAAAAGATAAACACTGTCACTTGGTTTGACCTCTATTAAATGATTGGTATACAGCTTGCCCTTGTCTTCAAAGAAGCTGCCGATTGAAATTTTATCGGCTTTGTATTCCGAAATCACTTTATTACGGATGAGATAAACCGGATTGTATGCCCCTGCATATTCCAGTGTCATTTTTGTTTTATTGAATGTACAGAAAGAAATATCCATACCATCTCTTATACGGTACTCCTGAACGCTGTGCATCATGCGCTCACTCATACCTTTGTTAAGCCTGTCAAGAATGACAGCCGGAGAGCTGCTTGGGTCCACATTCACAGCCCATTCAAGCATATTATGCGCCACGATACTCATAAATGCCCCAGGAACCCCATGCCCCGTACAATCGATTGCAGCAATCTGGATCAGCTGATCATTACCGTTCTTTAGTTCACGGTAAAACACGAAGTCTCCGCTAACAATATCCTTTGGTTTATACAATATAAAAGCATCCGGTATTCCTTTGCGTATCTCTTTGACAGATGGCATCAGTGTTTCCTGTATGCGTTGGGCATATCGTATACTGTCGGTAATGTCCTTATTCTTTTCAGCCAGTTCATTGTTTTTAACCGCCAGTTCGAGTGTGCGTTCTTCGACCATTGCTTCCAGGCGTTTTTTAGCGGCCTTCAGATTACGTGTCCTGACCATATCAAACACATAAATACCGAATACGGCAAAAAGCAGTACTCCTATGTAGAATGTAAGTGTTTGCCAAAAGGGTGGTTTAACAGAAAATGTATATTCAGCTGGCTTTTCACTCCAAATACCGTCATTATTAGATGCTTTTACCTGAAATTTATAGGTACCGGGAGGTACGTTTGAGTAGACTGCTTCGTTCACATTCTGGGCAAGTGGGGACCAGTCTTTGTCAAAGCCTTCCAGCTTATACTGGTACAATACCTTTTCAGGGTTGGTAAGACTCACTCCGTTGAATACAAAGGTGAGGTGATTCTGGCTGTAAGAGAATTTGCTGTTAATGGGAAATTCAGCATCCTTCATAAATATTTTTATGCCGGAAATGAATACACGGGGAGGAACAGTATTTGGCTTGTCTTCTGAAGGACTGAAGCGAACAACTCCCATAATGGTTCCAAACCATATATTTCCTTTTTTGTCCTTACAGGTAGCATTCGGATTTGCTTCCACGCCTAAGAATCCTTCACTGCGTCCGTAATGAATAAATCGGTTCTCTGCCGGAAGATATTTATCAATTCCTCTGTTATGGCCTATCCAGATATTATTGTCATTGTCAGAAATGATGGAATAAGGAGAATCTGTCATCATACCATCGCGGGTGGATAAGTTATGAAACTTCTTTCCGTCATATTTAAAAAGTCCGCCTCCATAGGATCCGAACCAGATATTATGGTCTTTGTCTTCACTGATGGCCAAAATAAACCGATGGTCTATTCCATTGGTTTCATCGTATTTCATGAAACTGGATCCGTCATAAACACTCAGATTTCCTCCTAATGCTCCAAACCACAATATCCCCTTACCATCGCGGAATATACGGTATACATAATCTCCTCCAAGCCCGTCAGCAGTTGTGAAGTTGCGGAACGTCCTTGAATCAATCTCATATTTCGACACTCCCTCTTTTGTTCCGAACCAGAGATTTCCTTTGCTGTCTTCATTGATAGCATATACTACATCACTAGCGAGTCCATTGACAGTGCTGAATGTTTTGAATTTCCCTTTACCTTTTTCCAGCATACAGACCCCTCCGAATCCCGTTCCGAACCACATATTTCCGTTGCTGTCCTCAAAGCTGGAAAGGATCACATTACTGCTTAATCCATCTTTTATGGTGTAGGTTGAGATGCGGAATTTTTCTTCATTGTTAACCGGATCGGAATCGAAGGTGACCTTGGTGAGTCCGTCATTTGTTCCCAGCCACAAGTTTCCTTCATGATCACAGATTGTTGACCAGATAATATTATTGGAAATCCCATCTGCCTGATCAAGCAGAATAAACCGGTCGCCCCTGTATTGATTCAAACCCAGATCTGTTCCAATCCACACATTCTGCTCCCTGTCCTGGAAAATGGAATTGACATTGAAATAATTAAGGCCCTGTTTTGTACTGTAACTTTTCATGATGGCTTTATGGAGAGCCTCATTCCGGCTGTTGCTTTTGAAGGGCATAATCTTCGTTGCACCTCCGGAAGTAGTTCCCACCCATACATTATGCAAATTATCTTCATAAACCACATTCACAAAATTTGATTTAAGGCCACGCACGGTGTTGAATACGATTGCTGCCGAGCTAAGTCCGGCCGAGGGATTTTTCTGAGAAAAGTTATCAGGCACGGGAATCATCATTGCCCCTGCATCAGCTGTTCCAACCCACATCTCATTCTTATTGACCAGGGCAAGAGCCGTTATTTTATCACTGATAAGTCCATTGCTGCTATTCAATAGACTGAAAGAGGTTTTTGAACTTATATCAAGGCGGGGGTCATAGAGCGTTATACCCATATCCGTGGCAATCCAGATATTACCGAGGTGGTCGGTTACGACTTTGTAAATATTATCGCTCACCAGCCCGTCCTTTTTGGAAAGGGCAAACATTTTATTTTTGACAGGGTCATAGATAAATACCCCGGAGCCTTCTGTACCAATCCAGAAATAACCTTTCGAATCTTCCATGATAGAGGTTACCGTTTTAAAACGGGTGTATTCCTCCAGATGCATGTCTTCAAATGATTTCTTCTTGCTGTTGTAGCGGGTAACCCCCCCGGCCCAGTGTCCGAACCATAAATCCCCATACTGATCTTTGAAACAGGCAGTAACCCAATCCTCTGCCATTCCACTCTTTTTAGAATAGGTTGTAAATGTCTTTCCGTTATACTTAGTCAATCCTGCAAGTGTACCTATCCAAAGATTTCCCTCATCATCCTGAGCAAGAGTCTGAACCTGGCTTTGGGAAATACCCTGCTCCACACCATAATTGATAAAGCTGGTAGTCTGGGCTGCCAATGGCAGGTGCAGCAGCTGCACCAGGAAGAGGAGCAGCAGGCATTGCCTTAATTGCTGCATTTTACTTGGTATGAACATATTTTTTCAGATCAGAGTGATACGTCAGTTCGTCAATCTCTTTATTGTCTTTGTAGTAGTAGGTTGTGCCCCAAACATACTTTTCCTCTTTATAATTGAGTTGCAAAGCCCCATCGGTAATGCTGGTAATCCGGATGTCCGAAAGCACACCTTCCGTTATTGCAACCACAATATTAGGTTCAGAAACATGGGTATAGGAATGAGGATCTTTGGCCGGCTCTGTCGACACGCGTATGGTTCGCTCTGTAAGTGCTGCAGCTTCTATCAGTTTTTTGAGCTGACTCATCTTGGTTTGCTTATTCACGAGTGTTTTCGCCGCTTTTTCTTTTTCCTGATTACGTAATAATTCAGCATTGGCTTTAAGTTCTGCAGCTTTACGCATACTTTGAATAACGGATCTGGACTCCGCTTCATTCTTCATATTATTGTATTTCTGCAGATTTGCCTTTTTCTCACTTTCAGCAACCATTTTCAACAAATCATTCTCATACTGAGTCCGGATTCCTTTGTTCTTTTTCTCCAATGCAGATTTTTCCTGTTTTTCTTTTTCCAGCCTCATGGCTTCCGATTCCATTGTTTCCTGCTGCTTGGCTTTCAATGCCTCTTCCGCCTTCTTTCGGCTCTCATCATCCTTAGCACGCGCTACAGCATCTTCAAGCGCTTTTTGTTCTGCAGCAGCTTTAGCTTTCCTGGCTTCTTCGGCCAGGGCATCCTCTTTAGCCTTCTTGTCCGCCTCTTCTTTTGCTTTTTGTTCAGCAGCAGCAGCAGCTATGGCAGCTTGCTTTCTCAATTCTTCAGCCTGATCAATGACAATATCTTCTGTGAATTTATATTCCGGATCATCTTTAAATCCACCGTTTCCGTCAAAAATGACCTTGATGAAAGGCTGATCTTTGTATTTATTGACACGAACTGCCTTGCTGCCAGGTTCGAAAAAAGGTATATCTGTCTTGTATTGGGGGTATATTCCCATTTTTTCCTTAGGCACCCTGAAATCAAGTGTCATGAACATATCGACACAACCTTGAGCCGAAAAACTTATTTTATACTGATGTCCCAGATCCAGGGTCAGTTTAAACCTTCCATTGCTTCCTGTAGTAAGGGATTTATAATCATGCCCGTCTATTGTTACATTCACCGAAGCGCCTGCCAGAGGATGATTGTCCTTGATGGTTCTTCCGAAGAATTCGCAATCGCCCTGGGCATTTGATGTGGAGACTGAAACAAGGCTCAGTATCACGACAATAAAACCCGATACTGACAACCTTTTTAAAAGGCAGTCTGCTAACCTCTTGGTCATGGAAATAATATACCCGGGAATAAGTTTCATGAAATCCAGCGAAAGATATAGAATATCCGATGAAATTCAAGGTTTTGCATTTGAAAGCCATGCTTAAAATCTTTGTATTTTTGTCTAAAACACTGAATATGGTTTTCGATTTCCATGAAATATTAACCGCCACAATGGTTCTTTTTGCAGTGGTGGATGTAATCGGTTCCCTGCCTGTACTACTCGACCTGAAGCAAAAAGTAGGGGTCATTGATTCCGGTAAGGTAACCCTGGTTTCAGGCGGAATCATGATTGCATTCATGTTTATCGGGGAGCGTATGCTTCAGCTTATCGGAATAGATGTACATTCTTTTGCCATAGCAGGGTCCCTCATTATTTTCTTCCTGGCCCTGGAAATGATTCTCGGTATGCGGTTTTATAAAGACGAATCGTCCGCAACAGCTTCCATTGTTCCAATTGCCTTTCCGCTTATTGCCGGGACTGGTACCTTAACAACATTACTCTCCATGAGAGCTGAATACAAAATGGAAAGCATTATCATAGCTATTCTTATCAATCTGGTTTTTGTATATTTCGTTTTGAAAAACATCTACCGGATAGAAACAATTCTGGGTCCGGGTGGTATCAATATCCTCCGTAAAGTCTTCGGAATTATCCTGCTCGCTATAGCAGTCAAGCTTTTTACCACCAATGCGGGCATTATCCTACCCAAATGATAAGCATATACACTGACGGAGCGGCGAGAGGCAATCCCGGACCAGGCGGGTATGGTGTTGTGATGCTTTCAGGTGTGCACAGAAAGGAGCTTTCCGAAGGATTCAGGAGGACGACCAATAACCGGATGGAGCTTCTGAGTGTTATTGTGGCACTTGAGACCTTGAAAAAGCCAGGCAGCCAGGTAACAGTATTTTCCGACAGCAAATATGTTGTTGATTCTGTGGAGAAAGGATGGGTCTTTAATTGGGAAAAAAAGTATTTCGCCGGCAAAAAAAATGCCGACCTCTGGCAACGTTTTCTGCGTATCTATCCTAAGCATAAAATTAAATTCCATTGGGTGAAAGGCCATGCCAGCAATGTGGAGAACAATCGGTGTGATGAAATGGCTGTTGCTGCCTCTTTCGGAACTGCACTTCGTATTGACAGCGGTTATGAAAACGGCAATTAAATGTTATTCCGGCTTTCAGATGAACTGAGCTTCCCCCACCCTTCCCTGGCCGAAGCGGATGGGTTACTGGCTATAGGCGGCGATCTGACAATAGCCCGTTTACTGCTTGCTTACCGGAACGGGATATTTCCCTGGCCTGTAAAGGGGCAACCCCTGCTTTGGTTTTCTCCTCCGGAACGCTGTGTTCTTTTTCCTGATAAACTTCATATTTCTTCTTCCATGCAGGCTGTTATTCATCACCAGCTGTTTGAAATAACGTATAACAGATCCTTTCAGGAAGTGATAGATTCATGTGCTTCCATACGCAGAAAGGATCAGAAAGGAACCTGGATTACAAAAGACATGAAATCGGCTTACCTGGAATTGCACCGACTTGGTCACGCCCATTCTGTCGAAGTCTGGAAAGAAGGGCAGTTAGTCGGAGGGCTTTACGGAGTTGTTTGCGGAAATGTATTTTGCGGTGAAAGCATGTTCAGCCGTATTCCCAATGCTTCCAAAACAGCCCTTATTCACCTGGTTACCGGGAGCCGCTGGAAACTGATAGACTGCCAGGTATATACCAGCCATCTGGAAAGCATGGGAGCGGAAATGATCACGCGGCAGGATTACCTGCAACTGCTGGACCGTTGGGGGGCTTAGCGGTTATTCAGCATCATCATGCTTCTTGACAGTGGCAATGCCGTCGTTTATTATACGGGTCATTTCTTTGTATCCTGTCAACCTGTCTTCCAATACCTTTTCATCGGCCATGGCTTTTGTCCTTGTCGCTTCATCAACCACAGGTTCTGTAGTCTTGGATCTTTTTGTCTTTCCTTCTCCTGTTTTGGGATCTCCGGAGGTGCCATTTGCAACCGTTTTTAATTCATCTATTCTATGCTGCGTCTTATCCTGCAAATCCTGGTAATGATTCAGAAGTCCGTTCAAGGCACTGAATCCATAATATTTAACATACTTATTGGCCGAATTCCGTGTCATATCAACAAGCAAGGGCATTCCTTTCACCACGGTTTCATCTTTACACCTGTCTCTCAGAAAAGTTCCCAGGCTGCCCAAAAAAGTGGTCTGATCCCAGCTCCTGTAAAGGGGGGCAATATGCTGATAAAATGAAAGATCTTCATCTGAGCCGTAATTAGAATAGATAGAGCACAAAGGAGAAAGTATATAGGTGCTTGTTTCATCCCGGAATGCTTTGGCTTCATTCAATCCCATTGCTGAATTTTGCTTCACTATTCCGTTCAGGCATTCACCGATCACACCATAACTCTGATCTTTAAGGCCGTTTTTATATACCGCCAGCAAACTCTCATCTTTCGGAAAATTTTTCATCAGCACTTCCAATGCATTCACTCTTACTTCTGCCTTTTCGTCCTTACCTGCAATGTTGATCAGTTTTTGTCTGAAGGTTGCATCATTCTCCATTTTCCCATCCAGACTCCGCATAGCCGTTTCACGTATTTTCCAAAATTTATCATCCATGGCTTTTAACAAGGTTGGCTTTGCTCCTGCCACCGAAGCATTTTTAGACAAAGCCTGGATTGCTTCCAGCCTGTCGAGATACAGGGGGGCATTGGAATACATGTATATCCATTCCTCTACAGTATGATTATCCTTCTTGGTACATAGCAACATTTTTTCAGCATCCACATTCACCAGTTCAGGTTTGGCCGCGCATTCGAATACAAAGTCTTCAGATGCTTTAGTTACCGTGATCATTTTGCGTTCCGTTTTTCCGCCTGCATAAATATCAACCATCATCGGGATCCTGAAAAGAGCGAAACGTGTAAAATCCTGGGTTTGTGTAATGGTGACTGTTTCCTTTTTTCCGGTTTCATCATAGGCATATTTAATATCCAGGTCCGGATGTCCGGGATTCAGAAACCATTGATTGAAGAACCAGTTCAGGTCCTCTCCTGTTACATGTTCAAAAGCGAGTCTGAGATGATGAATTTCAACCGGAGTGAACTTATTGGTTTCAAGGTAGTACCGGAGAGAAGCAAAGAAGGCTTCGTCACCAACATATTTACGCAGCATATGCAGTACAGCGCCACCCTTCTGATAAGAATGTGCATCAAACATATCTTCCTTGTCATCATATTGAAAGCGGATCAGGTTGAGATCTTTACCGCTTTTAGATTCCCTGAGATAAACGGAGTTATTCAAATATCCATGCATATCTGCCGCATCGCGACCCCGCTTATATTCTTCCCATATATATTCCCCATAGGTGGCGAAACTTTCATTGAGCGGAAGATTGGACCAGGATTCACAGGTAACCAGATCCCCGAACCACTGATGGAAAAGCTCATGAGATATTACCGCTTCATTGTCCCGATCGAGCAGCTCCCGCTCTGTTTGCTGAAGGAATTCTCCATGCAGGGTTGCACTTGTATTTTCCATTGCTCCTGAAACATAATCACGAACTACGATCTGACTATATTTCGGCCAGGCGAAATCAACTCCAAGTTTTTTGGAAAAGCACTCCATCATTTCAGGAGTATTCCCGAAAATTGCTTTGGCATAGCGGGCAAATTCGGGCTCCACATAATAATTAACTTCTCTGTCTCTCCATTTATCCTTTACAACGCTGAAATTTCCTACAGCCATCATTACCAGATATGGAGCATGGGGTAACTTCATATTCCAATAATCTGTGCGGGTTCCATCCGCATTCTCAGTCGATGAGATAAGATTCCCGTTCGAAAGTGTCACATATTTATTCGGAACAGTCATGAATATTTCATCTGTCTGACGCTGATTGGTACGGTCTATTGTCGGAAACCAAACAGAATTACTTTGCGTTTCGCCCTGTGTCCAGACCTGAACAGGTTTGTTTTTGTCTTTGCCGAGGGGGTTGATAAAATATAAGCCTTTATCATTGCTTATGGCTGAACTTCCTCCCGACTTTATTTCGTTCGGCTTGGCAATATATTCAATGAATACGGTGAAATTCTGGTCTTTCTTATATTCCTTATCCAGCAGGATTGTAATAACATCATTTGCATACGTATATTGAAGTTTCTTATGGTTATTTCCTTCCAGAAGAGCTACTTCCTGCAATTCCATCCCTCTTGCATCAAGTATAAGGGTGTTTTGAGGATAAAAGTGTGGATGAGCAGTAATCGAGGCTTTCCCGAACAGGTAGCATTTATCATAGTCGAACCGTACGTCCAGTTTAGTATGAACCAGGTCGTTATAGCGGGTGGCAGCAGCCCTGTAAACCAATGGTTCCGGAACTTTTGGTTTTGTCTTGACTGTGTCGAGATTAACTGCAACCGTGTTTTTTTCCCGGTTGTTTTTTGCAGTACCCCTGAATTCCTTGCAGGATTGAACCAGGACAGAAGCAAACAGAATTAGAATCAGACTCTTTTTCACGGCAGTAAGGTTGGTGTATGGCTTCCGGATGTTACCGAAAGACTGTTTACCCCCTGTTTAGGGAGACAAAAACAGTTAAAGATGCTAAAAATACCGGCACTCAGACCTACTGTTTTATAAGCGGTCTAATCAATGGATGACTGGCTATCTCAATAGGATGAAACCTCCCTGAAAATTTGTACTTTCGTACACTAAATACTATTTAGTGTCACATGGCTTCATCTGAATTCAAAGTAACGGTAAACGGAGGCAAGGAACAACAGGTTCGTTTTCTGGAAAAGAATTCCGGAACCATTGATAATATGCCTTTTGAAATGGATATTCTGGCGTTAAAAGCAGGCAGTTTTCATGTAATCAAAGACAATAAGGGTTGGAATATAGAGGTTGTCAGCCTGGATCGCGAGGCAAAACGTGCCGTTTTAAATATCAACGGGAGTACATATACCATCCAGGTAAAAGACCAATATGACGAACTTCTTCATAACCTTGGCCTGGATAATCTGAACAACAAAAAAGTCAATGAACTTAAGGCTCCAATGCCGGGACTGGTATTGAGGATAGAAATTGAAGAGGGGCAATCTGTAAAAAAGGGAGATCCTTTGCTGGTGCTGGAAGCCATGAAAATGGAGAATGTGCTTAAATCACCAGCCGACCTGACCGTTAAAAAAATCAGTGTCAAAAAGGGGGTGGCTGTTGAAAAGAATCAGGTATTGATACATTTTTCATAACATAACAGAAATTTTATGAGCAAGAACAAAATGGAAAGACGGGAATTTATACGAACCAGTGCATTGCTGGGGGCCGGAGGGCTGGTGCTTTCTGCCCTGCCCGGTTCACTCACTGCAGCAACACCGGCTATTCCTGCCGATATTTATACTTTACCTCCTCTGCCCTATGCCTATGATGCTTTGGAGCCTTTTATAGACAAGCTCACCATGGAAATTCATCATGGCAAACATCATGCAGCTTATGTCACCAACCTGAACAAGGCAATTGAGTCAGGTAAATCAGCTCCTGCTGATATCTCCGAATTATGCCGTACTATTCATGAAGGTAATGCAGCACTAAGGAATAATGGTGGCGGGCATTTCAATCACAGTTTTTTCTGGAAACTGATGAAACCTCCTGTAAGCAAGGATGCTCCGGCTCCGGAACCTTCCGGTAAATTAATGGAAGATATTAAAGCTTCGTTTGGAAGTTTTGATGCATTCAAAACCAAATTCGGGGAAAAAGCCAAAAGTGTTTTCGGCTCCGGTTGGTGCTGGCTTATTGTGAACGATGTTTACAAGCTTGAAATTTCCACAACCCCCAATCAGGATAACCCGCTTATGCAGTTTGCACTGAGCAAAGGAATCCCTGTTCTGGCCCTGGATGTTTGGGAACATGCTTACTACCTGAAACATCAGAATCTTCGCATGGATTATGTGAACGACTGGTGGAAAGTAGTAAACTGGGAAGAGGCTGAAAAACTTTACACTGCCGGAAAGAAATAATTCCTCAATCCTTTAATCAGAATTTTGTTCCGAATGTTTTCGCCTGGCGAATATGTTCAAGATGGTGCTTGCAATGCCAGGCATAAACAGCCAGGGCAACATCCAGGCTGAACTCCTTGTTATATTCGGGATGAAAATACGTTCTCTGAAAATCTTCTGCATGCATGCTCCCCAGCAGCTGACCCCAGCGCTGATGCAATCCGGTAATGATAAGCAATGAAGATTCAGCCGGAGAGAAGAGGCTGTCACTGAGTTCTGCAACCTTGGCCTCCTGGTAGGGTTTGATCACAGGCTTGTCTTCCGTCAATGTTAGCTTAAAACGGATCAGCGCATTCATATGGCTGTCGGCCAGATGATGAATGACCTGAAGTATAGTCCATCCATCGGGCCTGTAACGGTAACGGTATTCCTCTTCCTCCAGTCCTCTTACTTCCTCTTCAAGCTTTTCCGGGAACCCTATGATTACATTGCTCCATTCAGCATAGTGAACAGGGTTGAATGATCCGGTCATTTCAAACCGGCCTATAGGGTATTTAAGTTTTTCTAATTCAGTTTCAGTCACCGGTTTACATCGTTGGGTATTTACCTGGCGGCATTTGGGGGGGAATCCATGTATAATTCATACAGAGCCTTAGGGTTTGTATTTTTGAACAATACCTTCTGACGGATAGTTTTTGACATTGCCGTATTCTTAATAGGATTAACTGAAATATACCGAAATTAAACTCCGAACTGAGTCAAATGATGATCCAGGTGTTTGTACTGACCTTCTCCCCATTCAGCCTCGGTAAGCGGACCAAAGAATGGATGCACTTTATCGGAAACGGATGCCGGTGAAAATTTTTCGAGCATGGAAACAAGTTTTGTTTTTTGCTCATTGAAGACTTCCTTTGTTTCCACCTTAAATTCTTTGGGTGTGAAGCCGTTTTTCTTGAATGGAGCAGGCCCAATGACCGGTCCTTTTGCCATACCTCCAATAACCCTTCCCATCAGCGTTCTTTTTGGTTTAGGATTAGTCATGGCAAGAGCAAGAGGCAGTGTACAATGTTTCAGCATCTGCCCAACGCTCATCTTTCCCCATTGAGGCTGGGTATTCTCTGACAGCCTGGAAATACGCTGAAGTATTTCTTCTTTGTCCTGCTTACTAAAAAGATTTTTCATGTGTCTGAATTAGTAGTGGTTACGAAATATACATTATTTCAAAGGTATTTGAATATTGTTTAACAAAACATTAATAGCTGTAATTCGCTCTTAAAACAGGACTTCAATACTGGGTGGAGGGGGCAGGAGCAAGCGTGCTCCGTCGCCGGTAATCAGCATTTCATCCTCTATCCTGATTCCGAACTCACCAATAAGGTAAATTCCGGGTTCATTGCTGAACATATTGCCATTTAACAGAAGTCTTTTATTCCCTCCGACCAGATAATACCATTCATGCCCATCCATCCCGATTCCATGCCCAAGGCGATGGGTAAAGTATTTATATCCGGGGCCATATCCGGAGTTATTGATATAATTTCTGGCAGCTGCATCAACCGCCTCCGCTTCAACACCGGGGTGTGCAGCTTTCAATGCTGCTGCCTGGGCTTTCAGTACAATATCCCATACCTTTTTCACCTTATCACCTGCTTTACCATAAACTGTTGTACGGGTCACATCCGATTCATATCCTTCAACGGAACAACCACCATCGATAAGAACCACATCACCTTCTTTGAGCTTATGATCCTTTTTCAACCCGTGAGGGTAGGCGGATGCTTCACCGAAAAGAACCAGGGCTCCACCCGCTACGCCTGCCTGTGTAAAACGATCGGAAATGATTTTTCCGAACTCCGCTTCTGACATACCCTCTTTCAGGTCCCGGACAGAATCGGTGAATACCAGTCGTGTAAATTCATTGGCAGTCTGCATGAGTTCTATTTCATGAGCTGACTTAATGCTTCTGCATCCGGCTGTAACGGGCAAGGCACTGTGTATCTGGAGAGAAGGGATTGCTTTCTGAATGCCTTCTGTCACAAAAAAACGGGAGCTTTCCTCTATCCCTATCCTGGCAGTGAGCAAAGCGCGTTCTTTCAGACATTTTCCAATCAGCTCATACGGGCTTTCATGTTCTTCCCAGGTATATAATTTGAATTTACCGGCCTGCTCCATTGCCCTTCCTTCTTCAAATTTTGGCGCAATGATAAAAGGATCGCCTTTCCGTGTTATCACCAGTGCGAAGAGGCGTTCACTGCGCCCCCAGGAAATCCCGGAAAAATAGTTCATAGAAGTGCCTCCCTCCATCAGGATCATATCCAGTCCGCTTTCCTGCAGATGCTTCCTGGCCTCCTCCACCCGTCCGGTGTATTCCTCAGCACTGACAGGCCGGATTTTGTCATGCAAATTCCTGAACAAGGGGTTGGAAGGGGCTGTTAAGCCTGGCTTCCCTGAAAATACAGGACCGGCTACTGCAATAGAGGTAAGAATACCTCCTGTTTTAATAAACTTTCTTCTATCCATGGCTGTAAATATAATGAATAGGTAATACGGATACAGTCCGGATTTTACGTACTTTTAAGAACCAATCAGAACACACATCAGCATAACTCTTTTTTGATCCGACAGGAAATCTCCCGGCCCTCCTTGAAGCCATTTTTTACCGGAGCATTTACTGGAGGAATAAAGCTGTAATTCATGATACGGAAATATAATTTCCTGTTGTTCTGTTTATTGTTTCTGTTGCCCTTTCTTGGAGTGACTGCCTTTCAGGCACAACAGATAAAGCCACATGCCAGCCAGACTGTTGGCAGCATATACCTTTCCGAACAAAGCAAGAGAAATCATCCCTTCACCGGCTCAGCGCCTGCAGTATCGTGGATCAGGAATGTAAACAGTCTTCACAACAGGGTGTTTATTGAAAACAAAGGCCAGCTTGAAGATCTTCATGGTATTGACGGGAACAGTGTCCTCTACAGCTTCAGGGATGGAGTGACGGAGTATTTCTTCACCCGAACCGGAGTGACATACCGGATTTCTAAAATGGAAAAAGCAACTGACAAAGAATGGAAACGTTTTTCCAGAAAAAACAATATTAAGAATGAAGAAGGAGAGGAAGAGGATGATCAGCAATTCATTACCCATACTGCCGATGTAAGTATGACAATGGAAGGGGCCGATGCCAGGGTTGAGATAAAGGCGGAAGAAGAACAGGCCCAGTATTTCAATTATATGTTTCTGTATAAACAAACTCCTGTCATTGCACATGCCAGAGCCTTTAAGAAGATTACCTATAAAAATATTTATGCGGGTATTGATATGGTTTTCACCATTCATCCTGAGGCAGGAATAAAATATACGTATTACCTTCATCCGGGAGCAGACCCCTCCAGTATTCGTATGCATTACACAGGAGCCAGTCCCGAATCCGATGCGGCTTCCAATATCCTTCTGAAAACTCCATTGGGAACACTGACTGATCATGCTCCCGTATCCCATTATGAAACAGAACAGGAAATGTATGGGAAGGCGCTGGAGACTTCTTTCCGCCTCCTGAACAACCAAACAGTCGGGTTCAGTATTGCACAAGGCCTTACTGAGCAAAAGGCCGGCACACTTGTTATAGATCCCTGGACGGTTGGCCCTCCTATTGCTGTTCATGAAGCAGCGGATGATGTGACCGTTGATGCCGCAGGCAATTCAATCGTCTATTCTATTGATACCACAGCCGGGGGAAGAACTCATATCACCAAATTTAACAGTAGCGGGGTACAGCAATGGACATTGGATCTGATTACCAAATTTGGTTATAACCAGACCTACCAGGGTGATGTAGCTGCTGATCCTTCCGGCAATATTTATATCACCATAGGCCTGGGTAATTTCCCTAACTATTACAATACTGTCAAGGTGGACCCGACCGGAACCACACGCCTGTGGGGCGCTGCCAGCCCCGGCAGCAGCACTACCCTGCAATATGAAACCTGGAATATCAGCTTCAACTGCGACTATACCAAACTTATTCAGTCTGGTGGCGGAACCTATAATGGTGTAAGCCGTTACCATAATCTGGGCGATTTTGAATCTGTCAATACAGCTAACGGAGCTGAAAGCGCCTTTACAGAGAACGACACACTGGGTGATATCATTGCTACTTTCTGGGCTCCGAACGGAAACATATATCATCTCTGTTCTGACAGTAATTATATGGCTCAGAAAAATCCGGCTACGGTGCCTAAATATACCAGCGGAGCCCACAACACCCTCGTATGTTATAATCCTTCTACCGGCACTAAACTCTTTACAGCCCGTACCGGTTATAGCTTCCGTGACTTTGATAAAAAAGCGCCCAATTCACCCGGAATGAATGCGCTGACTGCTTCCTGTGCGTATGTATATACGACTGACGGGCTGAATCTGGATCAATGGGATGCAGGCACAGGGGCTCATCTGCATCATACCACAATTACAGGAGGGCAGAATGTGGCTTCGAATGGAAGCAGCACAACATTACAGGTAAACGGGGGACTGGTTGTAGACAAATGCGGAAATGTATTTGCGGGGTCCAACACGAATATTTATGAATATGACCCTAACCTGAATCTCCTGAATACCATTTCGGGCTTACCGGATATGGTGTTCGATCTTGCTTTCGGTTCTAACGGTGTGCTGTATGCCTGCGGAGGTGTAACTGACAATACTTCCTTTGTCGCAGCCGTAAGTGTTGCAGCCTGCACACCTCCGGGGGCACTGACCGTTGCTGTTACCCAGCCATTGTGTGCTTCCAACCTCGGAGCCGCCACCGCCAATCCGACTTTTTGCGGAGCTCCTTATATATATTCCTGGAGCAACGGACAAACCACACAAAGCATTTCCAACCTCACTGCAGGCTCCTATACTGTGGTAGTCAAAGGCTCCCTGCTTTGTCCCACTTCAGCAGGTGATACCGTCATTTTTACTATTTCAGCACCGCCTTCTGCACTGACGGCAGGAATCGCACATACCAATATTACCTGCAATGCAGCCTGTAACGGAACCGCTACCGTAACACCCTCCGGTGGAACGACAGGGTATACTTATTCCTGGACGGGTGGAGGAGGAACAGGGTCTGTTGCCGGTGCTCTTTGCCCCAATACATATACTTGTACCATAACCGATGCCCATGGTTGCACCACCACCCAGACAGCAACAATAACGCAGCCCGCCGCATTGACTTTCAGCGCTGCAACGGTGACAAATTTATCCTGTAACGGAACCTGTAACGGATCGGCCACGGTAAACCCTTCAGGTGGAACGGCTCCATATACGTATTCCTGGTCTCCTTCAGGCGGAACAGGTGTTACAGCCGGTTCCTTATGTGCCGGCACATTCACATGTCATATCACCGATGCGAATGCATGCACCACAGCTCAGGTCATCAACATTACACAGCCTGCTGTACTTTCCGAAACCCCGGCCCAAACCAATATCTCCTGCAATGCAGCATGCAACGGTATCGCCACTGTCAACCCTTCAGGCGGAACAGGTCCTTATAGTTACTCCTGGACAGGCAGTGCCAGCACCGCTTCCTCCGCTTCCTCACTCTGTCCGGGTAGTTATACCTGCACTGTTACCGATAACAAAGGATGCAGCACCACACAACCATTCAGTATTACACAGCCTGCTGTGCTGGCTATCACACCTGGATCTGCGACCTCCACTTCCTGTACCGGCAATACGGGTACAGCTTCAGTAAGTGTGACAGGAGGAACATCAGCCTATACGTATAGCTGGAATCCGGCTCCTGGCGGCGGTCAGGGAACTCCGAATGCCACGGGGCTTGCAGTGGGTAGCTATACGCTTACGGTAACCGATGCCAATGCCTGTACGAAAACCTATTCCGTATCCATTTCAGCCACCAATGCGCCGGCTGCATCCCTGCTGTCAAGCACAAATCCTGTATGTAATTCGGCTTGTACCGGATCAGCTGCCGTAAGCACAAGCGGTGGAACAGGAAGCATGACTTATTCCTGGTCTCCTTCCGGAGGCAATGCATCCAGTGCCACTTCCCTCTGTGCCGGAACCTATACCTGTCATGTTACGGATGCAAACGGGTGCCAGACCACGCAAACTGTTTCTATCACCCAGCCTTCTGCCATCACAGCTTCAATGACTTCCGTAGCAGCCACCTGCAATGCCAGTAACGGAAGCGCCGGTGTCACTTCAGGTGGAGGAACAGGAACACTGACTTATTCCTGGTCTTCTTCCAACAGTATCGGAGGAGGTCAGGGTACCAATGCAATTACAGGCCTTGCTGCAGGAACCTATACGGTAACAGTAACAGACGGATCTGCCTGCACAAAGACAGGCACTGTTGTCGTCAATAATAACGGGGCCCCGTCTTCCAGCGCCACAATGACCAACCCTTCCTGCAATGCTTCCTGTACAGGCAGTATTACCGTAAGCACTTCCGGGGGAACAGGACCTTATACGTATTCCTGGTCATCGGGAGGCAGCAGCAATTCCTTAAGCAGTCTGTGTTCCGGTATTTATACCTGCTATATCCGGGATGCCAACAACTGCCTTACAACTCAAACAGATACTATCAAAGCACCTGCAGCCCTGGTGTCAAACCCCGCACAAAACAATTTAAGCTGTAATGCAGCATGTACAGGAAACGCAATTGTCGCTCCCACAGGAGGCACAGGACCCTATACCTATTCCTGGAATACTTCTGTTTCAACTGCTCCTTCACTGAACAACCTTTGTTCCGGAACATACAGCTGTACCATCACAGATTCCAGAGGCTGCAGCTCCGTTCAGAGTTTTAACATTACACAGCCTTCCCCCCTTTCGGTTACCCCCACGCAGACGAATCTGGCGTGTAACGGGACCTGTAACGGTAGTGCCACCGCACTAGGATCAGGTGGCACAGGGCCTTATACGTATTCATGGCAGGGACCGGTCTCTGCCAGTTCTTCTATTTCCAGTCTTTGTGCAGGCAGCTATTCCTGTACGGTTACAGATGCATCAGGATGTACAACAACACAGGCATTCAGCATTACCCAGCCGCCACTTCTCACTGCTTCCGGCAATGCCGTTTCCTGTACCTGCCAGCAGCCTAACGGTTCAGCACATGCAGCGCCTTCGGGAGGCAGCGGAACATATACCTATTCCTGGTCTCCGTCAGGAGGCTCAGGTCCTGCAGCAACAGCACTTGATTCAGGAGTGTATATATGTACGGTTAAAGATTCACTGGGATGTTCGGTGACGATACACGATACGGTACGGAATTCAGGTTACCTGCCAAATGCGCTTATCCTTGCTTCGGGACCGACGGTTTTTTGTGCAGGAGGTAATGTAACACTGACCGCTTCAGGAGGAGGAACTTATTCGTGGAGCAATGGACAGAGCACGAATTCAATTACAGTAAACACCGGAGGAGTATATACCGTTTCCGTTACAAATGCATGCGGAACAGTAACCCGATCGGATACAGTTAAGGTAAAACCCCTTCCTGTCCCGCTTATTTCAGGGCTTAACAAGTTATGTGCAGGCTCCTCTACCATTCTCACGGCCAGCGGAGGCACCAGCTATTCATGGAGCACAGGCGGCTTGAACGATACGATCCATGTGAGCAATCCCGGGATTTATACTGTTACTGCAACAAATCCCTGCGGCAGTGTGAGTACTACAGATACTGTAAAAGTAAACACCGTGACAGCCCTTTTCCACCCCGACACGACTTCAGGAACAGCTCCGCTACCTGTTCTGTTTACCAATCTGAGTACCCCCAATGCAACAACTTTCAGCTGGAACTTTGGTGATGGGACTTCCGGAAATGGAACAACTCCCACCCATACTTATGGAACTGGCGGGACGTTTACTGTTACCCTCACCGTAACAGATGCCAACGGATGCACTTCTGTTTATGTTCAGGTTATTGTTGTCAAAGACATTATTTCGTGGATTGTGGTACCCAATGTATTTACACCGAACGGTGATGGAAGCAATGACCTGTACCATGTCAACTATCAGGGCATAGCTGCATTCAACATGAAAATTTATGACCGCTGGGGTGTAATGATAGCACAGCTTGTGGCACCCGGGCAGACATGGGATGGATATACAATAGGTGGTGTGATGGCTTCAGATGGAACGTATTATTACATTCTTAATGCACTCGGAACAGACGGGAAGAGTTATAATCAGAGTGGATTTATTCAGCTGATCAGGAACTGAATCAGATAAAAACTTTTTCAAATACCTCCCAAAGCAGGGGCATTTTCAGGTCATCCAGGGTTTTCAGCTGAGCACCCGGAATATCGGTATATACTTCATATATATCCTTTTCATCAATCGTACCCAGGGTGTGTACAGCCCGGTGAGAAACAAAATCAAAATCCCACTCTTCAATAGACCCTGCAGCACTAACCATACTATTGGTAGCCCCGATAAGCAATAACTCATCTTCATCGAATTCAAAATCATAGGTTATCTCTCCCCTGTTACGCAGAAACCGTAAACTTAGTACACCGTCTTCAAGTTGCAGCTTTTCAAACGGATCCCCGTATTTCATTCCACCTTCACCGGTCCGGTAAAGAAAGGAGTTATCCTGTACAGACAAAGTATACTTACCTCCCGGGTTCAGGGTAAGAACAAGTAAAATCCTGGGGTGGTTAAAACGGGTCAATCCATCCGGACGGGCTTCTTTTACAGAATCGTCGAATTCAATGACAAGAGCCTTGTCTGTAAGACCATCCAAATTCAGATCTCCCGAAACACTATCGAGGACAGACCATCCTTCCGGAATAAAATCTTCCACGACTCTTGAAGATGAGCGTATATCAGGGTAAGAGAAGGCTTTGGCCTCCGCTCCTGTACAGATAATAAAAAAGATAAAAAGGGAACTTATAAACTTCATGAAGAGGTGATCATTATCATAAATTTACGAATTATAACCGGGCTTGATTCTTCATTCGTCGAAAATTATCCATAACATAATCTTAATAACCCTGAATCATACCTGATTACCGGGTGATTGCAAAAAATGCAGAATACAGGCAACTCTCCCGGAACTTCTGCGTCTTAAAGGCATAAGATCCGTGTTTTTCTCAAACGCTTTCGATTATCTTTGAAACTGACCATTCCCTCACGAAGTATGAAACTCAGGCTCTTACTTGCTTTTTATCTTATCCTGCCGGCAGCCTGGGGACAGAAAGCCCATACAAAAAGTTTCAAAGAGAAAGAGGCTCCTTATTCCTATATCTATAAGCTAACGGTTACAGAAGCCGAAAAATTGTATCTCTACCCTAAGACAGAACTAAATTCCTCCTTCTTCCATAGCTGTATTGATTCTTTTCCAGCCCATACAACTTATTCCAAAACTCCTTCCCCGGGTTATTATCTGTTTGTGGTTTCAGAAGGACTTGTTTTTCGCCACCAGCTCATCAATCTTTCGGCACTGAATGTGCATATCCTGAATAACGGTGCCGATTTTGCCCTGCATATCACCGATAAGAACACAGAATCCACAGTGAATGATGCCCGTATTACTTTGAGGAATAAGGTTGTTCCTTTTGATCCTCTGACCGGAGCCTATGTCCTTTCAGGCAGACAGAAAAGCGGGGATCTGAGGATAGAAGCCAGGGGTGAAACATTGTTCTTACGCACTGCATCCAAACTCAATGCTTCCTGGAAGAAAAGCCAGGGAAATGCAACAGGCTTTATAGCCTTCAATCTTCCCCGTTACCGTATTGGTGATACTGTTAAGCTGAAAGCCTTCATCAATTATAAAGGAAAACCCCTGCAGGAAGAGCTGGAAATGAAGATCAGGAAAAAGCACTATGACTGGGCATATGAAAAGGTTAACTATAAAAAAAGACTCTCCCCTGCTTCTCCCGGAGCTTATGTTTGCCAATTCGTGCTCACGGATTCATTCAAACTGGATGAGACTTATTATGTTCAGCTATACAGAACAAACCGAAAAAAGGAGGATCAGAATGAAAAGCTTTTTTCCAGCAGTTTCCGTACTGAAGACTATCAGCTGGATCAGACCCGTTACAGTCTCCGGATGAGTAAGATCTACACTGCGGACGACACGGTATCTGTCTTTCTTTCCGGAACAGATTTCAACGGACTTCCCCTCTTTGATGCAAGTGCCGAAGTGGAAGTAACGACCCGATCGGTTGAGAGTCCTGCTCTGGAATCGGAAGACTTTGCTTACCATATTTATACGAAGACACTGCCTCTTGACCCTTCCGGCGAAACCCGTCTTGACATCCCTCCTTCTGTATTTTCAACATCCGGAGTCATTTATGAATGCAAAGCCCGGTTTCGTAACAGCAATAATGAACTTCATTCCGATTCAGTACGTTTTAAAATCAATCAACAGCTTCCTAAACTGGAGCTTGTCGATATGGATTCCTGTTTTATTATTAAGTATATGAAGCCAGGAAACCCCGAGAAGGTTCAGGCCCTCGTTACGTATTTAGGCCACGACAGGGATTCCATCCGAACAGAACAGGTTCAGCTTCCTTTTCAACTCCGGACTTCCTCCACTGTCAGGTCTCTGCTGGTTAACTGCCAGGGGCTAACCAGGGAATTTGATATTCCATTCCAATTCCTGCATCCTTATGGATACAAGAATAAGGATTCCGTATTTGCAGGGGTGAACAATCCTTCCGGGAAACAATTCAATTTTGAACTATACCGGGCCGGGGTGTTAATTAAAAAAGGGCATGCTACTCAATTCAAATACCACTCGGCAGATGCAGGACATGCCTCCTACAGGCTCATTACACAGGTCTGTGACAATAACGAAAACCGATGCCAGATACTGAATATCCTTCCCCCTGAAAAATCCCTGCAGGTAGTGATGCAACAAGCCCGTGAAACGTGGCCGGGACAGGAAGCCGAAGTAAAAGTGAAGGTTCTTGATTATGATGCCCGGCCGGTTAAAGATGCCAATATCACCCTGGACTGCATCAATGCACAGTTCAATGATAAGTCGGAAACAACCCTGCCCGATTATAACAAGACGATGGAACTTAAAAAGAAACAGTATGTGCGCTATAATATACGTCAACGGCACATTCAGAAAAGAACAGCTTATTTATCTTATTGGTATAAGCGCCTTCGTCTCGATACCATTCCCTTTTACCATTTGCATAATCCGGGTGAAAGCCTGGTTGTGCATTACTTTCCGGTAAATACTGTTGAAGCACAGTTTGCTCCCTTTATCGTAAGCAAGAACGAATTCCAGCCTATTTATTTTATCTTCATTGATGACAAGGCTGTTTTTGCCCTTGGCAACATCAAACTTCCCGGAACCAAATCCTATTATGCAGACAAGAGCCCCTGGTCCTTCCTGGCTCCCGAAGGGAAACATACTATTCGGATACGAACCCGGGACAGGGAATATACACTCAGCTCTGTGGAATTCCATAAAGGTCAAAAGCTGGAACTTTCATTTGACAAGGATCATCTGCCTCAGGGTGTTCTGGAAGCAAAACGCAGTAAACGCCTGACAG
This sequence comes from Bacteroidia bacterium, assembly GCA_044448685.1. Lineage (GTDB taxonomy): Bacteria > Bacteroidota > Bacteroidia > Palsa-965 > Palsa-965 > Palsa-965. The sequence continues at coordinate 54,870 of JBIOHC010000020.1, forward strand.
AAGAAGAACAAAAAGTTCTTAACGATCACCTGTTTGTGGTAGATAAGTTACCGCATAATGAGTATCAGGATCAATACTTCTGGCAGGGAAACAACTTCAAGATTATGAGAAATAAAAGCCTCACTCTTTTTCAACCGGGCGATACCATTTATTATCAGCTTGAAAGTTACAGCAGCGCTTATAAAGGAAGTCTGGTTTTCAAACCTGGCTTATTATACACCATCAATGAATCAGAAGTAACGAGTAATGCCATTACCGCTCCGATTAAAAAACTTCAATCCGCTTCCTATTACTCTTTCCGGAATACCGGCGATACTGTAATTACGAAATCCGTGCTCCGTAAAGGTCCGGAATTTATATTTGGAGACCGGCCTTATGGTGTTTGTGCAGAAGGGACCTATACCGAACCCGGCAATGGAAGCTATGCACTTACAGAAATGGAAGATGCAGAGGTATACAGAATTGAGCTCATCCGTTCTGATCAGATGGATGCGGTAATAGGTTTTCAGCGCGACTGGCAGTCAAGTTTCGGGGGTGATAAAAAGAAACTGGAAAATCTGAAGCCCGGTCTTTATAAAGCCACGTATTACGATGAGCACGGAAATTATTTCATAAAGCATTCCATTCGCATTCAGGAAAACAAAATGCATGTGGACAAAATTCACAAGGCGGATTTTAAGCCTTTCTCTTCCATGAAGCCGGAAAACGTCAGTTGTGCTTTCTATAATCTTAATTACGGGTCCGAAACAATGCAGATAAGCGGCACAATCAAAGTGCCCATACACCAGGATTATATCACTACCTATGTCATGTGCAACGGAAGAATAACCGGAACGGCTAAATGCGATCCTCAGGGACGTTTCCGGTTTCAACTGAAGGAGGCCGGTATGTATGATTTGTTTATCATGCCCGACACTACCTATCAGAACATAAGCATCTTTGGCCTTCTTGTGAACGCTGAAACCAGTCCTGTATTGAACATTCACGTTTCCCCGGCAATCGATACACTGCATCATTATTCCCTTTATAATCTTGCCTCACAGGGTCATAATGTGGAAATGCACAGCCGTAACGCCTGGGGAGATAAACTTCCTTCCATCACACTGAATAAGTATAAATCATCACTCGCTCCTCCGAATCATTGGTTTGGAACCAGAGACTCGTATATAAACGCCTATGATTATTATGACGAGACTCATCTCGAGGTGGATGGGCAAAGCGTTTATGATTACCGTCGCAGGTATCACCATCGTGTTCATTACCGCAGAAGAAGGTATAGTTCAGCATTTTACAGTTCTGCTCCCGCTCACCGCAAATTCAGAATTAAAGAAAATGAAACAGAAGGATTTCACCTGGTTGATTATGACGCTGTCAATGCAAAGAAAACCGCTTTTGCTTTCAGAGGCAATGTGAACGGAGATGGCATTGCAGACCCGGATGAAAGCAATGTGTATAAGGTTCAGCTCGGCAAATATTCCGATAATGTCATTCCTCCCATCAAGGTGAATAATGTTTTGTATGACAGGATTTTCGATCATGGCCAGAATCCGGATTATATGTATGAAGGGCCGGGAGGGCAAAAAGGGCCTCAGCAACAGATGCGCAAAAATTTTTCCGACTGTGCTTACTGGGCCCCTAACCTGCTTACCAATGACAGCGGTGTGGTTAATTTCCGTTTCCGGTTTCCGGATGATGTTACCGGATGGAATGCAAGGGCACTGGCCATTACCGGTAACATGCAAAGCGGACAGTCATCGGCCTTCACCAAATCGTTTAAACCCTTGCTTGCCAGTCTCAATACCCCCCGCTTTTTGTTGAGGGGCGACAGCTCAGAGGTTGTCGGAAAGGTGATGAATTATGGCAAGGATCCCTTAACAGTGAAAACAGTGTTCAGACAAAAAGACCGTATACTGAGCCAGACCTCTGAACTGGTTACAAAAGGGTTTAATCAGAACCAACTCGTTGTTGCACCTGCAAATGACAGTCTGCAACTGGAATATTCACTGGAAACAAAAGGGGGCTATTCAGACGGTGTTCAGCAAAGCATACCCGTGTTTCAGACCGGAACAGAAGAGTCAGCCGGATCCTTTTTTCTTCTGGAAAAAGACACCACCTTCCGTTTCTCTGCTGATACATCCGGAGGGACACTGGAAATATCCGCTTTGGGTAATGACCTGGACCTCCTCCTGAGCAAACTGAAATACATTAATGAGTATCCTTATTACTGCAATGAGCAGATAGCCTCCAAGCTCTATGCCCTCCTTATGCAACAAAAGATTGATGAAAAACTGGGCCTGGTCTTCAAAGGCAACAGGGAAATAGCCCGTCTCATACACCGTTTGGAGAAAGCACAACGCACCGATGGTTCCTGGGGTTGGTGGGATAACTCTGGTGTTGGCAATACATTTATGACAGCGTATTGTATCCATGTTCTTGGAAAGGCAGGACAGGAAAAAGAACCTGTTCCTTCTGTTCAGAAAGGTCTTGATGATCTTAAATTCCAGCTTCCGGCACTTACAGGAAACGAAAGGTTATATGTGATGAGCATCCTGTCTGAAAACAAAGCCCTGAAAAATGCCGGGTACTATATTCAGGAAGCAGAAAAAGAAAAGAAACCCGGAACCTGGGAACGTTATGCATTGATGAGGATAAAGCAGGAGAATGGAATGGATATAAGCAAGGATATACAGAACCTTATTAAGGAAAAGAAAGAAACGGTACTTGGCGGATGCTACTGGGGAGAACAGAATACAGAATGGTATGATAACAGCGCTCAGCTGAGTCTGATGGCATACCGTATTCTGGAGCAGGAAAAAGGACAGGAACAGAACCTGACCGGTATCCGCCGGTATTTCCTTGAACACAGCAATACCAATAACTGGAGAAACACGTATGAATGTGCTTCCATACTGGAAACTATTCTTCCGGCTGTTATTGGTAAATACGATGCTAAAACAGCCAAGCCTATTGTCCGGTTGAGTGGAGGAATAAATGTTTCCATCAAAGACTACCCCTATACCGCCCGTATGAAGCCTTCCGGAAATAGTATACAGGTTGATAAAAAAGGAGTGAATCCGGTTTATCTGGCTGTTTACCGGAAATACTGGAACCTGCAACCGGAGAAGAAAGAAGACCTTTACGCTGTCAGAACATGGTTTGAAGAAGACGGGAAAAAGAAGGAAGTACTTACAGCCGGGAAGGTGACGATTCTAAAAACTGAAATTGTGGCGCATAAAAAGGCCGACTATATAATGATTGAAATCCCAATTCCTGCAGGATGCAGTTACAATGATAAAAAGCAACCTTTTTCGGCTTATGAAGTACACAGGGAATACATGAAAAACAAGGTTTTGATTTTCTGCGAATCTCTCCCTGCGGGCACCTGGACCTTTGAATTAAACCTTCAGACCCGCTATAACGGAAACTACAGCCTTAACCCTGCCAAGGCCGAACTTATGTATTTTCCTTTATTTTATGGAAGAAATGCGGTGAAGAAAGTAGGGATAAAACCTGAATTACCCTGGCCGGAAATGATACACTAAGTCAGTCTATCGGTAAATCATACCTTTCCCAACTTGTCATGCCCCCTTCCAGATCAAACACTTTCAGAAACCCGGCTTTTTTCATCTCTTCCACAGCTTCTCCGCTCCGCATACCTGTTCCGCAAAACAGGAAATAAGCCTTCGTTTTATTGAGTTTCTCAATCTGTTTCTTAAAATCAGGAGCCATCATATTGATATTTATCGCTCCTGGAATGGTAGATTCCAGATATTCCTCCGGAGTCCTTACATCAATCATGATTCCATGTAAGACTTCACATTTCTGCTTGAACATTTTGGGTGATAAACTGACAGTTTGAGCCCCTGCATCCTTTAAACCTGCCCCAATCATCAATATCATCAGTAATAAGGCTTTCATGACTCTTGTTTTATTTCCTGTAACGAAGTTCGGTTAGTATTCATCCGGACTCAAGGATAGGGATCACCTCTATGTGTGATATAAATCAGTCTCTTCGAAACCCAGTAATGAACGCAAAAGCGCTTCCCTTTTTTCTGAATTCTTTCTACATTGATCCTGAAGTTCAGCATCTATGTTTCGCGCACTATTCATCAGTACTTTTCTTTACCTCAACATCGCCCCGGCATCATCCCAGGTTTACAATTCCTGGACCTGGATGAATGGGGACAGTGCCATGAACGGACATGTCGTGCCCGGCACACAGGGTGTGTCATCCCCCAGCAATTACCCCGGAACGAGATATGAAGCCGTTGAATGGAAAGATCTGAACGGAAAATTCTGGATTTTCGGAGGATATGAAACAATGACCCCTTATGACCATACCGATGTATGGAAATATGATCCGGCAATTAACCAGTGGACCTGGATGTCGGGCAGCAGTTCAAGCGGAACCGTGCCTTCCTGGGGAACAAAAGGAATACCTTCGACTTCCAATACTCCCGGGGTAAGACGACTCGGTCCCGCATCGTGGGTCGATAAGAACGGAAAATTCTGGATGTTCGGAGGAGGAAATACTTCCGGCAGTTTCTTCTACAATGATATGTGGATGTATGATCCCCTTTCCAATCAATGGACCTGGGTAACCGGGACCAATACCACCAACGCTACCGGAGTATATGGAACGAAAGGAGTCTTTGCTCCTGCCAATACTCCTGGAGGAAGAATAGAAACAGATTGTGCTGTAACAGACAGCCAGGGCAAACTTTGGTTATTCGGCGGACAGGGTATTGACTCAACAGGATTTGTATGGAGACACAGCAATGAACTCTGGAAGTTTGATCCGGCAATAAATCAATGGGCTTTTATGGGAGGCAATAAAATGGGTGATCAGAAAGGTGTTTATGGCACTAAAGGAACAGCTGCCCCGACAAACTGGCCGGGATGCAGACAGATACATCTGGGCTGGATAGACAGCCAGGATAATATCTGGTTCTGGGGAGGAAAAGGATATGACGCTTCAGGAACGATCAATTACCTGAATGATATGTGGATGTACAATACCAACACCGGAATGTGGACCTGGATGAACGGAACAAATACTTCCGTTGCAGCACCAGTGGGAAATTACGGCACACAATGTACTCCGGCCCCTTCCAACATTCCATGCCAGCGTATCGAAGCCCGTGCACACTGGACAGACAACTGCAATAACCTCTGGATGCTCGGAGGTGCATATTATGATGGGCTTATAGGACAGGTTGACAGGAATGATCTCTGGAGATATAATACCACGACGAATCTGTGGACCTGGGTAAGCGGTGACAATACACTGAACCCTACCGGCGTTTATGGAACCAGGGGAGTTGCCGGCACAGCCAACAAACCCGAGGCTATGGAAGGAGCCAATGCATTTTATGTAAACGGGGATGGCTTCTGGCTTGTGGGCGGAGCCAACTGGCATGACCACGGCACAGGTCTTTTTCATCCCACACTTATCTATAACCATTTCGAGGTCTGGAAATATGTACCTGACAAACCCAGTGCTGCATTCAGCAATACTGCTTCCAGCGGATGTGCTTCCCTGAAGGTAACTTTTACAGATAACAGCATTCCCAACTGTAATGAAATCAAGTCCCGGCTCTGGAATTTCGGTGATCCTGCTTCCGGCACAGCCGATACTTCATCCCTGGCAAATCCTGTTCATACTTTCAGCACTGCAGGAACTTATCAGGTCAAACTCATTGTGTATAACTGCACCCTGGGCAAAGACTCTATCACAAAACCTGTAACCGTAACCGGAGGTGGTGGAGGGCCGACAGTGGCCCTTTCCTCCCATACCAATCCTTTATGTTACGGTGCTGCTACGGGCGCAGCAACCGTATCAGCCAGCGGAGGGACATCACCTTATACCTATAGCTGGTCACCGTCGGGAGGAACGACAGCAACAGCAAATGGGCTTTCTGCAGGTGCCTATACCTGCACCGTAACAGATGCCGGTGGATGCCAGCAAACTCAAACGGTCACACTTACCACCAACCCCACTCTTACATTAACCTGTTCGTCCACACCTGCATCCTGCGGAACTTCTTCGGGCTCGGCTACAGCCACTGCCGGAGGCGGTACAGGATCCTATGCTTATACCTGGACTCCATCCGGAGGTATCAGTGCCACTGCCACGAATTTAACCGCCGGAACTTATACCTGTACAATTACGGATACCTATGGCTGCACCATCTCTTCCACCACAACTGTTACAAACAGCGGTGGACCGACACTTGTTCTCTCCGCTCAAAACAACCCTTTATGCTTTGGTAACAGCACCGGCAGCGGAACTGTTAATGCAAGCGGAGGAACAGGCCCTTATACATACAGCTGGACACCTTCCGGAGGAAACACAGCTACAGCGACAAACCTGAGCGCAGGCAATTATACCTGTACCGTTACCGATGCAGGAGGATGTATCCAGACCCAGGTGCTTACACTATCCAACCCGCCCCTGCTTACAGAAAGTATTGCTTCCTCTCCCGCTTGCGGCTTACACAATGGCTCTGCTGCGGCAACAGGAGGAGGAGGAACAGGAACACTTACCTATAGCTGGGCTCCTGCAGGGGGGAATGCATCTGCCGCAAATTCACTGACAACAGGAACGTATACCTGCACGGTTACCGATGCAAACGGATGCAGCAAGAGCAGCACAGTGAGTGTCATTGCCGACAGTATTCCGGCAGCTTCGGCCGGCACCAATGTTATCATAAGTATTGGCGGAAATACTATGCTCCAGGCAACAGGAGGTGGAACCTATTCCTGGACTCCTGCAACAGCCCTGAGTTGTACCACCTGCGCCAACCCAACCGCCAGCCCTCTTTCCACAACTGAATATTGTGTACATGTACGTAACAGCGGAGGTTGCACGGACAGCTCCTGTGTCATCATCACCGTTGACAATACCTGCGGAAATGTTTTTGTACCCAACTACTTTTCACCTAACGGTGATGGGAAAAATGAACAACTCTGCGTGTACGGCACATGTATACAAACAATGACATTTGCAGTGTACGACCGTTGGGGAGAAAATGTATTTACAGCTTCAACACCAGGAGAATGCTGGAACGGAATATTCCGGGGAGAGAAAATGAATACAGGTGTTTTTGCATACTACCTTCATGCCACCTTACTCAATGGCACAACGATTACACAAAAAGGAACTGTCAGTTTAGTGCGTTGAATTACTTAGGCTCATCATAATTGAACATCCACTGAACGCCGAACTTATCGGTCAGCATCCCGAAATAAGCACCCCAGAATGTTTTCTGCATGGGCATGGTTTGTTTGCCTCCTGCACTTAGCGCGGTATAAAAGGAATCAGCCTGTGCTGCACTTTCGCAATTGATGGATATAGACATATGTTCTCCAAAGTTTACAGGCCGATCGGGTGTGGTATCGGAAGCCATAATCAGGATTCCGTCTTTTTTAATATTGGAATGAAGCACGAGTTTCTTTCCGTCAGCCGGAACAGGCATAGGAGAATCACCGAAATCCATAATCTCTATTTCACCTTTTAAACAGGCATTGTAAAAAGTCATAGCTTCCCGGCAATTGCCGTTGAAGGTGAGGTAAACGTTAGAAGCAGTTTGAGTTGACATGGGTTTTCCGGTTTTTATAGGGTAAAGATAAAGGGAAAAAGGATTGAAGGATCCGATCCTATATAGTTATATCA
>JBIOHC010000021.1:0-62009 GCA_044448685.1 Bacteroidia bacterium
CAGTATATATACGTAGTGAATTTAAGTGTAAAGTCGTATTTTATAGGAAAGCATCAAATTTTGTTTTGAAATAACTCTTCTGTATTTTACTTTTGTGATCTTAAAATAATAAATAAGAAACATTATAAAAGAAATATACGATGAGCGCACAACCCAAAGTAATCCGCCGCAGCGTGGCTCTTTTCCTGAACAGGAAGAGCATACCCCAGCTTATTGTGGATGCCCGGCATTATGTAGCCAGAATGACGGGTAATCCACACTTTCCGAATCCTAATCCAGGCCTTACAGCCGTTACCAATGAAATTGATGCCCTGGAAGCAGCCAGCCTTCTTGCAAGGACAAAGGCTGTGGGCACAGCAGGAGCAATGCATGTAGCTGCTAAAACACTAAGAATTTCACTCAAGGCCCTTGGTGGCTATGTTGAACTGCAAGCCAATCAGGATCCGGACAATGCGGAAATCATGATTGAAAGTTCGGGGATGATTGTTAAGAAGCTGCCTCAACGCCAGCAAAGGCAATTCAATATTAAGCTCGGCCCTGTTGCAGGATCTGTGAAGCTGGATACGAAGGCAGTGAAACGCGGAGCCTATATTTACCAGGCAACCTCTACGCCCAATGACCCAAATAGCTGGAAAGAGATTTATCTGGGCACAAAAGTCAGGTTTGAGGCTGAAGGACTTACATCCGGGCTTACCTGGTTTTTCCGGACTGCTACGATTGATAAAAATGGAAAGGGTGCATGGAGTTTTGAACTCAGCACGATTGTGCATTAGCTTTAGTGAGCTACCAGAAAACGGGACGTAAGTATACGGGTTGAAGTTCTCACTTCAGCCAGGTAAGTTCCGTTGCTGAGTTTGCTGATGTCGGCTCCGTAGAGACCGTCACCGCATTTTATTTTCCAATCCATAACCAGCTTTCCCTGTAAATCAAAAATACGGAAGGTAAGCGGCAGATCAGGAGGTACGGAAAAATGAATCATGTCGCTGGCGGGTACCGGATATATATCAAGATGCTGTGCTCTCAATGAATAATCACAGATACCCATTGGAGTGTCCTGAAGTTTCCGTGTATAGGCTCCGTGGCCGTGTGTAAAGGCGACGATATTGCGGTTGGAAGCAGAGAACTTCAGGTCATAAATCATCACCGCATCGGGGAATCCTGTATCAAAGGCAGTCCATGTCAGACCACGGTCTGTTGAAGCCATCACGCCAAAATCACAACCGGCATAGAGGTAATCCGGATCCTGAGGATCTATGAGCAGGCAATGCACAGGCATATCGGGTAGAGTGGTGCTGATGTCTGTCCACGTGTTACCTGCATTTTGTGAACGGAATATATGTCCGGTTCCGAACCCGCTGAAGGTGACATATACTTCCCGGCTGTTTTTGGGGTTGACATTGATAGAACGTACATAGCGGTTCGGCAGTCCGGCTGAAATATCGGTGACCGCTGCTCCGGCATTTCCGCTGCGGAACACACGGGAGGGATGGGTCGGGTCGGGAGCTGTTGCTTCATAGATCGAGTCTGCATTGGTGGCAGAAACACCGAGGGCAATCAGAAACATACCTCCTGCCAGAGGTGCCGGCCCGCTTTCATTCCAGGTTGTACCCTGATCGGATGAAACAAGCAGTGAATCACCTCCTGTATACAAACGGGAGGTATTGGAATGAGCCAATGCAAGCGGAGCGAGGAAAGCAGCCGGATTGCCGAGGTTGGCACTGGAAGGGCTTGTGACGATCTGGTTATTGAAATTAACACCCCGGTCTGTACTCTGAAAAATATTCATGTACTCATAGGATCCATATTGTATCATATCATTGGTCGGATCAATGATGCTGAAACCACCGTCACCTCCAATGGCATTGTTCCAGTATGGGCTGGCCAGGTATGTATTCGTATAATTATCCTGCATACCGCCGATCATCACCGTTGAATCCTGCTGGGAAATATCGCCAATATAAATCTGCGTGGTGACAAGCCCGTCATTGCAATCATAAAATGTGTTTCCAAAATCATTGGCACGGAACAGACCTCCGTCGCAAATGACATAGACCTTATTGTTGTCTTTCGGGTTGCTGATAATATTGTGAATGTCGGAATGAGCAAAATTGGTGATAGGTCCGCCCATAGACGAGATCTGCGTAATATTGCTTCCCTTGTTGCCGGATGCATAGATATCAATGCCTCCGAACAACAGAGAATCCGGATGACCGTTTTTGTATAAAATTCCTTTCGCATACCATCCCTGCCACTGGCAGGCATCATAGGAGCTTACCATATTCCAGGTCACGCCCCGGTTATAAGTCTGGTAATATCCTATCGTATTGAAAGCATTGCTGATACAGGTCATGAGTGTATCCCCGCTGCGGTATGCAGAAACGCTGGTACGTCCGTTGTTGGTGGCAGAGGGCAGACCGGAGCTTAGTACAGACCATGTTGCACCACCGTTGGTAGTGCGGTAAAGTCCTTTCACCGTACTGGATAAGTTGCCGACCCCGCAGAACAGCGTGGACGTATCATTTTTGTTAACTTCCAGATCCATGGCCATTTGTACAGCCCATACGGAATTCCAGGTAGTACCTCCGTCTGTTGATTTGTAAACCCCTTCGGTAGTGGCGGCATACATCGTGTTCGGATTCTTTGGATTGAAAACAATATCCCATACACTGTGTTTCTGGTTGTAAGACCAGTTCAGCACCTGTGTCCACGTTGCCCCTCCGTCGGTTGATTTCAGGATACCGATACCGAAGGTGCCGCGTGTTGTGCGGTCAACCAGTCCCAGATCCGTATTCGAGTATGCATAGGTTTCACCGGTACCGATAAACAAGGTAGTATGATTAGCCGGGCTGATAGCGATGGCGCCCACACCCAGCACCGGAAATCCGGTAGGAACATAGGTCCAGGCATTGACACCGATACCACCGTGAGTTGATTTCCACAGGCCACCGCTTGCTGAGCCCAGGAACACAAGTGCAGTATCAACAGGGTCAATGGCAATGCTGATGGTCCGTCCGCCTATATTATTTGGCCCTCTGTTTTTCCAGGGTGCAGGAGCACTGAGGGAATTGTGCAGGGGGTGAAAGAGGCGCTGGTAATCCTGCCATGCATGCATATACGCTCCGTCGGGAATATCTTTATCGGGGAATGCAGCCATACGGGTAAAAGTCTGAAGCGCATCGAGGACTTCGGTACGGCTTTCAAACGAATGATTTTTCTTTGTTGCCTTTGCAGGCAGTTCAGGTTTGCGGAACTGCCACCCGACAGAAAGACAGGCCAGTACAACCAGGCCCAATGCCGGGGCGATAAACCTTGTATAACGCATGAAGAGGAATTAACGTGTTAGACAAGATCGGGAAAAAAGGGGAGAAATCAAAATAGGGGCGAAGAGTGGTGTTATGAAATAAGCCATATTTTAATTAAATTTGCTATATGAGGCATCTTAAAATTAAATTGCCGGATTCATTAGACCTGGATGACAAGGAAGTTACTATTTTCCTGGCCGCAAAGTTGTATGAGAGTGGAAAACTTTCGCTGGGTCAGGCTTCAGAACTAGTTGGACTGACTAAAAAAATATTTGCTGAACTCCTTGGCAAATATAATGTCTCTTTGTTTAATTATCCTGCCAGGGATCTGAACAGAGATGTCAACAATGCATGAAACCATTATATCAGACACCGGTTGTCTGATTATCCTTTCCAAAATAGGTGCGCTGGAGCTCCTTAATAAATTTTATCCTATTCTGGTTACTACTCCTGAAGTTGCCCAGGAATTCGGGGAAGAGCTACCTGGTTGGATTGCTTTTCATTCAGTCTTGAAACATCGGACTGTGCTGTGATTCTGGATGATTATAAGGCGAGGAAAATAGCAGAAAAATTGGGCCTTTCCATTACGGGAACACTTGGAGTTATTGTTAAGGCAAAAAAGAACGGTATTATAGAATCAGTTAAACCAATTTTAATCGAATTAAAAGGAACTAACTTTCGCATTTCTTCTGAGTTGGAAGCTGCAATTTTATTTGAAGCGTAGGAACAATAAACAGTTAATGATTGAATTGCTTAATCAATGAAACGTTTTATTTTATTACTCATTGTTATATATTCTGTTTTCCCATCTGATGCTCTGGCAAAAGGCAGGAAAGGAACATATGTCATCAAAGGAGCCATGTACGAAAAGTCCGGAACTAAAATTATTCCTAATACGATATTCATTATCGAAGGTCAAAATGTTATGACGAATGAAAAGGGGGAGTATTCAGTAAATATAACCTGGGAAACGCCATGTTCCTTTCGATTAAATTTTATCAAAAAGAGAAAAGCAACCAGAAAACTAAATCCTAAGTATGTATACCTCAAATTTGGTGACAAGCAACAGCGATGCTTAAATCAATGGAAAAAGTATGGCTTACATGCAGATTGGACTCAAAACAAGAATGTATATTCCAGGGATTTTTTTTGGCAATAAAAATAAAACGAACAAATCAGTGTGAGTGTGGGTTCGAGGCGGAGATTAAATTTATGGGGATATGCACAATTTCTCAGCAAAACAGGCGTTATTCCGGATGAATTACCCGCTTCTAAGCCATTAAATCGAGCCAAAAAATGTATTATCTTTGTTTGAATAACCCAAGCGATGGATTTTAAGGCCGGTGCCTTGCTTTCTCAGATTGATTATCCTGCTGATCTCCGTAAACTCAGGGAAGAAGATCTTCCGGAGGTATGCCGTGAACTCAGACAGTATATTATTGACGTGGTATCGCAGAAAGGCGGACATTTCGGTGCCAGCCTGGGTGTGGTCGAACTCACCGTAGCCATTCACTATGCTTTTAATACACCCTATGACCAGCTTGTATGGGATGTAGGGCATCAGGCTTACGGACACAAGATCCTTACAGGCCGTCGTAAAGACTTTCATACCAACAGATTATACAAGGGTATCAGCGGCTTCCCCAAACGCAAGGAAAGTGAATACGATACCATGGGGGTTGGCCACTCTTCGACTTCTATTTCCACAGCCCTTGGGATGGCTGTTGCATCAAAACATAAAGGGGAAAAAGACAGGCATGCCATAGCTGTTATCGGTGACGGAGCCCTGACAGCCGGAATGGCCTTTGAAGCCCTCAATCATGGAGGTATTGCCAATTCGGATCTGCTGGTGATCCTGAATGATAACTGTATGAGCATAGACCCGAATGTGGGTGCTCTGAAAGAATACCTGACAGATATCACCACCTCCCAGACCTATAACCGCTTCAAAGACGATATCTGGAATCTGCTGGGTAAAATCAGCAAGTTCGGCCCCAATGCCCAGGAAATAGTCTCCAAAATTGAAAACGGAATAAAAGCCACCCTGCTCAAACAGAGTAATTTCTTTGAATCCCTCAAGTTCCGTTATTTCGGACCGGTTGACGGGCATGATGTGATACGGCTTCAAAAAGTATTGAGTGATATGAAGAGCATACCAGGACCGAAAATCCTGCATGTGCTTACCCAGAAAGGAAAGGGATATAAATTTTCAGAAGAAGGCAATCAGACGCTTTGGCATTCCCCCGGATTGTTCAATAAGGAAACAGGTGAAATTATCAAGGTGGTTCCCAAAGAGCCCCAGCCCCCGCGTTACCAGGATGTATTCGGAAATACCATGGTGGAGCTGGCTGAACAGAACCCGAAAGTGATGGGAATCACTCCTGCCATGCCTTCAGGCTGTTCTCTGAATATTATGATGAAGGCTATGCCCGACAGGGCTTTTGACGTAGGTATTGCCGAACAGCATGCCGTCACTTTTTCGGCCGGATTGGCTACACAGGGTCTTATCCCTTTCTGTAATATCTATTCTTCTTTTATGCAAAGGGCCTATGATCAGGTCATACATGATGTAGCCCTGCAGAATCTGCATGTTGTTTTCTGCCTCGACAGGGGAGGACTGGCAGGTGCTGACGGACCTACCCACCATGGTGCCTATGACATGGCTTTTTTCCGTTGTATTCCCAATATGGTTGTTTCCGCTCCCATGAATGAAGAGGAGCTTCGCAACCTGATGTATACCGCCCAGCTGGATAAAAATGCATTCCCTTTTTCCATCCGATACCCGCGTGGTAACGGTGTCATGCCCGACTGGAAGAAACCTTTCAATGAAATTCAGATTGGGAAAGGACGTAAGCTGAGGGATGGAAAGGATATTGCCGTGCTCAGTATCGGACATATAGGTAATCTGGCGCTTACTGCCTGCCGTGAACTGGAAAAACAGGGTATCAGCGCAGCCTTGTATGATATGCGTTTTGTAAAACCCCTGGATGAAGCCATGCTGCATGAGGTTTTCTCGTCCTTTACCAAGGTCATTACCGTTGAAGACGGATGTATACAGGGAGGTATGGGCAGTGCAGTGCTTGAATTCATGTCCGATCATCACTATATGGCTAATGTGAGGCGTCTGGGAATCCCGGATCGTGTTATAGAGCATGGAGAGCAGAAAGAACTCTATGCCGAATGCGGATATGATGCTCCTGCAATTGCTGATGCTGCCCTGGAACTCCTCCGGGAAAGTAAAAAAATCACTGCCTGATTCCGGTAAATTCAACAGAATATTACCGGAAATCGTTAATTCCCGAAAAAAATCCTATTTTTGATTAACCATAATCTCCTTTGTGAACTTAGGATTCGTATACGACCTTCATTGCTTACTGAAGGAATCTGATTTCAGTTATGTATACAACGGTGCCTTTACCCAGGCGCTAAGCGACCGTATCCTTTCTTTTGCCGAATCTGCTGTCGATTCCCATGCCGAATCGACCAAGGTAAAGAAGAAGCTTTATTTTGTAATGGTCGAATCCCTTCAGAATGTAGCCCGTCATAGTGAAGTAGCTCAGGTTGAGGAACAAGGCACATCCAGTTTCTTTATCATCCAGAGCCTGAACAAGGATTACTACCTTACTTCTGCCAACAGTATCCATAAAAAAGAAATAGACTCCTTAAGAAGCAAGCTGGATCATGTCAACAGCCTGGATAAGGATGCTCTTAAAACCTATTCGAATGATATCCTGACCCAGGGCACCTTTTCTGAAAAAGGAGGAGCCGGACTGGGGCTTGTGGAGATGGCCCGAAAATCAGGCAATAAACTGGCATTCGACTTTTCAGATATCAATGATGCCAAATCCTATTTCTATTTCCAGCTAAAAATATCAAGTGAAAATCCCGGCGAAAATGGGTCTGTAAACAGGCTCGGGGCTTCTAAAAGAATGCATCGTCTCATGACAGATCATAACCTGAATCTGATCTACAGCGGTGATTTTACCCAGGAAATTGTGAAAGGAATACTGGCAATGACGGAAGCCAGTATACAGGATGAAAGAGACCATCATGTCAGGAACCAGATATTCAATGTGGTTATCGAACTCCTTCAGAATGTATACCAGCATGCCGATGATCCTGAACCGGGTAAAGAAGGTAAAACAGGTATGTTCCTGATAGGGGAGTGGAAAGATCGTTATGTGCTTACTGCCAGTAACCTCATCCATAACTCAAAAACAGAGCATATACGCTCGCGGATGGAGGAAGTGAATTCACTGGATGAAGCAGCGCTGCTGCAACGGCATAATGCCGGGCTCAAAGACATGGGTGAAAAAGCAAATATCGGGTTTGTGGATATGCGTTTCAGAAGCAACGGAAAAATTCAATTTGAAATAACTCCTCTCGAGTCCGATTATTCCTTCTTCACCATACAGGTTAACATAGCAAAGTAAATATTACTTACCACCTGCCTTGTCGCCTTTGCCATAATCCACTACATCTTTCAGACTGCCATCCTCCTTATAATAATTCCATTTGCCTACCTGAACCCCTTCTTTGTAGTCACCTTCATACATTTTCTTCCCGTTTTCAGAATAGACAATGGCATGATGATCCCGTTTGCCATTTGTAAAATAACCTTCACTCTGTACCTTCCCGTTCTCAAAAAATGCAACCCATTCTCCTTCCCGTTTTCCGTTCTTATAAAGCCCTTTCATACGGATGATCCCGTTCGGGTAACGAACCACATAATCTCCGTCGGCAATACTGTCATTCTTCCTGCGTTTCTCAGCCGGAGAACAGACTTGTTTTGCACACGTATCAGCTCCGCTCTTTTCCCCTTTCTTTCGCATATTACCTTCCGAACAGGATACAAGCAGGGCGGTTAAGAGCAGGATTGCTCCTGCAAACAAATTCAGGCGAAGGATTAAAGACTTCAATTGCTTCATGGTAATGATGTATTAGGAGACCGGGTATAGGTTTATTTTTTTCGTTCCGTGGTATAAATCACCAGCTGTTCCAATGCATTCCTTGCTTCGGATTCGGGGAATAATCTCAGCTGTTCAAAAGCCAGATCCCTGTAACGCAGCATCTGGCTGCATGCATATTCTATACCTCCGCTTTTCAATACAAAGGCTATGACTTCAGCTACACTTTCAGGTTCTTCATTATGGTTCTTGACAAGGCTGATAATATGCCTTTTATCTTTTACGGAAGCATGCTGCAGCGCATAAATAAGAGGAAGCGTCATTTTCTTCTCCTTGATATCGATACCTGTCGGTTTGCCGATATCTTCCCCGCTTCCAAAATCGAAGAGATCATCTTTTATCTGAAAAGCTATACCTGTCAGCTCTCCGAAGAGCCTCATGCTTTCCACGGTTTTATCATCGGCTCCGTGACTGGCAGCACCACAGGCACAACAGGAGGCGATAAGGGAAGCTGTTTTCTGACGGATGATTTCAAAATACACCGGTTCAGCTATATCCAGCCTTCTTGCTTTTTCTATCTGGAGCAGTTCGCCTTCACTCATTTCCCTCACGGCATTGGATACGATACCCAGCAGCCTGTGCTCCTGATTATTGACGGAAAGCAACAGTCCGCGTGAAAGGAGATAGTCGCCTACCAGTACGGCAATCTTGTTTTTCCATAAAGCATTGACAGAAAAAAACCCCCGTCTCAGATTGGAGTCATCCACCACATCATCATGCACAAGGGTGGCGGTATGAAGCAGTTCAATAAGTGCTGCCGCCCGGTGTGTGGATTCTGTAATGGAGCCTGAAGCCCTGGCAGTAAGGAATACAAAAAGCGGCCTGAGTTGCTTCCCTTTACGGCGCACGATATAATGTGTAATCTTATCCAGCAAGGGGACATTGCTTTTCATGGAAGCCAGAAATTTGCTTTCAAACTCTTCCATTTCCTGCCTTACCGGAGCTTTGATCTTATCAATGGTATCCATGATGGTGTTAAAGTGTGATTCGTCCAAACCGGAAATACCGGCCTTTTTGTGCAAACAGGATTACTTCATTGCTGTCAAGTGTTTTATTCATCTTGGGCATAAACCAGGAATAATTTTTATGCGAATGGTTATCAAGCAACTGCGTCCGTTGTGTATTCCCTTTCATATCCATCGAAACCATAACAACCACCGAATGCCCCGGATTATTCATGCTGGAAACATGCCCATGATCCAGCTCGGTTTCCGAACGGTGGGTATTCTCCGGGTTATCGTTATAAATAAAGTGGAGCATATCCCCTCCGTCGGCAAGCGCAAAAGAAGCATACGGTCCTCCGTCATTGACACTGTGCTGGTACTTGCTGATTTTTTTCTGAAGTATGATTTCCCCCTTTGCATCAAAACCGAGCACAATAATATCATTATAATAGTAATGATAGGAATAATTGTATGAATGGGATGCAGGGTTGTAATAGGAAACCACATCCATAAAATACTGTTCGGCAATCATGATGGCACTTCCATCGGGACGAAGCAGGAGGTTGCCGATATCAAAATTATACAGTTCCCTGCCTTTCTCAATTTTCCGGTCTGACATGAATTCCAGCAGAAAATCTTTGGCAAACTCCCTGACAGTATGTTCTGTCACTTCATTTGTTTCCTTATCTATTTTCAGAAAGAAGCACCCTGCCGCGCTGCTTTCCGAACTTTTGGAATAGAATCCGGCACAAATCAAATCCCCCCCGGCGTTGATGCGGAATGTAATATCGGAGATAAACTTATCATCCAGATCAATGGTATACTCCCTGAGCTGGTTCCGTTCATTGGAATAGGAAAGAATGCTGTAATGGTAGGCCGGTTTATGTTTTTCTGTATGCCGGGCGTCCTTCTCTATATTAGCCAGGAAGTACACATCCCCCTTATCGTCCACCATCGTGCGGGTCAGATGAAAGAGTTTTTTGGCATAGGGCAGTTCCAGCATTTTTGACCAGCTCAGGTTCATGGAAGAGTCAAAGAGTTTGAGAGATAGCCTGGCATTTACATGTTTGTCGCCCGGCTCCGTATACATGTCCAGGATATGGTTCTGATTTCCGGAAAGGATAAACCCGTAATTCCCTTTGTCATGCCTCCCCTCAGCCTGTATGGTATCAAGCGTTCTGTAAGCGCTACCCGGAGTCCCGTTTGCTGTCAGTGTCTGTACAAAAGCATAATTCCTCTTTTCGTTCCGGTTATAGTAAGAACTGAAAAGCAGGAGGCTGCCTTTTATGAGCAAGAGCTTTTCCATGCCGGCTGTCTGGTATTTCCCTTCCCTTCCAAAAACCCTTTCCAGGATATTACTGCGTTCAGGCAGCCTGGGCAAGCTGAAAGCACCGGTTCCTGCCGGGACCAGATTCTTTCGGGAGTAGGAGTCAAGATAATACAAGGGATGATGCCCCCAAAAACCCTGCTTTTCTTTAAGTGTGTAGATACGGGTATCGTCGCAACCGATAATGGAAGTGATATGACTGTTTTTGGGGCTGGCAACTTGCTGCCCTCCCCAGATGACATTGATCTGGGAATAACCGGGTACGATGAGGGACAGAAAGAATGCGAAAGCAGACAAGGACTTCATCCTGTTCAGGGTGTCTTTAATGTATATACAGCAACATATTCTGCTCCTGGTTAAGGGGTAAAGTTACCATTTTCCCTATCGTTTAGCATTGCCTGAACACTGAAAATTACCTACATTTGATAGGATGATAAAGCAAGGTTTTGCTTATGTATGTTTTCTGTTGCTCTTCTTTGAAGGCCTTGTTGAGTCTGTTGCTCAGACCAATACAGGAGGGGGGACAGATCCGCTTCGTATCCCTTCAAGCAAAATCAATATTGTGGCTCCTAAGGAACTGGAGGCACGGCCTGCTTCAGAACCGGTTAAGGAGGATGCTGCTCCGGATTCCAAATGGATTATTAAATGCAATCCCCTGATATTCATTGTCGGGCAGGTTCCTTTCTATGTTGAACACAAGCTGGGGAAGCGCTATAGTGTGGAAGCAGCAGCCGGTCCTGTTTTTGATAATTATGGGAAGGAAACTTTTGTCAATGGTAAACCAATATTTCAGAAAATTCCGAATGTACAGCAACTCATGGGCGGATGCGGAAAGCTGGCAATGCGCTATTATCCACGCCAGACTGCATTGTCAGAGCTGTACTTTTCACCTGAACTTGATTTTACCGATTACCGCAAAGACATAAGCGGAGTCTTTATGAACAGTTCCGGACGCTATGCGAACGGGAATCTGAGAGATCAGCAGGATTATATGGACCTGAGGGTCATTGCCGGATTTCAGAATACGGAAAGCGAAGACAGTGATTTTTATTTTGACTGGTATGCCGGTATAGGCTTGCGGGTTGGATCAGAGAATAATGTAATACCGGAAGAAGGCAATCCCAATGCCATCCGGATCAAGCATACGGATGTATTCTCACCCACCATTTCCGTTGGTGTCAAAATTGGTATGGGATTCTGAAATTCTTTTATCCTTTTTTTGCAACTAAAGAAAATATAAACCGTAAAATATAACAGAATGCTGCAACGCTCCTGTTATATCCTTTGGTTTGTTCTTCTGGCTGCAGGGCAGGGAGTTTCTCAGCAGCGCGACACGTCTGCCAGTCCAGGATTTATCAGGGTCAGCGTGTTCAGCCCTTCCGATTTGGAACAGCCCGGCAGTTTATTTCAGGCTATCCCGGCCAAACCCCCTGTGGCCGAAAAACCCGTTCCAGGACCATTGATGCCGCTTCCCCGTAAAGGTAAATGGATCCTGAAATTCAATCCGCTTCTGATTGTCAGGGGCGATGTTCCTCTTTATCTGGAACGCAGGCTGAGCCATAACGTAAGTATAGAGGCTGCTGCCGGGGTTACTTTCAGGGATTATTTTAAGCAGGTACTGCTGGAGAATCAGCCTTTGGACAAAAACGATCCGAATGTATCGGAGCTCAGCGGACTAAGTGGAAAATTCGCCATCCGTTTTTATCCCCATCATACAGCTCCCGGAGATTTTTATTTTTCACCGGAAATGGATCTTAAGAATTACAGAAAGGATGTAAACGGAATCTATGTGAACAGTTCCGGCAACTATGTACGGGGCACCCTGCATGACCAGCAGAAATACCTGGACTTTTACGCCGTTTGCGGCTCTCAGAACACCCTTGAACTGGATGAATACATTTACCTCGACTGGTATATTGGAGTGGGAGTGCGTCTGGGCCAGGAAAGCAATGTAACAAACAGTGAGTTGAATGCAGCTACGATTGAACTGAAACAGCAGCGCATAGCCATTCCTGTCCTTAACTTAGGTGTCAAGCTGGGCTTTGGAATTTGAAGAAGCTTTGTTTTTATTGGCAAGCTGACCACAGGCAGCATCAATATCCTTTCCACGGCTGCGCCGTATATTGACAATCACCCCGTTTTTTTCCAGATGATCGGCAAAGGCATTCAGCCTGTTCTCCGTTGTCTGCTGGTATTCACCCTGATCAATCGGATTGTATTCAATAATATTCACCTTGGCTGTTACCCGCTGACAAAAAGCAACCAGTTCACGGGCATCCGTAATCTGGTCATTAAAATCTTTCAGTACAATATATTCAAAGGTCACCCGGGTCCCTGTTTTTTCGTAAAAATAATTCAGGGCTTCGGCAAGAGCATCGAGTGAGTTGCTTTCATTGATGGGCATTATGCTGCTGCGCTTGGCATCATTGGCTGCATGCAGTGAAAGAGCCAGGTTGAAACGGGCTCCGTCATCACCCAGTTTGGAAATCATTTTTGCCACCCCGGCAGTTGAAACAGTGATACGCTGTGGAGACATACCAAGTCCGGAAGGAGAAGTAATCTTCTCAATACTTTCCATCACATTCTTGTAATTGAGTAAGGGTTCACCCATACCCATGTAAACAATATTGCTGAGGGGTATCTGATAGTGTTCTTCACTCTGCCGGCGCATGAGCACAACCTGGTCATAAATCTCTGCAGCATCCAGGTTGCGGAGCCTGTCCATACGGCCTGTCGCACAGAATTTACAGGTAAGGCTGCACCCTACCTGGGAAGAGATACAGGCTGTCATCCGGTGTTCAGTAGGAATAAGAACCCCTTCCACCACCGAACGGTCATAGAGCTTGAAGGCATTCTTAATCGTTCTGTCACTACTTACCTGGAATTCGGCAATTTCTACCGGTCTTATCACAAAATGGGCTTCAAGCAGGTCTCTCAGCTCTTTTGACAGATTGGTCATCTCCCCAAAACTGTGTGCCGACTTCTTCCAAAGCCATTCTCCCACCTGTTTGGCACGGAATGCAGGCTGGCCTTTGGTTTCAAACCAGGCTTTGATTTCTTCGGCCGTAAGGGAACGTATATCTGTTTTCGGGTTCATCACTCCTGCAAAATTACGAATAATCGACCATTCGGGCTTTCTTCCTACATTCGCTCTATGCGCTGCTTCCAGGCCGACCTTGTTTTTACCCTTAGCGGACCTCCTATCCCCAACGGTATTGTTGTGACAGATCAGGCAGGTACTATTCTGGATGTTGGAGCTGAAACACTAAAGGAGCGCTATCCGGGCGTTGAAAAGGAGGTGCTGCACGGAGCACTTTGTCCGGGCTTTATCAATACCCATTGCCATCTCGAACTGTCGGTCATGAAAGGCAGCCTGCAACAAGGCACCGGTATGGCAGGCTTTATCAGGGAATTTATCAGTAAAAGGGGAAGTTTCAGCCGGGAAGAAAGTCTGGAGGATATCCTTAAAGGTGAGCAGGAGATGCTTGAAAACGGTATTGTAGCTGTAGGCGATATTGCCAACACCAACCATAGTTTTGATCAGAAAGCAAACGGGAATCTGTATTACCATACTTTTCTGGAAGCATTCGACCTTCATCCTTCCCGGGCCTCTGAATCATTCCTGCAGACCCGCAAGCTCAGGGAAGAACTCGTTGCCCGGGTTCCCGGCAGCACTACACATAGTGCCGTCGTTCCGCATGCGCCTTATACGGTTAGTCCGGCTCTGCATGAAAAGATAAGCGCCTATGCCCACCAGCATAACACCATCCTCTGTATTCATAGCCAGGAAAGTAATGTAGAAGACGACTTGTTCCGAAAAGGCACCGGCCCACTGAAGGAAATGTATGATGTACTGAAACTCGATTATTCCTGGTTTAAGGCCACAGGAACATCTTCCCTTGAATCCACTCTTGGGTATTATAAGCGGAACAGGAAACTGCTCCTGGTGCATAATACGCGGGCATCAAAGCAGGATATGCTGCTGCCGTCAGGAGCATTACAGCTTTTCTGGGCTACCTGCCCAAGGGCCAACCTGTTTATTGAAAACAAGCTGCCTGATTATTCCGCTATGCTTGAAGCCGGACTGAAGATTACAATCGGTACCGACAGCCTGGCATCCAATACCAGCCTCTCCGTGCTGGAAGAAATGAAAACGATTGCTGAGGCAATACCAACTATTGACTTGCAAACTCTTGTTGAATGGGCTTGTATCAACGGAGCTGAATTCATGGATATAAGCAAACAATACGGAACGCTGGAGAAGGGGAAGAAGCCGGGGCTGGTGCTGATCAGCGATTTAGAAGGCGGGAGGCTGACAGCTATAAGCAAGGCTAAAAGGATACTCTAACGGACACAATTTTGTCATTCTGAGGCACGCTGGGGTTGATAGCGGGTGGCCGCGCCGAAGAATCTCCTCGTAACAGCATTCAAAGGTTTATCCAAGGAGATTCTTCGCTACTGCTTACCCACAAATCTTCCCCAGCGTGCCTCAGAATGACAATGTCACTAAAACATTCAGGAAAGCAAACTCAAATCATCTGTATGATTACTCTTGTTGGAGGCGGAAATGACCTTCGTATTTTTCAGGATGGCATCGGCTATAATCAGATCACGGGGTGTGGTGATCTTGATATTGTCTGAATTGCCGTCGATGAGGTGTATCTTTTCTCCATCAGCTTCCACTACACTGGCATCATCGGTAAAGGTGTATTTATACTCCTGTTCATAGGCTTTTTTGAGGATGGATGCAGAGAAGCACTGGGGAGTCTGTATGGCGCAGTATTTGGTCCGGTCAACAGCTATGCTTAAACCCGAAACAATCTGTCGTATGGAATCCTGAAGGGGAATGGCCGGAACGGCATTGCCATACATTTCTGCAGCTTTGAAAGCGGTAAGGATAGTCTTGGTGCTTACCAGGGGTCGTGCAGCATCGTGAACACCAATTATTCCGTCTTCCCGTATGAGTTGCAGTCCGTTCCTGACCGACTGGAACCGGGTTTCGCCTCCGTCAGTAAGTTGGTGGGGAACAGTAAATGTATGTTGCTTGCAGAGCTCAATCCAGAAGTCAAGCTGGTCGGTACGCAGTACGACAATGAGTTCTATAGCCGGATCCGCTTCGGCAAATTTATGCAAAGTCTGCATGAGAACAGGTTTGCCGTCGAGCAGCATAAACTGTTTAGGAACCGGGGTATTCATCCGTGTTCCGCTGCCCCCGCCTACAATGATTGCAAATCTTTTCAATTCCCAGAGCTTGGTCGGACAAAAGTAGTGCACACAAAAAATCCCGTAACAAGGAGTTACGGGATTTATAAATCTTTTTTCAACAATCTAGAGAATCAGCATGGCATCGCCGTAGCTGTAAAAGCGGTATTTGTCCTTGATAGCTTCCTTGTAAGCTTTCATCACGAACTCATAGCCTCCGAATGCACATACCTGCATAAGCAGGGTGGATTCAGGCATATGGAAATTGGTAACCATACAATTGGCTACACTGAATTCATAAGGAGGGAAGATGAATTTATTGGTCCACCCGGTATAGGGTTTCAGATACCCTTCAACAGAAACCGATGTTTCGATGGCACGCATGGTGGTGGTACCTACGGAACAGACTTTGCGTTTCTCGTCCTTGGCTTTGTTTACGATATTGGCGCAAAGTTCGGGAATGATGACTTCCTCCGAATCCATTTTATGCTTGGTAAGATCTTCAACCTCTACCGGGCGGAAACTTCCCAATCCGGTATGCAGGGTCAGATTGGCAAAATGAACACCTTTGATCTCCAGCTTCTTGAGCAATTGCTTGCTGAAATGCAGTCCGGCAGTAGGAGCAGCCACTGCACCTTCCACTTCGGCATATACGGTCTGGTAGCGTTCTGCATCTTCAGGAGCTACAGTACGTTTGATATATTTAGGTAAAGGCGTTTGTCCGAGGGTTTCGATTGTTTTCTTGAATTCCTCATAAGGGCCGTCGAACAGAAAGCGGAGTGTTCTTCCGCGGGAAGTGGTATTATCAATTACTTCTGCAACAAGCATATCATCATCACCGAAATAAAGTTTATTTCCGATACGGATTTTACGGGCCGGATCAACAAGCACATCCCAGAGGCGGCTGTCACGGTTCAGTTCACGAAGCAGGAAAACTTCAATTTTAGCTCCGGTTTTTTCCTTGTTGCCATATAAACGGGCAGGGAATACCTTGGTATTGTTCAGGATCATTACATCCTGATCATCAAAATAGTTGATGATATCCTTGAATTTCTTGTGTTCGATTTTACCTGTCTTACGATGCAGGACCATTAATTTTGCTTCGTCACGGTTTTTCGCAGGGTGTTCAGCCAACAATTCCTTAGGAAGGTTGAATTTGAATGCAGACAGTTTCATCTATTTCAGGTTGGTTTCTAGAAGGTCAGGGGAACATTCAGGATTCAGCTGGGTAATACTAAAATGAATCCTGATCATTACACTAATCTTACGGGATTAATTAACGGTTAAGTAATAAGGGGGGCAAATATAGGTATAAACAGGGGCCAAAGTCAAATTTATTATTCAAATCAGAGGAGGGCCTCAAATTCGCTGATACTCCGGGCCTTTTCAACGATAAAAGAACCTATTCGTGTTCTTCTGAGGGCAATAAGATGGGCTCCGCTGTCAAGGGCCAGTCCAAAATCCCTGGCAATGGACCGGATATAGGTTCCTTTGGTGCATACAATCCGGAAATCAATATCCGGCATACGGATAGAACAAATCTCAAATTCGCTGATTTCAATGCTTCTGGCTTTCAGGATAACTTCCTGCCCTGCCCGTGCAAGCTGATAAGCCCGTTTCCCATCCGTTTTGACAGCCGAGAAAGAGGGGGGCACCTGTTCCTGTTTTCCTGTAAAGTCCTGTGCCGCCTTTCTGATCATTGCTTCTGTGATATGCCCGGTAGGGAAAATGGCATCCACTTCTTTTTCCAGATCAAAGCAGGGTGTAGTGGCTCCCAGACGGAACGTGCCGGTATATTCCTTTTCCTGGGCCTGGTAGGTGTCGATATTCTTTGTTTCCTTCCCGGTACAAATGATCAGGAGCCCTGTGGCGAGCGGATCAAGGGTGCCGGCATGGCCTACCTTTATCTTCACCTTCCCGCTCTCAGGAGTAGTCAGCTTATGCTTGATGGCATACTTGATTTTGTTGACGGCATCAAAGGAAGTCCACCGAAGTGGCTTGTCAATCAGGAGTACTTCTCCTCCGGGAAAATCGAATTGCTGCATTCAGAGAACCTGGAGCGGAACTTTGAGAAAATAGCAGATCAGGATAGCACCCCCTACAATGATACGGTACCAACCGAAGACTTTAAAGCCATGTTTGGTAACGAATTTGATAAAGAAGCGGATGGCAAAGATGGCCACCAGGAATGCAATGGCATTTCCTATTGCCAGCAGACTCAGATCTGCTTTGTGAAAACCGACTTCCTTTTGGTATTTATAAAGTTTGAAAACAGTGGCTACAAACATTGTCGGGACAGCCAGGAGGAAGGAAAATTCAGCAGCTGCTTTGCGGCTCAGGTTTTGTGTAAGGCCACCAATAATGGTTGCTGCTGAACGGCTTACACCGGGAATAACGGCAATAGCCTGGAATAACCCTATTTTGATGGCTTTAACATTATCCAACGCTTCTTCCGGTGTTCTGCCACTCTCTTCAAGGGGTTTATCAAGGGTCTTTGATTCAATGGAAAGACCCTTGTCCAGCCATTTGTCGATAAAGAGAAAAACAACCCCTCCGAGAAAAAGTGTGATCCCTACAACAGTTACATTTTCGAGCAGAGCATCAATTTTTTTGTGAAAGAGGAAACCGATAATTCCTATCGGCAGAAAGGCTATGCCTAGTTTGATATAAATATCAATGCTCTGTACAAACCGTTTCCAATACAAAGCTACGACTGATAAGATGGCTCCGAACTGAATGGCGATGGTAAACATTTTTACAAAAGCAGTAGGCTCTATGCCCATGATATTTGAAAAAATGATCATATGACCCGTTGAGGAAATAGGAAGAAATTCAGTAATACCTTCCACGATGGCCAGAACGACCGATTGAATCAGATTCATAGGAGAAAGAGGGCTTTACTCAGGCTTGAATTTTAGGCTTTTTCATGATTCCTACCAGAACCACAATATAACCGCTGAGGATCATAATAGGTGCTACCGTAATACGGCGCGGACTGAAAATTTCAGGATTGAATTTATTCGGATCATCCGATCCCCCACCTGACATCAGCACAAAACCGAGAACTACGAGCGCTACTCCGGCAATGAGGTAGTAATAATTTTCCTTATGCAATGCAAATCCGTCTTTTTGTTTTTCGCTCATGGTCGTATTAATAATATAATTCACTGGTCCGTATCCTCAGGTATTTATGCACAGCAAACCAGGTACAGATTAATCCTATCAAAATTCCTAAAAATACCAATGCGCCTGACATCTCAGCCAACAAATTTATATCCAGCAGCATTTTGACCAGGAAGGGGAAAATCCGGTTGAGCACATAAAAGAAGCCCATCAGCATAAACAAGGCAATAATAGCACCATAAAGGCCCTGTATCATCCCTGTTAAAAGGAAGGGTTTTCGTATAAAGCCCTGTGTGGCTCCTACAAGCTGCATGGTTCTGATCAGGAAGCGTTTGGAGTAGATGGCCAGACGTATCGTATTGTTGATCAGTGCCAGTGCAATAAACATGAGCAGGCCGGTAAAGGCCAGGATAACAATACTGATTGTCCGGATATGGTCATTGACAACGCTTACATGTGCTTCTTTGTAATCCACATCGGCTACCACCTGTTTTTGTGCCTGTAATTCTTTGCGTATCCAGTTTATACTGTCATTGTTGGCATATTCGGCTTTCAGATACACATCAATGGAAGCAGGAAGGGGGTTGGAGCCAATGGAAGTTACAAAGTCTTCGCCCAGTTCCTTTTTAAAGCTTTCCGCAGCAGCCTTGGCTGATGTGAAGGTGGTGGATTTTACAAAGCGGGCAAGATTCAGCGTGTTTTGCAAAGCAAGCACATCTGCATCGCTTGCATCGGGGTTGAGGTATACGGAAATGAGGATATGCTCCTTCACATAATCGGTCACCTTCTTGGTGCTCAGCAAAATCATTCCGAGAAGGCCCAGCATAAACAACACAAGGGCGATGCTGATCACTGTAGTGAGTGAGCTGCTTTGTAACCTTCTTTTGGTGTATTTATCCGACACGTCTTATTTTATACGAAAATCGTTAGAATATCTGATCCTGTCGTCATTCCCAACCAGAGTTGTTAACGGAGGAATGTGAACTAAATTTCCCTGCCGTCAGTTATGATTGTAACTGAGCAATAACTGTTCAGCATCCCGTATGAGCTGGGTTACTTTGGCCGAATCTGTGCCGTCATAAAAGCCCCGGAGGTGTTTTTCCTTGTCGACAAGGGCAAACTGTTCCGTATGCACAAAATCTTCAGCGCCTCCGTTGCCTTCTGTAGCTGTTACAAGATACGAATGCCGGGCCAGGTCATAAAGCTGCTTTTTGTCTCCTGTCAGAAAAAACCATTTCTTCGGATCGGCTCCGTGCATGCCGGCATAGCGTTCCAGTGCTGCCACCGTATCCCTTGCCGGGTCAACAGTATGAGAGAGTATCATGAAATCAGGTTCGTTCTTAAAGCGGGCCTGAACCCGTTCAAGCTGAGAACTCATTTTAGGGCATATACTCCGGCAATTGGCGAAAAAATAATCGGCCACATAGATCTTACCCTTCAAATCCTTGTCTGTTATTACTTTCCCGAGTTGGTTAGTCAGGGTAAAGGTTCCGACTGTATGGTAAACAGTATCTCCCCTGGCATCGGCGACCTTATCTCCATAATAGGGAAGGGTGATCAGGGCTTTTTTGGAAAAGGCCACATATACTCCCGCACCCAGCATAATGAGTGCAGCAAACAGGAGGGCTACATTGGTTGATTTTTTCATTTCTTGATTTCCACCCCTTTTTTGTATTTCACTATATGAACTTTTCCTGTTTCATCGTACAATTTCCAGGAACCTTCTTCCAGATCATCCTTGAATTCACCTTCTGTCTTCGGTTTCCCGTCTTCATAATATTCCCTGTAAGGACCCTGACGTAAATTGTTTTTATACATCACATCCGATTCCTTGCCTCCTTTTTTGTGGTAATTGGTCTGCATCCCTTCCAGCACTCCGTTTTTATACGTCGATTCAGTAACTACAGGCCCCTCGTTATAATACCATTTGAAGACTCCGTCTTTTTGTTCATTGATATACGATCCTTCTTCCAGTACTTTTCCATCGGCACCGTATAGCTTACGGGGACCATTCAGCTTCCCTTCCTTGTAATGTATTTCTGATTTAATGCGCCCGCCTCCGAAAAAAGTGCGGGAAACACCGTCGAGCAGATCGTTTTTATATTCATCCTGCTGTAAAAAGGTTCCGCTTCTGTCTATTGAAAATGCAGTACCGTTTTTCTTTCCGTCTGAGTACACCTCAAAGCGTCCCGGCAGCCATCCCGGCATATAGGCTACCCAGGATCCTTCCCGCTTATCGTTTACATATTTTCCATACCAGTTCATGCCGTTGAATGTTTCCATCCAGACACCGGTTTTATGGTTGTTAGCATCCAGCTTGTTGGTGTCGGGTCGGGAAGTATCTACCCGTTTCATGTCGATTTGAGCAGTGCCGCACAGGGCAAAGAAAAGAGCGAAAAGAAAGAGATTAGTTTTCATGTTGATTTCTTATGTGATTCGGATGTAAAATTATCATTTTCAGAGAAAGGAGGCAAAGACTGTTTTCTTTATATCCGGCCATTCGGATTTGAGGATACTGTAATAAACAGTATCCCGGTAGCGTCCGCTGGCCATCCTGGTGTGTCCCCTCAGTACCCCTTCTTCTGTCGCTCCCAGTTTTTTCATGGCAGTACGGGATGGGATGTTCATAATATCCGTTTTCAGTTCTATGCGGTTCAGATCCAGGGTTTCGAAACCATAACGAAGGAGTTCGAATTTTACGGCCCTGTTAAGACCTGTTTGCTGAAATTTTTTACCTATCCAGGTCCACCCTATTTCAAGACGCTTATGAACAGGGTAGAGGTTGGCATAACGGGTGGAGCCGGCCACTTCCCCGCTTCGTTTGTCAATGATGACAAAAGGAATGGATATGCCTTTTTCCTGTTCCATGAGGGCATCTTCCAGATAATCGGCCATATCTTCCGGTCCCTGCATACGCCGGGGATTGAGTACCCACAGATCCGGATCGGCACCAACTTTACTTAATTCGTGAAAATATTTCTTGTCCAGAGGAAGGATCAGGGCAATGTCGTTTTCGAGACGGGCAGGGGTTAGGAAGGTTTTCATGGATACACTATTAGTTCGTGATGGACCGAGGATCTTTATGCTTCTTATGATTTGTTAAGATTGTTTTAAATCATTTTTAATCATAACAATCATGATAATCTGCGTTCTATTTCTTTGTCTCGTCACCCGCTACAATAATCACAATTTCTCCCTTGATCGTTTTGGCACTGAAATGAGCAATAAGCTCTTCTAATGTCCCTTGTTTATTCTCTTCATACATCTTCGTCAGCTCACGTGATACACTTGCTTTTCTGTCCTTGCCCAGATGCAATGCAAATTCTTCCAGCGCTTTGACCAGGCGAAAGGGGCTTTCATAAAATATCATGGTACGGCTTTCTTCTTTCAATTTCAGCAGACAGGTAAGCCGTCCTTTTTTCTGAGGCAGGAAGCCTTCAAAAACGAAGGTATCACAGGGTAAACCGGAATTGACAAGTGCCGGAACAAAGGCGGTAGGGCCCGGAAGGCATTCCACTTCAACGCCGGCTGCCAGGCATTCGCGTACCAGCAGGAAACCAGGATCTGAAATCCCCGGTGTGCCGGCATCACTGACCAGGGCTATATTGCTTCCTGCAAGAACCTGGGAGACGATATCGGCAATAGTTTTATGTTCATTATGGGCATGATGCGAAATCAGTTTCTTTTCTATGCCCAGGTGTTTAAGAAGGTGGGAAGAGTTGCGGGTGTCTTCGGCCAGGATAAAATCGACTTCCCTCAAAATTCGTATCGCCCTCAGGGTGATATCTTCGAGGTTGCCGATAGGGGTAGGTATGATATAGAGTTTGCTCACGGTTCAGATTCTGTCTGACAAAGGTAGTATCAATTGCCTTTATTCCCACCTTCCAGCCAGGATTCGAAAGAAGTAAGAAGATGAAAAACATCTTCAAACTTTGTGAGGGGCAAAGTCTGAGCTTTGTCATAAATATCATGATAGGCTTTAATACCACCCCGGGTATAAATAAAAAAGTCAGGTACCCCTTTCATAAAAAAAGGATAATGATCGCTGTTGGCTGCTTTTCCTCTTATTTTGACTTCGGGCAGGTAGTGCCCCTGTTCATTCAGTTTTTGCAAAGCATCAAAAGAAGGCTTGAATTCTGTTCCGTTTACGACAGTGATACCTTCATCACCCGTACCCATGATATCCATATTGATCAGGAACTTGATTTGTCTGAGAGGGAAGAGGGGATGTTCGGCATAATACGCAGAGCCCAGCAGTCCGGCTTCTTCTCCGCTGAAAGCCATAAAGGCAACAGAATATTTAGGAGCGTGGGCAGGTTGTGAATAGTATCGTGCAAGGCTGAGAAGCATAGCCGATCCGCTGGCATTGTCATTGGCTCCGGGGAAATACGTGTCTTTACCCATTTGACCCAGGTGATCATAGTGGGCTGTGAAAACAATAAAGGAATCAGGGTAGAGGGTGCCGGGGATATAGGAGATGAGGTTTTTGGTCTTGTAATTTTTAATCAATTTAGCCTGTATGTTCAGCTTAACCATATCTGCATGATCCTCTTCAAGGAAACCTGTTGAGTAAATAATCGGGGATTTACTTTGATCGAACGCGACATCCCACGGACCTAAAGGGTTACAGTGTTCGGTGAGGCAACGCTTGCGGATAATGATGCCTTTAATACCAAGAGGAGGTTCTGTCACGAGTGATTGAATTCCTTTTCGGAGTTCGGGATCTCTGATGTCAGTTGTGTCAATATACAGAAAACGTTTGTCAAAATTGTCTCTTTTAAGAAATCCAATATCCTGATAGCTCTTAACGGAGTTGGCATCTACTCTGACCAATTGAAACTGACCTTTCACCGAGGGACAGGATGGATCAGCAATAAACCCGCTACCTGGCAGGGTTTCTGAATTATGAATGCATTTGAAATCATCGAGTGCACAATATTTCAGTTGCATTTCTCCAGGAAATGTATTCACATTCAAATGAAATTCCTGCCGGTAATCACTCCCGAATTTCTTCAGCCCGAAAGATTTCATCTGGCCTTCAATATAATCCGATGCAACCTTATCCCCATTGTTTACATAACCTCTGCCATGCATGGAAGGGGAGGCAAGGGTATCGACAACCTGGCGGGCATACTTATAAATTTCAGAAGATTTGTCCTGTGAAAAAACAGAAACAGAGCGGAGAAACAGAGCGGCAAGAAAAAGAATCCTCATAAAAAACGACGTTCTACCAAATCCAGAAAGATCCCCACCGATTCATTCTCATCCTTCCACTGATAGATTTCACGGATATTGGTGATATAGGTATCGGCATCATCGCTTCCCTCACAACTGTTGATCTGGTTCAGAGCTATATTGAACTCCGTGGCATTGCCCTGGAAGAGCTCATTGATAAAACGGAATTTATCATTGATGCTGATGGCGGCTTTGAGGTCGGGAATAGGTTTACGTATTGTTTTTTGAACGCGTTCTTTTTCCGGGGCCGCTTTTACTGCCGGTTTGGCTTTGGCCGGTTCTCCGAAAAGATCGACGGTTTGTTTAAAGGGTTCCGGTGTTTTTTCTTCTGTAACAGCATTCTTTTCCTGAAGCCCTGGGTCGGATTGAATAACAGGAGGAGGTTGTGGGACGTCAACCTGCAAGGAAACCTCAGGAACTACAGGCTTCTTTTCTTCCGTAACGGGCAGGTGATGGATCAGGATGGACTTTTCATAGAGCTTCTGTATCTTGTGATGCAACACTTCCAGCTCTACCATGCTCAGGTTGTTCTGAGCATTCATCCTGTCGGCCTGCTTCTTAATACTTTCAATCAAAACATCTATTTCCTGCTTCAGGCCATTCTTTTCCATATTCTTCAGTTCGGGTTACCGTATTACAAAACGAAATTTCCGTAGTTTTGTTGCTAGCGGCAAGGATTAAATATACGGAGAATCGCTCTAACTCGTTAATGTTTTAGGTAAATTCTGTATGATCCTTTCGAATTCAAACCTTATCTGCATCCATGTTCCTGGAGAACCCCGTAAATCATTCAAGAAAAAGAGGCTGGATAGAGGTTATCTGCGGATCTATGTTCTCCGGAAAGACGGAAGAGCTGATCCGTAGACTTAAAAGGGCCCATTTTGCAAAGCAGAAAGTAGAGATATTCAAACCGGCCATCGATACCCGCTATGATGCCGAAAAGGTGGTATCACACGATGCCAGTGAAATACATTCCACTCCGGTTCCTTCTTCTTCCAATATCATGCTTTTAAGCAACGGAATGGATGTAGTCGGGGTTGATGAAGCTCAGTTTTTTGATATGGAACTCGTAAATGTATGTAACCAGCTTGCCGCAGACGGGATACGGGTTATTGTAGCCGGACTGGATATGGATTACCTCGGTAAGCCATTCGGCCCTATTCCGGCATTGATGGCTACGGCAGAGTATGTAACCAAGGTGCATGCCATCTGCATACGGTGCGGTAATCTGGCCAATCATTCTCACCGTATTGTGGAGCAAAAAGAACTTGTCCTGCTCGGGGAAACAAGCCATTATGAAGCCTTGTGCAGGGATTGTTTTAACCAGCAGTTAATGAGTAAAGAATAACCTATGTCCTACACCGTTTCTAAAATTGCTGATGTAATCCATGCCGGTATTGTTGGTAAAGGTGATTTACAAACAGCTGTTCATGATGTACTCATCGACAGCCGTAAGCTGCTCGATCCGGGAGGCTCCCTGTTTTTTGCCATCAAAGGGGACAGACATGATGCGCATCGTTTCATTTCCGAATTGTATAAAAAGGGGATCTGCTGCTTTGTTGTTTCAGATATACCCGCCAATACAGAAGCTTTTCCCCGGGCTGTATTCTTAAAAGTGGATGATACCC
The DNA here is from genome assembly GCA_044448685.1 of Bacteroidia bacterium. GTDB lineage: Bacteria > Bacteroidota > Bacteroidia > Palsa-965 > Palsa-965 > Palsa-965. The sequence goes on from JBIOHC010000021.1 coordinate 25,729, forward strand.
TTCTCGCTCTGCAACAACTTTCGGCCTGGCACCGCAGCCATTTCCATATCCCTGTCATAGGGATAACCGGCAGCAACGGAAAAACAATTGTGAAGGAATGGTTGTATCAGCTCCTGCAGGAAAATCATTCCATTATTCGCAGCCCTAAGAGTTTCAATTCCCAGGTGGGAGTACCACTATCGGTCTGGCCTCTGGCAGCTGAACACGACCTGGCTATATTTGAGGCCGGCATTTCCAAACCCGGGGAAATGGAAAGACTTGAACGTATCATCGCCCCTACCATGGGTATCATTACCAATATCGGTCAGGCTCATGATGAGAATTTCAAGGACTTGTATCAGAAAGCAGAAGAAAAACTACATCTTTTCAAAAACGCAGAAACGATTATATACTGTAAAGATTATCTGGTCATCAGGGAAACGGTGGAAGAGAAAGATGAACTGAGAAACAAACAGATTTTCACCTGGTCCAGAAAAACCAAGGCCGATTTACAGGTTGGCAAAATCAGCAAGAGCGTTACAGGAACTGAAATCCAGGCTGTATACAAAAATGAATTCGTAAAAATTCAGATTCCCTTCAGCGATGAAGCCAGCATAGAAAATGTCATACATTGCTGGGCGGTCATGCTCTTATTGGGATATGAACAACAGACAATAACCGGCCGGATGGCCCAGCTTAGTCCTGTTGCCATGAGGCTGGAGCTGAAAGAAGGAATCAATCACTGTTCAATTATCAATGACAGCTATAATTCAGATCTGGGATCCCTTGGTATTGCCCTTGACTTTTTAAATCAGCAGCAGCAGCATCCTCGTAAAACCCTAATTCTTTCAGACATACTTCAAAGCGGCAGAACTGAAGAAAGTCTTTACGGCGAAGTGTCAGACCTCCTGCTCCGCAAAGGAGTCAACAAACTCATTGGGATTGGTGAAGCTATTTCAAGGCAGAGCGGATTATTTAAATGTGAAAAGAGTTTTTATCCGTCCACCCAGGAGTTTCTGCGACACTATAATCCAGGACTGTTCAGGGATGAGACTATCCTGCTGAAAGGTGCCCGGAGTTTTGGCTTTGAAGAACTCAGCAAAGCTTTTCAGCAAAAAGCCCATGAAACAGTACTCGAAGTGGATCTTGGAGCAGTGGTTCATAACCTGAATTATTTCCGTTCCAAACTTCCTTCCGGCGTGAAAATAATGGCAATGGTCAAAGCCTTTTCCTATGGAAGCGGAAGTTTTGAAATTGCCAATGTGCTTCAGTTTAATCATGTGGATTACCTGGCGGTGGCTTATTCGGATGAAGGAGTTGAACTGCGTAAGGCAGGAATCACACTGCCCATCATGGTCATGAACCCGGAAGAGCAGAGCTATGACAGCATGATTCAATATAATCTGGAACCGGAAATCTTCAGTTTCAGGGTACTCGGACTTTTTGATGAAGCTGTCAGACGAAACCGTATGATGATGGAAGGGCAAGGCAGGATTCAGATCCATCTCAAGCTTGATACAGGAATGCACAGACTTGGGTTTGAAGAAAAGGATATCAACGAACTCGTGGTGCGGATAGGGAACAGTAAACAGCTGTCAATACGATCCGTCTTTTCTCATCTGGCAGGGAGTGATGAACAGGAACATGATGCATTCACCCTCACACAGATCAGCCGGTTTGCCGCTATGAGCGCAGCCATCCAACGGCATTTTGATTATCCTGTATGGAGACATATATTGAATTCGGCCGGAATCTCCCGTTTTCCTTCCGGGGCTTTTGATATGGTCAGACTGGGCATTGGTTTATACGGAATAGGAAAAGACCAAGAAGAACAACAACTGCTGAGGAATGTAAGTACCCTGAAAACAACAATTTCGCAAATACGGAACATCCCCGCAGGAGATACGATTGGATACAGCCGCAAAGGCATGGCGAAGGAAAACATGGTCATTGCTACGGTGCCTATAGGATATGCCGATGGCTTAAGCAGAAGACTCAGCAATGGCAAAGGCAGTATGCTGGTAGGCGGGAAGCCGGCCTCCGTGGTAGGCAATGTATGTATGGATATGTGTATGATTGATATTACCCATATCAGCGCCAGAGAAGGTGATGAAGTGATCGTGTTCGGAGATGCATATCCGATAACCAAACTGGCAAAAGATCTGGGCACTATCCCTTATGAAGTTCTTACCAATGTATCGCGCCGGGTAAAACGCGTTTACTTTCAGGAATAATCAGAAGTACAGTGCATGTAATTTCCACTTCTTCAATCCAGGCCTGAACTCCAGTGACGGAGCCGGTATTTTCAGGATATTCACCGGACGAAGAATCGTCGTAACAAGCGGATCATCGGAATGGAGACGGGTAAGGTCGATATCAGGGGCAAGAAAAAAGCGGCGGCTACGTTCAAATACCGGAGTACTTCCATCAGGCTGCAAAGGTGCATCACTGTTTTTACGTGCACTGATCATCCCATCAGCTCCGTAACCGATCGAGACATTAAGCCAGTTAGGAATACCTGCGCCTGAAGGCAGGAAAGATGAAATATTTCCGGATAACCAGTATGTCTGTCCGTTATAATCCTTCAACCAACGCTGAGCCATATTGGATCCAAGCTGATCCGGACGGTAGGAGGCATAAATAGAATGATGATATGAAAATTTAAGCTGCAGCCTTTGTTCATTCCATCCGAGGTATTGTCCAACCACCAAAGCTGTGCCTGCCGTATTCGCCAGCATATCTCCACCGGAGAAGCCCCAGCCTGACGAAAAGCCGTCAAAAATTTCAACAGTTGTCAGGAACACAAGCCCTGTCAGTCCTCCGTACCAAATGGAATGTTGCTGATCTAAACCCGTCCACCGGTACACATCAGTTCCTAAAGCCCCTACATTATAAGCTGTACATGCATGACCAAGTTTATCCATTTGCAACCATTCTGCATTGTCATTAAAATAATGAAAGCGGGTATGGTGATAGCTTTTATACCATAGATAATGCAGTGCAAGGAGGGTGCCGGTAAAAGCAATTCCTTCTCCCAAAGCCACTCCGTTGACTCTGGGTGAGTCGTACGTTCGGGCCGGAACAAGGAAATTCTGACCTTTTAAACCGGATGTCAGAAGTACAAGAATAAGAAGAGTGTGTATACAGCCTTTCATCAATGAAATAACGTTGTAAGTGACTGAATAACAATGCAAGATAAACATTTTGACGGGAAGAGCTCCGGATAATGCATAAGTAGATAAGCTGTTTCGATTTGCAAGAGTGGATAAAACACATGTATGATTTCAGGAAAAAAGGTTGATTTCGGACAGAGAAAAGAATGTATCTTGCTCATGAAAAGGAATATATTCATACTTATCCTGTTCATACCTGTTTTGAAAACCATCCGGGAAATACAAAGTTTATCAAACACTTTCAGTCTGAAAGAGGATGGAATCATTGAAATACAACCCATCCCCGGCTGGAATGATACACCCAGACTGGAACATGCCATAAAGGATATGGAATGTCTTGCATTACTGAACGAAGGAACACTATACCCGAATTTATGCTTTTTGGCTGATGCAATGATTAACAGGGAAATCAGGGAGTATTATGCAAACCATGTCCCCCTTTCCATTGGAAGTGCATTGATTGTCAGAAGTTCATTCCAGCGTATTCTGGGTAATTTTTTTATTGGTCTTAATAAAGTAAAAGTGCCAATACGTTTGTTTACCGATGCCTCCGAAGCACGAATCTGGCTGTTGAAGCTGAAACAGAAAAATGAATAGCCTGATGCTAAATATGAGCTCGCCTGAGTGTTCCCGATGAAACAACATGTTCATAGCATAAGCGAAATGGAATCCCATCCAGTGTCTTCCGGCTCCGATCAGCGACTCAAAGAGATCCTTGAAATGATTGCCGCCATGGCTTCGCTCGATTTTTCCAGGAGACTGGACATAAGAATGGATCCGAAGGACCCTCTGGAAGCAGTGGCCTATGGGGTCAATATGCTCAGTGAGGAATTAAGCAACAATGTTACTGAACGCAAACGTTTGATTGACATAAACCGCAGACTGGAAGAGTTTGCATATACAACATCGCATGATCTGAAATCGCCCTTGCATGCCGTACAGGGGCTTGTCACTATTTTGAAAACAGAGCTGGGTGATTCTATCCAGGGTAATGCGGAAATTACCAAGCTCCTGGAACTGATAGACAGCTCGGTGAATAAAATGAGGTTAATGATTGACGGAATCCTTGAATATTCCCGATTAAATAATGATGAAAGCCCCGCCGTTTGGATTGATTCTAAAAAGGAGGTCAGCGACCTGATTCAGATGCACCTTTCAGATAAGGTCAGCATTACAGTGGATTCCGATCTTCCCGGTATCCGGTATAATAAAGTTGCTTTTATACAGATAATGGACAATCTTATTGCCAATTCTATAAAATACTGCAATAAGGATTCATGCCGTATCCGGATCCGGCATACATCAAATCCGGCATTCCACACCTTCAGTGTATCCGATAACGGGCCGGGAATCCACCCCGACTTAAGCTCCAGGATTTTTGAACTCTTCGTTTCCATTCCCCAGCATGTAGGAGGAGAAAGCTCTGGTATAGGGCTGGCAACGGTAAAAAAACTGGTTGAACGTGCCGGAGGGCAGATACGTTTTGAATCCGAACCCGGTAAAGGAGCAACTTTCTTTTTGACAATCCCTGTAAAAGACGGATTGTAGAGTATCCCTCCTCCTTTTCAGACTTTAAAATTCTCTTTCTTAAATTTCTTCTTTCGCAGAGAAGGTACAACGTGTATCCTGAATCCTATTTCGTATATTGCATGCATTACAATTACCATGTTCAGAAACCCATTTGTATGAAGCAGAAAAAAAATACCCATTCGGATAACCAGCATTCGGTAATTCCCGCTCTTATATCGTTTGCCTATTTACAGGAAATGAAAGAAGACGGTACAGCATTCGAAAAGCGAAAAATAAAAAGTGCAGCATTCAGTGCGGACCATTCACAGCTTATTCTAACCAGCAGCGGAAAGAATGAAACAACATATACCATTCTGCTCAGGAGTATCCGGAAGGTTTATTCACGTACCGACAGGGAATTTGATAAAGTGATCATTCGCGGCTTCATCAATATAGGAGAAGATTTTTCATTGGGCGACCGTCAGAAAATAACCATCTATCTTAAAGGACATCCATCCAATCAGCATGTAGCGGTAAAAATTAAAAAGGCCCTGCTCCGCTTACACAAAGGGGAGTGACAGCATTGTCAGAGGGTTAACCCGGAATCCGGACTGAGTTGCTGCCCCCGTCTGTCGGAACTTAATAAGGCACGATCCGTCTTATTCTTTCATTTATCGAATATCCTAATTTCATAATATGCCGGATATACCCGGCACATGGTATTGTCTTATCCTTGTACATGCCTTTTTCAGCCGTGTTCATTACCACCTTCCTGCATGCCTTTGTGCTTTGGAGTTTTTTACCAGCACGGGTACGAACTGTGAATGGCAGGGTTGACCACGTTTCTGAATATTTTTTGCCCCGCCTGTACTAACAGTTAAACTGTGGACTATGATAGGAACGATTATTGAGCAGAGACGAAATCCGGATAAACCGGAAGCAGATCAGTCATTCCTTCAGTTGAAAATTGCCTATCAGCAATTATTCAGAAACAATAAGGAACTTATGGATGGTATCCATTATGCCCAACTGATTCAGCAAGGTATCCTGCCACAGGACCGACACCTCAAACGGCTTTTTGAAGAATATTTTATCATTTATAAACCCCAGAGTATAATAGGAGGGGATTTGTATTGGGTAGGTCAGAAAGAAAAACTCCGGATTTTTGCCGTTGCTGACTGCACCGGGCATGGAGTCAGCGGAGCCCTTCTATCTGTCCTCGCTTTGTCATTCCTTAACTATGTTATTCTTGGCAAACATTTTACCCAGATACATGAGGTACTGGAAGAGTTAGACAAGAAATGGATAGAAACATTCCATCAGGGTGTGGAATTCGGCTTTGATAATGACTGGATGGAAATCGGGATCTGTGCCTTCGATACGGAAACAAGGGAATTGCAATATTCAGGAGCCTTCAATAAACTTACATGCATCAGCAATAAGGAAATAATAGTCAGGTATGGAAACAGATACCCGATCGGAGGGTGGCAACTGGAGAAATCAAGAACATACCAGCATCATTCCCTGATTTTACCGGAAAATACGATGGTTTATTTGAATTCAGATGGATTTAAGGACCAGTTCGGTTATACAGAAGGCAAACGTTTCGGGAGCAGGAGACTCACGCTGCTGCTTGAATCCATTGCCCACCTGCCTGCCGCGGATCAGAAAAGAATACTGGAAACGGAACTTGAAGCCTGGAAAGGCAAAGAACCACAAACAGACGATATTTGCCTGATGGGAATAAAGCTCTGATCCTATGAATATACAACGAGCCCTTACCATTGGGTATAGTGTATGTCTGTAAATTATCGTGATTCGTCGAATGGAAACAAATTATTGTCGAAAAGTCCCAAAGATGCTTGCAAGTCAGGAAATATTGTTTTAACATTGTAATAAGTTATTTCAAGAAGCGAATATCCTACAAGAGTTCTGATTTAATTTTCAATCAGAACAGTCCGAAGCCGCTTCAAGCCAGTTGTCCAACAACGTTAATGCTTGAAGCTATGTTATATCACTTCACTACTCAAACTTTAGGTACAATTTATTTGTCTTTGCTCTCCCTCTTACTTTTAAGGGTTAGCCGGTCAAATTCTTTACAATTTATTCATATGCGTTTTTGAACTTATCCTGCCCGGATCCGTAATAGGATAAGAGCAGGAATTGCCAGTTAATCCATCTTCCTTCCTGCACCGGAGAAAGAACCGACGAACACTCACTCAAAAAAAGGCCATGAGAACAAGACTATCGATTTCGACGTTGAGGCATGTATTGACTTTTATGAGCATTTCCGGTTTGCTAACAATTCATTCATTAGCCAGTGCCCAGCAAATTGCAGGTACTGCTAAAGCCACACAAGGCGAAGCAGTGAAAAATGTAGAAGCCGAAGAAGATGAAGACGGAGAACGTGCCGACAGAAGCATGAACTGCGGAGGTGTTGAACGCTGGAGTGTAAAAGTACTTGTAGATGCTGCTGTAAGCACTATCAACTGGACTCCTGTTGTAAAAACAACTACACAGCTGGCCGCCCTGACCACACCCACTCCTTCTACCTCTATGCCAAGAACAGGACCGGTAGAGACAACCTGTTACCAGACAAATTGCAATATAACTATCAAGAAAGCAGAAACAGATAACGATTACCATCTGGTGCTTTCAGATGGATCAAATACAGTCATCGGTGAAATTCCGGATCCTTCCTGTTCAGCTGCAGCAGGTTCTGCCTATGTAAACCAATTTATTGCTGCCCGTAATTTCATTGATGCCCACATTGCCAGCGGAAACGTATTCGGTGTGAGTATTCCTCCTGTAACAGTTACCGGAGTCGGTTTTGTAGATCCTCCACATGGTCAGACAGGTGCTGCGCCTAATAATTTTGAAATTCACTCGATCACTGATATTCATTTTCAGTCGGCAACAGGAATTGTGGATCCTGCCCTGACACTTAAAGCTACAGTAGGTCCAAACCCCTTTACAACATCAACCGAATTTCAGCTGAATTCCAAGCTGAATGATCTGAGCAAAGTAACACTAACTTTATTCGATATGCAGGGGCAGATAGTACGCGAACAGGAAGTTCCGGTAATGGGAAGCAGCCAGATCGACTATGTTATGCCTAAGGGAGATCTTCCGACTGGAATATACTTCTACCGTTTCCGGAATAACGGAGCAATTTTATTCGAAGGCCGTATCGTGGCGCAGTAAAGACAGTTAAGAGTAAACGCTTTTCTGGTTGTGTGTTCTCCAGAAAGTGTTTTGTGCAAATCCCTTCATTGGGCGGGAACAAGGACCCGCTTAATGGGGGATTTTTTCTTTAGACATAAGAAGCAAGACATAAGACACAAGACAGAATCGTTTGGTCTTGTGTCTAATGTCTATTCGAATGCAGCTATCCCTGTAATATCATTCCCTGTAATAAGCAGATGGATGTCATGAGTCCCCTCATAAGTGATAACAGACTCCAGATTCATCATATGACGCATGATGGGATATTCACCTGTGATTCCCATTCCTCCATGTATCTGCCGGGCTTCACGGGCAATACAAAGGGCCATATAAACATTGTTGCGTTTTGCCATGGATATCTGGGCAGGAGAGGCACGGTGTTCGTTTTTCAAAACACCAAGTCTCCATGTCAATAACTGAGCCTTGGTGATTTCCGTAATCATCTCAGCCAGTTTTTTCTGAGTGAGCTGAAATCCCGCAATTGGTTTTCCGAACTGTATACGCTCTTTGGAATAGTGCAGGGCCGATTCATAACAATCCATAGCAGCCCCTATGGCTCCCCATGCAATTCCAAACCTGGCTGAGTTAAGACAGCTTAAAGGGCCTTTAAGACCTTTTACAGTGGTGAATACATTTCCTTTCGGAACTTTTACATTGTCAAAAACAAGTTCGCCGGTGGCACTGGCACGTAGCGACCATTTTCCATGGGTTTCAGGTGTGCTGAAACCGGCCCATCCGCGTTCAATGACCATACCGCGTATATCTCCTGCCTCATCCTTGGCCCAAACAACCGCAATGTCAGCAAACGGGGCATTGGATATCCACATTTTGGCTCCATTCAATACATAATGATCCCCTTTATCTTTGATATTGGAAAGCATTCCGTTCGGGTTGGAACCATGATCAGGCTCTGTCAGGCCAAAACATCCCATAAGTTCACCTGCCGCAAGCTTTGGAAGGTATTTTCGTTTGAGTTCTTCAGAAGCATACGTATAAATAGGAAACATGACCAGAGAACTTTGAACGGATGCTGTCGATCGCAAACCGCTATCGCCCCGCTCCAGCTCCTGCATGATAAGTCCGTATGAAATCTGATCCAGCCCGGGGCCTCCGTATTCCTGTGGAATATAGGGGCCAAATGCACCAATATCTGCCAGCCCCTTGATCCACTGTTTCGGAAATTCAGCTTTTTGACAGGCTTCTTCCACAATCGGGGATACTTCTTTCTTAACCCAAGCCCGGGCACTGTCTCTTACAAGTTTATGCTCATCGCTGAGCAGTTCATCCATCTGGTAATAATCGGGGTGCTGAAAATTATCTGTTTTGGCCATTGTAAAGGTATTTAAAGAGAAAATAAGGTACAGAGGGCCAAAAGTAAGTATTTTTTCATCGGATATTTGTTTTTTTCGGAAAGGATAAACCTGCCTTCTGTTCTTTTTTTACTCACTAAAACACATATATTTGTCCGCTTAGTTTTGAAGCTGTTAACATTATTCTTCGTTAAAAACCCAACCATGGCATGGAATATGTCATCTACCCTGTACACACCATATAAAACCAAATGAAAAAAATCGCAATCGTATCTGCATTCCTGCTTTCAGGATTTCTGGCCTCGGCCCAAACTATCTATAAAGGAACAGATGAAACTGTTGTTTCTTTTTTCTCTCATACTTCCATGGAAGATATTGACGGGAAAAGTAAAATAGTAACAGCAGCACTCAAAGCTGAAGATGGTACCGTTGTTTGTCAGCTCGCAAATAAGTCTTTTCACTTCCACAGCGGTTTGATGGAGGAGCACTTCAACGAGAACTATATTGAAAGTGAGAAATACAAGAACAGTACCCTCAAAGGGAAAGTGGTGGAAAAGGTTGATTACTCCAAAGATGGGGTCAATAATGTTACGATTGAAGGAACCATGGACATTCATGGTGTTCAGAAACCGGTTAAAGTTCCGGCAACCCTGACTGTAAAAGGAGACCAGATTACAGTGGATGCTAAATTCCCTATAGTCTATAAGGATTATAATGTTACGATACCAACTGCCGTTGCTACTAAATTCTCCGAATCCGTAGAAGTTACAGTGAAGGCCGTACTGAAGAAAATGGCAAAATAGGCCAGACAAATTAAATTCAAAAAGCCCTGATAGCCCGGGCCTTAAAGCCTGGGCTATCAGGGCTTTTTTATTGGCTTTGCGAATGCTTATCTTTGCAGGAACGATAGATCATGGCTTCAAAAAAAATCAAATTGGTTATAGGTATTACCGGAGCCAGCGGAGCTTTGTATGCAAAAGTGCTTCTCCAAAAGCTTACTCTTATTCCGGATCAGCTGGAGGAGGTGGGCATAGTCATGTCCGACAATGCAAGGACAGTATGGACACATGAATTGGGGAATAATGATTTTGAAAAGCTTCCTTTCAGGATCTACGGCAAATCGGATTTTTATGCACCTTTTGCATCCGGTTCGGCCGGATTTGATTGCATGATAATCTGCCCCTGCTCTATGGGAAGTCTTGCCCGGATTGCATCGGGAATTTCTGATGATCTGAGTTCCAGGACTGCCGATGTGATGCTGAAGGAAAGGCGGAAACTGATACTCGTTACACGGGAAACCCCGCTCAACCTCATCCAAATTAATAATATGAAAACCGTGACGGAATGCGGGGGTATTATTTGCCCTGCAAGTCCCTCTTTTTACAGCCTCCCGAAGACACCTGAAGAGCTTGTCAGTACTGTGATTGACCGAGTTTTAGGGCTTGCAGGATTGGAAATAAAATCGTATCATTGGGGTAATGGATCCTGATTGAGTGTACCGGTTCCTGCCCTGAAATTAGAAAGTCTTTAATATTAATTAACATCTGAAACATTCCGGGTATGTATTCCGTTACTATACTTGCTGTCTAAATCAACGGATTTCAGATCCCTAATTATTGTTCATAATGATAAAAGAAACAACTGTGGCTATGCTCGATATGAGCAAAACCATCCTTGAAAAAGTAAGTTTCGACAAGATACTTTTCCGCAAAGAACTCACAAAAGCTGCCAAATGGCTGAAACCGGATGAAAAGATGCTCCTGATGGTATGGGCTCTTGGGACTTTTGGACACATGTACAAGGATGTTATCCTCGATGTGTATAAAAATATAACTAAATCCTAGGCTTCAGGAAATCCAGGTTCCGCTTCAGACCGGTAAAGCCGGTACGTTTGATTGCAGAATCTTTGAAGGTTTTACGGAACACCTCTTCCGTTAACTCTTCCCATTCATTTCTTGTCATTTCCAGCAAACCGGTATTCGGGTCCAATTCAGGTTCCCGATGTGGCGTGGAAAAACTGTTCCAGGGACAAACATCCTGGCAGATATCACATCCAAAGGCCCATTCATCCCATTTGCCTTTCATCTCTTCAGGGATATTTTCCTTGAGTTCTATCGTAAAGTATGAAATGCATTTGCTTCCGTCAACCTGGTAAGGAGCATTGATTGCATCCGTCGGGCAGGCATCAATACAGCGTGTACAGGTACCGCAAAAATCCGCTACAGTGCTGTCGTACTCCAGCTCAAGGTCCAGTATCAATTCAGCAATGAAAAAAAAAGAGCCGCTCCCTTTTCGTATAAGGTTTGAATGCTTACCAACCCATCCCAGCCCTGATTTTTTAGCCCAGACCTTATCCATCACCGGGGCTGAATCAACAAAGACTCTTCCGTTTACCTCACCGATCTCTTCCTGAATAAACTGATACAAGGCCTGGAGCTTTTCCTTTATCACAAAGTGATAATCCCGGCCATATGCATATTTGGAAACCCTGGGAACATCGGCATGTAACGGTATTGCAGAAGGATAGTAGTTCAACAGCAGGGAAACAACAGATTTGGCACCATCTACCAATAACCGGGGATCCAGTCTTTTGTCGAAATTTCTTTCCATATACGACATCTTCCCCTGCATCTGATGTCTGAGCCAGTACTCAAGTCTGGGGGCTTCCTCTTCCAGAAAGCAGGCTTCTGAGATACCACAGAAATCAAAACCTAAGCGATGTGCTTCCGATTTAATCAGCTTAGTATATTGAATTTTAGGCTTCATTAGAAATTAAATATCTGGAATGGCGGAAATCTTGGTATAATAGTCTTGAATAAAGCGAGGGTCATGAAATTAAATTCCAAATATTATATCAAAATAAGATAGACAACCGAAAAATAAAGGTGAAATAGTTTTTTTTTCAGAATTTACTTTCTACTTTGGCGAGCTGTTAACAAAATCAGGAGTGGGAATTCAAGCATCCCCTGAAACCAGAAACAACCCGCACTGATTTCAAAAATACAGAAAATGGAAACAAAAAGAATACAAGGCCACGAGACTGCTGTTGGTTTGAATCTTTTGATTTTCTAAATCTGAAAGATTACCATCGCTTTATTATTTCCAATACAATCTGATGCTGAAAGGCGGGTCTTGTTGTAATGTCCCGATAGTTCATCGCGGATAGGATAGTTCCTTCTATTACTCCTCAGCAAAGAGCGTTCCTCTGTTCAGTCCCGGTGTACGGCCTAAATGCTTGTAAGCTTGTTCCGTTGCCTGTCGCCCACGGGGAGTGCGGATCAGATATCCTTCCTGGATCAGAAAGGGTTCATAAACTTCTTCAATGGTTCCGGCTTCTTCACCTACTGCGGTGGAAATGGTGGTGAGTCCTACGGGTCCTCCTTTAAATTTATCGATGAGTGCCGAAAGGATACGGATATCCATTTCATCCAGTCCGTTCTTATCTACATTAAGGGCCGATAAACCGTAGCGTGCAATTTCCAAATCTATAGTACCATCGCCCTTGATCTGGGCAAAATCTCTTACCCTCCTGAGCAGGGCATTGGCAATACGTGGTGTGCCACGGCTCCTGCGTGCTATTTCGTGAGCAGCTTCCGTGGCTATATTCACATTCAGAATTTCAGATGAACGTTGCACAATTTTTTCCAGCAAGGCAGAGTCATAATAATTAAGCCGGGAGTTGATGCCGAACCTGGCCCGGAGAGGTGAAGTGAGCAATCCGGAACGTGTGGTTGCCCCGACAAGGGTAAAGGGATTCAGCTTGATCTGTACACTGCGGGCATTGGGACCGCTATCGAGCATGATATCAATGCGATAATCTTCCATGGCTGAATAGAGGTATTCTTCCACCACAGGGCTCAGCCGGTGAATTTCATCAATAAACAGAACATCAAAAGGTTCCAGGTTGGTCAATAAACCGGCAAGATCTCCGGGCTTGTCGAGCACTGGTCCGGAAGTTACACGGATATTCACTTTCAATTCCTGGGCAATGATATTGGCCAGTGTTGTTTTTCCTAAACCGGGAGGTCCATGCAATAGCACATGATCCAGGGCTTCTGTTCGCTGTCGTGCAGCCTGCACAAAAATGCGAAGGTTTTCAACTACGGCATCCTGTCCGGCGAAGTCATCAAATTGGAGCGGGCGTAAAGCCTTTTCCACTTCCTTTTCGGCTGGGCTCAGATTGCTGCTGTCCGGATCAATATTTGGATTCATGATTGCATGTAAAGGTACGTGAAATCTCAGAGTTTTCGGGCCAGGGCTGTGTTTGGAAAAAGAGTTTTATACAGCTCATCCCAGGCAATAAACAAACCGAATGCATACATCGGGCTGTTGAGGTTCTTGCCTATAGCCGTATTGTTTTTAATCATCAACCGTATTCCAATATCCGCTTCGGCACCTAGCCAGGGGAAAATATAGAATTTAGTTTGTACCATCGGTTCATACAGGAGGATTAACTGCCTGTCGCTCTCATAGGTCTTCGATGCAATCGTATAGAGGTATTTGGATGCCCCTGTACCCAATTGCAAGGGAATACTGAATTCCCAACGCTTATTCCTGAAATAGACATATTCAAAATATGCGGAACCATAGCGCATCTGCATATGCTGAACGGTAATCTGGGTCTTTCCGGCTGCGTCTGTATATGCCAATGGCTGGGTGAGGTCTGAACTCATGTAGTTATAAGCCCCTCCGATCCGTACCCTTCGGTGAAATGACATCCCAAGCTTGATACCCCATATATCGGCCCGGCTGTTTTCCACAAATGAATTCCGTCCATCAATATAACCATATGGTTTTGGCTTGTAATGAAAAGCTGCACGGAGGGAATCTTCCATGGCAGTCTGAGCATTCAGATACAAGGCAGCAGGCAACAGCAGCAGAAGCAGCAAGAAATGGCGGAACCTGTATCGAAACATCACCGCAAAGGTAACGTGAAAAGAGGAGCATAAAAAAACCGTCTCTTTTCAGAGACGGCCTTTGTATCTAATTGAATTTACATCCTAAATCCCAAATCGTTAATGGTGCCCGCCACCATCCACTTCACCAGCTTTAAGCGGTATAGTCTGAGGAATGAAATCATCCGTTTCTCCGGGCTTGCTGTAATCATAAGGCCAGCGGTGAACAACAGGCAATGCTCCGGGCCAGTTACCATGCGTGTGGGCCATAGGAGTAGTCCATTCAAGTGTATTTGCATGGTATGGATTCTGCTCCGCTCTTTCTCCACGGAACATGCTGTAGAAGAAATTAAAGAGGAATATAACCTGTGCAAGTGCACCTAAAATAGCGAAGCAGGTGATAAGGACGTTGATGTCAACAAGGTTATCGAACATCGGGATCTCCGAATTGGTATAATACCGGCGCGGAACTCCTGCAAGACCCAGGAAGTGCATAGGGAAGAATACCCCGTAAGCGCTTACAAAAGTGAGCCAGAAATGTATATACCCCATCGTTTTATTCATCTTACGAAGGAATAATTTAGGAAACCAGTGGTATACACCGCCTATCATACCGAGGATAGCTGACAGTCCCATTACAATGTGGAAGTGTGCAACCACAAAATAGGTATCGTGAATCGGTATGTCCAGGGCCGAATCGGCAAGAATGATACCGGTTACACCACCTGTGATAAACGTGGAGACCAATCCTATGGCAAAAAGCATGGCAGGATTGAATTGTATATTCCCTTTCCACAACGTGGTGATATAGTTAAAGGCTTTAACAGCCGATGGAATAGCAATAAGAAGTGTTGTAAACACAAAGACGGAACCCAAAAATGGATTCATACCTGTAATGAACATATGGTGACCCCAAACGATAAAGGAAAGGAATCCGATAGCGAGCATGGATCCGATCATGGCCCGGTATCCGAAAATCGGTTTACGAGAGTTTACGGCAATAATTTCGGAAGCCAGACCCAGGGCAGGCAACAGAATGATATATACCTCGGGGTGCCCCAGGAACCAGAACAAGTGCTGGAAAAGTATGGGACTTCCTCCGGTTTGTTCCAGAGGAGCTCCGTTTACAATGATATCACTCAGATAAAAGCTTGTACCGAAGCTGCGGTCAAAAATCAGCAGCAGGGCTGCCGAGAATAATACCGGGAAGGAAAGTACACCCAGGATGGCTGTGATAAAAAAGGCCCAGATCGTAAGCGGAAGGCGTGTCATTGACATCCCCTTGGTACGGAAGTTAATAACGGTGATGATGTAATTCAGACCGCCGAGCAGGGATGACACAATAAAGAGACTCATCGATACCAGCCACATGGTCATACCCAGACCCGAGCCGGGCATAAATTCCTTGATCGCAGAAAGCGGTGGATAAACCGTCCATCCACCTGATGCTGGTCCTGATTCAATAAAACAGGAAAGTAACATTACCAGACTGGAAGCAAAGAAAAACCAGTAGGAAAGCATGTTCAGAAAACCGGAAGCCATATCACGTGCACCAATCTGATAAGGGATGAGGAGGTTACTGAAAGTACCGCTCAATCCGCCTGTAAGCACCATGAACACCATGATGGTACCATGCAAGGTAACGAGGGCCATGTACATATTCGGGTCCAGAACACCTTTGGGAGCCCATTCATCGCCCAGGATAAAGTTAGTGAGAGCAAACCCTTCATGAGGCCAGGCCAATTGAAGACGGAACATCACCGACATCATCATACCAACTACCGCCATGATGACGGCTGTGATCAGAAACTGGCGGGAAATCGTCTTGTGATCCATACTGAAGACGTATTTCGAAACGAAAGACTCTTCATGATGGTGCTCATGGTCGTGGTGTGTGGCATGAGCATCGTTCAGATCGTGTGTAGCGTGAATATCCATGGACATAATTGATGATAATGTTTAATTCGTTCTGATCAGTATTACAGGCCTTTCTGTTCTTTCGGCGCTTCTTCTGTTTTAACCCCTTCACCAACTGCAGCCGTTTTACCAGCCGGCATAAACTCCGGCTGTTTAGCAAGCCATGCTTTGTATTCTTCCGGTGTCTCAACCACTACCAGCAGTTTCATGGTGTAATGGCTGGTACCGCAGATCTTATTACAGAGAATGTAATAATCAAACTTATCATTCTTAAGCTTGGTTCTCATTTCAGCCGTAGTAATTGTAGGCTTGAAGTGCATCAGGGTGGTCATACCCGGTACCGAGTTCATCTGAGCACGGTGGTACGGAAAATATACGGAGTGAATAACATCCTGGGAGCGGATTTTGAAACTCACTTCACGGGTATCATTCGGCCCATAGCAGGGCAGGTGAAGCTCTTTCACAATTTTATCATCATGCCCGTCTGCATCAGCAGAGTCAAGACCCAATACATTGGCTCCGATAACCCGTTTGTAATCCGCTCTTCCTAATTTATTATCGGTTCCTGCATAGCGGATTGTGAAGTCAAACTGTTTGGTGTAAATCTCGACTACATCCGATTTGGTATCATCAGCAGGAGTGGTTATCTCATTCCAGAGTTTCAGACCAAGGAAAATGATAACGGCAAGTACGGCAGCCGGCACAGAAGTCCAGAGCAGCTCCAGCTTATTGTTGTGAGGAAAGAAGGTGGCACGGTTATTATCACGGCCATAGTATTTGAAAGCAAAGAAAAACAGCAGGATATGGGTAATAACAAACACGATGAAAATAATAATCATGTTGAAATTAAACAACCAGTCCAGTTTTTTTCCTGCTACAGAAGCGGCTTCCGGAAGCATCAGCGGGCCATAGCTCATCAGCTGCCAGATGATGAATGCAAAGAAGGCAACGAGATAAACAAGGAACAAACGTCCCATATTCCGGTTGTCCCTTTCGGTTACCTTGTTTTTGTGCCCTCCCTTAAGCTCGGAAGCGAGTTCGAATACTCTCGCCAGCTGTGCTACAGCCAGAATCAACAAGACAATTGCTAAATACACCAGTAACTTAACCATATTATCGCTAATTTTTTGTTAAACGCTCTTCAATATTAGATGTGGAAATGCAGGGATTCGTTCAGGTAAGGATGATTCTTTACCAGCAACGGTGCCTTGGCAAGCTGCCCGAGCACATACCATGCAAAACCTCCGCAGGAAAGCAGGAACATTCCGATTTCCATTAGCCCGAGATGACCTTCGGCACCTATCGTACCTGGCATGATCATAATGAATGTATCCACCCAGTGAAAGAAGAAAATGATACAGCCAACAATAAAAACAAAAGTGCGGTTGCGTTTGGCATCACGGGTCATCAGCATGACCATAGGTACCAGGAAGTTTACAAAGAACATAGTCCAGAGCAGTCCGCGGTAATCATCCCAACGTGCCAGATAGTAACCTACTTCTTCCGGCAGGTTGGCATACCAGATAAGCATGAACTGGGAGAACCAGAGATAAGTCCACAGGAAACTTACAGCAAACATCCATTTTCCCATATCATGCTGGTGGCTTTCATTGATGAATTCACCTTGTTCTTTATTTTTAAGATGCAGGCCAATCAGGTTAAAGACAATAATAGCCCCAATCCACTGCCCGGCAAAAACGTACCAGCCGAAAAGGGTGGAGAACCAATGTGCATCGAGTGACATGAGCCAGAACCAGGAACCTACCACAGAGGTAAATCCAAAGAAAACCAGGAAACCTGCAGCACGGGTCTTGTTGGTTTTCCACATGGAAACACCATCTCCATTGGCATCTATTTCCTGAGATGCTTTGCAGGTCCAGCGCTGATAAGCCACATAAATGGAAAGAAACACGATGGTCATTCCAAGGAACATGGCAGGATTCAAAAAGGCTGATTTATTCTGAAGCATTTTATCCCCTGCAACGATTTTCGGATCCAGCCATTTCCAGGTATGATGCACATGTGCAACACCAAGGATACAATACACCAATACAAGAACGGCTCCTACCGGAAGAAATTTCATAACCGCTTCCATAATCCGCTTATAGGCTACAGCCCAGGCTGCTTCAGCAGCATACTGAACAGCATAGAAGAATGTGGCAAGAAGGCTGATACCAAAGAAGAAGATGATATTCACCCAGATATTGGACCATATCCTTTGTACCTGAACAGGATCACTGTTGCTATGTTTGAAAATACCGATGATGGTCATCAACAGTCCGATGCCAATAAGTGCCTGACAAATTTTCTTTGTCTTTGCACTCAGGGTATACGTTAGATTCATTCCGCTTGTATCCATAGAAAGAGATGCTTGAAAAAATTATTTAATATCCTTTTTGCCTTGTTTGGCAGGCTTGCCTGCCGGTGTTGGTTTTGCAGAAGTACTGTCTGCCGCTGCAACTGCCTCCTTTTTACCCTGCAATGTCTGAACAAAGCGAATCACTTTCCAGCGGTCATCTACACTCAGCTGGGAAGCATGTGAACCCATGAGGTTTTTTCCGTAGGTAATGGAATGAAACATTTTGCCTTCAGGCAGATCTTTGTGTCCGGCATCATCATACTTTGGCATACCTCCGAGTTTGATTCCCACTTTCCCATCTCCTTTTCCGGAAGCGCCGTGGCAATGCACACAAAACTTACCATAAATCACTTTTCCTTCTTCCACAACCTGAGGTGTATTGGGCAATGGATTATGCAGTGTTCTTCCCGCCAGTCCGTAACCGGTTGTATCGTCTGTCAGGGTATAAGGCATAAAACCTCTTGCTATGGTACCTGCAACGGGAAGGCGGTTAGCCATTACCGAATCGCCCATGAAAGTTGTCATGGCATTGGTTTCATAAGAAGGGGAGCGGTACATATCCGGCATATATTCAACGCCCGGGCTGTTAGGGTCCATCTTGTCACAGGAAGCGAAGAAACTCATCGCAACCAGAGCCATGGAACCGAGAACAACATATTTTATATTTAGCTTCATAGGTAGAAATTGTCTTTGCCTTATTTAACATTCACTTCGACAGCACCGCTGGAACGAAGCATATCCACAATACGTGCCTGATCTTCTGTACGGGCTTCTATTTCCATGCAAAACATGTCATCAGTTGTGCGGGGATCCGGATTCTTTGGTGATACACCCGGAAGTATCCAGCTGCGCAGGAAAAAAGTGATAGCCATTCCATGTCCGGCACAAAATACCGTTGATTCAAACGTCACCGGAATAAATGCAGGCAGTGCCGTGTAAAAATGAAAACTCGGCTTACCTCCGATATCCGTTGGCCAGTCGCTTACCATCATATACCAGGTCATCAATAAGGCCAGGGACATTCCGGTTACCCCATAGATGAAGGAACAGATAGAGATCCAGGTACGGTCTACACCGATAATTGGATCGATTCCGTGAATAGGGAAAGGGGAGAAAACTTCTTTTACCCGGATACGGGCCGAACGAAGCAGAAGTGCTCCTTCCTTTAGTTTTTCCTCGTCTTTGTAAAGACCGTGAATAAGTGCTTTTTCGCTCATAATTGCGTATTCCAGTTAATTATAATCAATGATGGGCTGCATGTGCCGCAGCTTCTTTCTTATAGCTTTCTCCTGACAATTTCAGGATTGTTTTCAATTCATTCAAGGCGATAACCGGGAACACCCTGGCAAAAAGAAGGAAGAACGTGAAGAACATTCCGATTGTTCCGGCAAAAATTCCGATCTCTATCCAGGTAGGATGATACATGGTCCAGCTGGATGGAATATAATCGCGGTGAAGGGAAGTAACAATAATTACAAAACGCTCGAACCACATACCGATATTTACCACGATAGAAAGGATGAAAGTCGCAGTAAGGCTGGTACGGATTTTCTTGAACCAATAAAGCTGAGGGCTGATTACGTTACAGGTCATCATACCAGCGTAACTCCACCAATAAGGTCCTGTTGCACGGTTGAGGAATGCATAGGCTTCATATTCAACACCGGAATACCAGGAAATGAACAGCTCACTGAGGTAAGCAACACCTACCATGGAGCCGGTCAGGATGATTACAATATTCATGTACTCCATGTGTTTTACAGTGATGTACTGTTCCATACTCAGTACCTTACGGCAGATCAGCAGGAGTGTTTCCACCATGGCAAAACCGGAGAAGATCGCACCGGCAACAAAGTAAGGAGGGAAGATCGTTGTATGCCATCCCGGAACGATAGAGGTGGCAAAGTCCATGGATACAATCGAGTGAACCGAGAATACAAGAGGGGTGGACAAACCGGCCAGTACCAGAGAAACTTCTTCAAAACGGGTCCAGTCTTTGGCACGTCCGCTCCATCCGAAGGAAAGAAACTTGTATATCTTTTTTGACATTGGCTTTACAGCTCTGTCGCGAATTGTTGCGAAGTCAGGAATAAGACCTGTATACCAGAATACACAGGAAATGGAGAAGTAAGTAGATACCGCAAACACATCCCATAAAAGCGGGGAGTTAAAATTCACCCACAAAGAACCAAACTGGTTGGCATGAGGGAAGAGCCAGTAGTCGAGCCATGGGCGACCGGTGTGCATGGTTACGAAAATGGCGGCACACATTACAGCGAAGATTGTCATAGCTTCCGCAGAACGGTTAATAGCCATTCTCCATTTCTGACGGAACAAAAGCAATACGGCAGAGATCAGGGTTCCGGCGTGACCTATACCGATCCACCAAACGAAATTGGTGATATCCCATGCCCAGCCTACTGTCTTGTTTGCACCCCAGGCTCCGATACCAGTTCCGAGTGTATAACATAAACAGCCTATACCCCAGGTAAAGGCACAGACGGCAATGGTGAAGACCAGGTACCAGTATTTATTGGCTTTGCCTTCGATCGGACGGGCAATGTCTTCGGTAATGTCATGATAGGTACGGTGACCTAAAATGAGGGGGTCTCTGATGGCACTTTCGTGTTGCATAATCTCTAATTAATTATGAATGAGCTTTTTCTTCTTTCTTTTCTTCTTTGCCTTCTCCTTTTTCTTCCTTGCCTCCTTCTTCTTCTTCCATCTCCACCTCTGTATTACGCACTTTGGTGAGGTATCCTATGGCAGGACGGACACCGGTTTCTTCCAGCATCTTATAATTACGCGGATTGGCAAACCATTTGGATAATTCGCTTTCAGGATCGTTCATATCGCCGAAAATGATCGCATTGGTAGGGCATGACTGTGAACAGGCTGTCTGAATAGCCCCGTCTTTTAGTTTCTGACCGGCTTTCTTGGCTTCGAGTTTACCGGCCTGAATACGCTGTACACACATGGAGCATTTTTCCATCACCCCGCGTGAACGTACAACCACATCAGGATTCAGAACCATACGTCCGATATCATCCATAGCAGGGTTCACATCCTTGAAATCTTTGTTACCGGTATAGTTGAACCAGTTGAAGCGGCGAACTTTGAAAGGACAGTTATTCGCGCAGTAACGGGTACCTACACAACGGTTATAGGTCATCATGTTCAGTCCTTCTCCGCTGTGACTGGTAGCCAGTACAGGACAAACGGTTTCACAAGGGGCATGGTTGCAATGCTGACACATAACAGGCTGGAAGAAGATACGGGGATTAGCCGTAGCTGCATGTTCCATTTTGCGGTAGGTGTCAATCTTGCCCAGATGATCTTTCTTTCCTTTTGCCTTGCTCATATAGCTGGTATAATACCGGTCGATACGCATCCAATGCATTTCACGGCTGCGGCGCACCTCATTCTTGCCTACTACCGGAATATTGTTTTCCACATTACAGGCTACCACACAAGCTGCACAACCTATACAGGTGTTCAGGTCAATAGCCATACCCCAGGAATGTCCGGGACGGTCAAAGTTTTCCCAAAGGTTCACTTCGAGCGGATCAGTATCTTTTCCTTTGTGTAAAACAGTTTCATGTTCATTGCCGGATGCAGGATCCTTCATCCAGTTCATGAGTGAAGTTTCTTTAACAACCGGACGGCCCATCATGGTATGGTGGGTCTGGGTACAGGCTATGGCATGTGTTTCAGGTCCTTTGGTAAGGCTGGCTGAAGCAGTATACTGCATGCTGTTGTTGGACCACTGTACTGCTTTATAAGCGTTTACTCCTACACCATTTGCACATTTACCGGAATTGGAACGCCCGTAACCGAGTGCAATACCGATAGTACCCAATGCCTGACCAGGCTGCGGGAATACAGGAAGGGCTTCGAGTGCAATACCATCAACCGTTACAAGGGCTGTATCAGGAGCATCTTCAAGCTGATCGAAACGCTCCAGAATATTGTATGTACCCTTCATATCTTCCGGGTTCATGGTAATACAGTTGTCCCAGGTAATCTTGGTGATAGGATCCGGTAATTCCTGTAACCAGGGAAGGTTAGCAAGGAGTCCGCTGCCCAGTGCAGTAGATTCATGGAACACAACCTCAGTTCCCTTGCTCTTCATAGAGGCAATGGCGCCTGCAGCTGCATTCAGATCTATCTTAGGGGTAACATCTTCTTCTTTTTTCTCTTCTTTCTTATCCGCAATCGCTACAGCACCTGCTGCTTTGTGGGCATCATGCTTGATATCCTTCTTTTCTTCTTTCTTCTCTTCAGCAGCACCAATGCCTTCAATGAAAATAGCTCCGTCATGCAGGCTCTGGTTCCAGAATGTAGTCGCATCGCCGGCATTGTTGAACATTGTTTTCCAGTTACCGGTCAGATAGGTATGGTAATCGGTTTCATTACCGGCCCAGCTGAGCATGCTTTGCTGCGCCTGACGTGTACCGGAATAACCTTTAGCCTTATTGCCTACGAACAGCGGACTGATAGCAGGCTGCTGCAGGTTGTAATGTCCTTTGCGCGGGTTATAATCATTCCAGGATTCGAGGAAGTTATGATCCGGACAAATGATATCGCACAATGCAGTTGTTTCATCTGAACGGCTTGCGAGGGAAATCTTGCAAGGCACTTTGGCCATGGCCTGTGCAAAGTTCAGCTTGGATGGTGCAGTGTAAGCCGGATTGGTATTGTAAAGAATGATGGCTCCTACATTTCCGGAACGCATATTCTCAACCAGCTTTACAAATTCTTCGTCATTACCCTGTTTGGTATAATCAGGGGTATGCATATCAATGGTAGTTCCGTAATTGCCCAAAGCCTGGTTGATTCCATTGGCAATGAGTTGCAGGTTAACATCATTCACTCCACAAACCACCAGTGATTTTCCTTTGTTATCGGAAAGCCATTTGGTCGTATCAGCAACAGCATGCTCATCCACTTTGGCACCTACAGGAAGGGATGCTCCGGCTACTTTATTATAGATGGCAACCATATAAGCCCCCATATCGGATGGCTTAACAGGGTGACGTTCGTCAGCATTGGAACCGGTAGTAGAAAGGATACTTTCGAAATGTACATGTTTGGACATTTCCTTCTTTTCAGTACTTACACGGCGGGTGGCAGCATACTGCTTGGAATGTTCAACAGGGCTGATCCAGTTGATCAGGAAGTCGGCACCGAAACTCACAATTACATTCGCCTTATCGAAATGATAAGAAGGCAGTACGGCAGTTCCAAAAGTGTTCTTGTTGGCCATCAGCATGCCGGAATAAGAAACGGCATCGTAGGTAATATGTTTGGCTCCGTATTTAGCAGAAAGTTCGGCAAGGGCTGCCTTGGTCGTCGGACTGATAATCGTAGAACTCAATACCACAACATCCTTCTTGGCGTTTATGGCATTGGTGATACCTGTTTTTACAGCTGTATCCGCTTTTTCCCAGCTCATTCCAACACCTTTTCCGTCTTGAGCACCGTAAAAACGATCGCTGTCGTACAGGGAAAGGAGGGAAGCCTGAACACGGGCGTTAACACCACCCTGGCTTATTTTGGAAAGTGTATTGCCCTCAATCTTGATCGGGCGGCCTTCTCTTGTTTTAACGATAACACTTGCATAGTCATAACCATCGAAATACGTGGTGGCATACCAGTTGGCCATACCCGGAGTGATTTCTTCCGGTTTGAAAACGTAAGGGGCCACCTTGGTGACAGGAGTTTCACAGGCAGCCAGTGTCGCAGCTGTTACGCTGAATCCGAGAAATTTAAGAAAATCCCGGCGGCTGGAAGATGATTCTTCCATGACTTTGGAGTCGGCCAGGAATTTGTCGACAGGAATCGACTCCTTGAATTCATTCTCGCGTTCTTTCAGGAATGCGGGATTGTCGTTCAGTTCATCTAAACCTTTCCAGTATTTCTTTGAGTTACCCATAGGAATCATTGCTTATTGATGAGGGGTTCCACAGGAACATCCCTGAAAATTCTGATTAATAGTGACACTTGGCGCAATCCAGTCCGCCCATGTTGGCTACCGTGATCGGTTGCTTGCCATATTTCTTTTTGAGTGCGGCATGCAGCTTTTCATAGTAAGGATTTCCTTCCATCTTCACTTCGGTGGTGCGGTGACAATCAATACACCATCCCATCGTGAGCGGAGAGAACTGTTTAACAGTAGTCATTTCTTTTACATTGCCATGGCAGGTCTCGCATTCAACCTTACCCACCATTACGTGCTGGCTGTGAGGGAAGAAAACGAAATCAGGAAGTACATGCACCTTGTTCCATACCAGTGGTTTTTGTTCACCACTGTATTTCATGGTTGTAGGGTTCCAGCCGGCTGCGGCATAAATTTTGGCAATCTCTTCTTTAGAGCCGGGGTTGGCCGTTTCGGAAATTCCTTTGTGACAGTTCATGCAGATGTTTACAGAAGGCACACCGGCAGTTTTTGATTTCTCAGCACCACTGTGGCAATACACACACTGAATACCGTTATCGCCTGCGTGAATTTTGTGTGAGAAGTTGATAGGCTGTGAAGGATGATAATCTTCGGAAATACCGATATCGTATTTCTGTGTAAAGCTTGTTCCTCCGTAAACACCAATATCCTTGATGCTGTACCAGCAGGTTTTAACACCTACACAGATGAAATAAATAACGATTACGGCAACAATGCGTTTGTTATGCTCGCACCAGTATTTGAATGATTCCCACAGGCCGCGTTCCGGTTCGGCAGGAAGGCCCTGTTTTTCATTTACCACATTCTTGAGGCTGCGTTTAGTGGAGCGGAGTACCAGGGTCAGGATAAGCAGAACACCAATAGCGATAAGCAATATCCAGAATGGGTCTATGCCTTGTGCTTCGGGTTGTTTAGGTGTGTCTGTTGGTGTGATTGGACCTTTAACGATTACTTCTCCCGGATTCACATATTCAATGATTGCATCGATGTCCGCGTCGCTCAGAGCGGGGAAGGCAGTCATTTGTTTGCCTCCGTTTGCTTCAAAAATCTTTTTGGCATAGGAGTCGCCCGACTTAATCATGGCATCTGAATTCTTCACCCATTTGTGAACCCAGTCTCCCTCGGGAATACGGTCCTTGACCCCTTTCAGACCGGGTCCGACCAGGATTGCATCCGAAGCTTTATGGCAGGAAGTACAGTTAGCCTTGAAAAGGGCTTTGCCGTCGGAGGCTTGTGCTTGCTGAAAGTTGAGGAAAAAGAGGGAAAGGATTAAAAAACGCAGAATTACAAAGGCATGCCTTTGGGGTTCACGGTACGATTTACGCATATTTTGGATATTAAGAAGTCGAATCTAGACCTAATCTTCTATTTTTAACGCGGGACAAATTTATAAGAAAGGTG
The DNA here is from genome assembly GCA_044448685.1 of Bacteroidia bacterium. Lineage (GTDB taxonomy): Bacteria > Bacteroidota > Bacteroidia > Palsa-965 > Palsa-965 > Palsa-965. The sequence goes on from JBIOHC010000021.1 coordinate 51,456, forward strand.
ATAACCTGATTCAAATCAGCTTGGAAAATTTTACACTGAATTCAATTTATAACGATTCTAAATAAGGGGCTGGAGGGGTTATCGTTTTTGGCATTCAAAGAAACCGATTAGTCTGCCTAAAAGTGCCGATCATCTAAACGGAATTAAATTTCTAACTTTGCTGAATGCGTCAAACTCCCGGGTTGTTTTTAGTGATTCTTTCCTTTTTGTGTTGTTCAGGAATTGGGGCGCAAACCCCCGTGGATTCTTCCCGGACAGATATCAAGGCTGATCCCTCCCTTTTCGCCTTATTGGAGAAACGCAAGGCTATAGGCAATAAAAATCTGAAAGGATACAGGGTAAAGATCCATTTTGGGGCTGAAAAAGCCAAAGCGAATGAGATAAAAGCCAAATTTTGCCAGAAATTTCCGGAAGTTCCGGCCTTTATGGATTATGATACCCCTAATTTTTCGATTACAGTAGGAAACTACCGCACCCGGCTGGATGCATACCGTGTATTCAAACTCATACAACCTGATTTTCCGAATGCCTTCATCGTGGAAATGAAGATAGAATATCCCGATTTAACAGTCAGGAAGGAAGAATTGCCTAAGGATAGATAGAAACAAGACACAAGAAGTAGCTGTGATAGCTCCTTTAGTCTTGCTTCTTGTGTCTATTAAAGTTTAGCCTTAATCTCAACCATATCATAGCCTTCAACAATATCTCCGGCCTTGATATCCTGGAATCCGTGAATGTTCAGTCCGCATTCAAAGCCCTGATTCACTTCTTTTACATCGTCTTTGAAACGTTTGAGTGAACCGAGTGATCCGGTATGAATTACAATTCCATCACGTATAATACGCACTTTCGTATTCCGGGTGATTTTACCGTCAAGCACCATACAACCTGCAATGGTTCCGACCTTGGTAATGTTGAATACTTCCCTGATTTCTATGTTACAAACGATTTTCTCTTCGAATTCAGGAGCCAGCATACCTTCCATGGCCGCTTTCACTTCATTGATGGCATCGTAAATAATGGAGTAGAGGCGTATATCGATTTGCTCTGTTTCGGCCAGTTTACGCGCGGAAGTAGAAGGCCTCACCTGGAAACCTATGATAATCGCATTCGATGCAGAGGCAAGCAGTACATCGCTTTCTGTGATGGCACCCACCGATTTGTGAATGATGTTAACGACAATCTTTTCACTTGATAATTTCTGAAGCGAATCGGTAAGAGCCTCTATAGAACCATCCACGTCACCTTTCACGATGATGTTCAGTTCCTTGAAGTCGCCTATAGCCAGACGTCTTCCGATTTCATCCAGGGTAATGTGTTTCTGGGTACGGATACCCTGTTCACGCTGGAGCTGGAGACGCTTGGTGGCAATTTCACGTGCTTCGCGTTCGTCATCCATTACATGGAATGTGTCACCGGCCTGTGGTGCACCATTCAGACCCAGGATCTGAACTGGCATGGCTGGTCCGGAATCCTTTACCGTCACCCCGCGTTCATTCTGCATGGCTTTAACCCTTCCGCTGTAACAACCGGCAAGGATCACATCACCTACATGTAATGTTCCTTTTTCAACCAATATGGTTGAAGTATAACCACGTCCCTTATCGAGGGTGGATTCAATGATACTTCCTGCAGCATTCCGGTCAGGATTCGCTTTGAGGTCAAGAATTTCGGCTTCCAGCAATACTTTGTCAAGGAGTTCCTTGATGCCGGTACCTTTTTTGGCAGAGATTTCCTGGCACTGGAATTTACCACCCCATTCTTCAACAAGAATATTGAGTTGTGCCAGAGCCTGGCGTATATTATCCGGATTGGCACCGGGTTTATCAATTTTATTGATTGCAAAAACCATAGGTACACCTGCAGCCTGAGCATGGTTGATGGCTTCCTTGGTCTGTGGCATCACGCTGTCGTCAGCAGCAATTACAATAATCGCAACGTCGGTTACTTTGGCACCCCGTGCACGCATCGCTGTAAAAGCTTCGTGACCCGGTGTGTCAAGGAATGTAATGTCTTTGCCATTTTCAAGCGTAACACGGTATGCACCGATGTGCTGGGTAATACCTCCGGCTTCGCCTGCAATTACGTTGGCATCACGGATATAGTCAAGCAGGGATGTCTTACCGTGGTCAACGTGACCCATTACGGTTACGATAGGGGGACGGGTGATGAGCTGCTCAGGAGTGTCAACTTCATCCCTTATCGCTTCCTGTACTTCCACACTTACGAATTCAACCTTGAATCCGAATTCCTCTGCAACGATACTGATTGTTTCCGCATCCAGACGCTGGTTGATGGAAACGAACATTCCCAGGCTCATACAGGTAGAGATGATCTGTGTTACCGGAAGGTTCATCATGCTTGACAGCTGACTGGCAGAAACGAATTCCGTTACCTTGAGCACACTTTTTTCAGCTTCCTGTCTTTCCACTTCTTCAGCCATTTTCTGGCTGACAAGGGAACGTTTTTCTTTTCTGTATTTGGCAGCTTTTGACTTTCCTGTGTTTCCGCTCAGGCGGGCAAGGGTTTCCTTGATCTGAGCCTGTATTTCCACATCGGTCAGTTCATGACGTGGTGTTGAACGTGTTCCGGGTTTACTGCGACCGGCACCGCTCTGACCGGGTTTGAAACGGTTGTCTGTTGAAGCAGGAGCAGCCGTTTCATTCGCTGTCGGAATACGTTTGCGTTTTTTCTTTCCTTTTCCGCCTTCAAATCCGGAAGAAGAAGAAGCAATCGGTTTTTTCTTGTCCGGCTCCACAGGCAGTTCAATCTTGCCCATGATTTTAGGACCACCCAGTTTTTCGACAGGGCGACGGTAAAGTTCTTCTTCTTTGGCAACAGGCTTGTCTGTTTTTTCTTCTGACGGTTTTTCCTGTTCGGATTCAACCACTGCTGTGGTTTCCGGTGCCACCTGCTCCTCTTCAGGAACAGTGACGGCTTCTTTTTTAGTCTCTTCTTCTGCAGCTTTGGCTTTTGGATCTTCTTTTTCTTCTTTTTCCTTGGCTGTTTTGGATTTCTTGGCAGGCTTAGTCTTGCTGTTGATGGAGTCCAGATCGATTTTGGAAACAACCTTTACAGAAACAGCAGATTCACTTTTGGCTTTGACAACTCCTTCTTCTTTTTCTTTCTCTTTTTCAGGTGCTTTGACAGCCTCTTTTTCCTTTTCTTTCTCTTTCTCTTTCTCTTTTGGAGCTTCCTTTTCAGCTGCATGACCCATATTGACCCCTTTATTCAGGTCTTTGATCATAACCGTCTCTTCTTCCCGCTCTTTACGACCATCACCGGCTTTGTAATCATCCTCGATGGTAATTGTTTCTTTCTTGATTTTGGATGTCAGGTTCAGGGTCTTGGCCTCCTCCTTCATCTCTCTTTCAGGGGCAAATTCCCTTTGCAGGAGGATATACATATCCTCTGAAATCTTCTGGTTAGGGTTGTTATCCATCTGGAAACCCTTAGCCTGAAGGAATGAAATCATCCTGTCGGGTGGAACGCTCAGCTCGGCTTTCACCTTACTTAAGCGGATTGTTTTTTCTGTATCTGACATATTATCTTATAAAAATAATTCATTTCACCCGGTATATAACGGGCTTATTCAAATTCTGAGCGGAGTATTCTTCTCACCTCATCAATCGTTTCCGCTTCCAGGTCTGTACGTTTTACCAGTTCCTCACTTGTAATTTCCAGCACACTCTTAGCGGTATCACATCCGATACCTTTGAGGGCATCAATGATCCAGCTTTCAATTTCATCTGCAAATTCTTCCAGATCCACATCCTCATTGTCTTCATGAGTATCACGGTATACATCTATTTCATAACCGGTCAGTTTACCGGCAAGTTTGATATTATGTCCGCCTTTACCAATAGCCAGGGAAACCTGGTCGGGTTTAAGGTATACATCGGCCCGTTTGGTTTCATCATCAATTTTGATGGAAGTGATTTTGGCAGGGCTCAGTGCACGCGAAATGAAAAGCTGGGAATTGTTGGTGAAATTGATAACGTCAATGTTCTCATTCCGGAGTTCACGAACAATACCATGGATACGGGATCCTTTCATACCAACACAGGCTCCTACAGGGTCTATCCTGTCGTCATATGATTCAACAGCCACTTTGGCTCTTTCACCCGGCTCACGGACAATCTTTTTGATGGTGATAAGTCCGTCAAATACTTCCGGAACTTCCTGCTCGAACAGTTTCTCAAGGAAAACAGGAGAAGTACGGGACAGAATAATGACCGGTGAGTTGTTTTTCATCTCGACCCTGGCAACCACAGCACGTACAGAATCTCCTTTCTTAAAGAAATCAGAAGGAATTTGTTCTGATTTCGGAAGGATAAGTTCATTGCCTTCGTCATCAAGGATAAGGGTTTCTTTCTTCCAGGTCTGGTAAACTTCACCGGTAATGATATCACCCACACGGTCTTTGTATTTCTTATACAGACTGTCTTTTTCCAGGTCGAGGATACGGGAAACGAGATTCTGACGGATAGCAAGAACAGAACGTCGTCCGAAATCTTCCAGACTCATCTGGTCTGTTACTTCTTCTCCAATCTCAAAGTCGGGCTCTATTTTACGGGCATCGCTCAGACTGATATGCCTGTTTTCATTGAATTCAAAGCTGTCTTCTGCAAATTCGTCATCAACAATGGTCCGGTTACGCCATATCTCCAGATCACCTCTGTCAGGGTTAACGATGATATCGAAATTTTCATCGCTTTCAAACCGCTTCTTGATCAGGCTCCTGAACACATCTTCAATGATGCTCATGAGTGTTGCGCGGTCGATGTTTTTCACATCTTTGAATTCCGAAAAGGATTCAACGAGATTGATCTTTTCCATTTGAATAAACAGATTATTTGGTTTTTAATTAAACGATACTATTCTCCGGGTTTCTTTTATTTCGGAGAATTGAACAAAAATATTTTCAGTTACCAGCTCCCTCTTTTTCTTGGAAGTATCGGTACGCTCCCGGGTTGATTTTTCAATGTTGATCCCATTTTCAGTAACTGCTGTCAGCTTACCGCTGTGCTTTTCGCCCTGTTTCAAAAGAACATTGACTTGTTTGCCTATGGTTTTGATGTATTGCCGGTGAACCATTAAAGGCTGATCCATACCGGGTGAACTGACTTCAAGTTCGAAATCCTCTATGTCCCGGTTCAGATTGGACTCAATATATTTGCTCAGCTCCACACAGTCAGCGACACCTACACCACTTGCTTCATCATCAAAAAAAACAACAATCTTGTTCGCCGGTCTGACTTTGACGGAAACCAGAAATTTGCTGGTTCCTTCCAGCTTTTTATTAACAAGTTCCAGGATAACTTCTTCCTTTATCATATTCAAATCTGGCAAATAAAAGAGGGGACTCAGTCCCCTCTTTATTCCCTTTTTCTATAATTCCCGGCAAATATAATAGGATTTACCTGAATATCCAAATTATACCTGTTCATAAAAACATGACAAATGGTGTTTATTTAACGATTAGTTGAAGTATATTTGGCATGAATATGGTTAATTAAGGTATAAGACCAATTCCTGGAGCCTTGTTCTGAGCCTTCAATGGCAAAATATGGATTTCTTTTCCGGTGAAAATGGCTAAAAAGGCGATCAAGGAGTTCCAAATTCCGGCCAATGGCAAAAAAAGGCGAAAATAATCCGTATCCTTTTTCAATTGTTTGATTATAGCAATATACATAAACCCCTCACCCATGAACCTCGTTCATCCTAATACTGTACCCATCAACCAGGCTTTGAAAAGGGTACTCTTATCCTTAATCTGTGTGACATTGCTGACTTGCACTGTTCATGCAGCCCCGGTAACCCAGGATCTTGCTGCTGTCACAGCCGCCCGCTCAACAGCTGTGCAGGATTCTATCCGAAAAGAACAGGAAAGTGCCGCCGAAGCCGAAGAATTGCAAAGAAAAGAGAAGGTCAACACCATTCTGGAGGTGGTAGGCAGTGTTGTTGCTATCGTAGGATTGGTATTTCTGACCTGGAAATTCAGTGCAGGATCAGGAAAGCAAAGCAAGACTGAAAAACATCAGAATGCACCTCATTCCGGCATTCGCAGGTAAAAGCTGATTAAACCGGAATTGCCCTGAAAGGGTATGGAGTCTGACTCAAAGGTCAATGGCTGGAAACCTTCTGGCCCCTTTTGTAAACTACAATGGACATAACCTCTCCATTGCTTCCATAATATTTCCAGGTTCCGTCGGGTACACTGATCTGACGCTTTTTATAGGCTGCTTTCCCGTTTGTTTTGGTGGCAATTTTCTCCTTCTCCGTGATAATCTTATAGCTGAGTTCACTCATTTTGCCTCCTTCCTTATACCAGGAGGCACTTTTACCACTCAATTTACCTGCTTTATAGCTTTCCTTACGGAAAACCATCCCTTCCGGATAATAATACGTCCAGTTTCCATCAGGCTTTTCAAAACGATAATTCCCTTCCCTGTCCATACTCCCGTTTTCAGTCCAGAATACCCAGTGCCCCTTCCTTCTCCCATTTTCAAATGAACCGGCTTCACTGGGCTTTCCGTTCTGATACCAGAAGCTCCATTGTTCTTCTCTCAGGCTGTTACGATACGTGCCGGTATAATTTTTCTGTCCGTTATCGTACCATCCGTTCCACGCCCCGCTCATAAATCCGTTTATAAATGGCCCTTCATCCTTTTTAGTACCATTGGCATACCAGGCAGTCCATAATCCTTCTTCCCTGTTTTTCACGAAGGATCCTTCCTGAAGTTTTTGTCCGTTTTCGAACCAAAAGGTCCAGCGCCCGTTCTTTAACCCGTCTTTGAATGGCCCTTCCTTCCATTTCTGTTTGTTTTCATACCAGTAAGTCCATAAACTATCCTGTTTTTCCAGATGATAGAAACCTTGCGACTCCTGATTTCCGTTATCGAACCAATACAACCATTTACCTTCCCTGAGATCATTCACAAAAGGGCCTTCAATCTTTTTTACCCCTTCTTTTCCATACCAGGTCCAGAGGCCTGATTTGCGGTCATTGGAATAAAATCCGCTAAGACTGGGTTTGCCATCTTCCTGCCAATAAGTTGTCTTGCCTTCTCTTTTTCCAAGTTTATAGTTCAGCTCATAATCTTTTCTGCCTTCGGGAGTCCGGAACAACCATACACTATCGGGTAATCCGGCTTTATAATTGCCTTCACTTTTAGCCCGCCCGTTATCATAGGTAAGTACCAGCCTTCCTTTTCCTTCCCGTATCACTTTTTCGCCTTTAGGCGTATTCATGGTCCAGATATATTGCAAACTGTCTTTGTATTCCATTTCCTCTTTCAAGGTTCCGTTTTCATACCAGCGTTGCCATTTGCCGCTTTCCTTACCATGCTTATAAGTGCCTTCTTTTTCTTTTTGTCCATTTTTGTACCAGGAAGTAAAAGATCCGTCAAGGGTATCATTCTTAAAGTTGCCGCTGCTTTCCGCATTGCCGTTGTCGAACCAGTATAACCACTTACCGTTTTTCCGGGAGACCCATTTATAATCAGCAAAAATGACCTTGTAGTTCTCCTCACTCCTTTTCTTTCCATCCTTATGATAACTGATCCAGGTGCTATCGGGCAGGTTCTGTTTGAAACTGGCATCCGTTGCTTTTACGCCATTGTTATAGAAATAGGCAGACCGGCCGCGCTTATTACCATAGATATAATTTTCTTCAGCTTTCAGCTTTCCATCTTCATAATAAAATTTCCATTTCCCGTCTTCCTTATCATCCTTATACAAACCTTCTCTTGACACGGTTCCATTGGGATACCAATAGGTGGCTTTGCCGTCGAGCAAACCGTTTTTCCAGTTTTCCTCACTTTTCCTGTGTTTCTGGTCTTCATCAAAAAACTCCGTTTTCTTTTGAGCCAGGGAGGCGAGGGAAACCCCAAAAAGGAGTGCGGACAGGATATATCTTCTCATGCTGCAAATTAACGAATCAGACCCGGTAGTTTATTTCACGTCTGGAAAAATTAATGAACAGGGTTATGAAGACTTTCCACATTTACTACTAAAGTGTTATTGAATCTTTTCTCCGAAAGGGTGTCCTTTGATGCCGTATAAGCCTGTATCCTAAAACCAACCCCCGGCTGTACCAATCAAAGATGAGAACCACACAAAAACACCTTCTGCTAACCTGTTCACTGGCCCTGATGACTTTTTTCTCTGGTCCCGGAGCTCTTGCCCAACAGGTGGATTATTCGATTAATTACAATGACCCCTATGATATTACAAAGCTGAAAGGGATCCTGCTTCTGAACCTGGATAATATTGTCATCCCATCAGCAGGCCTTATGGCCCGCTATGAAATGGGTAAAATATTCACCTTCGATGCTCAGTACAAGCGATCATTCTATTATCTGATTCCTATCGATCAAACCAAATCACTTACAAACAATGTCCGCAAGGCAACCAATACGTTTGAAGTGCTGGGTACGTTTCATATACTTGACCGCCTCGTCGATAAAACCTTAAAAATAAGTCTGAAGACAACGAGCTATGGATCTCATACGGAAACAGAAAGCATGAGGATTCCTGTCAAGTCCAGAAAAATATTCGGAGCCAGAGGAGGCCTGTACTTTTACCGTGCACCTGTATCGGCCAGTTCAACGGCTTCGACTCCGGTTGTATTCAAATCTAAACAGGACACGGTTCAATACCGTGATAATGCCTTGACAATGGGAACAGCCACAGGATCGTTTCTGGGTTTAAGCAGCCGGCGTATCGATAAAGCCGGTGTACATGTAGATGGTTATGGCAACCGCCGGCGTAACAGACAAAGGGAGTTTTATGCCGATGTTATGATTGGCGGAACCAAACTCGACGATTTACATCTTATAAACGGTAAAACAGTTTCCGTTACTACCGCTACCCGACCTATAGGATGGAGAGTAGGGGGGCAATGGATGGATAACGGTACTTTTGTACGTATGGAAATAGGACAAATGCCTTTTGTAACTGGAGCCAAACTTATGCTTAATTTCAATTTCGGATTTTTCATTTTTGGCAGGGAAAAGAAAATGAAACAGAGCTGACCCCATCAATCGCATTATAATATGGAGAAGATCTATTCGCACCAGAGCGATTCATTGGTAGATTGTCAAGAGTTAATACCAGGTTGATTGTATATTTATGAAAGGATCATATTGCAACCGGATAAATGGTCTAATTTCGCCCATGTAATCCCAAACTCCAATATTCAACCAAATGAAAAAAATCGTATTCAGCCTGACATTGGCCAGTGCATTGTTTCTGGTCTCCTGCGGAGGCGCTTCTAAAGATGCTAAAAAAGAAGAAGGCTCTGCAGAAGCAGGAAAAGTAACTGAAGTAGCAGCTCCGGCTCCGAAAACTGTGATCAACGAAGCTGACTGGTCAGAAGTTGACCTGAGTACAGTATCACCGATGGTACATGTTTCCGTTAAACTTCCTAAAGGAGTTAAAATGGAAAAAAATGGTAATGGAGGAGCCGATATCCGTATTAATGAATCACATCTGTTCACTGTTAGCACACTTGCAGTTTCCAGTTTGAAGGAAGCAATGGATTCGGATAAATCATTAACCATTAACAATAAGTCGTATAAGAACGGCAAAGTAATTTCCGAGGATCCGAACGGATTTGTTTACTCCATTCAGATGAATGATGAGGCAAACGGAAAAAAGTATGAACCGGAAGCCCACTTCGTTTACTATGTGGAAAAAGACGGAGCATTCTATTCAATTCAGGATATGCGCCCTATGGATAATTACAGTCTGGCAGGGTCTGCTTATCCGGAAGATATTGCAAAGCAATTGTATGCCCTTATCAAAGGCTCTGCAAAGGCTAAGTAAGCAAGATTTGTTTAAAAAAAAGGTGTTCCTGAAGGAACACCTTTTTTTATGTCAGCAATTTCGGTTTGTATTTCGGGTCGTTTATCCTCCCGAGGACCGGAAACTATGGCTTCCCGAATGCCCGAATCCACCCCTGTACATGCCATGATTGGAAGGAGCGGGAGGACGGCTGTAACTTCCACCATGGTTCATTTGATGATTGGAATAGCCAGGCCTTCCGTACGGGCGACCGTAATTCCCTGAAGGACGACCATAACCCGGACGATAGGCATATCCTCTGCGCGGGCCGTAATAAGGACGACCGTGGTAATACCCATATGGTCCTCCATGCCAGCGCCGTCCATAATAATAGGGCCATTCCGCATAAGGCCTGAAATAGGGTCTCCAGTAAGGATTGTAATAAAAATAGCTGAAATCAAACTGAGGCCAGAAATCGACCCAGAAAAAAGGGTGATAGACAGGTGGTGCCTGATAATAAACATCATCATAATCCGGAGCAGCCGTACCCAGGGTGTCCGGCCCGTAAGGGGCGTCATCGTACACAACAGGCGGAGCATTGTTCTGAGCCTGAAGGGCTGTAAATGACAAACCTGATATAAGGGATAGAAGAACAGAGGATGACTTCTTCATGACTAAAGGACTTTGGTTATCCTTTATTACGCAAAAGACTTGCCAGGGTTGGATTTGGGGATTAGAATTAGATTAGGATGATGCCTATTAGAC
>JBIOHC010000022.1:0-61883 GCA_044448685.1 Bacteroidia bacterium
TTCTCATTCTCATTCTCATTCTCATTCTCATTCTAATTCTAATTCTAATTCTAATTCTAATTCTAATTCTCACCCCGCACTACCCGTATGGGGTTTCTTTGCCCATCGCCTCATTAACCATACTGCTGTTTTTACCTTACCTCCCGCAATGATTGGATTCTACAAAAAGAACATTCATTTTTTGGAAATCCATGCCGTTGATGCCGATAAGAGAAGATTTACAAACCCGGCTGAAGCGCCCCGTCATTTCATGGATATGGAATTTTACAAACCAGACAGCTATCCTGCCGATTCCATTCCGCACTCCTATGACAAAGCTATTCAGCAATACGGCCCGGATTCTATGACTAAACACGGAATCCTTCCCTGGCATATAGAACATACTTATTACAGGCTGAGAAAAGCATTCGAAGATCAGGATGCCGTACTGATCCTGCACTATTCATCTGACTTAGGTCATTATGTCGGAGATGCCCATGTTCCCCTTCATACAACGCATAATTATAACGGGCAACTCACCCATCAGGAAGGTATCCATGCATTCTGGGAATCCAGAATACCGGAATTAATGAATAGAGAATATGAATTCTTTACTGGCAGAGCCTTGTATTTGAAGAATGTGAAACAATATGTATGGAAAGCTATACAAGACAGTTACCTTGAAAAAGATTCCGTACTTGAAACGGAAGCCCGCTTGAACAAGGAATTTCCAGCTGACCTGAAATATAATTTTGAAAACAAAGGGAAGAGCCTGATAAAAGTTTACTCAGATGCCTATACAAGGACATATTCCGAACGGCTGAATCATATGATAGAACGAAGAATAGCCGAATCCGTGCGCCTGCTGGGAAGTTTATGGTACACAGCCTGGGTAGATGCAGGTCAGCCGGATCTTTACAAACTAATTAATTATACTCCTGCTGATTCAGTGAACACAAAAGAAACAGATATTGATACTTGCAGGAAATTAAAGTTTCTTCCATCCATACAAACAGCATATCCCGATTCATCCGGCTGAATTAAAAAACACAAGCCCTCACTAGTAGATTTCATTAGTAATAAATTCAAAAACTAGGTATTCATACGTAGTTTCATATATGTAACACAGAGTATTTATACGTATTTTACAAAGCATTATCATTATTTCCTTGACAAAGGGAATTTCAGAACATACATTTGCCTCGTTATCGACTTGATTCTGTCCAAATGAATACAAGCAGATAACAGAAAGCAACAGCAAATCCGGATGTGTATCCAAAACACTGAAAGGATAAGGCTTCTGAAGGATTGGTTAAGTACCACGAATTATTTTGAGAAGGTGTATCTGGTTGTAATCTTATGGCTTGGCCATTCGTAATTAGCAAGTGCCTATAACAATTATTCAGTACCGGTTTATGAGTACTTAAATGTTTCTTGTTGAATGAAAAGAAAAAATGAATGAAACCCTTTACTAACACAAAAAAAATGAAAACAATTTCTAAAATAGGTATCCTGGCTTCTCTCTCATCACTATGCCTCTTCGGACCAGGCTCTAATGCCCAGTTAAATAACTTTTATCATATCGGAGGATTTCCCGCCGATCATAGTCAGGGTGACAAAGTAATCACCAAGGCTGCTTCTGAACTGGATCCGGCAATGGCTTATATCGTAGCCGGTGTCAGCAAATCAAGTCCACTCGGGGAAATGCCAAGCATTTCCCTTGACCGGTATGATGTAAACGGTGTTAATATATGGCACCAGACTTACCTGATCAACAATGCAACTCCAGCCACAGCAATGGCTGTAAAAGGGCTTGTGCAGGTAAAAAATGCAATCAATCCGGGATATGCCATCCTTGCTTTTACAACCGCTTTTCCCCAACAAAGTTTGGTTATCCGCACTGATTTGGACGGAAATGTGCTCTGGAAATCAGAAGTAGGGCATGAAGAAGCAGCTTCTCTGGCCTATGATGCATCACTGAATCGTGTAATAGTCCTTGAACGTGCATTAAGCGGCCCTGCTGCGGATCTGCAACTGGTTGTGATTGATGCCAAAAGCGGAGTGATTAGCTTCACCCGTAACTTTGATGGTTTAAACAAAAGTGATGATGAGCCAGCCTCCATTCTGTTTGATGCACCCACCAAAAGTTATCTGCTGGTTGGAACATCCCTTGTGCATACCATAATCGGAAACGAGCTGCAAATCATGCTGACCCGTACCAACCAGGCCGGAACACTTATTTATACACGTACCATCGGTTTCTTCGGGGTGCTTGAAACAGCTGTTGATGCCACACTTCTTCCTGCCGGTGCCAACACACAGATCGCAATAGGAGGGACTGTAACCGGAACCCTCAATGGAACGGTCTACAATAAACAACCTGCTTATACTACAGTTGATGTTATTACAGGTTCTATGGCCAAAGTACATGTTATCCGCAAGAACTTTGACCTGAGAAGCATTACATTCGAACCTGCCAATTCATCACTGGATATCGTCGGAAACAACCCGATCCCATTCGGTACTCAGGCTAACCTCTGGTCTGTAGATCCTACCGATATATCTATGCTTGGTCAGATCCACCTGTATAACAATCCTTTCACCACTTTTGCCTTCAGCAGTATCAATACCACTCCTGATGGCAATCTGGTAGCTGTAGGATCACACCGTTTCCCTCTGCCATGGGCCGGATCTGCAGCCGGTCTTACCTATGAATGGCTGATCACTGCCGATGCAATGGGTAACGGGAAATGTGACCGCCCTGACACACTCTCTGCTTTCGCTTTCGAAGTTCCCACAGAATTCAACGATGCTTCCAGAGTTGAATTCCACCGCAGCCTGTCAAGAGTTGAAGCCATTGTTCAATCCGAAGACATGCTCGATGCCTGCGACCTGCCTTTCCGTCTGGTAAAAGCAACTGCTTCCAATGATGCCGCTTTCCGTCTCTACCCAAACCCAGCCAATGATATGTTCAATATTGAATACTCTGTGAATGAGAATGACAATGTTGTTCTGAATGTTATGGATATGACCGGCAGAATCGTGCTTACTCAGAAACTCCTCAGCGGAGAACACCTGACCGGCAGTTTCAATATTTCTGGTCTTGCGTCCGGTGTTTACTATTCTGACTTGCGCGTAAATGATCAAAGCGTCAGGAAAGACAAACTCGTTGTTCAGCATTAATTCAGAACCAAACAATAAGAACCGTTTTCATTCAACAAGACAAAGGAGCCGCTAATTAAGCGGTTCCTTTTTATCACTTGACTAAATTGCTGATCATGCCCAATCGGAAATAAACTAACCAACCTCCTGTTTCTGAAGGCAGATCAGATAAACCGCCCGCCACCAAACGCCCCGTGTGGCGGGTTTTTTTAACTGAAAAGAGCCCATCCGTTATGGATGGGCTCTTTAAGGATGATGCATTAATCTTTAGCTCAAATCACGCCATTGCCTTCTTTCAGCATGTGTACAGAACCGCCTGCACTCACTTCATTTTCCAGATAAAAGGAATCACCTTTTTCATTAAAATGACTCCCGATACCCGCCAATGAAGGGGATGCACTTGGTCTGTTTCTACGGCTGCGTCTGAATTTAAGAATTCTAAATCTGAAATATTTTCTTAAATCATCATGAAAAGTAAGCAAGGCAACACCGCTTACCAGGGCCAGGATCCCGCTCATACTTATTAACACAACATATGTTTCCATTTTTCGTTTTTTTTATTCATTTTGTTTATTCTGCTACCCTTCATTATAACCTATACAATGTTTCGCATAACAGATTTCATGAACAAATATAGCTCAGGTATGCACAATACCGAACATGCAAATGCAGGAATGAGTATAAAATCGAAAAAATACGTCTTTAAACTTATGCCCTTAGATGATTATTAAGGATTCAGAGAGGATTATTTAACATTTCTGAGCACACTGAAAGGCTTCATCACCCCGTTCCACCTGGATGGTAGAGTGCTCTATATGATGATGCTCCTGTAATTCGAGCCGGAGATCTGTATAAAATGCATCATCAGGCAAACCATCAGGCATTACAAGATGAACCGTCAGTGCATTCTCCGTAGTGCTTAGAGCCCAGACATGCAGATCATGTGCATCTTTAACACCCGGTCGGGTAGAAAGAAATTGATGCAGTTTCTTCATATTCACATTTCGGGGTACTCCGTTCAGGGAAAGTCTCAGTGACTCCCTGAGCAAGTCCCATGTTCCATAAACAATAACAAGGACTATCAATAAGCTCAATACAGAATCAAGCCAGTACCAGCCGGTATATACCATGACAATACCTCCTATGACAACGCCTAGTGATACCAGGGCATCACTCGCCATATGCAGATAAGCTCCTTTCAGGTTCAGATCCGAAGCCTTATCACGCATGAAAAGTAGTGCCGTCATTGCATTGATAACAATCCCAATCGCAGCAACAAGCACTACGCTTTTACCTTCAACCGGTCTTGCGTCCTGAATTCTTATAATAGCTTCATAGGCTATGGCCCCTAAAGCCAGCAGCAGGATGCCCGCATTCAGCAAAGCAACCAATACCGTGCTTTGTTTATATCCGAATGTATAAGCAGGATTCGATTTTTTAAGGGCGAACCGGGCTGCCATCCAGGCCAAAGCAAGACTGGCTACATCACTCAGATTGTGACCGGCATCTGTCAGCAAGGCAAGAGAATGGGTAAACAATCCGGCTACTACTTCAACCACTACGAACACGGAATTCAAAATAATCCCTACCCTGAATGCCTGTGTAATTCGTTTTGGGATATGATGATGGTGGTTGTGATGCCCTCCTTCTTCCGAATCAGGATGTTCATGCCCATGATGATGTTCATGATCATGCTTGTGTTCCTGCTGATGTGCTGAATACTGGTGATCGGAATCCATCTTTTGTTGTTCTCTGCAAATATCCGATTAAATAGGCTTTGTCTCTGTTTTTTTTAATATTTTTGAATTGATTCCTGATAGAAAACAATGAGTTTCAGGTTATTGAACCAAATAACCCGGATTTCGGCACGGTTCCTGCAATTCACCTTCTATAATCCCCTTATCCATGAAACAAACATACGCTCTTATCCTTTTTTATTTTTTTCTTTTCCTGGTATTTTCTAACCCAATTTCTGCTCAAAACCCGGACAATCCGAATAATCTGCATAACCCTGTCTGGCTGGGATTCAACGGAGGCGGAGCCTGGCAAACCTCTAATGTTGGAGCCGCGCCCGGAGGAGGAGCCGGCATGACTCTGGGTAAAAACTACCTGACATACACGCACAGCAAATTTTTTGTAGGATGGAGATTTCGTTACATGGGTGGTATCACATTCGGACAGGACTATACCAAGAACTTTGGAATCATAAACAATGCTGCACTCAATGGAACAAATGACCCGGGCACAGACTACGTGAACAATGGAGGTTTTGTATACAATAATTATATGATGACCTATACGGAGCTAAACCTTGAGCTGCTCTTCGGCCCTAATCTTATTCATAAAAAAACCGGGTCCGGACCTCTGCTGTATCTTTTTGGAGGGTTGGGGATGGTTAAAACACAGGCCTTCATCAATGCCAAAGATGGCAACGGAAATATGTATTCATACGCCCAGTATGATACAGCTGCCAGGAATCAAGGCATGTCGGTTTCGGACTATGTCAAGTCAAAACTTGATAACTCCTATGAAACTGCTGCCGATGGAAATGCAGCACCTGTCTGGAAGCTGATGCCATCACTTGGCCTCGGGCTTGGTTATCAGTTCAGAAATGTTTTCCAAATAGGAGCAGAATATAAAATAACATTCGCAGGCAATACACCTATAGATGGTATTCAATGGGATGGGAATAATAATCCATTGACTTCACACAATAAAATCAATTACGCATCCTTCTTCCTGAAATTCGGGTTCGGAGACCATAATCCACACAGCAATACCATTACTCCTTATACTTCTGACGGATACAACGGACACAATACAATTGTAACTAATCCCCCACCCCCTCCTGTTGGATACCCTCCGGTCATATATATCAATGCTCCAAACATTAATCCTTGTGCCATTAATGTAAACGAAGGCCAGTTAAATGCACAGATCCAGCATGTAGCTTATGCAGGAGATATCCGGGTTACATTGAACGGAACACAGGTTAGTTCCTGGCATTTCAATCCTGCCGACGGAATGTTTTCAGGCGACTTCAAATTCATACCCGGAACCAACAGCGTAATTATTTATGCCGGTAACAGTTTCGGAACCGATACCAAATCTCAGTATTTTGAATACACACCTGTAATCCGGAACTATCCTTCTCCTCCTCCTGTCATTACGATCACCTCGCCCGGGCAGAATCCTTTTAACACCAGCGCCAACCAGGTAAATGTGACTGCCATTGTGAACAATGTGGAGAACGCAAATGAAATTCAACTGAAAATTAATGGCATTGGATATTCAAATTTTTATTTTGATCCGGGCACACGAATTCTTCAATTCACCGCTCCATTGGGAACCGGAAATAACTATGTGTATATACAGGCTATGAATAATGGAGGAATGGACAGCAAGAATCTAAACATCTATTTTACACCTACTTCATACGCTGACGGACTTCCTCCGGTGGTCATGATCACAAATCCGGCAACTAACCCATATCTGACCAATACAACAGCTGTTACGCTATCGGCACAGGTTCAGAATCTCTCAGCTAACGGACAGTTGCAACTGACTCTTAACGGACAGGCTCATACAGACTATAACTTTGACCCTGTCAGTGGAATGCTTCAGTTCAATTTCACAGCCTATCCCGGCAACAATTATATTTATCTCACAGCCTCCAACAATCTGGGCACTTCAAGTAAAAATCTGGATGTGATTTTTACTCCTGCTGCTCCTCCGGCACCTGTTGTCATTATTACGACACCTGCATACTCGCCATCCACATCCGTATCCGGCATAGCCCTTGTCAGAGCTACGGTAAGCAATGTGTCGGATCCGCATCAGATACAGGTTTCTGATAATGGAAACACAGTGAACAATTTCAGTTTCTATCCCGGTTCGGGAGCCCTGGAGTTCATGGCTACACTTAGCAGCGGAAATAATATAGTCACTATCAGTGCGAGCAATACAGGTGGAACAGCCGCCCAAAGCACCAGCATCGCTTATTCCTTACCCTCTGTCCCACGCCCGCTCATAACGGTCTTGTCTCCCCTCGGCAGACCCTATATCTCAGGCAGCAATACAATCACCGTAAGGGCAACTGTTGATAATATTACAGGCTCCTCCCAGGTACAGGCTACCCTGGGTACAGCGGCGGAAAATGTGGTGTACAATCCGCTTAATCATATCATGGAATTCACAGCAACATTAAATGATGGAGATAATCTTTTCAGCATTACGGCAAACAATGCGGGAGGCTTTGACAGCAAAACAGTAGATGTGGTCTATAATCCGGTCACAATGCCTGTACCAGTTGTAACGATACAAAGTCCATCAACACCCTGCAATACCAATCTCAGCAATGCTGTGGTGAGGGCTACGGTACTGAATGTACAGAATCAGAATCAGATCCACGTATTACTCAATGGACAGGGAAATGCGAACTTCAGCTATTCCCTCTTGTCTAAAACCCTTGTTTTTTCGGCCAACCTGGTTCCAGGCCGCAATACCGTTAGTATCCTTGCAGCCAATGATGCCGGATCTGATAATAAAGAGGTTGAAATCAACTCTATTTCCAGTGGCACTGGTGGTGGAGGCGGAGGCGGAGGTTTGCCAAAGCCAACGGTAACTATTACCAGCCCGGCCTCCAATCCGTATACCTCATCCGGGAATGTTGTTTCGGTAATGGCTTCTGCCACCAATATAGCATCACGTAATGATATTCATATACTGGTTAACGGGGTCAACCTTACTGTATTCACGTTCGATCCTAATTCGGGGTTGATCAATTTCAGCTCCTATTTAAATCCTGGTTCCAACTCACTTCATATCAGTGTGTCAAACGCATCCGGATCGGACGGTAAAAACCTGCTGGTTAGCTACACCCCTGCTCCTCCATCAAAACCTGTGATTACTATACTGAACCCAGCCCGGAATCCTTTAACCATATCCATGAACAACCTTTCTCTCGAAGCCAGAATAGATAATATCACAACGTCAAGCCAGGTTCAGGTCAGATTGAACGGACAAGCTTACAGCAGCTTCACCTTCAATCCAGTTACTTCCTTGCTGGAACTTAACCCCAGCCTGATTTCAGGAAGAAACACCATTATTATCCAGGCAATAAACACGACCGGGAATGATGAAAAAACGCAGGAGGTTGATCTTAGTCCGGTTCCTGCCGGACCCAAACCGGTAATCACTATCACTCAGCCTAATTCAAATCCCTTCAATACATCGGCATCAGGCATTTCCCTCACAGCATCCGTCAGCAATATTTTCAGAGCAACGGATGTGCAGGTAAGTGAAAATGGAATACCGCTTACCGGAATGATCTATAATTCAGGTAATGGTCAGCTGAACGGAACAGCTGTACTCAGGCAGGGTGCAAATAATTTCACATTTACAGCTACGAATTCAAACGGAAGCGATGTACGTAATCTGATTGTCAATTATACCCCACCGGCTTCCTTACCCAAACCAGTTATAACAATCACCAGTCCCAATAGCCCTAACTTCCGTACAGCTGATCCTTATACTCCGGTGATGGCTACAATCCAGAATGTATCAGGCAGCATGGCTATTACTGTTACGCACAATTCCGCTACAGTGCCTTTCAGCTTTGATCCCAACTCAAAAGTGCTGACTATCCGGGAACATCTGGCCCTGGGTAATAACATCTTCGATATTACTGCAAGTAACAGCAGCGGATCTGATATGCAATCTGTGAGTCTGGTGAATACCCAACGCCCATCTGTAGGAAATGGTACTGGCAACGGATCCGGGAATGGAAATGGAAACGGGAATGGAATCGGGACCGGGCCTGCTACGGGCATTGGCAATGGTACAGGAGGTAACCTTTCTGGTACCGGCATACATGTAAATCAGGATGGAGGGCCGGGAATAGGTAACCGGCCTGTTATACAGCTCCTGAGCCCCAATGGAAATCCGGCTGTCGTGAGAGTCCCCAATTCACAGGTAACCCTCCTCATCACAGGGATAGGAAGCCCTTCGGAAATCAATGTCAGTCTGAATGGTTTAGTGATCACTTCCGGAGTATCGTATAGCTATGCCACACATTCTGTTACAATTGTTCCCAACCTGGCTCTGGGAATGAATAACCTGACCGTTTCTGTCACCAATGCTTCAGGTACGGCCGTTAAAAATGTCAGTATTCAGTACAGCCCGACCAGTATGAGGCACTAACAAATGTATCAGGAGCCATTAAAGAACCCCGGACTATCATCCGGGGTTCTTTGTTTTTTGTGCATTTTTAACGAAAATTAAGGAGCCCGGCTTAGCAATATTGAGTAAATTCGGTGCAGATAAAACTCCATGAAACCATTCCTCATTCGCTCTTCGGTAGCCCTTTTCCTGCTAGTACTCATTACCTCCTGTGTTCTGTTCCAGCGCCCTCCGACGAAAGATGAGGTCATAGAGGAAATGCTTATACAGAACCTGAACAATACTCATTTTAAACCTCAGGAACTTAACGACTCCTTTTCCATCCATGTTTTCAACCTCTATCTGAAAAGGCTTGATTATACAAAAAAAATTCTGCTTAAGGAAGATGTTGAAGCTTTGGGCAAATACAAGTATAAGATTGATGATTTGGTAAAAAAGAATTCCCTGGAATTTTTTGAGCTCTCGCTCGATATTATCAACCGCCGGACCAAGGAAGATCAGGAATATTATAAGGAAATTCTTTCCAAACCATTCACTATTTCCGGAGGAGAATTCTCCAAACCGGGAGGGGATTTCTCAAAAGACGAAAGTGTGGAGCTCGACCCAGAAAAGATTCAATTCGCTTCGAGTCACAAAGAACTCCGGGAAGCCTGGAGAAAATACCTCAAATACCAGGTCCTTTTCCGTATCAATGAAATGATAAATGACCAGGAGAAAGCCGTTGAGAAAAAAGACTCCGCATTCAAAAAACGCAGCCCTGAAGAAATGGAAGCTGATGCCCGTAAAAAGGTGCTTAAAAATCAGAATGACCTCTTCGACCGCCTGAATAAGGTGGACAGGGAAGACCGTTTCTCACTTTACCTGAATTGTATAGTCGGAGTGTATGATCCGCATACGGAATATTTTGCCCCGGTAGAAAGGGATAATTTTGATATTGCACTTTCAGGGCAGGTAGAAGGTATTGGTGCCCAACTGCAGGAGAAAGATGATGAAGTCAAGGTATCCAGCATAGTACCCGGCAGCCCTTCCTGGCGTCAGGGTAAACTGAAAGCAGGGGATATCATTCTGAAAGTGGCCCAGGGAGACGGGGAACCTGTTGAAGTGAGCGGTATGAAACTGGATAACGTAGTGAAACTGATAAGGGGTAAGAAAGGAACAGAAGTCAGGCTAACCGTTAAAAAGGTAGCAGGAGGAACAGAATTGATTTCAATCATCCGGGATATAGTTCAACTTGAAGAAACCTATGCCCATTCCGAGATCATACAATCGAACGGAACCCGGGTTGGGTATATCAAGCTGCCTTCCTTTTATGCTGATTTTAAACGAATGGGAGGACGCAGCTGTGCACAGGATGTAAAAAAGGAAGTTATTAAACTCAAAGAAGAACAAATTGACGGAATCGTGCTCGATTTGCGCGATAACGGAGGAGGATCACTCAGTGATGTTGTTGATATGACAGGACTGTTTGTGGATAAAGGACCGGTGGTTCAGGTTAAAAGCCGTTCAGGAGCACCTACCGTGCTCAATGATAAAGATGAATCCTTGCTTTATGACGGCCCTCTGGTAGTGCTTGTCAATTCTGGCAGTGCTTCCGCTTCTGAAATTATGGCTGCAGCCATACAGGATTATAAGCGGGGTGTTATTATGGGCAGCTCTTCTACTTTCGGAAAAGGAAGCGTGCAACAGTTTTCAGACCTGGATGACGGTTTGAATCCTATTTATGCCTCCTTCAAACCTTTGGGATCGGTAAAAGTGACCCGTTCCAAATTCTACCGTATCAACGGAGGTGCAACACAACTCAAAGGTGTTGTACCTGATATCATTCTTCCTGACCGCTATATGTATTTTGACCTGGGTGAACGGGAACTCGAATACCCTATGAAATGGGATGAAATTGCCAAAGCAACCTATGATACATGGAAACTTCACCCCCTGAATACCGATCAGCTGCGCAAACAGAGTGAGACACGTACGAAGAACAATGAATCCTTCAAGCTGCTGGATGAAGAAGCCCATAAAATAAAGTTGCAAAAGGATGATACCTACGAAACCCTGAATCTGGAAAAATACAGAGCCAAGGAAAAGAAACTTGTGGAAGGCAATAAAAAGTATGAAGTCCTTGACAAAGAAGTAAAAGATATAGAAACCATCAGTCTTTCATCTGACCTGAAGATCATGCAAAATGATTCAACAAAAATGGCAAGGGAAAAGGACTTTCAGAAAAGGCTTAGGAAGGATATTCATCTGCTTGAGGCAGCCAATGTCATTAAGGATATGAAATAAGCCTGTTGATAAAGCCTATTTGCAATAAGGATCGATGGCTTCGATAGCAGTGGTATCCAGAAATTCGGTCAGCTCCATTAAGCGTACCCGTGCATAAGGATCATGTGCCGGTTTAGTTTCAAACTCTAATGCAACCAACTCCTCCACTTCAGTCCGGAAACTCAGGATGCGTCCGTTCTTGATACTTCCGTCTTTCATATACACAGTGGCCATATTGCCAATAATCTCCTGGTTAATAGTGTTCATCATTTAGTTCTTTCTTGTTTTATACATCCAAAAGTACTTCATGTACATGTTGAAATTGTTAACCCAAGTTCAAGGAAATGACACCTTCCACGACTGACAGGTTGTCAACTTAACCTCCATACCCCTCCCCTGGCATGATTAATGGTTCATACGGAACATTAATTACTCATTTACGTTAACAGGATATAAGTGCCAGACGGCTTGTGTTATGACAAGTGAAAAAAGGAAATTTCTTCTAAACCTTTTGTTTCCCTCTCTCTTTGTGGCCTTGCTATGGCTGATTATGCTTGCACAGACTACCTTCCAGCTCCAGCTTCAGTTCCTGGGTATATACCCCCGCACTGTTCACGGAATTCCGGGGATTTTGGCAGCTCCTCTGATACATGGCAGCATACAGCATCTCCTGTCAAACTCCATTCCATTGCTTGTATTGGGTACGATCATGTTTTACTTTTATCATGGAATAGCATTCCGCATTTTTTTCTGGGTATACCTCATGACAGGGTTATGGGTATGGGCCGGAGCAAGAGGTGGTACAGCCTATCATATAGGAGCCAGTGGCCTTATTTACGGATTTGTCAGCTTTCTTTTTTTCGGGGGTATATTCCGGAAGGATCCCCGCCTTTTGAAAATCTCACTCCTTGTTCTCCTCTTCTATAACGGACTGGTTTGGGGAGTATTTCCGCTTGTCGACTCCATTTCCTGGGAGTCACATCTCCTTGGTTCCATAGCAGGGATTGTTTGTGCCTGGTTCTTCCGTAAAGAAGGGCCACAAAGGGAGCTCTACAGCTGGGAAAAAGAACAGGAGGAGGAGGAAGAGGATGAGGATGACGAGGGGGGCGATAAAGAAACGCCAGCAGACGAACATACAGGCAAAGATGAGGTGCAGGTCAATTATATCTACAAACCACAGAAGTAGGTTTTTCCTGTATCTTTGCCGCCCATGAATTATCTCTCGGTCGAATCACTCTCCAAGGCATATGGAGAAAAAATACTTTTTAACCAGATCAATTTTGGCATCAGCCAGGGTCAAAAAGTAGCACTGGTTGCTAAAAACGGCGTTGGTAAAACGACCCTGCTCCGAATCATTTCCGGAAAAGAACAGCCTGACAGCGGGCAATGCATATTACGCAACGATATACGTATAGCCTTCCTTCAGCAGGACCCCCAGTTTGACACGGAGAAAACAGCCGTAGAAGTCCTTTTCGGAGGAGAGGATGAAACAGCTGCTGCTATCAGGGAATATGAGCTTTGTATGCTCGAAGCAGAGAAAGGCACAGAAGAATCCATGAATAAACTTCATGATGCCCAGCAAAAAATGGATCAGCTTGATGCATGGGATTATGAAAGCCGGGCTAAACAGGTATTATCCAAACTGGGATTGGAGCACCACCTGGATCAGAAAACAGGAACCCTCTCCGGAGGACAGAAAAAAAGACTGGCTCTTGCCCAGATTCTTATCCAGAACCCGGATCTGATGATCCTGGATGAACCGACCAATCACCTGGATATGGAAATGACAGAATGGCTGGAGGAATATCTCGGTGGTAAAAACCTGACACTGTTCCTTGTAACACACGACCGGTATTTTCTGGACAGAATCTGTGATGAAATAATAGAACTTGAAGGCGGTAATGCCTATCGTTATAAGGGTAACTATTCCTATTATGTGGAAAAGAAATCCGAAAGGGAAGCTCTCGAATCTTCCGAACTGGATAAAGCCAAGAATTTGTACAGACGTGAACTCGAATGGGTTCGTAAAATGCCCCGTGCACGTGGCACCAAGGCCAAAGCAAGGGTAAACGCATTCGACGACGTAAAAGAAAATGCAGCCAAGAAGAAGGTTGCGGGCAAAGTCGAAATGTCAGTTAAAATGACCCGCGTGGGAGGCAAAATTCTGGAACTTATCAAGCTCAATAAATCCTGGGGACCGAAGAAGCAGGTCCTGAAAGACTTTTCCTACCTCTTCAAAAGAGGAGAGAAAGTTGGAATTGTAGGGAAGAATGGGGTCGGTAAAACAACCCTGCTCAATATGATCATGGGCCTGGAAACACCTGATTCCGGAAAGATACAGACAGGTGAAACAATCATTTTTGGTTACTATTCACAAGCGGGAATGTCCTTTAACGAAGGCAAAAGAGTGATTGAAGTCATCAAGGATATTGCTGAATTTATTCCACTGGCAGACGGCTCCAAGCTGAGTGCTTCCATGTTGCTCCAACGCTTCCTGTTCCCTCCCGAAGTTCAGTATAACTTCGTTTCCAAACTCAGCGGAGGTGAGAGACGACGGTTATACCTGCTTACCATTCTGATTACCAATCCAAACTTCCTTATCCTTGACGAACCAACGAACGATCTGGATATCGTAACCCTTTCTACACTGGAAGAATTTCTTGCTGATTTTCCTGGCTGCGTACTCATTGTAACCCACGACCGTTATTTTATGGACCGCCTGGTAGATCACCTCTTTATTTTTGAAGGTGAAGGAGTCATACGCGATTTCCCTGGCAACTATACCCAATACCGTGAAAATCTTCTTGATAACCCAAGGCAAAAGGCGGTAGAGCCGCCTGTTGCTGTGGCCGAAGACGAACAACCCGGAATAAAGGCTGACTCAGCTCCTGCATCTTTGCCTAAGCGAAAAATGACCTTCAAAGAAAAATTTGAATTCACCGAACTTGGAAAGGAAATCGCTGAACTGGAAGCCCTCAAAACAGAGCTGGAATCAAAACTGAGTACAGGAATAGCTGATCACGCAGAACTTCAGAAAGTATCGAAAGAATATGAAGAGACGGGCCGGAAACTGGATGAAAAAAGCCTGAGATGGCTGGAACTGGATGAACTGGCTCAGCGTTCCTGAAAATTATACAGACAGCAGCATACGAAGGTGATGTTCGTGATGAAACACGGAAACATCGATTGCTGCCACCACTACTAAAATTACAAGCACTACCCAGCATCCAAAACTGATACGTACCAAACCGTTCAGTGAATATTTTCTTCTGACAAGAAACACCAATGTTTCCACCAGACCGGCACATACAAAAGGTATGAGGGTAAACAAGAGATAAATCAGAGGGAACATGACCACTGCCCTCCATTGTATGTGAAAAGTAAAGAAATTGGCTGTGCTTCCTATAGGGAAGATACGGGGTATGATAATCGCCATCATAATGACAGTAAGAACCAAGTTCCACCGGTAAATAGTTGCTGCTTTACTCCAGGAATTCAGATTGAGTGCTTCCATAAGTATAAGTTTTAATAACTATCCTATGCAATTTAATCAATTTCTAATGAATTTCCAAAAAAGAGATATCCACAGGCCCCGGGCAGGGCTGTTCATAAGGCAGGATCAGTATGGTATTACCGTATAAGGTTTATGCCCCCTTCAGCTACTTTCATCTGACGGGCAGCATCCAGGTAAGTGCGGTATCTCCTGTGCTCACAGCCGGAGTCCAGCCAAAATCAAAAGGAGCACTTCCTCCCATGAGATGCAGAACAACATCGGCTGAATTCGAATTACAGTTTACATGTATGGAATCCGTAACCCGGATAGGGTTGATGTTGAAGCTGGCACTGCCGGATAAAGAGTCACATTGCCACAGATGTCTGTCACGGGTCCAACCGGTGCAGGGAATACGTTCCCGGAAGGCTGACTGGAGGGCTTACCCTAATGGTGTATCTTCTCGTATATGGAACACCTATAGTGCAAACCGGTGAATTGGATGAGTGGTATCATATATCATGGCTGTGCTCTGACTGAAATCCAGCATATAACCTTTTTGAGAAGAAGAGTAGTTACTGACATTCAGGACATAAACCTGCCCTGCCAAAACCGGAACTTCCGGCATATTCTGAGCTCCGCATGGCCCTCCCTGCTGCCCGTTCACTCCGGTCACACCCTGGCAACCGATATTGCTGCAAAATTACAGCTGGTCTGCATGGAAGCATTCCAGAATATGTCCGAATAGGAATTATTGGTAAGGTTAAACAAAGCCCAGTCATAATCATCATTCGTATCCTTGGGAAATTGGAAAAATTAAGCATCCTGCTGCTTTGAACGGTAAAGGTATACCATACATCATTTTTCTCACCGCTCAACAGACAGGACAGGGTATCGTTGATCTCATTGGGCACATTTCCTGTCCCGGTATACGAATTAACCTGATCATAGGTAGTCTGACATACAAGAACGGCATCAATACAATCCTGATTATTGGGAATACCGGACTGTGCATGAAACCCCTTAACGTTCAGAACAAAATCATAAAATCACGAGGAAATACCTTCCATGAAAATGCTCAACGTTAGCTAAGGAGAACAATGCATCTGTTCAGGAGGACGATATATTTGCTCATCCATACGATATCCGTCCTCAGGGGTAAGACACATTCGTATTAAGATTTGCGGGGAGGGTGAAGGATCTGCCAATGGGCAGGCATTCCTTACAGCTTCTTTTCAAAAAACCTCAGCACGGCTTCTGTCTCGGTTCCCCAGAATGCATAATTATGTCCTGCCAATTCTGGAGTAACAAATACATACTTTACGTGATGTTTCATGAGCGCTGCCTCAAAAGCCAGGCTTTGTTTATACGACACGACTTCATCCTTCATTCCATGCCCCAGATAAAGGGAAGCCTTGATTTTATCCGTATGACGGCAAGGGTTATCCTCTCCTTCCCATCTTGATTTAAATTGGTCTATGCTTCCATAATATCCATTCATCAGATTATCCTTTGGATCCAGGGTCTGTTCATAATCACCCGAAAGCAGGGCTGCGCCACAAAACAGGGAATCGGAATGTTCCAGGATCAGGGCTCCTCCCCTGGCACCTGTGGAGATACCATAAATGAAATTTTTCTGACCGGGTCTCAGTAAATTGAATTGCTTCTGCAAATAGGGTTCCAGTGTATCGGTAATAAAATGCAGCTGGGGATAACCAGTCCAATCTTTCCTGCTTTCCGGATAAACTGCCGATGCATAAAGACTCTTGCCCATTTCGGGACAGATCAATAAAAATCCGGCTTTTGTAGCTTTTGAACAGAAATTACTTTGTTCGCAGGTTTTCTTTCTTGAAAAATTCCAGCCGGGAAGCATCAGTATTGTTCCTTTTGCTTTGCCTTGAGGATACTGAATATCTATTGCTCTTGTATTTATATAAATGGTGGTGTCCTTGTGCTGAGCTGCCTGGTGAAAAGGACAGAGAAGGAGAAGCATCAAACCATAAAAGAGCCTGGTAATGATCTTCATGTTCCGGGATAACGATTTTTATTTGGATTTAGCTACCAGTGTTTTCCGTCCGATTAATACTCCTGTCCGCGCATCGATAAAAACAA
The DNA here is from genome assembly GCA_044448685.1 of Bacteroidia bacterium. Classification (GTDB taxonomy): domain Bacteria; phylum Bacteroidota; class Bacteroidia; order Palsa-965; family Palsa-965; genus Palsa-965. Next base: position 17,186 of record JBIOHC010000022.1, read on the forward strand.
GCTCATTTGCGGCCGGTTCCAATGAGGACAAGTGCATCCGGTAACACAAATGCATTTCCCTGGTTTTTAAATCCAGATTCAGTGCAGCAATACAGAGTTCGGGAACGGGATACCAGGTAGCTGCTGAATCTTTCCGGCTTTGACGTAAACGGGCTTCTTCCTGAGGGTCCTCCCATTTGTATTTCCTGGCTCCGCATGCTTTCATAGCTGCATCTATACCCTGGGCCGGAGTAAGTACTGTTTCTGTATTCACATTGATACTGTCAACAAAAAAACCATCGAGCGTAATAATCCTTGAATTTTTCTCATGCATAACATATTCTGCACCTTCCACAGGAATATCCTTGTAATACTGATTGAAGTGATGATGTACAAATCCCAGATAATCCTTGCCTTTCTTGGCTTCTTTCAGCTCATCGAACTCACCCAAATGCAGGAGGCTCCGGGTAATCGTATTGAACTCAGAGATCTGATAGTTGCTTGTTTCTCCCATCTGGATAAAAGTAGGGACACGGGCACTTTTGGCAATGATGATCAGGGTGCTTCCCTTGAAGAGTTTGTCTGCCTCATCCCCACTGTATTTGATCTGTGCAGGAACCTGAAAGATAATTGTTAGCAGCACCAACAAAGTACATGATTTCCGGATCATAGCGTTCAATTAAAGGGATAAGATCTCCATCATTCTTAACAAATTCCGGTCCAATTCTTCCAAATGCTTAATTGCGCCTGAAAAAGGTGTATAACAAACCTGCTTATCTATAATTCCAACCATTTCTCCTGTTCTTCCAGCCAGGAGGGCTTCCACAGCAGCAAAACCCATGCGGCTGGCATTCACCCTGTCCATGCAGGTCGGATTACCGCCTCGTTGTATATGACCCAGGATAGTGATACGGGTATCATAAAAAGGAAGCTTCTTCTTCACATACTCAGCTACTGCAAAGGCTCCGCCTGCTGCATCATGCTCCGAAACGATAACGATTTTGGAAGACTTGTTCTTACGTCCGCCTTCAAGCCTTTTTACCAGATCATCAATATGTGTTGGTGTTTCCGGAATAAGAATAGCCTCTGCTCCTGCTCCGATACCGCTGCGTAAGGCTATCAGTCCGGCATCCCTTCCCATCACTTCAACGAAGAAAAGTCTTTCATGACTTTCGGCTGTATCCCTGATTTTATCTACAGCATCTACCACAGTATTAATGGCAGTATCATATCCTATTGTAAAATCCGTTCCTGCAAGGTCATTGTCAATCGTTCCCGGGCAGCCTATTATTTTTATTCCGGTATGCCGGGCAAGAGCCAGGGCTCCTCTGAAAGTTCCGTCTCCTCCTATCACAATAAGGCCGTCAATTTTTTTACGGGCAAGTTCTGAAGCTGCGGAACTCAACCCTTCTTCAGTCAAAAAACGCTGACTGCGGGCTGTCTTAAGTATGGTACCACCCCGGTGAATGATATTGGAAACAGCTTTGGCATCCAGTTTTACAAAATCCGCATCCATCAGTCCTTCATACCCGCGCATGATGCCTTGTATTTCCAGTTTATGATGGAGAGCAGTCCTCACAACAGCTCTCAGACAGGCATTCATACCCGGTGCATCTCCTCCGGAAGTAAGTACAGCTATAGTTTTCATATTTAACTTGGATAGGCCACCCTCACATGATAGATACTCATCAGTTTCTTTTTCAGAATTTTCTTGACCTGACTGATATCCCTGAAAGTAATGGGAGTATTCACAAATTGTTTTTCTACTATCTGACGGTCAATAATTTTATCGATCAGATTCTGGATACTGTCCTCATCGTATTTGCCTAAACTGCGGGAAGCAGCCTCTACTGCATCAGCCATCATCAGAACAGCTGTTTCTTTTGAATACGGTGTAGGACCCGGGTAACGGAATTTACTTTCATCGGGAATCTGTTCGCTGAGCGATTTCTTATACAAGGTCAGAAAATAACCTGTGGTAGTTGTTCCGTGGTGTGTACGGATAAAATCGGTTACGATATCCGGTATTTTAAATTTCTTGGCCTTTTCAATTCCCCGTATCACGTGACTGATAATAATGGAAGCGCTTTCATCATAACTCAGTTCATCATGCGGGTTCACGCCGGTGAGCTGATTTTCGGTAAAGTACATAGGCATATCACCTTTGCCGATATCATGATACAAAGCGCCTGTACGTACAAGTAAGGCATTACCGCCTATTTTCCGTACCGTCTCTTCGGCCAGGTTGGCAACCTGCAAAGAATGCTGAAAAGTGCCCGGAGCTTTTGTAGCCAGTTCTCTGAGCAGTGGGCTGTTTGTATCTGCCAGTTCGAGTAAGGTCACATCCGATACGAAGCCAAAAATCTTTTCGCAGGCAAAAATAAAAGGATAGGTAAATAATACAAGCAGTGCACTGCCTCCATACCAGGTCAGCACACCCCAGTCAATAGCCGTAATGGAGTTTTCATGAAGCATGCTGAGTCCGAAAAAGGCCAATGCATAACTCAGGAAAATGACTCCGGATGAAATGAATATCTGAGACCGGTTTCTCAGGTTAACCATACTGAAAATTGCCACGATACCGGCAATAAGCTGGAGGAATACAAACTCAAAACGGTCGGGTACATGTTGTGCAGTGATGAGGACAGCAACAAGGTGTGCAAACAAGGCCAGGCGGGAATCATAAAAAGAACGGATAACCAGGGGCAGCATACAGAAGGGTAATACCTGTATAGGAATTTTAGTAAAGGCCGAGGGGAGATAGGATAGAAGAATAAAGAGATCGATCATGATCATCAGGAATGTGACCTGTGTATCACTGGCAAGTATTTCGGGTCTGAAAAGTTTCAGGAACAGAAAAAGGATCAGAAAACAAAGGCAGACCAGGGTGAGCTGCCCAATGGTAACAAAAATATAACTTGTATTTTCCTTGCTCTTAAGTTCGAATTCTTCCTGGAGGGATTTCAGTATTAAATATTTGTCATCATCGACCATATCCCCTTTTGAAATAATGCTTTGATCACGGTATTTGCCTCCCCGTGTCAGGGAGATATTTTCCTTCATCTGATCCAGTTCCTTGGTGCTTGTCACTTCATCATACACCACATTATGAGCGATACAACTTTCCAGGAGGGCAAGCAATATATCCTTTTCTTTTACTTTGGAAAGGGCCTGACGCAGGTAATCATCGGCAGTGCGGATGGTAAACAACTGACGTAATTCCTTTTCCCGGGCCTGGCTGCCATCTTTAACAAGAATTGTAAAATCTGCCTGTTTCCCTTCAATAGCAGGATTTAATTCCACAATTCCATGACGGTAGATAGTATCCAGCAAATTCAGGCCAAGCTGAAAATTAGCCGGATGCTGTGCTGCAGCAACCTGGCTTTTGGAACGGTCAGTTTCTGATAAGGCTTTGATTCCTTCAACGTAGTTACCTTTCATTTTTACCACAACTTCCTGTTCTACACGGAAATAGGGTTTGAATTTTTTGCTCACTTCTGCCCTCTCCAGCTCAAGCTCAGAAGCTGATTTCTTGATGGCAAAATCGAAAGGAGCTATCAGATCATCATAATGCCAGGGTTTGTTATGTATATTACTCAGCTCATACTTGAATTTCCCTTCTTTAGGCAGAAGAAATACAATCAAGGCCACGCTGGCAGCAAATACAAATACCTTGTAAATATGTGAATGTCGGTCGCGGAAAAAAGAAGTCAGTCGGCTCATCAGGTTATCCTGCAACGAAATTAAAAAAAAGATGCTTACTTTTGACCGTCACATCCCGGAGGGAGACTTTCGGAGCAAACCACATAAAGATATCTTATTAAAACCGGATTTATGAAAGAAGTATATATAGTAGCCGCTATGCGTACCCCGATTGGGACTTTTGGAGGTTCTTTAGCTGGTGTTTCTGCCACCCGGTTGGGTGCCGCAGCCATCCGTGCTGTACTGGAAAAATGTACTCTGGATCCCAACGAGGTTGATGAAGTCCTCATGGGATGTGTAATGCAGGCCAATCTTGGCCAGGCTCCCGCACGCCAGGCAGCAAAATTTGCAGGACTCCCCGATAAGGTTCGTTGTACTACAGTAAATAAAGTTTGTGCATCCGGTATGAAAGCTGTCATGCAGGGAGCACAGAGCATTCTGTTAGGTGACAGTGAAGTGGTGATAGCCGGCGGTATGGAAAATATGAGCCAGGTACCTTTCTATTCGGATGCCATGCGCTGGGGTAATAAATATGGAAATACCCAGATGATTGACGGGCTGGCCAAGGATGGCCTGACCGATGTGTATCATAATTATGCCATGGGCAATGCAGCCGATTTGTGTGCCAAAGAGTGTAATATAAGCCGGGAAGAACAGGATACTTTTGCCATCGAATCCTATAAAAGATCACAGGCTGCTGATGCCGCTGGACGGTTTAAAGATGAAATAGCACCTGTATTGATTCCTCAAAAAAAAGGGGACCCCCTTGTTTGTAACAAGGATGAAGAACACAAGAATGTAAAGTTTGAAAAAATTCCCGAACTCCGTCCTGCCTTCACCAAGGACGGAACAGCTACAGCTGCCAATTCTTCTACAATGAATGATGGTGCTGCGGCACTTGTGCTGATGAGCAAGGAAAAAGCGGACAAGCTGGGTTTAAAACCTATTGCCATCATACGCGGATATGCAGATGCCGAACAGGCTCCGGAATGGTTTACCACAACACCTTCCCTGGCTGTTCCTGTGGCAGTATCAAAAGCCGGTTTGCAAATGAAGGATATTCAATATTATGAACTGAATGAAGCTTTTTCAGTGGTAGGGCTTGTGAATATTCAGAAAATGAAACTGGATGCAAGTAAAGTGAATGTAAACGGAGGAGCTGTTTCTCTTGGTCACCCCCTGGGTTGCTCTGGAGCTCGTATCCTTGTTACACTCATACATGTACTTGGGCAGAATAAAGCCCGCTATGGGGCTGCGGCTATTTGTAACGGAGGTGGTGGTGCCAGTGCTGTCGTCATTGAGAAAGTATAATGTACGGAATCTGCCATTTAAGCCTTGTTCCTTGCCGGAAAGAACCTTCTGACCGGAGTGAAATGGTTACCCAGCTTTTATTCGGGGAACATTTTACAATCCTGGAAACTGCTGAGAAATGGTCCAGAATACGAATTGCCTTTGATGAATACGAATGCTGGATTGACAATAAACAATTCCTCCCGCTAAAAATCAATTCATATAATACGCTTCAGACTGCGAATCCGATCTATTCCACAGAGTTGGTTCATTTTCTAAGCGCCCCGGATGGCTCAGCATTGCCAATACTGCTTGGCAGTACTCTTCCGGGTTTCAGCACAAACAAATGCTTTATTGAAAACAAGGAATGGGGTTATGAAGGACAATCCCTTGTTTCAGGAACCCGCACCGAGCGGAGCCGGCTGATAGAAACCGCACTGCTTTATCTTGGAGCTCCTTATCTGTGGGGAGGACGTTCACCATTCGGAATTGATTGTTCGGGATTCACACAAATGGTTTTTAAGCTCAATTCCAAAAAAATCCTTCGGGATGCCTGGCAACAAAGTGAGCAAGGACAGCTCCTCAGCTTCCCTGAAGAAGCCGAAGCCGGGGATCTTGCTTTTTTTGACAATTCAGAAGGTAAAATTATTCATACAGGCATCATCCTCAGTTCCAACCGTATAATTCATGCCTCCGGGCAGGTCAGGATAGACCGCTTCGACCATCAGGGTATCTTCAATACCGGCACAGGGAAGTATTCTCATAACCTGAGAATGCTTCGTAAGCTCGTCTGAACTCTTTTCCCGCCAAAAAGTCGTATACAAATCATAATAAATGCCATTATTGCCTGATCCTTCTCATTTTTTCATCTGGCTCATTTATTGAGCTTTGAGGTAGCGTAAAAAACGACACCTATGAATCTGAATAACTATACCATAAAATCACAGGAAGCCATTCAACAGGCTTTGGAGATTGCTACCGAACAGGGTCAGCAAAGCATAGAAAATGCACATATACTGAAAGGTATTCTACTGGTTGATGAGCATGTGACTCCGTTTATCCTGAAGAAACTGAATGTAAATATTCCGGTTTTTACCCAGGCTCTTGACCGTATTATCGGGACCTTCCCAAAAGTTTCAGGGGCTCAACCTTATCTTTCGGGTACTGCCAACCAGACCCTGGCCAAAGCATCCTCGTATCTGAAAGATTTCGGTGATCAATATGTATCTATTGAACACCTGCTGCTGGCATTGTTGAATATCAAAGACGCTACATCTCAGTTGCTTAAGGACAATGGGGTAAACGAAAAAGATCTGAAACAGGCGGTGGCAGAGTTACGAAAAGGTGCCAAAGTGAACAGCCAGAGTGCCGAGGAAACCTATAATGCCCTTGAGAAATATGCCATAAACCTTAACAAACAGGCTCAGAAAGGCAAGCTGGATCCTGTCATAGGCAGAGATGAAGAAATAAGAAGAGTGTTACAAATCCTGTCACGCCGTACAAAGAATAATCCAATACTGGTCGGAGAGCCTGGAGTAGGTAAGACGGCCATTGCCGAAGGTCTTGCCCATCGTATTCTGAACGGTGATGTTCCTGAAAATCTGAAGACAAAGCAGATCTATTCCCTTGATATGGGGGCCCTCATAGCAGGAGCCAAATACAAGGGAGAGTTTGAAGAAAGACTGAAATCGGTTGTGAAGGAAGTAATTGGCGCCGAAGGGGAAATTATTCTTTTTATTGATGAAATACATACCCTGGTAGGTGCAGGAGGAGGAGAAGGAGCTATGGATGCCGCCAATATTCTGAAACCCGCACTGGCCCGGGGAGAACTGCGTGCAATCGGTGCCACCACACTCAATGAGTTTCAGAAATATTTTGAAAAGGACAAAGCCCTTGAAAGACGCTTCCAGAAAGTCATAGTGGATGAGCCTTCAGCAGATGATGCCATTTCCATTCTACGCGGAATCAAAGAGAAGTATGAAACACACCACAAAGTCCGTATCAAGGATGAAGCAATTATTTCGGCTGTTGAACTTTCACAGCGCTATATCAGCGACCGTTTCCTGCCCGACAAGGCGATTGACCTCATGGATGAAGCTGCATCCAAGCTGCGTATGCAGATCAACTCTATGCCTATTGAGCTGGAAGAAGTGGAACGTAAAACAAAGCAGCTGGAAATAGAACGGGAAGGAATCAAACGGGAAAATGATGCCGTCAAGCTCGAAGAACTTAACAGGGAAATAGCCGAACTGAGTGATAAGCGGAACAGTCTGCGTGCCCGTTGGAAAAACGAGAAAGAAATTGTAGAAGGCATTCAAAAAATAAAGGAGCAGATTGAACAGTACAAGTTTGAAGCTGAACAAGCCGAGCGCAGCGGAGATTATGGAAAAGTAGCGGAGATCCGCTATGGAAAAATAAAAGATGCCGAGGCAAGGTTACATGAATCTGAAAAAAAGCTCGGCGATCTTCAGGGCACAGGATCTGCAATGATCAAGGAGGAAGTGGACAGTGAAGATATTGCGGGTATTATTTCCAGCTGGACAGGGATACCTGTCACCCGTATGCTTCAAAGTGAACGGGAGAAACTCCTGCATCTTGAAACAGAACTTCACAAACGCGTTGTAGGGCAGGAAGAAGCCATCTCGGCCATTGCCGATTCAGTACGGCGCAGCAGAGCAGGCCTGCAGGACACAAAAAGGCCAATAGGATCCTTTATCTTTCTGGGTACTACCGGTGTCGGTAAGACAGAGCTGGCTAAAGCGCTTGCTGAATTCCTGTTTAACAATGAAACGGCACTTACACGTATCGATATGAGTGAATACCAAGAAAGGCATTCCGTAAGCAGGCTCGTAGGCGCTCCTCCGGGATATGTAGGATATGAAGAAGGCGGACAGCTGACAGAAGCTGTCAGACGAAAACCGTATAGCGTAGTCCTGCTTGATGAAATTGAAAAAGCACATCCGGATGTATTCAATATCCTGCTTCAGGTTCTGGATGACGGAAGGCTGACAGACAACAAAGGGCGAACAGTCAATTTTAAAAACACAATCATTATTATGACTTCCAACCTCGGCTCAACGCTTATACAGGAAAGTTTCGAGGGCCTGGAGAATAAAAATCTGGACTCTGTCATAGAACAGACGAAGACAGATCTTCTTGAACTTCTTCGTAAAACCATCCGGCCTGAGTTCCTGAACCGGATCGATGAAATAATCATGTTTACACCTTTGAGCAAGGCTGATGTACGTCAGATAGTAGAACTTCAGTTCGGCGGTATTGCACGTATGCTGGCTGAGAATGGCATCCTGCTGAGTGCCAGCAAAGAAGCTATTGAGTGGCTGAGTCAGACCGGTTACGATCCTCAGTTCGGGGCAAGGCCGGTTAAACGGATTCTGCAGAAAAAGGTGCTCAACGAACTATCCAAACAAATCCTTGGAGGCAAGGTTCATAAAGATTCTGAAATTGTGCTGGATGTCTTTAATGATCAATGTGTTTTCCGGAATCCAATCGAACTGGATGAACAAAATGGAGGGAAATCCAGGGATAAAAAGGCTAAAGAAAAGGCAAGATAAGTTTCCTGTTACAGGTGTGATAAAAATGTAAAAACGGGGCTGGCAGGGTTGTCCAGACTTAAAACTGGCTTTTTTTTATTTGTCAAAATATTCTTAGCTTTGGTGCAATTCTACCAATTTATAATTTTAATTAAATTACAATGAAAACAGGCACAGTTAAATTTTTCAATGAGACCAAGGGTTATGGTTTTATTAAAGAGGATGCAACAGGCAAGGAGATCTTTGTACATGCCACCGGATTGATTGACAAGATCCGTCAGGATGACAAAGTGACCTATGAAGAATCTGAAGGTAAAAAAGGGTTGAACGCCATTAACGTAAAGAAAGCTTAATCAATCCCATAAGCTCCGAACCCAAGTCCCGCCTCTGCGGGACTTTTTTTATCACACAACAGCATGAAGACTCTGCATGTATTTATTTTTCTTCCCTTCCTCTGGTCCTCAGCCTGCGGCTATGCCCAGCAAGGCAGTACACGAAAATCAGAATGTATCCCCAAACCGGATACCCTCGACGGGCAAAAGGTTTATCGTCTGGCCAGCAAACTGGCACAGTATCCGGGAGGGGATGCTGCCATGTTGGATTTTATAGCTAAAAATTTCAAGCATGTGAAAGGGAAAAACAACGGAAAGAAAACGCTTACCATCACCATTGTTATTGATGCGTTTGGGAAAGTACGAAACCCTTGTGTGGTCCGTAAAAAATCGGATGTGACAGATGAGAATACGGAAGCGGAAATAATACGGGTATTTATTTCCATGCCAAGATGGGAGCCTGCCGAACTCAATGGGAAAAAAACATACACCAGGATTATTATGCCGGTACAGCTATGGCTTGATTGAATCAGAGTTTTTTCTGACTGCTGAGTGTACCTTTTGAATACTCTTCTTCGGCAGTCTGCTTGCCGGTTTCATCATACACCTTCCAGGTGCCATCTTTTCTGTAATCATCAGAACCGCCTGTAAGGACAAGTCCTCCCTCCTCTTTCACTTTCCCGTTTTCAAAATAATCAGTCTGGTAATATATTTTCTTTTTCTGGTTTTTCAATTCCAGAACAGACTGAGGAGCCCCGCTTTCAAAATAGCTTTTCCGTCCAAGGAGGTATTCCATTTTTGAATCGTATTCTTCTTCAAAATCAAGCTTGCCGCTAGGATAGTATTCGGTGGTTTTCATTGCAGCCCCATCCTTATAAATAATATCGGACCTCACCTGACCATCTTTGTAGTAGACCGTCATTTGTGATTTTGAAAAATCCAGAAAACGGAAGCTGCGCTCCAATCTGCCTGTCTCCCAGTAATTTTTGTAAAGCTTTAATTTGCCCTCAATATAAAAGCCTTTATGCAGGAGCTGACCGCTTTCATAATAATCCTCTATCCAGTCGCTTGCTGCATAGCCCTTGGGGGTGTTACGGATCGAGTCCCCAAAAGCCACATTCATCTTGTCATAAATCGCTATTCCCCGCTCAGGGTCTGTAACCTGAGATGCTTTGTACTTATTGGGCGGAGGCGGGGCACCGACAAAGGAGAATTGGGCACGCAATGACATTGTTCCCAGCCCAATAAAGGCCAGCAACAACGCTATTCTGGGAAATGAACTTAAAGAGTTATAGTTGGAATCCCTCATCATTTAATGTAATCCTTGTTCGGCCAGGAAACGTTCGGCATCCAGAGCCCCCATACAACCGCTTCCTGCTGCTGTAACAGCCTGACGGTAAACCTTATCCTGTGCATCTCCGACTGCAAATACTCCTTCAACATTGGTTCTGCTGGTTCCGGGAATTGTCTTGATATAACCCTGTTCATCCTGATGAATCCAATTTTTGAAGATTCCGGTATTCGGTTGATGTCCTATGGCCACAAACAAGCCGGTAACGGCTAAAGTACGCATTTCTCCGGTCTTGACGTTTTTTACTACAACTCCTTCAACAGCTTCTTTACCAAGCACTTCCATCGTTTCTGAGCTCCAAACCATTTCAATGTTAGGGGTCTTAAAAACCCTTGCCTGCATTGCTTTGGATGCCCTCAGTTCTTCTCTTCTGACAATCATATAGACCTTCGTGCACATTTTGCTCAGATAGGTAGCTTCTTCTGCAGCTGTATCTCCTCCTCCTACGAGGGCAACCTCCTGACCCCTGTAAAAAGCCCCATCGCATACTGCACATGCTGTAACCCCGCTACCATTGAGGCGGTGTTTCTGCTCTGATTCCAGACCAAGCCATTTGGCCGATGCGCCGGTGGCAATAATGACAGTATCTGCTGTTAAAGTCTTTGTTTCATCAATGATAACTGTATGGGGTCTTTTTGAAAAATCAACGGAGGTAGCAATCCCGAAGCGGACTTCTGTTCCAAATCGTTCAGCCTGTTTACGGAACTGTTTCATCATTTCAGGACCCTGTATCCCGTCCGGATAGCCTGGGTAGTTCTCCACATCGGTCGTGGTGGTCAGCTGACCGCCTTCTTCAATTCCCGTATACATCAATGGCTTAAGATCTGCACGGGCCGCATAAATAGCTGCAGTATATCCTGCCGGTCCGCTCCCTATGATCAAACACCTCACATGCTCTGTTATCCCGCTCATAATGAATTATTCAAATGGATTAGGTAGCAAAAGTAATCAATTGACATGCCGGGAATAAAGAATTGCATTATTTTTTTAACCGGGGTTCAAAGCATCCAAAATTGCCTGAGTATAGGCCTTATTTATACAATTTCAGGAGGTTTATGGCAATGAAGGCGGACTTAAATCCGGCTGACTGAATGTCAGTTGGCTGCAGCTATGGATGGGGCTTATCAACCAGGGTATCAAAGGTCGTTGAGAACCCGGCCCATACACCCAGTCCCCCACCCTGTATATTGGTCTTTACATTGGAGGGTGCTCCAAATGGATTACCATTACTTGCCGCCGCCACTTCATAGCTGGTATAGAAATCATAGGTTGCCCTGTCAATAGAGCAGAATTTGACAACCACAGTATCTTTTATTTTGAAATATCCTGCTTCGGCATTTTTATCATCCGGAGCGTTCGAATTTGGTTCCATCCCCCTGTCGTAAGCAAAATTAAAGGCCTGACCATCAATGAATTTATCATTAAATGCTGAGCCTATTGTAGCGAAATATCTTTTGTCCTTATGCAATCTCCTTGCATACCAGCGGTAATAGTTCTGTATGCCGGCAGGGTCTTTCAAATGCCCCCAGATAAACCCCAGGGAATCACTCGGAGGTTGTAATTTAAACCATACACTGTCAAGATTCACGGGAGGAGAAGGCATCGTGGTTGTTGAAGTAAACCGTTTTCCATCTGCAAGTACCACCAGATTATAAGTCCCTCCCGGCTGTCCGATAACTGTAGGCAAGGCTTTCTTATAATACAAGGGAATATACGTTGTATAGAGATAATTATCTCTTGGGATAAGATCTGTGATAAAGGGCAGTGTATCGGTATGTATCCCGTCCGAAACAATCACCGTGGCTGTCGAGATAATAGCATTACGTACAGCATTCGAGTCAAGAGGAGCAAAATAAGCACTGTTACGCGTAACCACAACAAATGCTCCCTGTCCTGTCTCTATATGTCCTTCTATGACAACCTGGTTTGGGGGTGGAGGGAGATTAATGCTGATGTTTTTTTCGCAAGACTCCAGGAAAACAGACACGAGACATAAGACAAAAGCTTGCCTGCCGAAGCTTAAGCGCAGGCAGGATGCAAGACGGGCGATGTATCTCTTCCTGTTCATTGTGTTTACCATTTGAAATTATACGTTACAGAAGGCAATATCGGGAACAGGGAAACCTGTTTGGCCTGAATACTTAAATTACCCTGTGAAATGCTGCCTGAGCTGTCGAAATAAATAAAATAGGGGTTCATCCTGTTGTAAACATTGAAGATCGAAAAGTTAAGATTCTGTTCCAGCCTCTTTGTTTTTTTCAGGGTCCAGGTTGCACTGATATCCATACGGTGATAAGGTGCCATACGCAGTGCATTACGCGCGCTGTACTCACTTACCACTGTCCCGTCAATAAAGTAACGTGCCACAGGAAGGGTTACGGCATTTCCGGTACCATATACCCACACCATGGAGAAAGTCCATCTCGGTGAAAGTGTATATGTGGTGACAACTGAAATATCGTGACGTCTGTCATATTTAGCATAAAACCATTGCCCGTTATTCAGATCAGGGAAATTGCGTGTAGTCCAGGACAGTGTATAACCGACCCATCCGTTCAGCTTACCATGGCTTTTCTTGAAAAAGAATTCAGCCCCGTAACTCTCTCCAGAACCGAAAACAAAATTGTGATCCGCATTGTCCTTTGTATCATCCGTTGGAAGTGCGCCTTCCTTGTATTCCACCTGGTGCTGCATTTTCTTGTAGTACACTTCAACGGAAGTTTCAAACATATTCTGTTTGAAATTTTGAAAATATCCCATGGCTATCTGATCCGAAATCTGCGGTTTAACAACATCCGAACAGGGTACCCAGACATCTGTCGGCAATGAAACCGAACTGAGGGAAGCCAGATGTATGTACTGATAGTTATGGGTATAATTCGCTTTGATTGAAATCTGTTTATTGATTGAATAACGAATGGATGCACGCGGTTCAGGGCCACCGTAATCGGCTACTGTCTGACCCATTCCGTAACGGGTCGTATCCACAATTTTCCCTGTTACATCATGGTTATACCGGTCGAACGGGCCGACCATGATAAAATAGGATTCGCGGAGTCCAACACTCATACGCAGGCGTTCAGAAATATCAAAATCATCGCTTATATACATGGCCACTTCATGTGCATATTGCTTTTTGATTTTACCCAGATCAAAAACGACATCTCCTTGTTTGGCAGTAGCATTACTCGGACTGAATGTATGGAAGATATAGTTCATCCCGAACTTGATTTCATGGCGGGTGTTGGGGAAATAGGAGAAATCCATTTTATAGTTCCAGTCGCGTATACCTGAAAATAGCCTGAAATCGAAACCGCTTTCCGATGCTCCGAAAGAAAACTGGTAATCGCTGAATATTGCTGAGGTATTTAAAAAGAGCTTATCATTGAACAAGTGATTCCAGCGCAACACCCCTGTTGCATTCCCCCAGGGAATATTGACATTGAATTTTGAAACTGTATTATTGTAATCAAATACATCCCTTCCAAAATATCCGCTTAAAAAAAGCCTGTCTTTATCCGATAAACGGTAGTTGACTTTGGCATTCATATCATAAAAATAATAACCCGATCCGGCATACGGGGAGCTCTTGGGAATAAAAGGTTTTGCCAGAATATCTATATACGTTCTCCGGGCGGAAACAATAAAAGAGCTGGTATCTTTTTTGACCGGCCCCTGTATGGTAAGCCGGGATGAAATCACACCGATTCCTCCGTCAACATGATAGGTCTTATCATTTCCCTCTTTCATGGAAATGTCAAGCACGCATGAGAGCCTCCCTCCATACTGGGCAGGCATTCCTCCCTTAATGAGATTTACATCTTTCACGGCATCCCCGTTAAAGACTGAAAAAAAGCCAAGCAGGTGAGAAGCATTATATACAACTGCTTCATCCAGTAAAATAAGATTCTGGTCAGGCCCTCCTCCTCTGACATAGAAGCCGGTGTTGCCATCCCCTGCCGACTTGACACCGGGCAGAAGTTGTATACTTTTCAGTATATCCACCTCTCCCATAAAGGCCGGCAATGCTTTAATCTGTTCTATGCTTAAGCGCACAGTACCCATTTCCGTACTCTTTACATTCTTATCACTCCGTTCACCGGTAATGATAACGGCTTCTTTCTGGATTACTTTGACAGCCATATTCACATTGATATGCTGATCCGAATTCAGGTCCACCTGTTGAATGAATTCCTCAAAACCCAGATAGGTAACGGACAGGGTATATGCACCCTTGTCAACCGTAATAGAGTAGAATCCGTATTGATTGGTATTGACTCCTTTTTTGAGCTCCTTAATCATAATCGTAGCGCCCACCATTGCTTCACCGGAGGTCGCTTCTTTCACATACCCGCTGATTGTATAACGGTTGTTCTGTGCTCTGGCAGGAGGCAAGGCGTTTAACCCAATGAAGAAAAGGAGAAATATATGACGGAGCATAGGTTTTGTTGGAGCAAAGGTAATAAACAAAAAAGGACAGAATACAGGCTGCATGCAATGCTAACACTGATTCTGTCCTTTAACCGTCGGGGTGAGAGGATTCGAACCTCCGACCTCCAGCACCCCATGCTGGCGCGCTAACCGGGCTACGCTACACCCCGAAAAAACATTGAACTTTAACTGAGGGAGGCAAAAATACGAAATAATCCTACATGTGAACAAGCCTTAACGAAACACAATTGCAGGATACCCTACCCAGTGGTGTAAAGATGCTTTTGCAGTAACACCCATGCCAATATCATCCACTTTGAGGGGTGTATGATCAATGGAGGTACAATAGTCCAGAGCCATACCGTTTAATACAGGTATACCCTGTTCCTGCTGCAGGGTCTGAGCGCAAAGCATACCGAAGGGAACGGAATAGCGTCCGCACCAGGTCCATTTATAACTATGAAAATCATTTTCCTGAACCGTAGCCAGGGTGAATTTGCGGATCTTGTCTTTCAGCAGATCACCGGCCAGCATAGTTTGAATAAGATTCTGTTCCTTGCTGATAGCTTGTTTATAACCAGTACTGTCACAACCGAAATAAGAAAAGTCCTGCCCTCCCCAGTCTTCATCCCCATAATGAACAGCATCTGTTGAAATCAGCAAACTTACCTCCAGCCCCCATTCCATATCCTTTTTTTTCAGGATATGTGCCAGTGCCTTGCCCAGGGTTTGAGCCACTTCACCCATCCTGTCATACGACATTGGAGTAACAAGGATGGAAATGATCTGTACGTCTTTGTCAAAGTACTGTAACCAGGGCACTTCAGCCTCTACGGAGTGTTCCTCTGTCTGGAGACTGTCATTGACACAATACATATCCCCCGGGAGTTCCCTCATCAGATCCTCTCTTAATGACGCTACTTTTACCCGGCCATAAGGTCCTTTCCAATGGGTATAACTGTCAAAAACCAGTTTATTTTCCAGGTTAAATTTTTTGGATTTGTGAACAACACCGAAAATAATAACTGTCTTAGCCTGTACATTTCTCAACACCAAAGGATACATATATCCTGCATAGGAATAATCATCATGCGGAGCAATGGCAAGTTTCCAGGCATCCGCTCCTGAAATATCGAACTTCTTTCTTGCCAGAGCCAGCCTTGTACCCTGATCCTGTTCGATACGCTGGATGATCAGTTCAAGCTGTTCCTTACGGGTGGCATAGCCAATCGTATCGGCAAGGCCTCTGATACGGATACTGGTATCGGAAGCTACAGGCAGATCATGTGTTTTGGGGCCTATGTGTTTATTCTGAGCGCAGGCAAGAAAGGCAAGCAGAAAGAACAAAATTGTAAATTTCGTTTTCATGGTTTTTCAATAATAGTCTAAGGTAAGGAAAATGAATGCCATTCAAATCAGCTTCGGGGTGATGTTTATCATGACCGATAAGTAACGTACCTTAGCCCTTCAACAGGGCTGAGCATTGACTATAGAAAAGCTTCCATTTTTCAAACAGATAGCGTATGCCTGCGGTATGATGGGCTGGAGTATCCTGACCAATATCATCGGGGTATTACTTATTTATTATTACCTGCCACCGGCCAATGTAGGGCTGATCACCCTTTTATCCCAAATCACAATCCTGAGCGTCATCAATCTTCCTTCAGCCATCACCATTGGCGGAAGGCTCGTAGATGCTTTATACGACCCTTTCATAGGTCAGGCCAGCGATCGTACAAAGCATAAGCAAGGGCGTCGTATCCCGTATATGAGATGGAGTATCGTGCCCGCCTGTTTTTTCTGTATGATGGTTTTCAGGCCTCCTGATGCCGGTGTTACAACAGCCAACTCCATCTGGTTAACCATCAGCCTGATTCTGTTCTTCGTTTCGGCCACTACCTATATTATTCCCTATAATGCTTTGCTTCCTGAAATGGCTCACAGTACGGAAGACAAGGTGAGGTTTTCAACCTTTCAGCAGGTGGGTTTTGTATTTGGGATGATTGTCGCGTCCTCGACAAGCAATCTGGCAAATGAAGTTCAGATTTGGGCACCTCATTTCAGCCGTATGGAAGTCTTCCGCACGGCTATTGCCTGCCTGTGTGCGGTGGGGGCTATCTTCATGGCTATACCGGCATTCGCTATCAATGAAAAAAAGTATTGCAAGTCCGAGCCCTCTTCCGTTAAACTGATTCCGGCTATACGACAAACACTGCGCAACCGGAATTTTCTTTACTATGTATGCGCAGACTTTTCCTACTTCATGGCCCTTTATATCATTATCAGCGGGCTTCAGTATTTCGTTACGGTGTTATGCGGACTGCCGGAATCTCTCGGCCTGACACTCGTCGGAACCATGGTGGGTTTGAGTTTACTCTTTTATCCGCTCATCAATATCCTGGCAAAACGATTTGGAAAAAAGATTCTTGTCCTCATTGCATTCTTTATTCTCGGTACGGGGTTTCTCTGTATTTATTTTCTGGGGCGCTTTCCGATTCCGCCAAAAGCTCAGTTATTTATGCTGGTAAGCATCGCTGCTTTTCCGCTGGCAGCCTTGGGTATATTGCCACCGGCTATCCTGGCTGATCTGGCAGCAGAAGATGCAGAACAAACAGGATCGAGTAAGGAAGGGCTTTTCTTTGCCGTAAAATATTTTTCTGTCAAGCTCGGACAAACGTTCGGTATCGGGGTTTTTGCCGCTCTCACCCTTTATGGTAAGGATCCGGGGCATGATCTGGGGCTGAGACTCAATGGTATCTTCGGGGCTTGTTTATGCCTGGTGGCTGCACTTGTCTTCTCCCGATTCAAGGAAAAGCGGTAAAGAAAAATCCCGGAACATTTCTGTTCCGGGATCTATACTTAAGACTTGTCAAATTACTTCTTCTCGTCTTTCACTTCTTCGAAATCCACATCGGTCACTTCACCGTCTTTGGATTTACCTTCTTGTTTTTCCTGAGCACCTCCGGATGTTCCATTGGTCTGAGCTTCCTGAGTGGCTTTATACATCTCTTCCGAAGCAGCCTGCCAGGCGCTGTTCAGGGTAGCCTGAGCGCTGTCCATTTTGCCCAGGTCCTTTGCCTGATGTGCTTCTTTCAGCTCCGTAAGGGCTTTCTGAATAGCTTCCTTCTTATCAGCAGAGAGTTTATCACCGTATTCTTTCAGTTGCTTTTCAGTCTGGAATATAGTAGCATCGGCCAGATTGAGTTTTTCCACTTCTTCTTTCGCCTTGGCATCTGCATCCGCATTCGCTTCCGCTTCCCGTTTCATGCGGTCAATCTCAGCCTGAGTAAGGCCCGATTTGGCTTCGATACGGATATTGTGCGACTTGCCTGTAGCTTTATCTTTTGCACTTACCTGGAGAATACCGTTGGCATCGATGTCGAAGGTAACTTCTACCTGTGGGGTGCCGCGTGGTGCCGGTGGAATTCCGTCGAGGTTAAATTCACCTAGTTTACGGTTGTCTTTAGCCATAGGGCGTTCACCCTGATATACCACAATCTGTACAGAAGGCTGGTTATCGCTTGCTGTAGAGAACACTTCCGATTTCTTGGTCGGGATGGTGGTATTGGATTCGATGAGCTTGGTGAATACACCACCCATGGTTTCGATACCAAGGCTCAGCGGAGTAACATCAAGCAAAAGTACATCCTTTACTTCACCGGTAAGTACACCGCCCTGGATAGCTGCTCCTATAGCCACCACTTCATCGGGGTTAACACCTTTGGAAGGGGATTTGCCGAAGAATTTCTCTACCGCAGCCTGTATAGCAGGGATACGGGTTGATCCGCCTACCAGGATAATTTCATTGATATCGTTTACAGTCAGGTTCGCATTTTTCAATGCTGAACGGCAAGGTTCGATGGTACGTTTGATCAGGTCATCCACCAGTTGTTCAAACTTTGCACGGGTCATTGAACGCACAAGGTGCTTAGGAATTCCATCCACCGGCATGATATAAGGCAGATTGATCTCTGTTGTATTGGCGCTGGAAAGTTCCACCTTGGCTTTTTCAGCAGCTTCTTTCAGACGTTGCAGAGCCATAGGATCCTTGGTAAGATCCAGTCCTCCGTTTTCATCCTTGAATTCTTTCACCAGCCAGTCAATGATCTTTTGGTCAAAGTCATCACCGCCCAGGTGAGTATCACCATCGGTTGATTTTACTTCAAACACACCGTCACCGAGTTCGAGTACAGAAACGTCATGTGTTCCACCGCCGCAGTCGAACACCACGATTTTCATATCCTGGTGTTTTTTGTCCAGGCCATAAGCCAGGGCAGCAGCAGTAGGTTCGTTGATGATACGTTTAACGGTAAGGCCTGCAATTTCACCGGCTTCCTTGGTAGCCTGACGCTGTGCATCATTGAAGTAAGCAGGAACAGTGATAACCGCTTCGGTCACTTCATGTCCGAGAAAATCTTCGGCTGTCTTCTTCATTTTCTGAAGAATGATGGCAGAAATTTCCTGAGGTGTGAAATTGCGGGAGTCAATCTGTACACGGGGGGTGTTATTGTCGCCCTGTATCACCTTGTATGGCATACGGGGGATTTCTTTTCCGGCCTCGTTAAAGGTGATTCCCATAAAACGTTTGATAGACGATACGGTCTTGGTTGGGTTGGTGATCGCCTGGCGTTTTGCCGGGTCACCTACCTTACGCTCTCCGTCATTGGCAAAGGCTACGATAGAAGGGGTGGTCCGCTTACCTTCACTGTTGGCTATAACAACCGGCTCATTTCCCTCCATTACTGCCACGCAGGAGTTGGTTGTTCCAAGGTCGATTCCTATTATTTTTCCCATAATCTTGTTGTATTTATTGTTTTAATTTTTGTTTTCTGTGAGTCTCCAACAATAGTCAATCCTTATGCCATATACCTATTAAAGAAATATTGGCAGGATATAGGAGGAAGACAGTCCTAAGGATGAATGGATTCGCTGACAAAAAGACAGGATTACCCGGCAGGACAAAGCGTCAGGCACCGATCTGACCACGTAAGTGCCTGTTTATCAGCAGTTTTAAGGGCAAGTATACACAATGCCATTATGATCGGCTATTTTAGCCGGACAGCTTATCGGGTCTGTAGCCAGGTTATCCAGGGTGGCATTACTTACAGGTTTAATCATCCTGTGAAAATCAAAGGTATAGCGAGTTGAAAACAGCCCTATACCGTTGGTGATATTGGTATAGGTCGGCTTTTC
This sequence comes from Bacteroidia bacterium, assembly GCA_044448685.1. Classification (GTDB taxonomy): domain Bacteria; phylum Bacteroidota; class Bacteroidia; order Palsa-965; family Palsa-965; genus Palsa-965. The sequence continues at coordinate 37,015 of JBIOHC010000022.1, forward strand.
GCCGGTAATGGAACTTACAGGCATATTGACCTGCATATAGGTATTGAATTCATCCCCTCCTATATTCATGATAAATTCGCAGGTTGTGATTACCCTTTTCGATACCCCGGCTGAAGATCCCATAGCCGATGGAATAAAATGCTTGAATTCGTCCCAGGTCATGCTGGTATACTGATCTTCTCCTCCGGCAGTGCTGGGGCTTGTAAAATTGCCGAAATCCTTGTCCACATATTTGTTTGTACCTGCACCGCTGAGGTCGTATTCTGTATAATGTATGCGTAATATTGGATTATAAATACGGCCATAGGTACCGGTAGTCCAATGAATTTTGAAGGGAATGGAGAGATTGTAAAAATTATAGGCAGAAGTAAAATAAGGATCGGGAGTGACTATATTAAAACTAATACCATTCGAATGTGATGTTCCTGTAGAATCATAACCTACCACCAGACCTGTTTTGGCGGTTGCCGTATACCCGGTAACCGGGTTTACAACAGTAAGATGGTATTCAAAATCACTTGTAATAGGGCTTGCCACTCCGGTATGTACACGGTACAAAACCTGGGGAGAGTTGGCAAAAGGAGAGTTTGTCTGCGGTATCATTGTGGTGGTATCCACCACATAGGTATTTACGAGTGTTCCTCCGCCCAATGTCCACTTTTCGAATTTAACATTCAGCAGATATTTGTAATTGGAGGAATCATGAACCAGAGCCATGGAATATGCATTTCCTTCGCCCAGAAAGGTCTTGTTGATACGAATGTATTGTACAGAATCACTTTGATTCAGCAGGCCGAAAATGACCATCTGTTCCTTGTAGTTGGCTGTCAGCTTAAAATCCGTTTTACAGGCAGAGAACAATACCCCTGAGGCAATACAAAATCCGAGAAATTTTTTCATTTTTTTAATCTATTGCTATTCCGATGGTTCCACTTCAGAGGGGATGTTCCGGAGCGTAAGTTACAAATGTATCAATTATCCCCGAAAAGCCAGCTATCATGGAAAAGACCTAAAATCCGAGGGTCTGTTCAAAACTATATTTTCATGATTTCAGCACTTTTTTTCAAAATAGGGGTTGATTTTTCCTCTTTTATAGGTGAAAAGGAGGGTTTTTATGCGTGAGGATGTATCGAACGGAAAATGTAAGACTGAAAAGAATAATCAAACAAATCATATTCTCAGAATGGTACGGATTAATGCTTCTCTTTTAAAATATCGGGAACAGAGCCGGATCGACTTTCTCCTACTGCGGATATGCGTTGCAGTAGAAGCTGCTCTTGCAATATTTTGGTTTGGCGTGTTAGTTCACGATATTGTAAGCCAAAGATGACACTTTGTGTGATTATGAATAGCATGGTAGCCATTGCAACCCAAACTGTTGCTTTTTGAAGCCCTGCAATTTTTTCATTTGTAGATTCTGACTGTCTGCCATATTCAATGGAGGCAGTTATTCCTTGAGGCTGCAATTCGAGAATTTTCAGTTCTAAATTTCTTTTCTTTTCCTCCTCAATTTTAAGAACTTGTTTGTGCATAGCGGATGCTATATACCCACCATCCTTTATATGCATTAATCCATCTAAGGTAATCCGGAAAGAATTTAAGTTTAAATCGCCTGTTAGGTTGGAAAATTAACTTCGGCATCATTTATTTTCAGCTCATGAAACTTAATTTCAGTTTCAAGGCAGTCCACATAGGTAATTGAGGATTTAGAACGACCGAATCTTATGATACTATCTACTTTTGTATGTCCAACGATTTGATGATACCCTTTTAAGTGATTTTTTTTGGTTTCTTTTATATCTGCCCATGTAATGCCTCCGTCAGAACCATATTTTCCTCCTCTTATATATCCGGGTGTATGAAGAATATAGTAATATTCCGAATTGCTAATCAAATTTAGGATGTCAGCAAGGTTACTTGAATGATGTTCAGATTTAAACTTATTTATGGTTTTAAGGTGTTTTTCATACCAATCTTTCGATACTCCTGCATGCGTCCAGAGATAGTTATTAAGTTGGAATGCTACCTGAAACTTTGCTTTGTTATCATTGAATAGTTTATGCAGCTTTTTCTCCATTTTGGGTCTGAATCCGCTACAGGGAAACTGTCCCGGATACAGGTATTGAATGTCATGATTTCCAAGAAGCAGGACGAATCTATCTGGATGAAGCTCTTTGAGTTCAATAAGGTGTTTAAGATTGGCAAGAATTTCAGCATCGGTATAGTACCGGGAGTCTACATAGTCTCCAATGAAGATGATTTTGTCATACTTAGCAAAATAGATGTATTTCCAATCGTTCCTGCCATGCAGATCACCAATGGTTATAGTCTTTATTTCAGTTTCCTTTTTCATTTTTTTGTCAACCCCTGTTTACGTTCATATTTTATCTCCCAATCCGGTTTCTTTCGGGTGAACTTTAGCGGATCCCCGTCTTTAATCAGGTATGGGATAAAAGGAGGCCCACATAGGCATATTTTTACCTGATCTGTAAGCTCGTCATCGGTTTTGACTCTCAGGAAATCACAGTAAGCCACTTTACCCAATTCCGGGTCGTCTGGTCGCCAATGATAAAAAGGGCAGCAAATGGTCTTTGCTTGCCATATCAGCTTACCTTTTTTCATATGCCCAAGGGCATAACCATAGCACCATGACCCTACCGGGATCAGTGGCATCATTTTTTTGAGCTTCTTTTTGAGTTTCCGGGGGTATTTTGTCCTTGCAAATACCTTGAACTCATAAAAGTCTTTTTCAATGAGGTGTTTCATTGTAATAGTGTTTTAATCATTTAGGATAATCGTTTCCATGTACCGTCTGGCATCTGTTTTCCGTGAAATGTTCTTGGGACATCACCTTTATATTCTATGGCTCCGTACATTTCTAAAAGCTGTATTACCATGCCGTATTTTTCTGTGACGTTCTGGTACAGATTTAGTTGATAGTCTCTTTTTGCTGTGTGCAGGCAACTGGAGATTATCCGATCATATTCCGGGTCTTCAGTGTCATACAGGTTGATATTCGGGTCAGCACCGTTTTCTAGCAGGAAATGGACTAATTCGACCCTAGCTTTGCTTGAAGCAATCTCCAGTGCCGTGAAACCGTCTTCTTTATCGTACAAATTGATGTCAGCCCCATGAGAAATAAGCATCTTGATTATCTCCATTTTTTTCATGTCTTCGGCTTGGTATTCTGCTGCTTCTTCCGGAGTTTCTATGTCGTTATAGCTATACCCTATGTTGGATATTAAAGCCATAAGGGAGATCGCACTAGCTCCATTGGGCATATAATTCACATCTACGCCCTTTTCGATACAGGTAAGCACTTCTGCTTTGTCAAATACGCTGATTGCGTCAAGTAGTTCCTGAAATAGCTTTTCCATGTTAATCCTGTTCTGGTTTGTATTCAATTGCTCCATGCATCTTTAGATAGTAGACAATCATTTCAAATTTATCTCCGACTTTACTTTCATATTGAAGAAATGCGTCTTCCATAGCAGTATGTAATATGCTTGAAAGGATTTCCGGGTCTTCGTCTTCGTAAAAATTAATGTTAGGATTAGCTCCGTTTTCCAATAGGAACTGAACTAATTGAACTTTGGCTTGTCCGGATGCACAATCTAATGCTGTATACCCACCTTCTCCATACAGGTTGATGTCAGCCCCGGCTTTCAGCATTATTTTCATGATCTCAATCTTTTTTAAGTCTTCAGCAAGCATTCCTTTTTCTTGGTCTTCTGTTGAAATTCTTGTATAGTCATATCTAAGATGGGACACCATTGCGACATCGGTTAATGGAGTTATGCCACATTCATCTATCCTGTTGGGGTCTGCTCCATTTTCTAGGCAGGTCAGGACAGAGTTTATATCAAGGGCATCAATAGCTTTTGCAAGCTCTACGGAGAGTGTTTTCATAGACAAGGTGTTTCGCGACTGACATAAAGTTAGAACAAAGGTTCCGGAACGTAAAATGTTGAAAATTCAGGAATAAGTCTGAAAGTGGCGGTTTTTGTTCTGTTTTAGGGCAAAAACGGCATTTTTAGGAAGGATGAAAGTGGGCGAATTGCCCTAAAATCAACGTATTATGTCAATACGTAAGCAAAAAATGGAAGAAAGTCAAGCGAAAATCCTCAAAAATGAATTCAGTATTTTTGTGAACAAGTCTGGAAGGTGCGTAAATATTAAGTTAGCGGATACCCTCGGATTTTAGGAAAGAAATTACCTTTACAGCTCCTAAATAAACCTGCCAATGTCCGTACACAAAAAGGAATTTAAGAGAATAACCACTCACGTACTTCAGGAAATGAAGCGTAACGGAGAAAAGATAGCCATGCTTACCGCCTATGATTATACCATGGCCCGTATTGTGGATGGCGCAGGGATTGATGTAATCCTTGTTGGCGATTCCGCCTCCAATGTAATGGCCGGACATGAAACAACACTCCCCATCACGCTCGATCAGATGATCTACCATGCCTCCTCTGTTATACGTGGTGTGGAGAGAGCGCTGGTCGTCGTAGATCTTCCTTTCGGATCCTATCAGGGTAATTCCAAGGAAGCCTTGAATTCTGCCATCCGTATCATGAAAGAATCAGGGGCTCACAGCGTGAAGCTGGAGGGAGGAAAAGAAGTCAGTGAATCCATAGCCCGTATTCTCACTGCCGGAATCCCTGTCATGGGTCACCTGGGTCTTACCCCTCAGTCTATTTATAAATTCGGAACGTATACTGTACGTGCCAAAGAAGAAGAAGAAGCGGATCGCCTGCTGAAAGATGCCAGGGTACTCGAAGAGACAGGTGTTTTTGCACTGGTACTGGAAAAGATTCCCGCTGCACTCGCTACCCGCGTTGCAAAAGAAGTAAGCATTCCTGTTATCGGTATTGGCGCCGGAGGGGGTGTGGACGGACAAGTATTAGTCATGCATGATATGATGGGACTGAGTACGGAGTTCTCTCCCCGCTTTCTTCGCCGTTATGCCAACCTGCATGAAACAATGACAAACGGGGTAAAGAATTATATTTCCGATATCAAATCCCGAGACTTCCCGAATGCCAATGAGCAATACTAAGAGCAGGGAACACGAAGAGCCTGAGATACGCATTCTGTACGAAGACAATCATATCATTGCCGTCAATAAACGTCCTTCTGAAATCGTGCAGGGCGATAAGACCGGTGATGAACCTATGGGTGAAGCCATCAAACGCTATATAAAGGAGAAATACCAGAAACCGGGCGATGTATACCTCGGTACTGTTCACCGTCTCGACCGTCCCGTAAGTGGTATCGTTCTTTTTGCCCGAACCAGCAAGGCCCTTTCCCGTCTCAATGAAATGTTCAGGGGAAAAGAAATTCAGAAAACCTATTGGGCTGTTGTCAAAAACAAACCGGAAAAGGCCTCTGCCCTGCTGAAACACTACCTTCGTAAAAACGAAGCCCAGAACAAAAGCTATGCTTCTGAAAAAGAGACAAAAGGCAGTCTGCTTTGTGAGCTGGAATACCGCATTCTGATCAGTTCAGATCATTATCATTTATTGGAAGTAAAGCCACATACAGGCCGCCATCACCAGATAAGAGTACAGCTTGCCACCATCGGAAGCCCTATCAAAGGGGATCTGAAATACGGATTCAACCGGAGCAATGAAAATGCATCTATTCACCTCCATGCCCGTCAGGTGGATTTTATCCATCCCATCAAAAAAGAAGCTGTCAGGATTATTGCAGATCCTCCGGATGATCCGCTTTGGAATCATTTTATGAAATTGCTACCGATATGATGCCCTTATGGGGCATTGCAACACCCGTAAAAATCACCAATCCTTCTTCCTCAACGCCTTCTTTTCCGCATGTTTGCTTTTACCATCCAGTCTTCTGCGTTTGGATGCCTTGGTAGGTTTTGATTTAACCCTTTTCTTTTCCCGGTGAAAAGCTTTCTCCAGCAGATCAAAAAAAGCTTTGATAACAATCTGTTTATTGCCCAACTGGGTACGATCGGTTTGGGAAACGATTTTCAGGATTCCTTCTGCATTGATACGGGAAGCCAGTTTCTCCTTCACCTTTGCTTTCTGCTCTTCCGTCAGAATCTGTGATCCCTCCACATCAAAAGCCAGTTCCACCTTTGAGCTGACTTTATTCACGTTCTGACCACCCTTACCTCCGCTGCGGCTGGTATGGAACTTAAATTCAGAACTGAAATCAATATCCCGGAAATTCATAATTCATACAAATATAGTTTTTTTGCCCCCCGTTGTCCCCCTTGTTAAAAGGGGGACAGGTCCCAAGGGTTAGCCTGAGGGCAGTATCGGACCAGAGGGTCAGGCAACCCTTTCTTCCCCCTTCCGTCTTACAATAAAACCGCCTTCTATGCCAAAAACATACTCCCTTCTTTTCTACCTTTTTCTTACATTTACCACGCTGGTACAGGCCCAGACCAAGACGAAGTTCAGTGTAAAAAAAGAATATTACCCGAATGGGAATCTGCACCGCATCATCCGCACCCGTATCACCACTCCCCGCTATGTGGACCCCCAGAACTATTACAAACGAACTGTACTGAATATTTCAGAATATTATGAAAATGGAAATATTCAAAGCAAACAAAAAAGAGTCAGCAAACTCGGACGCTTCGGATGTCCCTGTTATGAAGTCCTTAACCGAAAACAGGTTTTCAATGAACAAGGAGTTATACAACAAAGTGAAACCTGCGACTGTGACCGGCATAAGGTCAGACACAAGGAATATGATGCTAAAGGGAATCTGCAGTTTAAGAGTGTGGCTACTAAATGAAGAAGAAGCCAGATACATTCTACTCTTTATTTTTAGCCTGGTCTCTGGATTCTGGAATCTGGATTCTATGAAAGCCCAAAGCGCCGATATCTCCAAACTGAAGGCGGAAACCCAACACCGTATCGACACCTATCTCGACAAAAATCATACCCTGGGCGATTTTTATACCCTCAGTGATTCGGGAATGGCGGTGTTTGCTTCAGCTGAAAAGAAATCAACGAATGAGTATGAGTATAAGGTACTATGGAAGGATTTGGGGAAATTTTACCTGGATTCGAGAAATGTTGAACTCAGTATTTCCAAATATTGGCTTGGAGCCTGTGGTACAATAAATCAATATTATCTCATCTCAAAAGACACCTCTGTTCAGAACATAATTCCGGATGATGGCAAACACATGCTGCCTAGCAAACGCCCTTTATCCGGCATCCGCCTCGCCCTCGACCCCGGCCACACAGCCGGCACACTAGAACATGGAAAGCTGGAACAGAAATACGTGGAAATCAAAAAGGATTCCTTGCATGGTATCCCTGAAGATGTGGAACTGGTGGAAGGCAAACTGACTATGACAACTGCCCTGCTCCTGAAAAAGGCATTGGAAGATGCCGGTGCGGAAGTGATGCTGACCCACAAACCGGATGAAACAGCTTTCGGAATAAGCTATCAGGAATGGAAGAAGAAATACCTGCATCATGCCCTCGACAGCCTGGTCAAATGCAAAGCCATTTCTCCTCAAAAGAAAACCTTTATCCTCACCAAGGCAAAAGACAAGCAGATTTTTATGGAGATCTTCAGGGATATAGAACTTCAGAAAAGGGCTGACCTCATCAATGCGTTCCATCCGGATATCACTGTCATTATTCATTACAATGTGGATGAGAAAAATACGGACTGGAAGAAATTGTCGGACAAGAACTTCGTCATGGCCTTTATCGGAGGAGCCATGACAGCGGGAGAGCTGAATAAACCTGAAAAACGATTTGAATTTATGCGTCTGGCCCTGTGTGACGACCAGGACAAGAGTGAAAAACTTTCTGCTGCGGTGGTCCAAAGCTTTTCAAAAACACTTAGTGTACCTATCGCATCCAGGGACGATGCTACCTACCTGCGTGATAATTGTCTCACCACATCATCTCCCGGAGTATATTGCCGCAATCTCATTCTCTGTCGTATTGTACACAGCCCCCTGGTGTATGGAGAAACCCTTTACCAGGATAACCGGGATGAATGCTACAGACTTATGCGGGTAAATGATTCGAACCCCGGTCGCGTAAGGGAAGTAGCCCAGGCGTATTATGACGGTATACTGGATTACTTTACAAAGAAGTAAAGACACGAATATTGCCATTTTGACATATTATTGATACCTTTCCAAGGATCAATCCCTGTTACATGAAACGGAAAATTAACCTTGCAGCAAGCTTGTTATTTCTTTGTTCCTGCCTGAGCCTGACGGCTCAGCAAAGGCATAAATCATTTATGCAGGAACAGAGTGAATATTACAGTCAGTTTCATTTCACCAAAAGTGAACAATGGGACAGTCTGTTAGGCCGTACCCCTGCCCCGGTATCCGCTTCTTCTTCCACAAAGAGCATGACAACTTCCTGTACCCTCAACAAAAGGGTCTTCGGCTGGTTCCCCTACTGGCAAAGCAGTACCTATACACATTTCCAATGGAACTTATTGAGCGACCTTTGTTATTTCGATTATACCGTCACCCCTTCCACAGGAGCCAACAGCAACGGCTCCTACGCCTGGAGAACAGACCCGGGTGTTACGGCAGCTTTGAGCAATGGGGTTAAAGCGGAAATCACCATCACCCTTTTCAGCAGCTTCACCACCTTTTTCGGAAGCTCTACAGCTATGACAACCTGTATCAATAATTGTGTTAGCGAACTCAATGCCAGGCCGGGTGCCAAAGGAATCAATGTGGATTTTGAAGGAATGGCTTCGACCGACAAAGCCAATTTCACGGCCTTTATCCATCAGCTAAACACCGCCCTTAAAGCGGCCAACCCGAATTATGAAGTGAGTATTTGTTTGTATGCGGTCGACTGGGGACCAGTATTTAATATCCCTGCCCTTAATCCGGATGTGGCCCTGTACATCATCATGGGCTATGATTATTACTATGGTGGCAGCGCCACCGCCGGCCCTTCCGGGCCACTCTATGATTTCCAAACCGGTTATAACTACGACCAAAGCAAATCTATTACAGCTTATCTTAAAGCAGGTGTTCCCCTCAGTAAACTTTGTCTGGGTGTGCCCTATTACGGCGAGTCCTGGCCTACCTCAACGGGAACAGCCCCAAGCTCCACTACAGGAACCGGTTCTTCACTTATCTACAATACTTTCCGTACCAATGCAAGCGGTTATTACAGCACCTTCCGCTGGGAACCGAACAGCTTTACTCCTTACTATCCTTATCAGATCAGCGGAGCCTGGCACCAGGCCTGGATTGACAATGCGTACAGCTATGGCAAACGCTATGATGTAGTCAACCAGCGCGGTATTGCAGGTATAGGAATCTGGGCCATGGGCTATGACGACGGGTATCCTGAATTATGGACAACTATTCAGAACAAGTTTTCCACCTGTGCTGTTGTGCCTTGTACGGATACTATCTACGATATGGGCGGTCCTCACATGCCTTATTATGACGGGGAAGATTATACCTATACCATTGCCCCTACTGGAGCCACCTCTGTTTCACTTAGCTTCTCTTCCTTCAGCGTGGAAGCAGGCAAGGACACACTCTGGCTTTATAACGGACCGAGTACTGCTTCCCCCCTGATCGGTAAATACACCGGCACCACATCACCCGGAGCCGTAGGCGGATCAAGCACCAGTATCACCATGCGTTTCAAATCGGCAGGCACCACTCCCGGCCAGGGATTCCAGGCTATCTGGACTTGTAACGGAGGGATAATAGTGGGCCCTGATACCACGAGGCCTACAACAACAGTTGTGCCTCCGGCAGGATGGGTCACAGGTAACTTTAACTGCGGCTTTACCGATGCTGATAACAGTGGTGGCTCCGGCGTGGAAAAATGTTTTTACCAGGTTTGTGATTTTAACGGAACCGACTGGAGATCGAACAATACACACGGCTATTTCAACGATGATTTTGTGGGCACAGGCATCAACAGTGAATGGATCAATACTGTCGGAACGTGGACGGTGAGTGGTGGCATATTGGATCAGACAGACCAGACCAATACAAATACCAATCTCAGTGCCCCGCTGACACAGAATCTCAGCAACAAATACCTTTATAACTGGCAGGGAAAGATCAGCGGAACAGGCACAAACCGTCGGGCAGGACTACATATTTTCTGTGACAGTGCCACCACCACCAACCGGAGCAACAATTACTTTGTCTGGTTCAGGGTCGATAATAATGTCTGTGAGTTTTATAAATGCACGCACAATGTATTCAGTCTTGTCAATTCCGTGCCCATGACCACTGTTGCCGGTACCTGGTACGACTGGAAAGTGATCTATGACCGCATCACAGGTGTGCTGCAGGTTTACCAGAACAATAAATTCATAGGAAGCTACACCGATGCCAGTCCTATCTCAACAGGCAATTATGTTTCTTTCCGGAGCGGCAACTGCGACTGGGCCATACAGCAATTCAAAGCATACCGTTCCAGGGCTACCAACACACCTGTGCCTGTAACAGTTGGAACCAGTGCCGATGAAATCCGTTACCAGAACCCCAATCCTGCCACCCCTTCTGGCCGTATATGCTCCATGATCAGGGATACTGCCGGCAATATCTCCAACCCGAATTGCCAGACGTTGAATGTGGACTGGACCCCGCCTGCTCTTTTTGTTGTAAGTGACGGCCTTGGAGTGGATAAGGATACTACCAACAGCACCAATACCCTGAGTGCTAACTGGACCTCTTCAACAGATCCGAATTCGGGTGTCTCCAAATACTGGTTTGCTATCGGAACTTCAGTTGGTGCCACCGATGTACTCAACTGGACCAATAACGGAAACAGCACTACGGTAACCCAGTCTGCTCTCAGTCTCACAGCCGGTCAGATCTATTACTTCAGTGTCAAAGCCGAAGACGGAGCCGGATTACAGTCGGCTGTGGTAAACACTGACGACGGACAGCTTGTACTCCTCAGTACGGGAATTTACGACCCCGGGAACGCCTTTGCGATGAATACCTTTCCCAATCCTTTTTCAGACAAACTGAATATTTCTTACTCCATCCCTGTGAATAATACACTTAGTCTGCGTCTGATAGATATAAGCGGAAGAATCTATCCTGTATATTCAAACAATGCCGAAGCTGCAGGTTCCCATCAATACATCCTGAATGCTGAAGGATTTGCCAAAGGAATGTATATGCTGGAAATGACTGTAGGCGGAAAAAAGGTATACAGGAAGGTAGTTTTACAATAAATCCGAATCCGAACCGTTCTAAAAGCAGAAGCAGTTCTTATGCTTCTGCTTTTTTTTAACCCCTCTCTCTTGAACAAAAAACTCCTTATTTCGCTCTTCGCTCTCATTCTCGCTCTGTCTTTCCCTGCTCAGCAGTTTACAAAAACCAAGTACAAAGGTGACTCCGTATTTGTTTACCCTTTCCCATACTACAGCTGGAGTTATTATGACAACCTTTTTTGCGAAACAGTAAGCGGAGGTCACCGTTTTCAGGAAGACGGATTGTTTGTCACCTCTATCCCTCTTCCCGATGGAAAATGGATAGCCTGTTATAATAATCCTAAAAAATCGTATGAGGCTTACACGAAGACCAATTCTCCAAAAAAGAACGAGAATAGGATAGCCCTTGTCTTTACAAGTGCAAACGGGAAGATGAACGGAAGTGCTGTAGCTTATGGGCGAAACGGAAAGAGGCAGGCGGAAGGGAACTATAAAGACGGGGAAAAAGAAGGCAGCTGGAATATATACTCTTTAAACGGTAAAGAACTTCTGGAGAAAGTGGAATACAAAAAAGGGATTGCCGATGGAACCTGGGAGTCTTATGAAAAGGGGAAGGTTAAGACCCGTAATCATTTTAAAAACGGACTTACGGACGGGGAACAGATAAGCTATTATCCGGATGGAACAATTGACAGAGTGGTTCATTTTAAAAATGACAAACCCGATGGAGACGACCTGGATTATTTCCTTGGGGGAAAACTTTATGCCAAATCTTTTTACCGCAACGGACACAAGATCGGCTGGTACCGGAAATGGTCAAAAGAGGGTGTCCTGGCTGAAGAAACTCATTATTACGATGGCAGCGACACCCTTTGGGAAGGAGGCCTGGATCAGTTTTGTAAACGAACCGGACTTAATGTGACCCGTATAGAGGATCATGTAAAGGATGGAAACTCCACAACCTGGTGGCCGAATGGAAAACTCAAAAAAAGAGAGGGGTACAAACTCGGTCTGAAGATTTATGGGGATACCAGTTATTATGATAACGGAGCCATTTCAACGATGTTGAAAGACTCGGTAACGAAGGATGGAAAATGCAGGATACGCATAGAGCGCAACTATGGCAAGGATGGACATCTTTACTACCAGAGCTATTGCTACAAGGATTCCCTGCTTACTTATAAACGCTATTACAAAACCGGAAAACTGGAAAGCGACCATACAGAAATCAATATTATTGATACGTCTCTGTTCTCCATCAATGGCTTTTTTCCCGGAATAGATCAACCCCGTTGGGTCACAACAAAGGAAATTACATTTAATGAAGGGTTTCTCCGTTCGGAAAACTACTACGATCCCAAGACAGGTGTACGTCATTCCTCTTTTCATAAAAAGAAAGGCGTGCAATTCAGCTTTACAACAGATTCGGCTAAACTCATCACCACCTGTTTTTACAATGAGAAAGGGATACGTACTGAACTGCGTTATCGCAACCGTACCAAATACGAAAATTACTGGGAAGAAAGGCAGCATCACGTCAATGCCAGGAGCCAGAATTTCGAAGGTATCTCAGGCGCTGACTCTACAATCACTTACCACGAAGGAAAGCCCCTGAACGGACCCACCCGTCAGAATTTCGGCAAAAACAAGTATGGAAAAGGAATCCTCCTCCAGGGCAGATACGAAGGACCATGGACAGAGTATACCAAGGCATGTTGGTTTCAATCCGAACCCGATAACAAGCACCACCATATAGGTAAACACAAATCGGCCGAAGTCACCTTCAAAGCCAATAGAAGAGAAGGCACTGAAATATCCTATGATCTTGTTCAGGACCCTCCTTACCCCGGCCATAAACATCCGTTTTGGTATGTACACCGAAGTCAGGAATTCCGGAATGGGCTTGCTGAAGGACTTAACACCACCTTTTATGAAGACGGAAAATATCTTTCCAAAACCATGTACCACCTTGGAGAAAGGAACGGAGCAGCAACTTCGTATTTTAACAACAAACAAATTGAGGACAGTTCAATATATGTAGATGGTATACGGCACGGAGTACACAAACGCTGGAATGCAGACGGCTTACTTATGTTACAAACAACATTTAACCAGGGAAAACAGAATGGAAAATTTCAGAGCTATTATTTCAACGGCATCAGGGAAGAAGAAGGTACCTATAAGGATGACAACCGGATCGGAACCTGGACACACTACTTCAAAGGAGGCACTCCGAATATAATTACAGAATACCTTACAAGAGAACAAAGAAAACAACTGAAAATAAAAAAAGGGATAAAACGTCCGGTGAAAGAAGTCAGGATAATTCCGCGAGGGCGAAGAAATGTGTTTCATGAGCCGGAACATGGCTATGAAGACAATGGCAATGAAACACAGGATTGCTTTACCACTTATAAATACGAAAACGGCGTAAAAGCACAGGAGGGATATGTACTGAACGGTGAAAGAGCCGGCATATGGACCTGGTGGAGGGAAGACGGAAGCAAGGAAAAAGAGGTGGACTATACAGCAGGGGTGATGATCACAGGCTCTAAGGATTCTCTCTTTTATATTGGTCGTTACACCTCCTATTATCCCGGTGGAGAAAGAGCACTTGAAGCGCTTATCATGAACGAAGAATCTAAATACGACTGCCGCAAAGAAGTGAATGACAAATTGCAAAACCTCTATTACCTCAATGCCTGGAATGAACAGGGACAGCCTGTAATTACAGCAGGCTCCGGTTATTTCAAAGGGAAAGGAGCAGGAGGTATTGTCATGAGCGAAGGCCCTGTTGAGAAAGGATTGAAAAACGGCTCCTGGCTATACCGGGATGAAAACGGAAATATTAACAATCAGGGAACATATGCAAATGGTCTTATGGACGGACTTTGGAAGGAAGGCGACCTGGCCGGAATTCACAGCATTGAAAATGCCTGTTACCGCAACCTGAGCAAGATGGAAATGGATGAGCTGCTCAGGAAGCTGACAGTAACAGAAAAATGGTATCTGGATGGAGAGCTGCAAAAAACAGTGAGACATAAAAACCAGCAGCATCATTATTACGGAAAAAGGAAACTGCATCCATTCAGTAAACATCCTTCCCATATTCATTTCGAAGCCTTCCCTTATTCAAGGGATTACGGGGGAGATGTGTTTTAAACCCTTTTATTAATGAAAAGCCTCCCGCTCTCCGCTCTGTTTTTGTTTCTCTCCTTGCATTCTCCTGCCCAGCAGTTTAAAAAGGTATATTACAAAAGCGACTCCGTATTCATTTACCCTTTCCCTTTTTATTGCTGGAATTATTATGAAAATCCTTTTTGCGAAACGTCCACCGGTGGATCGAAATCGGATGCTGATGGATTGTTTGTAACCTCCACTCCACTGCCCGCCGGAAAATGGATAGCCTATTACAATGATCCGAAAAAATACTATGTTGCCGGAAACAAAAGTGTTTCCGGCCCTAAAAAGAACATACCTGTCGCTCTCTGTTTTACGGCTGCTGAAGGGAAAATGAACGGCCCTGCAGTACTCTACAGCAGGGCAGGAAAAAAATTGGGAGAAGGAAATTACAAAGACGGGGAAAAAGACGGGGTATGGAACATATACTCTTTCAATGGAAAGGAACTTGTGGAAAAGCTGGAATACCGGAATGGACTTGCCCATGGCACCTGGGAATCCTACAAGCATGGAAAAGTGAAGACCCGGAATCATTTCAAAGAAGGTTTGATGGATGGAGAACAAACAGAATACAACAAGGGCAAAATAAGTTCAGTTACCCATATGTTAAAAGATAAACCCGATGGCGATGTCCTCGGCTATTGGAGCGATGGGTCATTGGAATCCAAAACCACCTATAGGGATGGAAGAAAAACCGGATGGCACAGAGAATGGGCAGATGGAAAACTCCTTCAGGAAACACATTATTATAATGGAAGTGATACACTATGGGAAGGGGGAGTGGAAAAATTCAACCGGCGCACTGGCATGAATTACAGAGAAATACCCGATTGGATAAAAGACGGGCCTTCTGCAAAATGGTGGCCCAACGGGCAGCTCATGCAAAAAGAATATTACAAGCTGGGAAAACAAGTCTATGGTGACACGGACTACTTTTCCAACGGACATATTGAATATATCTCTTATGATTCTGCCGGAGTGAATCCCAAAATTAAGTTAAAGGTAACAAGGCAGTACATGGAAAGCGGACACCTCAAATCCCTGAATTTACGCTGGAAAGACTCTCTTTCAGTTGAACGGACTTTTGATAAAAATGGAATACTTGAGCATGAAGCTATTGAGATACCCAAAATGGATACACTCTATGTTTCCAATACCCTGAACACCCCCGCTATTAGAGTAGAGCAGCATTGGTTTCGGATCCGTTCTTCCTATTTTGTGGATGGAATCTTACGGAACGAAGACCTTTCTAACCCTTTCACACGCGTCAGTCGTGAATTTATTTTCAATAAAAAGGGATTCCTTACCTACTCCTCTACAGATTCCGGTTCTGGCAGGCAGGTCTTTAACTATACAAGGAATGGGATTATAAAGAAGAAAAAATATTCTTCTGCAGTCTCCCGACATGATATTTATGCCTATGGTCACCATCCGGACAATGGAAGCAGTAATTTTGAAAAACGTATCGGTACAGATTCAACAGTTATTTTCCATAAAGGGAAAGGTGTTAATGCCTCGTTTCGGAAAAAACTCTACAGCACTGCCTATTGTAAGGGCATGCTTAAGGAAGGCAGGATGCAGGGACATTGGGTCCAGTATGATAAAGGGCACTGGATTCAAACCTGGGGCGATCACAGGCGTCATTATATTCCTAAACACAAATCGGCTGAAGCCGATTTTATCAGCAACAAAAAGGAAGGTACCGAATATACCTATGATTTATATACTCCCTGGAAATATGAACGGCATAACCATGCCTCTTGGTATAAAAGTGAAAAGATGGAGTTCGTTCATGATAAGGCGCATGGAACCCGAATTACGTACTATTGCGATGGTAAAATAAAGTCCCGCAGCAATTATGAACAGGGAGAACTGCATGGACTGGAAACAACATACCACGGAAACGGAGTCATTGAAGACAGCATTCCTTATATACACGGTCAAAAACATGGAATGGCCAGAACAAGATATTCAAATGGCATGCTCCTGAAGGAAGAGTCATTCATTGCAGGCATTGAGGAAGGAATATACAAGAGTTATTATTACAATGGCATTAAAGAAGAAGAAGGTACCTACAAGGAAGGTGTAAAAACCGGAGCCTGGGCACACTATTTCAAAGCTGGCACAGAGAATGTAAAGGCGGAGTTCCTCACAGACGAAACCGTAGCCACTTTAAAGCTGAAAGCAATACCCTTACCTCCTGACAAGCTTAAAACCGACAAACACGATAAATTCCGGAACGAAAATGATCCGGTCAAGGTTTATGGGCAACCGGAAACGGATTATGAAATCAACAATGCTCATATTACCTATTTTTATGAAAATAAAACAAAGGCCCAGGAAGGATATGTCGTGGAGGGAAGACGGGTCGGGAACTGGACCTGGTGGAGGGAAGACGGAAGCATAGAAAAAGAAGTGGATTACACGCCCGGTCGTTATCGTACATCAGGCAATGATTCCATAACTTATATAGGCCATTACACCTCCTGGTATGCATCCGGAAAGAAAGCCCTGGAAGCCTTGATTATGGACGAAGATCAAAAATACGATTGCCGTAAGGAAGTGACAGATAAAATCCAGAACCTCTATTACCTGCATGGTTGGGATGAATCAGAGCAGCCGGTCATCACCAACGGGAATGGATACTTCAAAGGAAAGAAACAAGGCGGGCTTGTTCAAAGTGAAGGACCTCTTGAAAAAGGATTGAAAAACGGGTTCTGGCAATACAGGGATGAGAACGGCAATGTAAACAGTATGGGAGCATACAAGGATGGACTTCAGGAAGGCCTGTGGATGGAAGGTGACCTGGCCGGAATCCACAGCATTGAAAATGCCTGCTACCGTAACATGACTCAGGAAGAAATGGACCGGTTGCTTGAAAAACTAGCTGTAACCGAATTGTGGTACAAAGACGGAGAATTGCTGAAAACCGTCAAACACAAAAATGAGGTTCAACATTTTTACAGAAAGGAAAGATTTCACCCCTTTAGAGAACACAAGCATACGATTTTTTCCGGCGTTTATCCTTCCTATAGCGGATTCAGGTATTACTATTCGGACTATTAACAGTACAAAACTCATCATATGGCAAGCCCTGAACTTAAACACCCGATACTAAACTTTTGGAGAACTTCTCTCTCCGCTCTGTTTCTGTTTCTGACATTTCAGAGCTCCGCCCAGCAGTTCCAGAAAGTAAAATACAAAGGTGATTCTGTACTTGTATATCCCTTTCCTTTTTATTGCTGGGACTATTATGAGAATCCTTTTCTGGAAGCTGTTCAATCCAGGCGAATGAGTCAGGAAAATAGCGGACTCTTCCTCACCTCCACCCCGCTGCCTGAAGGGAAATGGATAGCCTATTACAATGACCCCAACCAACGTGATGAAGCGGATGGAAAACAAGGCAAGAAAAAGAGTAAGCAATGTGTAGCCATGGAATTTTCCGCTTCCCAGGGCAAGCTGAATGGTTTTGCCAGAGCCTATAGCCGGGGAGGTAAACGCATTGCAGAAGGTAATTACAGGGATGGGGAAAAAAGCGGATCCTGGATCATGTATTCCTGGAACGGGAAATACAAAGCTCAACGGGTTGAATATACAGCCGGAGTTATCAACGGAGATTTCGAACTCATGTATAAAGGCAAACGCGCTGCACTGCTTCATTATAAAAATGCCGAGCTGGATGGCATTCAGACAACCTGGTATCCGAACGGACAAGTATGGCAGACCGGCACCTACCAGGAAGGTACCCTCACGGGTCCGTATGTACGTTATTATAAAAACGGACAAAAAGAAGAAGAAGGCACTTCTATTTTCGGCAGCCTGACAGGCTGGAACAGGGAATGGTCGGAGAAAGGGATCCTGACCGAAGAAACGCATTATATGGAAGAAGAGCTTATCAAACAGTACAGGGATTCTTCCCTGCTTGTCAAACGGAAACTATTTTACGAATGGGTAGGAGGCAAAGACGGGCCATCGGTTACACGATGGGAAAACGGAAAGCTCAAAAACAAAAGTTTCTATAAACACGGAATACAAATTTACGGCGACACAACGTACAACGAAAACGGCCACATTTCAGATATTGAGAAGGACTCAACAGTGTATGGAAAAGACACGATAACCGTTCATTCCACAAAAAGCTTTTTCGACTCCGGTCGCCTGAGTGCCTATAAATATTCCTGGCCCGACTCCATAGAAATAAACAGGGATTATAATGAGGAGGGAACATTGTCGTCCGAAACGATTTCCCGCGGCTTCCGTCACCCCTTTCATGATCTCTATGCAACACCGGGCAAGGATACCGTTTATGAAGTCACCACCATGATAAAGGTATTGAATCGTTACCTGCGCAAAGGTGCTGAAACCTTTTGTACAAAGTATGACCCCCTGGGGAAAAATTTTACACAGTTAAGACGTTCCCAGGACGGTCTCCTCCTTTATGCCGACAGTGTAATCGCAGGCCGAAGAAGGGTTACGAATGAATATGATAAGAATGGGGCACTGGAGAAAATCACGTATTACTCTCCCGATGCTGAATTCTCACGGGTAACAGAGAAAGATTTTTTTACGAAAAACTGGGTTTCGGAAAATTACCAGGAATACGATTTCAGCAGACTCTTCTCACATGATTCCGACCTTTATTTCAACAAGGGTATCCCCCGTAATGGAATTGGCAAGACCGACCTGGGCTATCATATGAAATCCAGAGGAATGTTCACCCAGGGGCGACATACCGGCTTATGGAAAGTATACGCCCATAAGCGTTCTGATAACTACTACTGGATGCGCAAGCGCCACATCATTGATCCTGTTTATGTGAGTGCAGAGGTTAATTATGTGAACAATCACGTGGAACAAAACACCCGCCTTTACAAAATGTGCCGCAGCATGTACAAGCTCTACGGCCACAAACATTCATTCAGATACCTCAGCGGAAGTGTGGGAGCAAAGAACAGCAAAAGAGAAGGAGATTTTATTGAATTCGACCCTTCCGGCTCCCCTCTTTCCAGAACCCAATATCATCTTGACCTGAAAGATGGAAAAGAAGTGAATTACTGGGAAAGCGGAAAATGGAAAGACAGCGCCAATTATATAGCCGGTTTGCGTCAGGGATATGCCAGAATCTGGTCGGTCGAGGGAACATTGATTGAAGAAGCCGATTACAAAGACGGGGAATTTAATGGAAGCGTAAAGAAATGGTATGATAATGGAATCAGGAAATCAGAAGGTACATACAATGCAGGAAACAGGACAGGGTTATGGCTTCATTATTTCAGTAACGGACAGCCCAATGCCAGGATTGAATTCCTCGATGCAACAGAAACCAAAAAACATACTCCTCCCCCGTCCACACTGCCGGTGTATTATAAAGACCGCCTGCCAAATGCCAGCGCTCCTTTTAGATATCAACGAAAAAACCGTTATCAGTTCAAGGAAGAAATGATGGAAGAAGGAAATGCATCTATAACCTATTATTATGAAGGCGGGCAAAAAGCACAGGAAGGCTATATGATCAATGATACCCGGGTTGGAATATGGGAATGGTGGAGAGAAAACGGAAGCAAAGAGAAGGAAGTGGATTATACTCCCGGGATGCATATTGGGTTACAGTCTGACACCATTCTGTACCTCGGTAAATACACTTCCTGGCATGTCAACGGGACAAAAGCTTTGGAAGGTCTTATTATGTATGAAGACCCGAAATACGACTGTTCCAAAGAAGTCATTGACAAGATCCAGAATCTCTATTACCTGAACAGCTGGGATGAAAACGGGAACCCTGAAATCATCCATGGTAATGGGTATTTCAAAGGATATAACTTCGGTAAGATTGTGCTGAGCGAAGGGGCTGTACTGAACGGGGTTAAAAACGGACCCTGGATTTACCGTAATGAAGACGGGAAACTAAGCAGTACCGGCACCTATCTGATGGGAATCCAGGACGGCAAATGGCTTAGCGGTGACCTCAGCGGTATCCATACCATAGAGAATGCCTGTTACCGGAATCTGACTGTCAAAGAAATGAATGAGCTGATGAAAAAACTTGAAATAAGAGAAGAATGGTATAAGGAAGGGGATCGCTACAAATTCCTTCTTCATTCCAATCAGACAAAATTCTACAAAGGAAAAGAGAAGTGGCACCCCTTCAGGAAGCATGATGCGGGCGAATTCCCATCTAACTTTCTGAATGCCGGTATGAATTACATGGTTGAATAATCAGTGCCATCCATATATCCGGTTTGCTTATCTTTAACCTGCTGATAAACGTATGCGGACCAAGCTGATTATTTTATTCCTGGTTTTCGCGGCAGGTCTGAAGAATTTCAAAGCTCAGACCCCTGCCGATTCCCCCTTTTATCAGGCGGGGATACCGGATGTACCTGTTTTTACCGATCTCAAGCTGGCTCTGAAAGAGCCTGAGAAGGTGTATAAGATGCAGCTCTTCAATACACCCTTTGATCCCAAACTCCTGCTCAAAGTTCCTAAACTGAACAGCCTGCAATGCCTGCAGTTGAAAAATAATTCGATTACAGCCCTACCTCCGGAATTCCTGGGTTTTCATGGTCTGCTCTTTTTTTCAAGTGAAAAGAATGAGCTTAAACAGGTTCCGAAAGATTTTGCTGCCATGCAAAATCTGATGTATATAGAATTATATGACACCAAACTGGATTCCCTCCCCTATACCTTCTCTTATCTGAACCGGCTTAAATCCTTCCAGCTCCAGAATAACACAGCCGATACATTTCACATACCTTCCAATATCGGTGAACTGAGTGCATTGGAAGAACTGATTTTTTATAATGTCAGAATTGATTCAATACCCAGGTCTGCCGGACAATTGAAAAACCTGAAATCCTTATACCTCGTTAAAGGACGCCTGAAATCAATCCCCTCCTCCATCGGAAAGCTCGATAAGCTTGAAAAACTTGTACTCGACAATAACCAGCTGACTGAATTACCCAAAAACCTTTTTAAACTGAAAAACCTGGGCTATCTGAGCCTGAAGAACAATCATATCGAACATATTTCCGATTATGTCTGTTATTTGACAAATCTGGGCGAAATTGATCTGAGCGGAAATCCCATTTCCGAACATGACAGAGCTATTCTGCATGCGTTATTGCCGGGTTGCAGGATAACGTACAAGTGAGGATGAAGGTAATTTTATCTAATTTTACGGGTAAGGAAACGCCAAAACGTAATAGAACACAGATTATCATGATTATTATGATAATTATGATTTTTTTTATTCTTCATCATTTTAAATCATAAGAATCATAAGAATCTGCGTTCCATCAAAATTCAGTAATCTCTGCACCCAAAGATCATCCGAATATGAAACTTCAAAAATTACTTTTCTCTTTCCTGGTTTCTGCAATCCCAGCACTTCCTCTTTCGGCCCAGAAACCAAAGGAAGATTCCATAAAAGTAAAAATCGTCAACCTGGGTAAGAATGTAAATACAGCTTATCTGGAAGCCGCTCCGGTGATTTCTGCCGATGGACTAATGATGCTCTTCACCTCTCACCGCCCTGTAACAGAAAAAGAGATTGCCAAGAAAAAACCCAGTATGGACAATGTCTATGTAACCTATTTTGACCCAAAGAAAAAAGTATGGAGTGTTGCCGAACGACTGAGTGAGACAATCAATTCACCCAAACGGAATAACTCCGCCATCGGTTTAAGTAACGACGGTCAGCGTATGCTCCTTTACCGTGATATAGACAAAGGAGACGGAGATATTTATGAATCCGTACTGGTGGGTAAGGAATGGGGTGAACCTCAGAAACTTCCTGCCCCTATCAACACAAAGGATATGGAAACCTCAGCCAGTATATCACCCGACGGAAAGACCATCTATTTTGTAAGCAACCGCAAAGGCGGTATCGGAGGAAGGGATATCTGGTATTGTACTCAACAGGATGACGGATCCTGGGGAGATGCGAAAAATATCGGCCCTGTCATCAATACAAAAGAAGATGAAGAGGGTGTATATATACACCCCGATGGAAAGACCCTTTATTTCAGCTCCAAAGGTCATAACAGTATGGGTGGGTATGATATCTTTTATTCCGATTTCAAGAATGGGGATTGGACAACGCCGGTCAGCCTGGGCCCAAAGGTGAATACTCCGGAAGATGATGTTTACTTTGTGCTTACAGCAGATGGTAAGAAAGGTTATTATGCCTCTGACCGCGCGGGAGGATTGGGCGATAAAGACATTTATGAAATCAATTTCTTTCCCAATATACGCCTCAAAAAAGACAAAGGACCAAAGGTTACCCTGCTCAAAGGTATTGTGATCGATGCGGACTCTCTCTTCCCGTTGGGAGCAAAGATTGAAATTACCGATAATGAGAAGAACAAGGTCATCAGCACCCTGAACTCGAACAGCAGCAGCGGTAAATTCCTCATCTCCCTCCCTTCCGGAAAGAATTACGGGATAGCTGTTAAAAGTGAAGGTTACCTGTTCTATTCCGATAACCTTACCATTCCCGATTCAGCGGCATTCCGTGAAATCGTCAAGACAGTGCCCCTCAAAAAATTCAGAGTGGGTAATAAAATTGTCCTGAACAATGTGTTTTATGATTTTGACAAAGCTACCTTACGTACAGAGTCGATATCAGAACTCGAACGCCTCGTTTCCCTGCTCAATGAAAACCCTACCATGAAAATTGAGTTAGGCAGCCATACCGATGGCAAAGGTGCTGATGACTATAACCAGAAACTCAGTCAGGCCAGAGCCCAAAGTGTTGTCGACTTCCTGACCGGAAAAGGCATCAGCAAAGACCGCCTTGTAGCAAAAGGTTATGGCAAATCCATTCCCATTGCGACCAACGATACAGAGGAAGGCAGACAGATGAACCGGAGGACCGAGTTCAAAATCCTGTCGAAGTAATTTTTCCTATTTTTGTCTGCTAATAATACTAAAATGAAATTCCACAAAGAAGGCATACCCTCCTTATTGATTGTCCTCCTCTTCTCTGCAACCATACTCGGTCTGGCCCATGGCCTGGCTCCGGATAATACCCTGGGTATGATACTCCGTATCCTTGCTATCGCTGCTTCTGCATTCTTCACCATCGTCATCCTGCAGTTCTTCCGCGATCCTCAGCGGAGCTGGGTGAAGAATGATAAAGCTATTATCTGTCCTGCCGACGGGCGCGTGGTCGTTATTGAAGAAGTGGAAGAACCGGAATATTTTAAAGACAGGCGGCTTCAGGTAAGTATTTTCATGTCTCCCTTAAACGTGCATATCAACCGCTTCCCCATCAGTGGCGTTGTTGCCTATCAGAAATACCATGCCGGATTATACCTGGTAGCCTACCATCCCAAGAGTTCAACTGAAAATGAAAGGACTACTGTGGTCGTAAAACATCAAAACGGGAAAAGTATTCTCTTCAGGCAGATAGCAGGAGCACTCGCAAGAAGGATAGTCTGTTATGCCAAAGAAAATGATACTGCGGTACAAAGTGAACAGTTCGGATTCATCAAATTCGGTTCCAGGGTTGACTTGTTTCTTCCTCTTGGCACCAAGGTCAATGTGAAGCTGGAAGAGCATGTAAAAGGTGGAATAACAGTGCTAGGCGAGCTTTAACATACCTTAACAAGCTCGTTTTGAAAGGATTCCTTTTTTTGGTACATTTGTTGCATAGATAATATAAACCCATTAACCCCACGACACCATGAAAAAGGCAATTCTGATTTTAGCCGTTACAGGAATGTTCACAGCCGTTAGCTCTTCCGCTTTTGCTGCAGTAACAAAGACAGGTATCACCAATTGTTGCGGTGATGACAAAGACAAAAAATGCTGCAAAAAAGGAGATAAGAAATGCTGCAAAGACAAAGCTGCTGAAAACAAAGCAACAGATAACAAATCTGACAAACCTAAATAAGCTGATTTGTTTCAATACACTAAAAAAGCCCCCGACAATTCTGTCGGGGGCTTTTTTTAATGGTAATGTTTCTACCGATATATTGCCCCTAAAGGGGCAAATGCCGTTCCGTCCTATAATCTCTACCGATATGTTGTCCCCAAAGGGACAAAAAAAACAAAACCGGGATTCTTGCTACCGATATATTTCCCCTAAAGGGGCAAATGCCTTTCCGTCCTATAATCTCTACCAATATGTTGTCCCTAAAGGGACAAATACAATAGCGATCATATCCTTTTGTGCATAAGGGCCCTTGACATTCGTCTTTTTTTATGTTACATTTGTGAAACATTTCATAAGGAATTTAATATTGGTGAAAAAAAACAACCCAGGAACCCGTTCCGTCAGGAACGTGATATCGGTAGAAAACGGAATATCGGTAGCAGAAAAAAAAACAACCCGGGAACCCGTTCCGTTAGGAACGGAATATTGGTAGAAAACGGGATATTGGAAGAAAACAGAATTTCGATAGCAGAAAAAGAAACAACCCGGGAACCCGTTCCGTTAGGAACGGACTATCGGGAGAAAACGGGATATGGGAAGAAAACAGAAGTTCGGTAGCAGAATAATAAAACAA
>JBIOHC010000023.1:0-61515 GCA_044448685.1 Bacteroidia bacterium
GGTATAAGGGATGCTGAATTGACTAGCTTTGCGCCTCCAATTCTAACCAACATGATAAAATGAAATCACTTTACATCGTATTAGCCTTATTTATGTTTTCCCTTGTTGCTTCTGCTCAGCAGAACAGGCAACCTGTGGATGCCGCAACAGCCAAGAAACTGAATGAAGCGTTAAGAACAAAACACAGAGCCCGCACCATTGCTTCCGGCAGTGTGGAAGCCTTTATGGGCCCTACAGATGCCGTTACGAATGGTCCTCACGGAGCTATCTGCAAATACTATGTGGATCCTCTGTTCTGTGATTCAACCGTAACGACAAAATTCGGAACGGGTGCTGTCACCCATGTACAAAGCATGAAGGCCGGAGGAATGTTCGACCCTAAATCAACGTATTATCCTGCAGCCCAGACACTGCCTGGCTGGGAGCCCTACACTGTTGACACCGTTTGGATCGCCGGAATTTACCATATCAAAACATCTGCGGCCAATGCAAATGATACGCTTCAGGTTGAGCTAAGCTGGGGATATGATACAACCAATTTCTTTTCAGCTTTATCAATCCCCTCACCTGTTGAGAAATGGAGAATGCCGATGAATACACCTTCGGTATCAGCTGGCAATAAGTGCTTTTCCACTGCCCGTGCTGCTCAGGCTCTTAAACTGAAACATGTTCTGACTGTTGCTGACACCGTCACAATAGGAACAGCTGGTGCCAACTGGCCTTATATTCCTGTTAAACTTCCTACGCCTATGTCTGTTCCTGCAGGAGGAATTGTATCGGTGCAATATACGTATGTCAACAGAGGATCTGTCCCTTCTAATAAGGTTTATTATGTGAGTCCGACGAATACAGCAACGATGAACAGCTATCTGGCATATGAAGCGGCTGACAGCAGCGGTGTCACCCACCATTATTTTTATGACAGCACTTCATACGGTTCAAGCGGTGTGGTTGATGTGCTGTCACGTTATGGAAAATTCCCGGCAGCCCAATCCTTCCTGAACGGAGTTATGCTTCCTCAGACTGAATTCGGATATGTATGGGACTTGTCAATAAGCCACAGTCCGCTCGTTACTGCTATTCCTGAGCTTCAGAATTCAGGTATGGCAGTGTACCAGAATATCCCCAATCCATTTAACGGTATTTCTGAAATAGGCTATGACCTGTCGTCTTCTTCGGAAGTTGTTTTCCGGATCTGTGACCTTACAGGCCGTATAGTGTCAAATAAAAAACTAGGCATGATAGATGCAGGACGTCATACTCTTAGTGTAAATGCTTCTGAATATTCCAAAGGAGTTTATTTCTACACCCTTTCTGCGGGAGGAGTTTCCCAAAGCCGGAAGATGATTATTGCAGAATAAGTTAATAGGTAGTGCATTCAGCACGAAAGGCTGTCCGGACGGACAGCCTTTCGTGTTTCTTCTCTCAACTTTATTACGCAATCTCCCAGGTCTTATCGCCTGAAAGGATGTTGTTAAGCAGAGTCTTTCCTTTTTTCGCAGTAATGGCTTTTATCTGATTCGCCATTTCCTCATCATAAACAGGTCTTTCATCTGCATAGATAACTCCGAAAGGACGGGGGAAATGAACACCGTCAAACAGATTGTCAAAAAAGCGTGAAATGAGATTGGCTTTGGTTTTGTCTTTCTCATCATGCACCCAGAGATCGGCGATTGTTTTTTCACCGTCTTTGATATTCGCAATTTTTGGTGTTAAGCCATCGAGCCAGATTCCCTTTTCATCATTCATACCGAAAATGAAGGGTTTCCCATGTTCCAGAAAAAGGGCTTCTTCTTTCTTTGTCTCCTTGTCTGAGAAAGCAAAGAATGCTTCATCATTAAATACAGGACAGTTCTGATATACTTCTACAAAAGAGGTTCCTTTGAATTCATGAGCTCTTTTGAGCATTGCCTGCATGTGCTTTGGATCACGGTCTAACGTGCGGGCTACAAATGAAGCCTTTGCTCCCAATGCCAGCTCCGAAGGATTGAACGGTTCTTCAATGGACCCATAAGGGGTTGATTTGGTTATCTTGCCTTTTTCTGAAGTGGGAGAGTACTGTCCTTTGGTTAAACTGTAAATCTGATTGTTGAACACAAGGTAGTTCATGTTGAAATTCTTACGCATGGCATGAATGAAATGATTGCCACCGATAGAAAGAGCATCCCCATCACCGGAAATAACCCATACACTCAGTTCAGGATTCGCTGCTTTTACCCCCGATGCAATGGCTGCCGCACGTCCGTGAATGCTGTGCATTCCATACGTATCCATATAATAGGTAAAGCGTGAGGAGCATCCAATGCCTGAAATGAAAACAAAGTTTTCTTTGGGAATACCGATATCCGGAAACACAGTCTGGACCTGTTTCAGAATGGAATAGTCACCGCAGCCGGGACACCACTTCACATCCTGGTTAGAGGAAAAATCTTTTGAATTTAATTTAGGGTCTTGTGCGATCGTAGCGTCCATCTTATCTTATTTAGCCAGTTCAACAATTTTTGCTTTCAGTTCTGTAGTGGTAAAAGGCAGCCCCTGTACTTTACTCATGCCGGAAGCAGAGACAAGGTATTTAGCCCGGATAAGCTGCAACAGCTGCCCGCAGTTCATTTCAGGGATAAGAATTTTATCATACCCGTTCAGCACCTCAGCCAGGTTTTTAGGAAAAGGGTTTATATGGTGCAAATGTACATGAGCCACATCATACCCTTCTTTCAGGCACTCCAAAACTGCTGTTTTGATTGCTCCATAGGTGGACCCCCATCCAAGCAACAGCAATTTGCCTGTTGACTTTCCACTGTCTGCTTTGGCAAGAGGTATGCTGTCGGCAATCTTTTCGATTTTAGCGGCTCGCAGATGTACCATTTTTTCATGGTTCAATGCATCATACGATACATTGCCGGTTTCATCCTGTTTCTCCAGTCCGCCTATACGGTGTTCCAGCCCCTTTGTACCGGGCTTTATCCAGGGTCTTACAAGGTTTTCATTCCTTCTGTATGGGAGCAGGACCCCTTCGCCGTTCATCTTATCCAGGAAGGTGACAGAAATTGATTTAAGCTGATCTTCTTTCGGGAATCTCCAGGGCTCTGATCCATTGGCTACATAACCATCAGAAAGCAGAATAACCGGGGTCATGTGTTCAACTGCTATCCTGCATGCTTCGTATGCAGCATGAAAACAATCGGAAGGGGAGGATGCAGCAATTACCGGAATGCTGGCTTCTCCATGGCGTCCATACATGGCCATCAGTAAATCAGCCTGTTCTGTTTTTGTAGGCAATCCCGTTGAAGGACCTCCCCGCTGCACATTGACGATTACAAGCGGAATCTCCAGCATTGTGGCAAGACCGATGGCTTCTGTTTTCAATGCCATACCCGGCCCGGAAGTTGTAGTGATGGCCAGATTGCCAGCATAAGAAGCTCCAATGGCGGCACAAACGCCGGCAATCTCGTCTTCGGCCTGAAAGGTTTTAACTCCGTTGGCTTTGTATTTAGAGAGCTCATGCAGAATATCAGTTGCCGGTGTGATCGGGTAGGAGCCCAGGAACAATGGCAATCCTGATTTTTCGGCTGCAGCAATAAGACCTATGGCAATGGCGTGGTTGCCCGTAATATTACGGTAAACTCCTTTTGGAAGTTTAGCTGGGTTTACTTTAAAACGGGTGTTGAAGATTTCGGTATTGTCACCGTAATCCCAGCCTGCATTCAGGGTCTTGATATTGGCAGCAGCGATGTCCGGTTTTTTGGCAAACTTTTCGTTGATGAATTTAACAGTCGAATCCATTGCATCATCGAACATCCAAAAGAGGAGGCCGAGGACGAACATGTTTTTGGACCGCTCAATTTCCTTGGTGCCAAGCCCGCTTCCGGCAAGGCAGTCCTTGGTATGCCGGGTAATATCTACCTGGTATACTATATAGTTATCGAGTGATTGGTCTTCGATTGGATTGACACCGGCAGGATACTGAGCGAGACCCAGGTTCTTTTTGTCAAATCCGGCGAGATTGATAATTATGATACCTCCTTTTTTAAGACGGGGCAGATCCACCTTCAGTGCGGCGGCATTCATGGCAACAAGCACATCGTATTCATCACCCGGAGTGAATATCTCCTTGCTGCCCAGATGTACCTGGAAGCCGGATACTCCTGCAATGGTTCCTATAGGGGCACGGATCTCCGAAGGATAATCAGGAAAGGTGCTCAGGTCATTGCCCAGAAAAGCGCTGGTATCGGTAAACTGCATACCGGTGAGTTGCATGCCATCACCCGAGTCTCCGGAAAACCGAACCACTACACTCTCTGTTTCTTTAATAAGGATGGATCGTTCATCCACATTCTTTTCAACTTTTTCCATCTGCCGTCAGGTATTTAGGATGTGTGTAAGGTGTTTTTCTTTTGCAGCAGATCATCTTTTGTTTCTGCCTGTTCAGGATCAGGTATACAACAGTCTACCGGACAAACCGACGCGCACTGAGGTTCATCATGAAACCCGGTGCACTCCGTGCATTTGTCGGGCACTATATAGTAGAAGTCGCTTGACAGGGCCTGCTGCCCTTCATCCACATCGGCTGTGATACCGCTTTTGGAAGTAAAGGTGCCGGTAAGATCTGTTCCGTTGGAAAATCTCCACTCTTCACCATTCGCATAGATTGCACCATTTGGACATTCCGGCTCGCAGGCACCACAGTTAATACAATCGTCAGTTATTTTAATTGCCATGTTACATTGGGTTTTTGAAATTCACCATAAAGCAATTGATATTTAAAAACAAATTCAATGACATTAGTCATATACCGGGGTTTTTCAATTGGATATATTCGCTTCGGATATCACAGATCAGCATGGGTTCAGTCGCACTTTTACTTCTTGTCATTTGCGGAATAGCATTCGCCGGAGGAGGTATTTTACTTTCAGGAGCACTCTCAAAATCATCCGTGAATCTTCACAAAGGCCTTCCTTATGAATGCGGAATGCCCACCATTGGCACATCTTTCATACAGTTTAACGTAGGTTATTATTTATTCGCACTCATTTTTCTGGTGTTCGATGTGGAACTTGTTTTTATGTATCCCTGGGCAATTGTTGTGAAAGAAACCGGAATGATTGCACTGATAGAAATTGTGATTTTTATGTTTATCCTGTTTTTAGGATTCTTATATGCATGGAGAAAAGGAGCATTAAAATGGAACTGAAAAAACATGATGGCGATCATAAACTGATATTTCCAGGGCAGCTCCGGGAAACGCCTGACGGCAGTTTTCTCCTTACAAAACTTGATGATGTCGTCAACTGGGCCCGCTCCAACTCCTTATGGCCTCTCATCTTCGGTACCAGTTGCTGCGCCATTGAAATGATGCAAAGCGCTGATGCCCGCTATGACTGGTCACGCTTCGGTTTTGAAGTGGCCCGTGCCACACCGCGTCAGGCCGACCTTATCATCGTTTCAGGAACCATCGTCATGAAAATGGCACCTGTACTGAAAAGACTCTACGATCAGATGCCTGATCCCAAATATGTCATCGCCATGGGCGCATGCACCATTTCCGGCGGACCATTCTTTTATAATACATATTCGGTTGTAAAAGGCGTTGATCATATCATTCCTGTGGATGTATATATACCGGGTTGCCCTCCCCGGCCGGAGGCTTTGCTCCATTCCATGATAACCTTACAGGAAAAGATAAAGCATGAAGGGCATTTCAGAACCCGTAAAGAACAAAAAACATGACACGGGAAGAACTGAAATTTGCTGTTACCGGATTGCTGCCTGGTGCTGCTTATGAAGAAGCGGGGGAATTCCTAAATGTGCTTATCCCTGCAGCCGACCTCAAACCGCTGATGACGGGATTGCGTCAGCAACCTGTGCTTGATTTTGATTACCTCTATTGTCTTACGTGTATTGACTGGAAGGATCATCTGTTGATGGTTTATCACCTCCTGTCCAAAAAAAATAAGCATGAGCTGGTGGTGAAGGCAAAGATCGCCGATATACGGAACCCGGAAATAGAAAGTATGAACGGAATCTGGAAAACAGCCGAGCTGCTGGAAGACGAGGTATTTGATTTATTCGGAGTTAATTTCCTGAATCACCCGAATCTCAGGCGATTGTTTCTGGAAGCCGACTGGAAAGGGTTTCCCCTGAGGAAGAATTACACGGACGAAAATATGATCAAACTCTGATGCTGCTTGAACCTGATTATATTACAGAAGAAGGAGAGTTCGTCATCAATATGGGCCCTCAGCACCCTGCCACACACGGAGTGTTGCACCTAAAAATATGGCTTGACGGAGAGACAATTAAAAAGATAGAGCCCCACCTGGGATATATTCACCGCAGTATGGAGAAGATGTGCGAAAGCCTTTCATACCGCCAGTTTATATTCTCTACCAGCCGGATGGATTACCTCTCAGCTCATATCAACAACCAGGCTTGTGTGCTTGCGGTTGAAAAAGCATTGCAGGTGGAAGCTACTCCGAGAGCCAAAGCCATACGTATCATTATGGCTGAACTTACGCGTTTGGCTTCACACCAGTTATGGTGGGCTTGTATGGGCCTTGACCTGGGTGCTGTCACCCCTTTTTTTTATGCCTTCCGGGAACGGGAAGCTATAAATGAAATTATGGAAGAGACCTGTGGTGCCCGCCTCACCCAGAACTATATGGTACCCGGAGGGGTGATGCAGGACATTCATCCGAATTTCCGGAAGAGGGTGAAGGATGTGCTGAAACAGATTAAGGTCATGACTCCGGAATATGACGAGCTACTGACCGGTAATGTTATTTTTCAGCAACGCTTAAAAGGGGTTGGGTATCTGAGCAGGGAAGATGCTGTTGCATATGGGTGCACAGGACCTACAGCAAGGGCTTCCGGCCTGAGCTGTGATATACGCAAGCATTTCCCTTACGATGGATATGAACATCTTCAATTTGATGAAGTACTTTCCGATGGTTGCGACAGCTGGGCCCGCTATCAGGTAAGAATGGAGGAAATGAAACAAAGTGTTCGCATCATCGAACAGCTTATCGATACAATACCTGAAGGTGATTTTCAGGCCAAAACCAAGAATGTGATTAAGCTTCCAAAGGGAGATTTTTATCAACGTGTGGAAACGGCTAGAGGAGAGCTGGGTATATATATTGTGAGTGATGGTGCTGCTACACCCTACCGGTGTAAGTTCCGTTCTCCCAATCTCTCCAACCTAAGTGCTATTCCAGAAATGGCTATGGGTGCTAAGATAGGAGACTTGGTAGCTATCATGGCAACAGTTGATTTGGTGATTCCGGATATAGACAGATAAAATACAATTAACGTGAACAGCCTGCTAACACTCAGCCTTAGTTCCATTGCTGGAAAAATTGCTTCCTGGCTGGGTGGTGTTATTACCAACGCGCTGTTACTGACTACGGTAAAACTGATCATCATCGGTATTTGTCTTCTTGCATTCCTGGTTGTGCTTTGTTTCTTCCTCGGATATATGGAACGTAAGGTGGCAGCTTTTATGGAAATACGATTAGGGCCCAACAGGGTAGGGCCCAAAGGAAGTTTGCAGATTGTGGCTGATACTGTAAAACTCCTTTTCAAGGAAGGCCTGACTCCTGACGGGGCCGATAAATTTCTGTTCAACCTTGCTCCATTCATTGTTGTCATAACTTCTATGCTGGTGGTGGCTCCGCTTGCCTATGCCCGTGATTTCCAGCTATGGGATATCAGCATAGGCGTCTTGTATGTTTCAGCCATATCATCCATGGGTGTGATCGGTATATTGATGGCAGGCTGGTCGAGCAGCAATAAATATTCTCTCATTGGTGCAATGCGCAGCGGAGCACAGATAGTAAGCTATGAACTTTCTATCGGCTTATCCCTTATCTCTATCGTTATCCTGAGCGGAAGTATGCAGCTTTCTGAAATCGTTCAAAGTCAGGCCAACGGATGGTGGATATTCAAAGGCCATATTCCGGTTATCATCTCCTTCGTCATCTTTGTCGTTGCTTCCACAGCCGAGATTAACCGCGCTCCTTTTGATCTTACCGAAGCGGAACAGGAGCTAACGGGTGGTTTCCATACCGAATATGCCGGAATGAAATTTGCCATGTTCCTGCTGTCTGAATATATAAACCTCTTTGTTGTTTCAGCTATTGCAGCCACTCTCTTTCTTGGCGGATGGATGCCTTTTCATATCGGAAGTCTGGAAGGCTTTAATCATATTATGGATTATATCCCATCCTCGATCTGGTTTTTCAGCAAAACCTTCCTTATCATATTTATCATAATGTGGTTCCGGTGGACTTTCCCGCGTTTGCGTATTGACCAGCTCCTGAACCTGGAATGGAAATATTTACTGCCTATCAGCATGGTGAATGTGATTGTAGTGACCATCATCACCATTATGGGATGGCATTTATAAGGTATTGAATGGATTATAATCTATTTTGAATTATATGTTTATTAAGGAATATTTCGGTACGATTTTCCGGTCTGTCAAATCCCTCCTGACAGGGATGAGGCTGACAGGATATTATTTCACGCATCTGAAGGAAATCGTAACCGAGGAATATCCTGATAACAGAGCCACTTTAAAAATGGCCGACCGGTTCAGAGGGGAAGTGATTATGCCCCATACCGATGCCAATGAACACCGTTGTACAGGCTGTCAAAGCTGTGAGCTTGCCTGCCCCAACGGATCCATCAAGATCATTACAAAGAATGAAATCCAAGCCGACGGGAAGAAGAAGAAGCGAATCGATACCTGGATCTATCACCTTGATATGTGTACTATGTGCAATCTGTGCATTATAGCCTGTCCTTCGGAAGCCATTATCATGGGACAGAATTTTGAGCACAGTGTATACGACAAGAAACAACTGAAAAAGATCCTGAACAAGCCCCAGTCTAAACTCATGGAGGGAGTGGAAGAATGAGTGCCTCAGCCATAGTATTCTATGTCCTCGCTGTCCTGATTATTGCAGGGGGCTGGATGGCAGTAACAGAACGCAGGATATTCCGTGCAGCCGTATTCCTCCTGCTTTCCCTCATCGGCGTGGCAGGTGTTTACTTTTATCTGAATTATGAATTTCTGGGAGCAGTACAGATAGCCGTGTATGTTGGAGGGATCGTTGTACTGGTCATCTTTTCTGTTTTCCTCACAGCAGATTCAGGAGGAGAAATGATGAAACCGAACTTTTACAGGGCTTTGTTCTCGGCATTGGCAAGCCTGTTTGCATGTGCACTGACCTTGTGGCTTATCAAGGGTCATACATTCAAGGCAGTTGAAGGATTGGCAATCGAACCCAGTGTCAGAAATATAGGCAGGCAAATGCTCAGCACAAAAGATTACGGATTCATCCTTCCCTTTGAAGTGGTGAGCATACTTCTGCTGGCTGCAATGATCGGGTGTATTGTTATTGCCATGAAAAACCCTGCACCTTTACAATCAAAACAAAAAGGATCATGAATGAGATTGGATTGCCTCATCTGCTTGTGATTAGTACTGCCTTGTTCTTTACAGGCATTTATGGCTTTCTGACCAGGAGGAACATGATAACAATGCTGATGGCTGTAGAGCTGATCCTTAACAGTGCCAACCTGAATTTTGTTGCCTTCAATAAATTCCTCTATCCGCATAAATTGGATGGGATATTCTTTACTGTATTTGTCATAGCTATTGCAGCCGCTGAAGCAGCTGTAGCGATTGCTATTATCATTAATCTGTACCGGAATTACAAGAGTATTGATATTAACGATTCCGATACGATGAAGAATTGAAATGATTGATGCATCTTATATAGTCCTCATTCCCCTTATACCTGCCATCAGTTTTTTACTGATTGGCCTGATAGGCCGTACCTGGTTTCCTAAGTATTGTGCAGTACTGGGTACACTGGCTTTGTTTCTCTCATTCGCCTTTTCAGCACTTGTAGCCTGGCAGTATTTCTTCCAGGTGGGTAAGACAGGTGGTGTGTACCAGCCAATAATTGTTTTTGAACATGTATGGCTTCAGCTCACGAATACCCTGAGCATAGATATGGGCATCCTGCTTGATCCTATATCGGTCTTGCTGATTGTGATTGTCACCTTTATCTCTTTCATGGTTCATATATACAGCATGGGTTATATGAAAGGTGAGAAGAGGATCAGTACCTATTATTCCTTTCTTTCCTTGTTCACCTTTTCTATGCTGGGCCTGGTACTGTCCTCCAATATTTTCCAGATCTATATCTTCTGGGAGCTGGTAGGTGTATCGTCCTTCCTCCTGATTGGATTTTATTATGAGAAACCATCGGCTGTTGCAGCTTCAAAAAAAGCATTTATTGTTACGCGTTTTGCTGATCTCGGATTCCTTATTGGTATTCTCATACTCTCCTACTATACACAAACGCTGGATTTCCGGACACTCATCTCAAGAGCCATTGATCCCAAATTCATACATGGGATGGCCGGTGTAACCTTTATGGGTTTATCTGTCCTTACCTGGGCATTGGTGCTTGTATTTATGGGTGGTGCCGGAAAATCGGCCATGTTCCCGCTGCATATATGGTTACCCGATGCTATGGAAGGACCAACGCCGGTATCAGCCCTGATACATGCTGCAACGATGGTAGTAGCTGGTGTATACCTGGTAGCCCGTTTGTTTCCCGTATATGCTTTAGCCGCTCCCGATGCACTGCATCTGGTAGGATACGTCGGTATTATCTCCTCGCTGTTTGCTGCCATCATAGCCTGTACGCAAACTGATATTAAGCGGGTGCTGGCTTATTCAACCATGTCTCAAATAGGATTTATGATGTTTGCCCTCGGTGTTTCAGGTTATGGGGGAGAGCAGGGTCTTGGTTTCATGGCTTCCATGTTCCATCTCTTTACACATGCTGTTTTCAAAGCGCTTTTATTCCTCGGTGCAGGAGCGGTGATACATTACGTTCACAGCAATGAACTGATGGATATGGGGGGGCTCCGGAAAAAGATGCCCCTTACCCATATCACATTCCTGATAGCTTGTCTCGCCATTGCGGGTATTCCTCCTTTCAGCGGATTTTTCAGCAAGGAAGAAATTCTCCTCGCTGCCTGGAACTCCAATAAGCTGATTTACGTACTTGCTGTGATAACAGCAGCCCTCACGGCCTTTTATATGTTCCGCCTGTATTTCTCAATTTTCTGGAACAGGGAATTCAGGCATATACATTCCGACAACGGACACGACCATGGAGAGGGGCCGAAGACTATGATGGCCCCCCTTGTTATCCTTGGACTCCTCAGCATTGTGACCGGCTTTGTTCCTTTCGGAAGCCTGGTGACATCTGACGGAAAAAGTCTGGAAACAGAGTTTCATGTACTCTTTTCTCTGGCACCTGTATTGCTCGCCTGTGGAGGGATATTTCTTGCGTATGTGTTCTATCACCAATACAATAACAAAGCACAGACACTCTCCGATCAATTAAAAGGAGTTTATACGGCAGCTCATCGTAAGTTCTATATAGATGAACTGTATCTGTTCATCACAAAAAAAATTGTCTTTAATCTCATTGGGCGCCCTGCAGCCTGGTTGGACCGTAATATAGTGGATGGAACCATGAATGGTATTGGCAAACTTACAAGTATTACCGCCGAAGCTGTGAAAGGTTTTCAGAGTGGAAAACTCCAGGATTATACTTTATATTTCTTTTCGGGTGTTATTGGATTGGTGTTGTTGTTCATTTATTTATGGACCTAAAACTTTCAGATCATGATCACGTACGAAGTTAAAAACTCCTTGAATGCAGCCCTGAAGGACCTGCAACTGGCTGAATCGGAATTAAACCGTCCCAATGAAGATGTGGTAACCATGTCAGTATGCCTGACAGCACGGCGAGCAACGAACAGCTTGCTTCGCACCTATTTGCAAAGTAGGTCGATCAATCACAGCGAAGGCAAGAGCCTGCTTAACCTCCTGAACCTGTGTAAAACACTGGATAAACAGTTCGAGGCTGTTGATATCAGCTTAATTGCCTGTAATGAGGCCAATATGAAGGAATGCGAATGTGATTATTGTCTGTCACCCGAGAATGTAACAGACTGTTATAAAGTGGCTGTACAGATCAAGAATCTGGTTTTACAGAAACTGAAAGTTTCAGAACATGAATTAGCCTAAGCTCTGATGATTAATTTATCGCTTTTAATTCTTGTCCCGTTGTTAACAGCTATTGCTGTCTTGTTTTGCCGTACTCCCGGGCAAATACGTTGGACGGCTTTTGCAGGTTCTGTGTTGCAATTGTTATTGGCATCAGGTATCCTCTTTGCATATCTCGCTGAGCGTTCTATCGGTAATACGGCTCAGATGCTTTTCGAAACCCGCTGTTCCTGGTTTAAAGCTTTGAATATAGAATATTATATTGGTGTTGACGGAATATCCCTGGCCATGATTATGCTCACAGCTATTGTTGTAGTAGCCGGTATTCTGATTTCCTGGAAAGTGGAATCGAGGACTAAGGAATTTTTCTTTCTCCTGATTCTGCTCAGCATAGGAGCCTATGGTTTCTTTATGTCACTTGATCTCTTTACGATGTTCTTCTTCCTCGAAATAGCCGTTGTGCCGAAATTCCTGCTTATTGGCATCTGGGGCAGCGGCAAGAAGGAATACAGCGCCATGAAACTTGCCCTGATGCTGATGGCAGGGAGCGCCCTTGTGCTGGTTGGTATCTTGGCGACTTATTTTGTTTCAGATACAGGAGGCGGAGTGCATACATTTGATATGCTTAAGCTTGCTCATCTGCAGATTCCTGTTCAGGCACAGCTATATATTTTTCCTTTACTTTTTGTTGGATTCGGAATTTTCACTGCACTCTTCCCATTTCATACCTGGGCTCCTGATGGTCACTCCTCTGCACCAACAGCAGCGTCCATGTTCCTTGCCGGTATCTCAATGAAACTGGGGGGCTACGGCTGCCTTCGTGTAGCGACATACCTTATGCCAGCTGCTGCTCACCACTATTCCTGGATCATTATCGTGCTCTCGACGATTGCAATCATCTACGGTGCTTTTGCAACGCTTATGCAGACTGATTTAAAGTATATCAATGCATATTCCTCGGTGAGCCATTGCGGGTTTGTATTGCTGGGTATAGGGATGCTGACACGGACGGCTATAATTGGAGCTGTAATGCAAATGGTAAGTCATGGTTTAATGACAGCCCTCTTCTTCGGCTCCATAGGTATGATTTACGAACGAACGCATACGCGCCAGGTTGAACAGCTGGGGGGCTTACTGAAAGTCATGCCTTTTCTGGGCGTCGCATATGTAATTGCAGGTTTATGTTCGTTGGGATTGCCGGGTCTGAGTGGCTTTGCTGCCGAGATGACAGTCTTTACAGGCTCTTGGCAACGGCCGGAAATGTTGAACCGTATAGCTACTATCCTGGCGTGTTCATCAATTGTTGTAACGGCTGTTTATATTCTCAGGGCAGCAGGAAAATCAGTAATGGGGCCGATAACAAACAGTCATTATCTGAGCCTGACAGATGCTGCATGGAATGAAAAACTGGCTTCTACACTGCTTATTGCTGCGATACTGATTATTGGTATTACACCATTTTGGTTTACAGATCTTATAACAGCAGATGTACAGCATATCATGGGTAACCTGGTAAAAGGGATTACCAGTAATTAATCACGACCAATGGAATATTTGAGTTTGATGAAATCGGAATTCTTGTTGCTGGGCATACTTTTTCTGTTGCTTATACTCAAGGTATGGGATGGAATTAAAAACAATGAATCCCTGCTGCATGCCATCAATATAATATTGATCCTCAATTTCGTTGCGGGTTTTTGTTTCAATTCAAGCGGGTCTCTGTTCAGTGGCATGTTTTATACCAATAGCGGATTGGCGCTGGAGAAAAACATTCTTAATTTCGGAGTTCTGATTATTTCCCTTCAGGCATTTAACTGGTTAAAGAACCATCTCCATCTCCTCGAGTTTTATATTCTTTTGTTGAGCACCCTGCTGGGTATGTTCTATATGATGTCGAGCGGTAACTTCCTGATGTTCTACCTGGGTCTTGAACTGGCTTCCATTCCCCTCGCAGCGTTGGCTAATTTTGATTTGGGTAGACGTAAGTCGTCCGAGGCAGCTCTTAAGCTTATTCTTTCCTCTGCTTTTGCCTCCGGAATTTTATTATTCGGTATTTCTATTTTATATGGGGTTACAGGTAGTCTGGCTTTTTCAGAACTTCCAAAACTTTTAACTGCAGGGCCATTGCCGGTGTTCGCTCTTATCTTCATTTTTTCCGGTTTTGCATTTAAGATTTCTTCTGTTCCATTCCACCTCTGGACGGCTGACGTGTATGAGGGTGCTCCGTTATCCATTACGGCTTACCTGTCTGTGATTTCCAAGGCGGCGATTGTATTTGTATTTATTTCCATCCTGGCCCCTTTATTTACCGGCTTGCATGGAATATGGCAGGGAATCCTCCTCCTGAGTATTGTATTCACAATTTCCATCGGCAACCTTTTTGCAATACGCCAGCATAATATCAAACGATTCCTTGCATTCTCCTCCATCACTCAGGTTGGGTATATTTTGCTGGGACTGTCCTCGGACAACGGGGGGGGCACAACGGCCAGTATTTATTTCTTAATCGTATATCTGTTTTCCAACCTGGCGGCTTTCGGTGTTATTGCCCTTGTTTCATCGCAAACAGGAAAGGAAGAAATTACAGACTTCAGGGGCTTTTACAAAACCAATCCTGTTCTGAGTTGGGTAATTGCCCTGAGTATGTTTTCACTTGCAGGCATCCCTCCTACGGCAGGGTTCTTCGGAAAGATGTTCCTCGTAACAGCAGGAGCAGGTAATGGAAATTATCTGCTTATAGGTTTCGCAGCGTTGAATATGGTTGTTTCCCTGTATTATTACCTGAGGATAGTCAGAACTTTGTTCATTGATGAAAATGAAGATCCTATTCCAAAATTGCTAACGAATAAATCCGTGAATATTAGCCTGATTCTTTGTTGTGTCGGTATAATTTTTACCGGCTTCGCCGGAACACTTTACGATTATATAAGTCAGGCATTTAAATTCTGATCACATGGCATTAAACCAAAACCATCCATTTGAGGAACTTGAAGGCATAAAGTGCGCTGTGGTCGAAAAGAGCTGCAGTGCTGAGCGGGTGAATTTTTTAAAGCAATTGCTGGAACTTAACCGGTTTACTGTTGTAGTGGTTAAATGCCCGCCGCCTAAAGCACCTGCTAAACCTGCCTCCGCTGAAGCGGTAGTTACCATTGAGCTACCACCTCCTGTCGCAGAGACATTTACAGTTGGTGTTACCGATTTAAGTTTTAACCCTGTCAATGCAATCTATAACAGGGAACTGTTGAATAGCAAAGGCAAAGTGGTTTCCCCTCATTTCTGGAAAGCAAACGGAGAAGCTCCCATAGAAGATATGTGGTATTGGAAAAAGTGACATTCAACGGCCCCAAACGCTATAATGATTATGGTTCTTATACGCGCAGTTATTTCGGAGGCCGGATTCAGAAAATATGTGTCAATGCCGGTTTTACTTGTCCCAACAGGGATGGTAGCAAGGGAACAGGAGGTTGTACCTATTGCAACAACAATACTTTTAGCCCAGAGTACTGCAAACCGGTAAAAAGTATTACTGAGCAACTGCAGGAAGGCATTGTATTTTTCACCAAAAGGAGAACTCCAACCGGCTTCCTGGCCTATTTTCAGAGTTATTCGAATACGTATGCCAATTTAGAACACCTTTGCAAACTTTATAAGGAGGCATTAGCATTTCCGGAAGTGCTGGGAATTGTTGTGAGTACACGGCCTGATTGTGTGAATGAAGAAGTGATAGCCCTCCTCGCTTCACTTGCCGGGAAAAAATATGTCAGTCTGGAGCTTGGTGTTGAAAGCACGCTCGACAGGACTCTGGATCTGATTCATCGCTGCCATACTTTTCAGGATACCATAGATGCATTCAGGCTTGCGGAAGGAAAGGGGATTCATCTGGGTGCACATCTTATCCTGAACCTTCCGGGCGAAAGTAAGAATGAAATGCTTGAGCACGCAAGGGTGCTTTCCCGAATGCCAGTGCATAGCATTAAATTACATAATCTTCAAATCGTTAAACATACCACCCTGGCTTTGGAGTATAAATTTCACCCCGGGAATTTCCGACTGCCAGATCCGGAAGCTTATACGGAGTTAGTAACCGATTTTATTACCTTGTTAAGGCCGGATATAGTATTGGAACGATTCACTGGCGAAAGTCCTGCTCACCTCCTTCTGGCCCCTCAGTGGGGTGGTATTAAGAACTTTGAAATGGTCAGAAGGATTGATGCCAAACTGGAAGAGAAGGGCCTCTGGCAGGGTAAAAATTACACGGTTTAAGCTTCCCGGACTCCCAAATACCGGCTCAACTCAACCATTCGCTCAACCAAAGCTACCGAATACTAAATCGGCCTTGCGTGAAGCAAATAACAGGATAGCTTTGCCGCGGTTCTGGCAGCAGCCCGACAAATTAAGCACAGTGCGAACAACTAAAAATTAATCATAGGAGTCCAAAAACCTTGCTGTGTAAAGGCTAACAGTTCAATGCGATGAAAAAGTTATTCTTACTTATCTGTTCTGTTTTTATGCTCGTTGGTTTATCGAATGCTAAAACAGTGAGTATTTCGGGTCCTGTCAATGTATGTCCGGGTCAAGGCGGTACATATTCCGGAGTAAGGGATTTTGACAATGACTGTTGTGGTGGATGGGATGGCGTTGAATTCGACATTGTTGGTGGAATATTTCAACCAACGAATGCACCTAATTCAGGGGTGTCGTCTGATGGCCATACCTTTTGGATAGGAGTTGACAGAGGGAAT
The DNA here is from genome assembly GCA_044448685.1 of Bacteroidia bacterium. Lineage (GTDB taxonomy): Bacteria > Bacteroidota > Bacteroidia > Palsa-965 > Palsa-965 > Palsa-965. Next base: position 16,843 of record JBIOHC010000023.1, read on the forward strand.
GGCAGTCTTACTTACGGACAGCTTTACTCCGAATCCTGCAGTGTTACCTGGGATAATAACCAGCATGTTGGAACCATTACATGCCGTTATTCCTGGACTTCATTTGGAACACACTATTCAGCAGTAGGTTCACAGAATGTGAATGTCGGTATTGCGTCAGCTCCATATCAGATTACAGCTCCTCCCAGCATTTGTATGTACAGCAGCAAGCAGTATTCTCTTACCTGTCCGAACGGACTTGCCAACACCGGTGCTACTGGATATGAGTGGGCCGCAGTCAATGCCACTATCACCGGTTCCGGTGCAAATGCCACTCTTACCTGTATAGGCAATAAAGGCTGGGCAGTCAACCCGATCACTGTTTCTGTACGCATGACAAATGCGGGTTGCGGAGTAGTTTCTCCCTGGTATACGATCACCATTCCAAGATGCACGGCTGTTACGGCAGTTCCCACGATGACTTCAACCGGGTCAGGCACTTCCGAAACTGTATTTAATTTTCACCCCGCTGCAGGAGGCAATTACACGCAGATTTCGACGGATGGTGTTAATTATTATCCGTCCTCCAGTGAAACAGTTATACAAGGTCAGAGCATGACCGTGTGGGTTGTATCCTCAAATGATTGCGGAAACGGTCCCGCCAAACAGTTTATTCTGCATGCAGCGACCTGCCCGACTTGTACGAAAAGTATGCAGCATGCCGGTAATGGGACTGAATTGAATGAAGTACGTCTGTTCCCTAATCCGGCCAATGATTTTCTGAATCTGGAGATTCCGGAAACAGAACAACAGGTTACTGTACAACTTATAAATCTGAACGGGCAAATGGTTCAGGAGCATGCTTTAAGCGGAGTGACTAAAACCAATCTGGACGTACAAGCTCTGTCCCCGGGTTTATATATGGTGCATATCCTTTCTGCAGACGGAACTACATTGAATACCACCAGGAAAGTGCTGATAGCACGATAAGATCAGCGTATAATACAAAGGCTGTCCTGACCCAGGGCAGCCTTTTTGTTTTATTTAAGTTGAAAGGATTTGAAATTACTTAGGCACATAAATGTGTATGGAGCTATGTTTGTACAAATTCATTTGCTCCAGATTACCCTTTGCATATTCGGCCCAGGTTTCCTGTATTAATTTATCCAATCCATGATTGGTCTGGATGTCATAAAGGATATGCAGACTGTCGCTCGATTCCAGGTAATGCACATACGTAGAGTCAAGCAATGGACTCAGATTACGGTTAGTGAACTTCATAGCTAGCAGTGCCTTTCTGAATTTGCGGGCATAGAGTTCTGCCAAATCGAAATGCACCTGTTCATGGGCAAGAAGCGCCGGACTCACAAATGGCACCTTAACCCATGATTTATATTTATTGAAGTAGGAACGGGTATCGATAATAACACTATCGGGATGAGCGCTTTTTTTAATGGTATGAAGGAAGCCGAGGTAGGAGGCGGAGGCAGCAGCGTCATCTTCATTTTTGACATGCCCCTGAAAATCTCTCCATTTCAAATGCATATCCGGATTCCAGAAAAGGAAGTTCGCCTCATTGCCCTGGTAAACATCAAGTGCAGTGGTGGTAAATAGAATAATGAAGACAAGCTTGGTCATCCGTTTAAACTGGTTCTTTTAAAGTTATATGTTAAATATAGTTTTTTATATCAATTCTTATAAATGGGGACGAATTGAGATTGTGTCAGCGGGATGACGGAAGCAAAATGTTTAACGTTGTCTATATACACAAGGATGACCGAAGCGTGCTTCTCTATTCCGAAGGCGCCTGTCACAATAACAGGTTGTTTGAGATGGATGATAAGATTATGGTTATCCATCTTTTTAAGGAAGGACAGTTTAGCAATTCCGGGTCCTTTCAGCGTACGGCCACTATATTCCAGCTTTTCAATCCTGTCAAGATCTATGCTTGCTTCCCCTCCCCAGATCCCATTGCGTAGGATTAGCCTGTCGCCGATAAGCAGGGATGGACGTTGTTTAATGGCTCTGATATGTGCAAAGAGTTGTAAGCAAGTATAAAAACTGATTGTGGTTAATACAATAGCGAAGGTTTTATTCCAGATTAGGAACAGAAAATGCATACTGCATGTTTCGATCAGCATCAAGCCAAGTATAAGACCGAGAATCATGCGTATTCCGCTTTCCTTGTAGGAAGTAAAAACGATTTCCAGATTCGTTGCCTTTTTACTTCTACTGAAGAAGGTGTAATAGAGAACAGCCAATTCGGAAGCGATAACTGCTCCGGCTTTTTTATTCCCAAAGAAAAAGATCAGATAATTCCGGCTATACGTGTAAAAGTCAGAACCTGAGCGGACAGCATCGATTGATTCCCTGCGTGCAATACGAAATTTCTGGATCAGAAACAGGACGAGAATCACTTCAAGCAATGGGCTTACCCATGTTTTCAGGAAGTGGAGCAAGGAATTATCCTTAGCAGAAATGAGCAGGCCGGCCAATAGCATTCCTAGCATGAATACTTTAATGACGGCAGAAACAGATGTTGCTGATTTACGATTTAGCAGATAACAAACCAGAGGAGCCGTAATTGTCAAGTCAAGAATAAGGGCTGTTGAAAGAGTATCCGTATGCTTTTTAAACAAGGAACTGAGAGCAAGCAGTGTGCAGGATAGAAAAATAAATCCAATACTTATTAGGGTTAGCCTTGACCGGGAGGGCAAATGGATTGTTCTGGTTTTCATGCGCACTTAAAGGTAAGGCTTAATAGGGTATAAGCGGAATTTATGTAGTAACGTGTTGGTTGTGAGGCTAAAAAAGACGTATATTAAGTGACTGTATTCAAGACCATCAATTAGATAATCCTCTTAAATAGGTGAAAAAGCTATCTCTTTTTTTAGTGCCCTTTCTTTTCTTCATAAATTGCTGTTCTGCATCTGGAGGTGATTCGGTTAGTCATTATTCCATTTCCATTGGGCCAACATATGAATTCCGTCAAATTATTCAAAGTACAGCGTATTTTGGATTAAATAATTTTGACAAACGTTGCCTTGCAGCACAGATACCTAAAGCCGGATTCATCATAAAATTGGAATACGAAAAGAGTTTATTCCGAAGCAATTTGTATTTACTAACTGGAGTGCAACTGGAAAACAAAGGATTCCGAACAGGGCAAATTGTGGATACGACAGTTGTAACAGGAAAGTATAGCTCACATTATGATATAAATTCTTATACACTCAGCTTTCATTACTATTATTTAAGTGTTCCCTTGGGGCTGAAATACAGGATAAACATGGGAGCACTCAAAATTAACCTGATAGCTGGTATGATTCTGGATGCTCCAGGCTATTATGGAAAAAGGACCTATTATCCCGATGGTACAAAAACGAATTCGCATCGGGAAGTACATGCATGGAATTACGACGCTTATTTCCAAATTGGAATCAGCTGGCAGTTTAAGAATGGTTCCTCTATTTCTTTTGACCCCGGATATATTGGAGCGTTGAATTATAACGATAATGATACACTACAGGGAGGGAACTCCTTGCCATATACGTGCAGATTCTATTCTTTCATCTTTCCCGTTACTTATTATTTCACTAAAGCAAAAGGGGATGATCAAAGAACCCCATTTTATTAAGTGTAGTGTTTGGGAAAAATAGATTCAATAATTGAAATGGCAAACAAAAAAACAACTCTAAATCTTAAACACTAAACTCTTAATGTTAAAGTGGCATACTTGATCGTTTCTAGTTTAGTGTTTATAATTTGAAATTATTTAAATTAACAGGCTCTTGCCTTCCTCATGAAAGCAGATTCGTCTCCACCATCAGTGTACTAACCAGTGCCTCAAGCCTTAATTTTTCTTCCACCCCTAAGTCCAGATCAATCTTTATAAAACGCAGATACATGTTATCAAGTTCTTCCTGAGAAAGCAGGCCGCTGAGACGCTGGAACACTTCCCTGTTTTCTGTAAAAACATGGCTGATAAGATTGGCTGAATAAATATGCAACTGACGGCTTGCTTCGACAAAATCAGAACGGTTCAAAAAGGTTTCAACATTGCCAAGCATATCGCGGAAATCATCGTGGTTATCGATCAATTCTTTGAGGGCCTTGTTATGCAATACTTCTTTCTTCATTATCATTGCCGGAAACAGAACCTGCTCCTCCTTGTAATGGTGGTATTTGTCTCCATAGATACGGAAGAACTCAAGCATGCTTTCTATTGTATAGATATAACGCAGTCTGTCTATGCTTATCAGTTTATCCGTTTCAGGTATAAACCCAAGTACGTCCACAAGGAGTTCATGTTCTGTGTAAAGTATCTGCAGGGCTTTGTGCATGGCTTTCGTTTTAGGTTAATCCGAGTTCCTGAAAGCTTTGTTTCAAAAACACTTTTATCATTTCCCTTCTGTAAGGGCGGGAGTAAACATCATTTTCAACCACCCGGCATTTCTTGAGAAGGTGGGTGATGATTTCTTCCTGTTTATCCTGTACATTTTTAACCACTGTTACAGGTTTAGGGTCGACACCTCCCAATACAATTTTCAATTCCCCGTCAGGGTGTAAGCTAACAGCTGTTGTGAGGGAAGTAAACTCCAGACTTTTGCGTTGCCGTAGTTTTTTAAAAACCGTTTTTACTTGTGAAGCAACCGGGATATGTATAGCTCTTATGACGGAAGATCCGGTAATTGTCCTCGGGTTAAGCCCGTCACCCGTATAGATAGCCTCGAGTTTTTCTATTCTTACCCCTTTGGATGAAGCAATCTCCAGTTCTGCATTCAGGCTAATCAGTACAACAGCCATATCGGAAACGAATTTGGAGAAACAATTTTTTGCTCCTCCTGTAGCTATACAGATATCCCCATTGCATTTTAAACAATACCCAACAGCTTCTCTCCACCAGGCACTCTGATTATAAAACAAACAACGGTTTTCACATAAGAGGTTTCCTCCCAGCGTTGCGCTCTTACGGATAACAGGAGAAGCTACCGAAGTTGCTGCTTCAATCAACACCGGAAAATGTTTTTTTATTTCAGCAGTATTTATCAAGTCAGAAAGAGTCACAAGAGATCCGATAACCAGATAACCATTGACTTTTACAATACCTTTCAGTTCGTGCAGGGCGCTAATATCAACGAGGCAGGATGTTGCGTCATTCTCTTGAAAGCGGGTGGGCATCACATCGGTTCCGCCGGCCAGAAAGCGGCAGGCATCACCGTATTTTTGAGAAATATCCAGAGCCTCCTGTATATTGGCTGGTTTAAGAAACAAGGATTCGGTTTTCATTTATAATGTTGCTTTAGCATGAGCTTCCTTGTTCATCTTCATCCCATTTAATATGTCTTCTGCCTGAATCGGAAGCCGGGTAATACGCACCCCTGTTGCATTGTAAACGGCGTTTGCAATAGCCGGCAGGATTGGATGCAGGGCTCCTTCCCCGGTTTCTTTAGCTCCGAACGGCCCTTCGGGATCTATGGTTTCAATAATATTGGCATGAATGGGAGGAGTGTCAAGAGACGTAGGGATACGATAGTCCAGGAAATTATTATTCACCAGCAGGCCTTCGTAATATTTCATCTGCTCTGTCATTGCCTGACCCATTCCCATATGCCAAGATCCTTCGAGCTGCCCTTCTACAGCCAGGGGATTGATTGCTTTTCCGCAGTCATGCGCTCCCCAAACCTCGAGCACATGTACATGACCAGTTTCCAGATCTACTTTCACTTCGGCTATACAGGCTCCGAACGAATACGATGGACTGAGTCCCGCACCGGAACCTTTGAAATCGCCTCCGAGCTTGGGACTGATATACCATCCACTTACATTGATGGCTCCGCGTTTTGCAACGGTGATGTCTACAGCTTCGGCCCAGCTCAGATCGGTTTTGCGATCGTTGGAGTATACCCTGTCTTCTGTTAAAAGTATTTCCTCCTTTGGCACTCCTGTTTTGGCTGAAACACTTTGTATGATTTCTGTTTTCAGTTTTTCTGCCGCTGACTTGGCTGCATTCCCAGCCATAAACGTAACCCGGCTGGAATAGCTGCCAAGATCAACCGGAGTCAACAAAGTATCTGCACCGAGCACAAATATTTTATTCATGCTTATGCCCAGCACTTCCGCAACTATAATAGCCAGCATGGTATCACTGCCCTGGCCTATATCATTGGCTCCGGAAGTAATAAGCACTCTTCCGTCAAAATCAAGTTTAAGATGCACAGTACTTTGTGGCAGTTCATTCCAGACAATGGGTAAGGCGCTGCCGCTGATGAAGAAGCCACAGCCAACACCTAATCCATGCCCTTCGGGCAGTTTTCCAATCTTCTTTTTCCAGCCCGACTGTTCCGCGACTTTCTGTAAACTTTCCTTGCTTCCATTCGAAGTTATCCGGTATTCACCCACCGTAAGCGTATTAGATGGAAGGAAATTCTTCATCCTCAGTTCCACCGGATCCATTTTTATCCTATGAGCAATATCGTCAATGAGTGATTCAACGGCAAATCGGGAGTTCACTGCCCCATGTCCCCGCATAGCCCCGCACTGTGGCTTGTTGGTATAGACCCGAAAGGTCCGGAAACCGAAATTATTAAGTTTGTAAGGAGCCTGGAGCAGCACTCCGTTATAGTAAGAAGTGACAACTCCGAAACTTCCGTATGCACCTCCGTCAATGGCTATGTCGGCATCAAGGACTTCAAGGGTTCCGTCTTTGGAAGCACCCATGCTTATCTTCATCTTGGAAGGATGGCGGCCATGATTGGTAAGGAATACTTCCTCCCTGGATAATTTAACTCTGACGGGCCTTCCTGTCTTACGGCTCAGGTGGGCAATGATCATTTCATGAGGGAATGGATCGCTCTTGCCTCCGAATCCTCCGCCTATATAAGGTTTGATAACCCGAACGCGGCTCAGTGGTATTTCCATCACCTTGGCCAGGGCCCGGTGTACATAGTGGCTTACTTGTGTTGCTGTGATGAGTGTGAGCCCGTTTTCATCCCACCAGGCAGTGGCAGCATGAGGTTCTGAAAAGCCGTGACTGATGCCTTCGAACTGGAACTCCATTGCAATGACAATATCAGCATCTTTCAGACCCTGTTGCTGATCACCGAAACGGAGTTCCGCTTTTTTGTGGATGTTGTTATTGAATTTGGTATGGGAATGAATCTTTTCATTGGTGCCTATGTCATTGATCGATTCATCAATGGTAACAAAACTTTGAATAGGTTTATAAGCCACCCGAATGAGTTTGCAGGCCGCCGCGGCTATAGCTTCTGTTTCAGCGGCTACAGCAGCAACTATTTCCCCAGCATAACGGGTCTTTCCAATGGCCATTGCTGTTTCATCCTGGGAAATGGGAAGTACCCCGAATTTAATGGGTAGCTCTGCTCCAGTCATGACATACAATACGCCTTCCAGGTCCAGGGCACGCGTTGTGTCAATACTTTCAATATGGGCATGTGGATGTGTACTCCGCACAAATTTGCAATGAAGCGCATTCTTGGTTTTGATATCATCGGCATAATCGGCTGCACCTCTGGATTTTTTCTCCGCCTCTATATACGGTGTGCCTACGCCAACAGCATGTTTTTTATGTGGCCCCGGCTCAGGACCTGTTCCCTTTGTTTTCCCTGAAAGTTCTTCTACATAGGCAACGACAGCATCAATGATTTTCTTATAGCCTGTGCAACGGCATAAATTTCCGGAAAGGGCTTCCTTAACTTCCACTGTTGTGGTGGATGGGTTGCTGGCAAGGAACTCAAGGGCAGTCATCACCATTCCGGGGGTGCAGAATCCGCATTGCACAGCACCCTTCTCAACGAAATGATGCTGAAGCCTGTGCAGGTGTTGTTGTGTACCTACACCTTCAATTGTTGTAATATGTGCTCCGTTGCAATGCAATGCAGGGGTTATACAGCTGAGAATCGCTTTCCCATCTTTCAGCACAGTGCAAGCCCCGCAACTGCCCTGGTCACATCCGACCTTGGTTCCGGTAAGCATGGACTGATCGCGTATGACTGACGAAAGTGTAGCATGTTCTTCAACAAGGAACTCTTTTTGAATACCATTGATATAAAGCTTGAGTGATTTCATAGGCCGCGGCTGTTCAGAAACATTACTTATCAAATATCTTTTGAATCGGACAGGCAAACTATGACAACTGTCATAGTTTCTTAGTACAGCGGGGGATACTTTTGATTTAAACTCTGAAAAGGTGAAAAAATATAAAATAATGGATGGCAATGAAGCCGCGGCTTTTATTGCCTTTAAGACCAACGAAGTGTGTGCCATTTATCCTATCACCCCTTCTTCAACCATGGGTGAATTTGTGGATGAATGGTCTGCAGCAGGTCAGAAGAATGTATATGGCACCATCCCGGAGGTGATAGAGATGCAAAGTGAGGGAGGAGTTGCGGGGGCCATGCACGGGGCATTGCAGGGAGGTGCACTCTCTTCCACCTTTACCTGTTCACAGGGTTTACTTTTGATGATCCCCGACATGTATAAGATTGCCGGGGAGTTATTACCCTCTGTATTTCATATTGCCGCCCGGGCACTGGCCACGCATGCGTTGTCTATTTTCGGTGATCACAGTGATGTCATGGCAGTACGCCAGACTGGATGGGCCATGCTCTTTTCAAAGAACGCCCAGGAAGCCATGGATATGGCATTGATAGCACAAGGTGTTACACTCAAATCAAGGGTCCCATTCCTGGCCATTTTCGATGGCTTCCGCACTTCTCATGAACTAATGAAGGTGGAAGTGATACCTGATGAAGTTATCCAGAAAATGGTTAGCAGGGAGGATATTCTGGCTCACCGTAACCGCTCTTTATCTCCTGACCGGGCTTATATAAGAGGCACCTCTCAGAATGCCGACGTCTATTTTCAGGGCAGGGAAGCCTCGAACAATTATTACCTGAAAGCAGGTGTAGCTGTAGAAGATGCCATGCTTGTTTTTGGTGAACTTACAGGCCGTCATTACAAACCGTATGAGTATTACGGAGTACAAAATCCGGAAAAGCTGATTATTATCATGGGTTCGGGTTCCGGAGCTGTTCAGGAAATGGTGGATGTGCTGAATGCAAAGAGAGAAAAGACAGGTTATCTCTATGTACGCATGTTCCGCCCGCTGGATGCCAGGGCCCTTGTGAAAGCAATTCCGACTTCGGTCCGAAAGATTGCCGTGCTGGATCGTTGTAAAGAGCCCGGAGGAATCGGGGAGCCTTTATTCATGGATGTGGTAAATGCAATGGAATCGGAGTGGACAGGGCCTAAGCCATTGATTACGGGCGGAAGGTATGGCCTTGCTTCAAAGGAATTCACACCGACCATGGTGAAAGGAATTTTCGATATGCTGGATTCAGCAACGCCCAAAAAACATTTTACAATAGGGATTAACGATGATGTGTCGCATACGAGCCTGGAATACGACAAACAATATACACTGGATGCACAGCATACCTTCAGGGGCTTATTTTATGGCTTGGGAGCTGACGGTACAGTGAGTGCCAACAAAAACTCAATAAAAATTATTGGTGAAACAACGGATAACTATGTACAGGGCTATTTCGTATACGACTCCAAAAAGTCGGGTTCACTCACAGTATCTCACCTTCGTTTTGGCAACAAACCTATTCTGAGCACATACCTGATTGATTCTGCAAACTTCATTGCCTGCCATCATTTTGATTACCTGACGAATTACGATGTCTTACGTAAAGCAGCTGACAACGCTACCTTCCTGCTAAATACACCCTATGCTCCGGAAGAAGTTTGGGTCCATCTTCCTAAAGGAGTGCAGGAAACCATTATCAGCCGTAAACTGCAGTTTTATGTGGTTAATGCATCCCGTGTAGCGAGGGAAACCGGAATGGGATCCAGGATTAATACGATCCTTCAAACCTGTTTCTTCGCCATCTCAGGCATATTGCCCCGGGAGGAAGCCATCACTAAAATTAAGAATGCAATAAGAGCTACGTATATTGATAAAGGGGAGAAGGTTGTACTGAAAAATTTCGAAGCAGTTGATAAAGCCCTTTCCAACCTGATTCAAATTGATTATTCCAAATTCCTTGTTAATGGGTCGGCTTCCAAGAAGACAATTCCGGATGAAGCTTCTGAATTCGTAAAGAATGTACTGGGTAAGATTATCTCTTTTTATGGGGATGAGTTGCCGGTGAGTGCATTCCCTGTGGACGGGACATATCCTACCGGTACTACAAAATGGGAGAAGAGAAATATTGCGGATAAAATTCCTGTTTGGGATTCGGATTTATGTTCTCAGTGTGGTAAATGTTTTCTGATCTGTCCTCATGCTGCCATTCGCTGCAAGGTGTATGATAAAGAACTGCTGAACGGAGCCCCTGCTGCGTTCAAACATACAAATCCTATCGGAAAGGAATTTTTGAAAGAGAAAGAAGCTTATACTTTACAGGTTGCGGCAGAGGATTGTACCGGTTGTAACCTGTGTGTGGAATACTGCCCTATTGAAAGCAAGACGGAGAAAGGCCATAAAGCCATCAATATGATGGAACAGATTCCTTTGAGGGAAGCAGAGCGAAAGAACTGGGATTTCTTTCTGAAATTGCCGGAAGTGGAGCGCTCACGCATAAGCCGTACCACAGTTAAGAATACCCAATTCCTGGAACCCCTGTTTGAATTCTCCGGAGCTTGTTCAGGGTGCGGAGAAACCCCGTATATCAAATTGCTCACACAATTGTATGGTGACAGGATGTTAATTGCCAACGCGACAGGTTGTTCATCCATTTACGGGGGTAATCTGCCTACAACACCATGGACAAAGAATAAGCAGGGACTAGGCCCTGCCTGGGCCAATTCATTGTTTGAAGACAATGCTGAGTTCGGGCTTGGATTAAAACTGGCTTATGATAAGCAGACTGACATGGCTGCTCATATCCTAACAGGAGTAAAAGATATAATCGGAGTGGAATTTGCTGACAGCATTCTCTATGCCGACCAAAGCACAGAAGCCGGCATCGTGAAGCAAAGAGCAAATATTTTGGAGCTACGGAATCGTATAGCCAAACTGAACCTGCCTGGTATAGACGACCTGATGGCTTTGGCAGAACATCTTGTAAAGAAATCACACTGGATATTCGGAGGAGATGGATGGGCTTATGATATTGGTTTTGGAGGACTGGATCATGTGCTCTCCTGTGGAAAAGATTTGAATATTCTTGTGTTGGATACGGAAGTCTATTCCAATACGGGTGGGCAGAAATCCAAATCAACTCCTCTTGGTGCAAGCGCGAAATTTTCTGTCAATGGAAAAACAAATGCCAAGAAAGATCTGGCCATGCAGGCCATTGCGCATGGTAGCGCCTATGTTGCACAGATTGCTATCGGAGCCAATGATGCACATACTGTGAAGACCCTGCAGGAAGCAGAAGCTTTCCCGGGAACATCGCTTGTCATTGCCTACAGCCATTGCATAGCACATGGAATAGAAATATCTCAGGGAACATCACAGCAAAGTAAAGCGGTGAAGAGCGGTTACTGGCCCTTGTTCCGTTTTAACCCTTTAAAGCCGCGAGGGGAGAAATTCCAGCTTGACAGCAAAGAACCAACTATGCCACTGGAAGAATTCCTGTACAGTGAAACCCGTTTCAGTGTATTGAAGAGGCAGAGTCCGGAGCATGCCAGGGAACTGCTGACTCACGCGGAAGAGAATAATAAATACAACTGGCAAAAATTGCTGGCGCTGAAGAATCTGTAGTTTCAGTATGATTTCTCGACTTCGCTCGAAATGACATGCAAGTAAGTCGCTTCGAGCGAAGTCGGGAAGTGATACGCACACTACATGCCGGCTCCAATACTTTTCCCCCCATCTACATAAATCGTTTGGCCTGTAATGAAGCGTGTACCTGATGCAGCGAGAAAAGCTACAGCATTCGCTACGTCTTCAGGTTGACCTATTGTCTTTGTAGGTTGGGCTTCGAGGAGTTGTTTGAGAACGGAAGTTTCAAGCTTTTGTGTAAGAGGAGTATCAATAAGTCCGGGAGCTACAGCATTTACCAATACATTATACTTTCCCAGTTCCAGAGCCAGTGAGCGGGTTAAGCCAATGACGCCTGCTTTGGAGGCAGAATAATTTGTTTGTCCCCGGTTACCCAGCCAGGCACGGGAAGCAATATTAATTATTCGTCCGCTGTTTTGTTCTTTAAACAGCAAGGCGGCTGCCCGGCACATCATCCAGGTGCCTTTCAGATTGATATCTATGACCTTGTCAAAATCGGCAACAGGCATTTTCCAGATCATATTATCGCGGATGATGCCTGCATTATTAATAAGTACGTCTACAGCGCCGGTGATTTTAAATATTTTCTCCACCCCTTCTTCAGAGCAAATATCGGCATGAATATAATTTATTACGGAAGAGGACATCTTCTTTCCGTTCTCTTCATCCACATCAACGGCATGGATAAAGTAGTTTTCTTTTTCAAGCCGGCGGGTAATAGCCAGCCCTATTCCCTTCGCAGCTCCGGTAACAATGGCAACACGTTTCTTCATTGAATTATATTTTATGACATGCTTAATGTAGAGTGAATATAATCTTCAGGGGTGTTTATATTTTGGAGTATGCAAGGATCTGCCACATCCACATAGATTCGGGGCAGATTGCTTATTACCTCTTTCAATGTTTCGGCTTCCGTATGCAGGATATCACCTTTAAAAGCAGCCGGTATCAGTACCGGGTGTCCGCCTTTTCCTTCTACCGAGGGAAGGATGACAGCGTGTGAATTCCTGTTCTCCCAAAGCTGTTTCACTACTTCCGTGCTGACAAAAGGGTTATCTATATTGTGGATAAAGAAAAAGGAGGCTGCACCGGCTTCCCTTAATCCGCATTGTATGGAGAAGAGTCTGCCTTTTTCAGGATAATCATTGCTGATGATTTGAATGGAAGGAGACAAGTCCCGAAAGTATGAATCCCATTCCGGGCGGCAATAAACACTGTTCAGGATAAGATAAATACATGAAAAACCGTTTCCATGATAAACGTCATGTATTTTATTGGCAAAGAACTGTCCCTTCGTCTGGAGAAATGCCTTAGGGAATTTCATCCGTGATGACTGGCCTCCTGCCAGCATTAATATTGCTGTATGTTGCATAAGGGTTTATTAAACGATCTAAAATACCGGATATATAATTCAGAATTCATGACGATCGACATATGAATGCTAGTAAATAGATAATTTCTTTGTATAGATCCACCTTTCATAAAGGTGATGGCTGACATCCTTAATAATTTTACAATGGCAAACAATCTCGAACAGATCCTTCAGCAATCCACAGAGCTGGCTTTCGATCTCAATTTTGCGCATGCAAAAAAATGGAAAGCAGAAAGCAAGGAAAGATTATTGGTGGGTTACCTCCCTATTTATGTTCCCCGGGAAATAATACATGCCTGCGGAGGCCTTGCTGTAGGAGTGATGGGGGCAGGTGACCGGAAACAGATCATACGCGGCGATGCATACTATCAAAGTTATATCTGTCATATCCCAAGAGGTGTTATTGAAATGGCTCTGGATCATAATTTGGATGAATTCGACGGATTTATTTTCCCTGCCATCTGCGACTGTATCCGCAATCTGAGTGGCATGTTCAAGCTTTCCCATAAAGGAAGGTTTCAGCGCTATTTTGATTATCCACAGAACTTCGACCCCCTGATTGGCGGCACCTTTTATCAGGAAGAGCTCCAAAAACTGATGGACGACATGTTTCAGATAAATAAAGTAAAGCCCTCTGTGCAGGCCTTGAATGAAGCAATCACTCTTTTTAATGAGAACAGAAGACTGATTGAAGAAATTTATAGCATTCGCCAGGAGTTTCCGTGGAGGCTTTCTGCCGTTGAGACTTACCATTTGCTTAGAGCAGGCATCACGATTCCGGTGGAAGAACATAACGTAATGCTTAGTGAGGTACTGAAGGCAATTCAGAAGGAACGAGGGCAGCCAATGGATAATATACGGGTTGTGGTTACAGGTTCTTTCTGCGAACAACCTCCGATCGGGCTTATAAAATCAATTGAAATGGCAGGTTGCTATATTGTGGATGACGACTTTATGCTCGGATCAAGATGGATTCAGGGCACTGTGGATGAGCACAGCAATGACCCTCTGGGAGCCCTCACGGATGCCTATCTGAACAAAAGCCCTTTTGCAAGTTGTTTTTACGATGTAGGAAACCCAAAGGGAAAAAGACTAGTTGAACTTGTCAGAAAGCGGAATGCCGACGGGGTCATATTCTCGGCTGCAAGCTTCTGTGACCCCGCCTTGCTAGACCGCCCCCTTATGCAAAAAGACTGTGATGATGCCAATGTGCCTCATATTAATTTCCAGTTTCACGAGAATACAGGGCAATTTAAAATCATTAAAGAGCAAGCCGGTACGTTCTCAGATTCAATTAAACTATGGGCTTAGTCTGTAAGCAGACTTACGAATGAATACTACCCAAAAACACTGATACATGAGCAATCACAAAGAAGCGGTTAAAGAAAACAGCATGGTTATTCAAAAAGACATGCTTGCTAAACAATTCCAGGAACTTGGAATGGCCAAGGAAATGGGAAGGAAAGTGGTTTATACGTTTGTTCCCGGCAACCTGACAGAATTGATTCTCTCTTTCGACATGGTTCCTGTTTATCCTGAAATCAATGCTTTACAAAACGGGATGAGGAAGAAATCCGGGGCCTATATCAAAGACGCTGAGAAGATGGGTTTCTCAGAAGATGTGTGCACGTATGTCAAATGTGATATAGGGGCTATGCTGAATGGGAATGTAGGCCCTACAGGAGAAAAACTTCCGACACCTGATTTATTGCTGCTAAGCTATACAGGTTGTTTTACCTTTCTGAAATGGTTTGAAAATCTGGAGCGTTTATATCCCGGTGTACCAGTTGCGATGCTTCATACCCCGTATCAGGAGGATGGAAAGATTACACCGGAGCAGACAGCCTATATGGTCAAGCAACTGAAGGAAGAAGTGATTCCGAAGATGGAGCAGGTATCAGGAAAGAAATACGATGAGGCAAGACTCTCCAAAATGCTTGCTAATTCAGCGAAAGCAGAAGATCTGCTCGTTAAGATACTGGAAAGTGCCAAGCATGTTCCTTCACCAATCGATGCGTATTTCGCCGGGGTGTATTATATAGGCCCCATTTTCACAGCTTTCAGGGGTACAGAAGAGGCAGTGCATTACTACACCGAACTTTGGAAAGAAGTGCAGGAACGCATGCGTTTGGGTCTGGGACCGATTACTCCGGAAGGAGAAATGAAAGAACAAAAATTCCGCCTTGTTGTGGAAGGCCCTCCGAACTGGACGAACTTCAGAGAATTCTGGAAAATATTTTATGATATGGGCGCCGTCATTGTTGCGTCGTCCTATACCAAAGTAGGAGGTGTATATGATATGGGCTTCCGTCATGACCCGAATGAACCTCTTGAAAGCCTTTCCAAATATTGCATGGGTTGCTATACCAATCTTAACCTGCCTCAGCGCGTTAATCTGCTGGCAGATTACGTGAAGGAATATAAAGCCGACGGATTTCTGATCAACTCCATAAAAAGCTGCAACTCTTTCTCTGCGGGTCAGCTAATGATCATGCGCGAAATAGAACAACGCTGCCAAGTACCGGTAGGGTTTATTGAAAGCGATCTGGTTGACCCCCGCTATTTCTCTTATGCCAATATCAAGAACAGACTGGAATCCTATTTCCAGATGCTGGATCAGCGTAAGATAATCAGGAGCACGGAGGAAACAGTGGTATGATATCAATCAGGAAAAAAGTTTGAGAAAGTAAACTGAAAACACAAGTTATGGGAAAATATTATCTCGGTGTTGACCTTGGGTCCACCACATCAAAAGCGGTTATCATTGACGAACATGATGTCATTACCGGTAAGGGCATCACCAACACCCGGGCCAACTATGCTGTGGCGGCTGATATAGCCCGCGATGAAGCTATTTACAATGCCCGCTTCTCTGTACTCAAAAAGAACCTGGAGGCAGAGACGCTGGCTAAACCGGAATATCTTAAATACATCACAGATCTGGAGAGTGTATTCCAATATGAGCAATTTAAAGTGAAGCTGGACAGGTTGGGAGAGGAACTCGTTAAGACCTGTAAGGCATTTTTCAAGGATGAAAAGAAACAGGAAGAAATGCTTGGGCATCTCAGGGATATACGGCGAGCATTCAAGCCGGTGATCAAGCGTGATTATCTGTACAATAATCTGGGTGCCAAAAATCAATTCTTCCGTGATATTGTTTCTGAAAAATATAATGAAGAAGTAAATAAGCTGGGTATAGAGCTTTTCGAGCCATTGATGACAGTATGGGATAAGAGTATCAGTCCGGCCGAGAACCAGCGCGTTCAGTTTGATTTCAGAGAACTGGTTTATAAAGCCATGGACGAACTGAAAAAGAAATACCACGACCTGCCTGATACCGAAGCCGGGGTGAGTGTGAATTTTGATGCGGAGATGAACCTGTTGAAAGGGAATTTCAAACAAGTATCGGAAACCCTGCGCAAACACATTGATGAGGTGGTGGGTCTTGATTTTCAAATTACCAATATGACCGGAACCGGTTATGGCCGCGCCTTATTACCCTTCCCGGAAGATTGCATACGCTCTGAAATTCTGTGCCATGCATTCGGAGCCCATGCTGTATTCCCGAATACAAGAACTGTGCTGGATATCGGGGGACAGGATACAAAAGCGATTCAGGTTGACAAATACGGTCTCGTTACCAGCTTCCAGATGAATGACCGTTGTGCTGCAGGCTGCGGGCGTTACCTGGGTTATATAGCTGATGAAATGAGTATTTCACTCAATGAACTCGGACCCATGGCCATGAAAGCCGAAAAGGAAGTAACGATCTGTTCCACCTGCACTGTATTTGCCGGTGCCGAGCTGAGAGAGCTTACCAACCTGGGCGAGAAACGGGAAGATATTCTGGGAGGATTACATAAGGCAATTATAATGCGGGCTATGTCGCTCATTGCCCGCTCGGGAGGCGTGTTTAATGAATTCACCTTCACCGGTGGTGTAGCCAGGAATCCGGCGGTTATCAAATACCTGGCTCAATTGGTAAAGGAGAATTATGGAAATGAAATCACAATCAACATCCATACAGATTCCATCTTTATGGGAGCCCTGGGTGGAGCTATGTTTGCCAGAAGAAATATTCAGGCAGAGCTGCCTGCTGCAAAAAGGAAACAGGAAAAGGTATAGAAACCGTTATAAAACGCTGAACAATGAAGAATTCGATTTACACAGTAGGTATTGATGTGGGATCCAACTTTATAAAAATGGTTCTCGTTAACTATTCCGATAACCCGGGTATTGCTTTTAAGCATACAGAAAAGATTCGCAAGCGCAACCCCTCGCAGGTAACGGAAGAGATTGTGCATGCCATGCTAAGCAAACAAGGATTAAAGTATGATGATATTGCATATATCGCTTCAACAGGTGAAGGAGATATGGTTTTGCGCAAACGCGGACATTTCTACGGTATGACAACCCATGCCCGGGGAGCTAATTTCTTTTTTCCCAAGACACGCACTGTAGTGGATATGGGGGCTCTGTATGTACGGGCCATTAAAGTTGCAGCCGATGCACGCGTGCAGGATTATAAAATGACTGGCCAGTGCGCGTCGGGATCTGGGCAATTTGTGGAGAACATTTCGAGGTATCTGGGTTTATCCATTGAAGAGGTTGGGGATGTAAGCTTGAGTGCCGAAATGCCGGAAGTATCGTCGGGTATATGTGCTGTACTGGCTGAGACCGATGTCATCAACATGGTTTCAAGAGGAATCAGTACACCGAATATCATTAAGGGAATACATATCTCCATTGCAGGACGTATCATAAAACTTATCAGCTCCCTGAAAGCGGAGAGCCCGATTATGCTCACTGGGGGTATGGCTCTTAACAAGGGAATGATACAGGCAATTGAGGAGCAGCTGGAAGAGACAGGTAAGAAATATATCATACTAACGCACCCGGATGCCATTTATGCAGGGGCCATAGGAGCGGCACTTTGGGGAGGTTATCGTCACCTGAAGCTGGAAGAAAAGAAAATGGCAGCTTTATAATGCATCAGTTCATTCATCAACCGGAACACCATGATTCAATATCTGGAGTCTGACAAAAAGCTAGGTACGGTATTACCAAACATAGCCACAATGCTTGGCAGGAATGCCGGGCGTTTACCCGATCATACCGTCTATGCCGAACAGAAAGATGGTGCGTATCAGATTACGACCTGGATGCAGTTCTATACAGACATCTGTAATATTGCCTGTCATCTGCGCGAGCTTGGTTTTGAACCAGGCGATAAAATGGTTATCTATTCGCCCAACAGGCTGGAGATGCTGGAAATGGAGCTTGCAGTTATGGCTTCCGGTGGAGTGAGTGTTCCTATCTTCTCAAACTTCCAGAAAGAAACGGCGGAACTTCTGATTCATTATTCCGGAGCACGTTTTATTTCGGTTTCGGGTGATATTCAGCTGTCGAGGCTTTCGCTTACTCTTCAGATCAAGAAAATAATCATGTTCGATCAAACCGACAGTACAGTATTTAATGATCTGATTCCATTCCGAAACCTACTTAAAGAGGTGAGAGATCACTCCTCTGCTCTTTGCATGGATTCCAAGCCTGATGATGTTTGCCTCAACATGTTCACTTCCGGAACAATGGGATTGCCCAAATGTGTACAACTTACGCATGGCAATATACTTTCCCAGCAAGCTGCATTGGATCAGATCTGGAATATTGATGAGAATGATCGCTTTCTCAGTTACCTCCCCTGGCATCACAGTTTTGGAGGAATCTTCGAACGCTTCACGGCATTGTATCACGGAGCCGCCATCTATCTTGAGCCAAGCCTGGGTAAGGATCCGAATTTAATTCTGAATAATTTCAGGGATGTAAAACCAAGTGTGTTTTTCAGCGTTCCTAAAGTTTACCAGGCTTTGATATCCCGCATACAAAGTATGCCGGCTGAAGAAGGTTATTTCTTTCACCCCGGATTGAAGTTTGTTTTTACGGCAGCTGCTTCATTGCCGCAGAATATATCACAGGTTTTTGACACCCATCGCGTGCCGGTTATTGAAGGCTGGGGACTTACGGAAACCTCTCCTTGCTGCACGCTTACTGATCCTTCGGCAAAAAGAGAACAGGGTTTGGTAGGGAAGCCAATTCCTGGTGTCACTATACGACTTGCAGAAGACGGAGAAATACAAATAAAAGGCCCCAATGTAATGAAGGGATATTACCGGAATGAGGAAGCTAATGCTACTGCATTTACTGACGACGGATGGTATTGCACCGGAGATGTTGGAGAGCTTACGCCCGGAGGTTTGAAACTCATTACACGTAAAGACCGTGTTTTCAAGCTTGTGAATGGTGAAAAAGTGATACCAACAGAGATGGAATCACTCATTCAGAACAAGTGCCATTATATAACCTTTGCATTGGTTGAAGGCAGTGGAAAAGAATATCCTGTAGCTCTGCTCTTCCCAAATAAGAAAGCACTCGAACACCCGAATTACGAAATGACCCCGGATGAAGGATGTTTCTGTCCGCGCAGCATTGAAGATCTGGGGAAGTGCCTGCATGGGTGTTTGAGCGATACGAATTGCAGCATAGGGCAAAAATTTGCGCGCATTAAATCAGCCATGATTATTGATGATGAGTTAAGTATTGACAAAAGTACATTGACCCCATCGCTCAAACTGGCACCGAAGAATGTTGTGAATGCCTACAAAGCGCACCTTGAAAACCTTTATGGGTCGGATAACAAACTGGAGGAGGATATTTACATCATACGTCTGAATAAGGATTATTCCATTGATCAAGAAGCCTGAGCTATGTATGAGATCAAAGCAACACAAGAACTAAAGAAACTGATGACCCGTTACTTTACGGGTATCACTAATCCTATAGCCTGGTGCACCAGTGCGGGGCCTGCGGAGCTCCTGCGCTCTTTCGGGTTTCAGATTTATTTTCCGGAAAACCACGGAGCTATACTCGGTGCTACACGTACGGCCGGTGATTTTATTACCACGGCAATGGAGAGCGGATATGCGGGTGATGTATGCTCGTACCTGACAAGTGATATCGGGGCCTATAAATCAAAGCAAACAGGATTAAAAAAGCAATACGGACTCAATGAAATACCGCGGCCGGTATTGATTGTATATAATACTAATCAGTGCAGGGAAGTACAGGACTGGTTCAGCTTTTATGCCAAGGAATACAAATGCCCCATCTATGGTATTACCCCTCCACGTTATCTGGATGATGTAGGTAAAGAGGAAGTGGATGATGTTGCAGGACAACTTGAAGGACTTATCCCTTTATGTGAGCGTGTATCGGGAAATAAATTCGATATAGATAAGTTCCGTCAGGTAGTGGCTTTGAGTCGAAGGGCTACAGCACTGTGGAAACGTGTGCTGGAAACTTCGCGCAATTCACCTGCTCCAATCAGTTTCTTCGACGGCACCATACATATGGGTCCGATCGTAGTTTTAAGAGGCACTGCCGAAGCCCGTGATTATTATTCCCTGTTGCTGAATGAGCTGGAAGAAAATGTAAAAAACAAAACCGGCTTTGCTCCGGAGAAGAGCAGCCGTGTATTTTGGGAAGGAATGCCAATCTGGGGGAAACTGCGTTCTCTATCTGACCTCTTTGTTAAAAATAATTCAGCTGTGGTAGCTTCAACTTATTGCAATAGCTGGGTGTTTGATGCGATGGATGAACGGGATCCTTTCCAGAGCTGCGCCAGGTCCTATACAGAGATATTCATTAATCGCAGCGAAAAGGCCAAGGAGCGTTATCTGAAAAAGATGATTGAAGATTTCCGGATTGAAGGTATGGTTTTTCACGATGCCAAAACCTGTTTTAATAATTCTAATACACGTTTTGGAATGCCCGCCCGTCTGAAGGAACAAACGGGAATCAAAACCCTGGTGGTAGAAGGTGATCTGTGCGACCTGCGCTTTTACTCGGAAGGGCAAACGCATACAAAGATTGAAACATTTTTAGACCAACTATCATGAGTAAGGAAGCTAAAAGAATCGGTGTTGTCGGCTGTGGTCCTGTGGGACTTATTCTGGCTGCCTATCTGAAAGAAGCCGGATGCAATGTGATGATTTGCGACAGGGCCATGGAAAAGATCAACCTGATCCGTAAAGAAGGTGTTACGTTGGATGGGTTAGTTAAAAAACATCTTTATTTCAACAGTGTGTATTCATCAGTTGACGAACTGATGGAGCAGGGCCCTGAAATTATCTTCTTTGCAGTCAAAGCAAACCATATGCAAAGCGTATTACCTGCTTTCAGCGCACTGCCAATTAACCCTAAACTGTCTGTTGTTTGTGCTCAGAACGGAATTGATGTTGAAAAAATTGCAGCGAACGTATTTACCGAAGCCCAGACACTTCGTATGGTTCTCAATTTTGCCGGCAATCTGCATGCGCCCAATGTGGTGAATGTGACATTTTTCAATCCCCCGAATTACATCGCATCCATGGATGATTCCCGTACGGAGGTAGCTCAGTGGATAGGAAATACCCTGACTGCTGTGGCTTTAGAGACAGAAGCCCTGAGTTCTTTCCGTATTACGGATAAAATATGGGAGAAAACAATCCTGAATGCCTCCATGAGCCCGCTTTGCGGCATTTCAAGGCTCACAATGAAGGAAGCCATGAGCTTTTCCGATACGATTGATACTGTAGAGCAGATTATTATTGAAGGTATAGAAGTGGCCAAGGCGGAGGAGATTAAGTTCCCTGAAAATTTTGTGAAGCTTTGTCTGCGTTATCTTAAAAGGGCCGGACATCACTTTCCATCCATGGCAGTGGATATGATTAATAACCGGGAAACGGAAATAGAATACTTCAACGGAAAAATTGTTGAGTACGGGAAAAAGCATTATATCCGTACTCCTCTCAATCTGACATTTACAAATCTCGTGAGAGCTGCGTCTTATAAGAATGCCCTGACAAGGGAAGATCAGAAATCCTTTTCCGAAACCATCGTTGATTTTTAAAGCGTTAAAACAAATGGAAGAGTATTTCCTGGGCATAGATATCGGTTCTTCTTTCACCAAAATAGTAGTTGTGAAAGAGGGGGAGGTCTGTGCTTCGGAAATAGTCAAAACCCTCAACAGGGATAAGAATATACTAAGGAATGCACTGTCTGCCATGCATCAGCGATTCAAAATAGCGGAAACGGCTGCTACAGGTTACGGCAAAGAGTATTTCAAAGAAGCCGGAGTATTCAAAACGGAAATACAATGTGCAGCAGCTGGCTTGTTTCATTTGGATTCAGGTCCTAAGACTATCATAGATATTGGAGGTGAAGACATCAAAATTATACGCAGCGGAAAGAAAGGGGATGTTGATGAATTCTATATGAATTCCAAATGTGCTTCCGGGACAGGGACTTTTATTACTGAAATTGCGGAGCGGGCAGAGATTGATCTGGGTTCAATGAGTGAGCTGGCATCGGGATCGGCCCTTAACCGGGAGCTGAACAGTTTTTGTACTGTATTTGCGAAGACTGAAATAATGAAATGGATTTTCGAAGAAGTGCCTATAGAGGATGTGGCAAGGGGAATCTATGTATCTATCGTGAACAGAGTTGCCAAATTGCAGATGGACAGGACTCTGCCTATCTATATTATAGGTGGAGTAATTGCTTATCACCCATTTTTGAAACAGATCATGCAGGAGAAGTTTAAGAAGGAAGTATGCGTGCCGGAGCAACCACAGATGGTGAATGCCCAAGGTGCCGCATTTCTGGCCAAAAGACATTTTGAATCCAAATCCGCAACAGCATTATGAAAAGTGTATTCAATAAAGAAAAGGGAGTAGGTATTCTGTTCGACGATATCTATCTCGTCAACGGTAAGCGAACCGGGTTTGGGAAATACTGCGGTACACTGGCGGGAGTAAGTCCAACTGATCTGGGTATTTTCGTAGGAAGGGCAGCGCTTGAAGCAGCGAAGATTACTGGTGGGGATATTGACCAGGTCATTACGGCTAATATAGGTCAGAGCTCTACCGATGCTTATTTCCTTCCCCGGCATATTTCCTTGTTTTGTGGTGTGCCTGTGGGTGTGCCTTCATTGATGGTACAAAGAATATGCGGTTCAGGGTTGGATACTATTGTGACAGCTTCTGAACAAATTTCCCTGGGTAAGGGTAATACAGTGTTATGTGTAGGAACAGAGAATATGTCATTGGCTCCTACAGTCAGCTTTGGAAACCGTATGGGTTATGCCCTCGGCAGGGTTGTGTTTAAAGATATGCTTTGGGAGGCCTTGGATGATACTGCTGCCGGTTACCCGATGGGCTATACAGCTGAAAATGTGGCTAAGGAATATAATATCACCCGCCTTGAAGCAGATACTTTTGCTAATCTAAGCTTTACACGTGCGGTAGCTGCCACGAAAGCCAATGTCTTTGCCGGTGAGATAACATCGCTGCAAAACACCGTATTCGAAGCAGCAGGATTGAAACCCAGAAAAGCATTTCTTCCCCGCACGGTGTCTTCGTTCGCGACGGATGAACATATTCGCCCCAGCACTATGGAAGGCTTAACCAAACTCACGGCAGTATTTCATGTCGAAGGAGTACTGACAGCAGGAAACTCCAGCGGAATTGTGGACGGGGCAGCATCTGCCGTCGTGGCGAATGCTCATGCTGTAAAAGAAAAAAGCCTGAAACCATTGGCACGCATTGTAGCGGGAGCCAGCAGCGGGGTGGATCCTAAGCTGATGGGTCTGGGGCCGGTACCTGCCATTCGCCTCCTGCTTGAAATGGCAGGGCTAAAGATAGACGACATTGGCCTGGTTGAAATAAACGAAGCCTTCTCGGCCCAATTGGTAGGTTGTGAGCGGGCATTGAAATTGGACCGTGAGAAACTGAATGTGAATGGAGGAGCCATAGCCATTGGTCACCCGCTTGCCGCAACGGGTTTGCGTATTTCTTTGAGTATAGCACATGAAATGAAAAGAAGAAAAGTAAAGTACGGCATAGCATCTGCTTGTATTGGGGGTGGACAAGGCACTGCCATTCTTTATGAAAACGTTGAAATCGGATAAACGATGAAGCAAAAAATATATCAATGGCAGATGGTAGAAACCAACAAGCCGTTTCAACTTACAGAAAGCAATGCCCCTGAACTGAAAACGGGCGAAGTGCTGATTTCCATAGCTGGCTGCGGAGTATGCCATACAGACCTGAGTTTCTGGCATAGCGGAGTTAAAACAAAGCATGTTTTGCCATTGACACTGGGACATGAAATAAGCGGGACAGTTATACTTGGCCCGCCTGAGTGGTTGAATAAGAAAGTGATTGTTCCGGCGGTGCTTCCTTGCGGGGAATGCGAACTATGTAAAAAGGGACGCAGCAATATATGCCGCAATCAACTTATGCCTGGAAATGATTTTCACGGAGGCTTTGCTTCGCATATTATTGTGCCTCACCGTTTTCTTTGCCTTGTGGAGGAAGCAGTGCTGAAAAAATATCCCCTCGAACAACTTGCTGTTATTGCCGATGCTATTTCAACTCCCTATCAGGTTATAAAGAAATCAGAACTGGTGAAAGGTGATTTTGCGATCGTGATAGGGGTTGGAGGAGTAGGTATTTACGGAGCTCAGATAGCAAAGATATTCGGAGCCAAAGTGCTGGCGCTTGATATCAGTGATGATAAGCTGGGTATAGCCAAACAAAATGGAATTGACGCAACGCTTAATATCAAAGGACTCGATATAAAAACGATCAAGGATAAAGTAAGAGAGATTTCAAAAGACCTGGGCGCTTCAAAATACGGATGGAAGATATTCGAAATGAGCGGAACAACTCCGGGTCAGGATATAGCATTTAACCTGATTACCTATGCCAGTACGTTATCTATAGTTGGTTTTACGATGGATAAGCTGGAGGTACGCCTCAGCAACCTCATGGCTTTTGATGCTAAGCTAATAGGCACCTGGGGCTGCATGCCTGAACTGTATCCGGAAGTGGTGGCACTGGTTGCTAATGATCAGTTGAAGATTGACCGTTTTGCGCAAACCTTTCATATGTCATCAATCAACGAAGTATTTATGAATACACTGAATCACCAATATACCAAGCGTTCTATTCTCGTTCCTGATTTCAACGGTTAAGAGAACCTAACTAACGGCCTTTAAAACACATGCCATGAGCACATTGAAAAACCATGATTTGCAAACCAGGGAATACAAGGATATCATTTACGAGCAAAAGCCCTGCCTCGATACTAAAGGTGTCCCACTGAAAGGATTGTATAATATCTGGATCTGGCTCAATAACCCGGCCCAGTATAATTCCTATACCACGCAAGCCGTTAAGGAGATCATTTCCGCTTTCGGTCAGGCCTCTAACGATCGTAGTGCCGTTGCTGTTGTGTTTACAGGAAAAGGAGACAAGGCATTTTGCACAGGGGGAAATACCAGGGAGTATGCCGAATACTACTCGGGAAACCCTCAGGAATATTCACAGTATATGCGTCTGTTCAATGATATGGTAAGCGCTATTCTAAAGTGCGAAAAGCCGGTCATCTGCAGGGTGAACGGTATGCGCATTGGTGGAGGACAGGAAATAGGCATGGCCTGCGATTTCAGCGTATCATCAGATATGGCGCGATATGGTCAGGCAGGACCCCGTCATGGCAGCGCACCGATAGGAGGAGCAACAGATTTTCTACCTCTCTTTACCGGAGTGGAGAGAGCTATGCGCTCCCTGACTTTATGTGAACAGATGTCGGCGCACCAGGCCTATTACAATGGTATCGTAGGTGAGATTGTCCCTGTGCTTAAAGTGAATGGAAAATACATTCCCAATCCTATGGTGGTTACAGACCGCATGCTGGATGAATTCGGACAGGTTATTTACGGTACTAACAAAACGGGAGCAGAGCTGGCAAAAGCCAAGGAGCTCATGGCCGGTGCCGAAACAGATCTGAGTCTGCTGGATGAAGCTGTAAACAAACTTATCTACAAGTTAGTTCAGACTTTTCCAAACTGTACCAATAAGACAATTTCAGAAGTAAGGAAATTCAAGCTCGAGCATTGGGATAAGAACAAGGAAGGCAGCAGGGAATGGCTGGCATTAAACATGATGACAGAAGCAAAGGCTGGTTTCCAGGCCTTCAATGATGGACCTAAGGATAACCGGGAAGTCAATTTTATCAAACTCCGTCAGAAACTGGCCGAAGGAGAAGTATGGAATGAAGCCATGTTTGAAAGCATTTCTCCCCAGTATCAGAAAACAAACAGTTAAAACAAAAGTCATGTCCAAACTTCGTCACGAGTTCATACACAATGGTTCCGTAGTCAGAATGATACTGGATGACGGAAAAGGAAATGTCGTTGACCATCTGATGATGGAAGAAATACAGCATGCCCTGAATTCCTTTAAAAGCAATAACAATCTTAAGCTTATCATTTTTGAAGGAGCCGGTAAGCATTTCTCCTTTGGAGCCAGTGTGGAAGAACATCAGAAGGACTCCGCGGCCGCGATGCTCACAGCTTTTCATGCCCTGTTTCTGACGCTGCGTGATCTGGCTATTCCCTGTGCTTCCAAAATAAGCGGACAGTGCCTGGGTGGGGGATTGGAACTTGCCCTCATGTCCAACTTTATGTTTGCCGACAAAACAGCAAAACTCGGTCAGCCTGAAATTGCTCTGGGTGTGTTTCCTCCTCCGGCATCCATCTTATTACCTGAGAAAATCGGGCTTGCAAAAGCAGAGGAGCTGATCATCACCGGAAAAATAATAGGAGCTGATGAAGCCTTAAGAATTGGATTGCTGAATGAAGTATATCCGGATAAGGAAACCCTGGATGTCAAAGTGGAGGAGTGGATACATTCCTATATACTGCCCCGGAGTGCCTCCTCTCTGCGTTTTGCCGTACAGGCTTCCCGTATCAAATTCAATCATGTACTCAGTAATTTCCTTCCCCAGCTTGAAAGCCTTTATCTGAACAAGTTGATGGAAACGCACGATGCGAATGAAGGCATCAATTCTTTCATTGAAAAAAGAAAACCAAACTGGATCAATAATTAAGAACAAATGAAAACAATTCACACGGTAGGCGTAGTAGGTGCCGGCACAATGGGAGCAGCAATTGCCCAGAAATTCGCTCAGGAAGGATTCACCGTTATCCTGGCCGACAGAGCCATGAATTATGTTCAAAAAGGCCTGAGCACTATACGGGCCATGCTTGACGAGGGTGTGGACCGAAAAGTGTTCACTGTTGCCGATGCCAACCGTATCCTGGGTAATATTACGGGAACGGATAACCTGCGTTCCCTCTTCCCCTGCGACATTGTGGTGGAAGCCATCTTTGAGAATTTTGATGCCAAAGCTGCCTTGTTTAAAGAGCTGAATGATATTGTTTCGGAGGAATGTATCATTGCTTCCAATACTTCCTCTTATTCCATCCATGAATTATCGGCTGCTGTTACAAGCCCTTCCCGTTTTGTAGGTCTGCATTTCTTTTATCACGCGGCTAAAAACAGGCTGGTTGAAGTGATACCGGGCAGCAAGACATCCCAACGTGTCTTTGAATCTGTTATGGAATTCGCCCGCAGGGCAGGCAAGGATCCGATTACCTGTAAGGATAAATACGGATTTGCCGTTAACCGTTATTTTGTGCCGTGGCTCAATGAAGCAGTCAGATTGTATGAAGAAAATGTGGCCGGTAAGGAAGTGATAGATGAAGTTTGCTGCAAAGTATTCGGTGTAGGTATGGGCCCCTTTGCGCTAATGAATGCAACTGGTGTTCCCGTAGCCTATCATTCGGAAAAGACCCTGGAAGTTTTCGGAAAGTTATATTATGTAGCGGAGTTTCTGCAAACTCAGGCTCTGAGCGGAAAGCCCTGGGATATGCGGATACCCGAGCACACTACGGTTAATGAAGCAGCAGAAGCGAAAATCAGGGAAAGAATGCTGGGCGTGGTGTTTTTTGTTTGTTCACAAATGTTTGAGCAGGAAGTATGCTCGGCGACCGATATGAACCGGGGAGCCAGGATTGGTTTGCAATGGAAAAGAGGACCAGTGGAAATGATGAAAACGATGGGAGCAGATGAGGTCAGAAGAATGGTAGCCTTCATTTCTGACCGATATCAGATGAAGATGCCGGAAGCAATAGGAGAGTATTACTGGAAGATAGCGGCAGTTAATCTGACTATACGGGGTAACAAGGCAATTATCACCATGAGTGACCCCGAAAACATGAATGCCCTGAGTGTTGAAACAGTCAAGCAGCTTGCCGATAGTTTTACCCAGGCCAATAATGACAGCAATGTCAAGACAATATTTATTACCGGTACAGGTAAGGCATTTGTTGCCGGTGCAGATATACGTTTCTTCATTCGTAATATAAAGAACAAAAAGATAGCCGATATTGAATCCTTTACCGCTTTCGGACAAGCTCTTTTCAACCAGATTGATCATTCCGAGAAATTGATTATTGCCGTAGTCAATGGATTGGCATTGGGTGGTGGACTAGAACTTGCGCTCTGTGCCGATCGCATCCTGGCCTTGCCCAAAGCGCAGTTTGCATTCCCTGAAACAGGCATTGGTATTTATCCTGGTCTGGGTGGTACACAACGTTCGGTAAGGAAGATAGGGAAAGGCCTCAGCAAATACCTGGTCCTTACCGGAAAGATGCTGAATGCCTATGAAGCAGAAGAGCTTGGAATAGTAGATAAGATTATTACCATGGAAGAGATGTTCAGTCTCTTCAAGGATGAAGGGCCCAAGATGAAATTCCCGCTTAAAGAAAATGCCAAACGGTGGACAGGCATAGGGCATTTCTTTGAAAAGAACTCGCTTGAAAAGATTCTCGGAAATAAATATACTGCTGATGAAATAACCGACTCCGAAGCAGAGAAGCTGTCTACGACACTGAAGAACAAAGCCCCAATAGCACTGAAATTTGCTGATCAGCTTATTGATGAGGCGAGGGGATGTTCATCTGAGCTGGAGCACCTTAAAGAGATATTTTCTACTTCCGATGCTTTGCTGGGCTTGAGTTCTATAGGGAAGAAGGTGCAGTTTGCGGGGAAGTAGATTACTTTTTGGTTCCGCCAGACGTAATATATCCTGGCTACAGGCAGGCAGGCGCGTATTTTCATGATTGTCAAGAGAACCACGGATTTCATACCCGCTTCCAAATCATTTCTTATCTTGAGTAGACCTGATTATCAGAGCGCGATACAATCATATTTAATCATGAAAATCAGCGGTCTATCACGATATGGGAGTTTATTTCCCTAAATTTGAATGCTTAGCGCACAAAACACAAAACGCGTGGCATCCAAATAACCTCCCAATATGAAGAAATCACTTTTTATTACCCTGCTTATTATAATCGTTAGTGCATTCCAATCCTCTGCCCAAGGCATCAAATTTACGGAAGCCAGCTTCGATTCTGTAAAAGCTATTGCAAAGAAGGCCGACAAGCTCATTTTCGTAGATGCGTATACCAGCTGGTGCGGGCCCTGCAAATGGATGGCGAAAAAT
This sequence comes from Bacteroidia bacterium, assembly GCA_044448685.1. Lineage (GTDB taxonomy): Bacteria > Bacteroidota > Bacteroidia > Palsa-965 > Palsa-965 > Palsa-965. The sequence continues at coordinate 46,404 of JBIOHC010000023.1, forward strand.
ATTTTTCCAAACGATACCGTGGGGAAGTTTTATAATTCACATTTCATAAACTTTACCTTAGATATGGAGAAAGGGGAGGGAGTAGCCTTTGCCAAAAAATACTCCATCAATGTGTATCCTTCTCTGTTGTATATAGATGCTTCCGGTAAATTGGTGCACAAAGGAATTGGTTCAAGAGATGCAAAGAAATTCATTGAATTAGGAGCACAAGCCCTGGATCCCGGAAAGCGTCTCACCACCTGGCAGGAGAAATATGATGCCGGAAACAGGGATCCTCAGTTTATCCGATCTTACCTGAACGTATTGATGGATGCCGGACAGGATAAAGATTGCAAGGAAATAACAGCCTGGTATTTTTATGCTTTGCCAGAAGCACATTGGATTACAGTCGAAAATTTCGAACTCATAAACAATTTCGTCTCTTTAAGCGAGCGAAAGGAATTTCAATTCCTTCTCAAGAATGAAGATAAATATGCAGCCCTCGTCACGAAGAAGAAAGTGGACGAGAAGCTATCCAGTGTCTTTGGAGACTCCTGGAGAGCTGCAATTGTTTATCATAAGGAAGGCGGCAATTATATACCCACTTTCAACGAAGAGAAATTCAATGCGGCCATTACTGGAATAAAGAATTCAGGATATGAACGCTCTGAAGAGATAATCGCAGAAGCCAATATGGGCCGGGCTGAGACAACCGGAGACTGGAAGCAATATGTCGATTATTCAGCCCGGTATATAACCCGGTATAAGATGGATGATGCACAATATCTCAACAACGCAGCCTGGACTTATTATTCTCAGGAAAAGATCACTGACAAAGATGCCATCAATATGGCAGTGGGCTGGGCAAGGAAAGCAGTGGAACTGGACGACAATTATTATAATAACGATACCTATGCTGCTATTCTTTATAAGTCGGGCAACAAAAAGGAAGCTGAGAAAGTTGCAGCGAAAGCAATAGCCTTAGCGGATAAAAATGGACAGGATGCAGGAGCGACGAAGGTGTTGTTGGAGAAAATGAAGGGGAAGAAGTAGGGAGGAGAACTTTTGGAAAGAATCTAAGTGTTCCTGTTCAAATAAGTAGCAGGTCAATCAAAGAACATATCATTTTGATTTTCCAAATGAATAATGCAGACCTATATTAAGACCCACAGAACTGAAAGGGAAGTGAACCAGTGTGGAACTGGAAGGCGTTCCGGGAGAATTGGTTCCGGCAGTATAATTGTTCTGGAAATCAGTTTCCTTCTGGCTCACCGTCATTCCGGGAAGCTCATCAACACCATGTGCTAAGAATTTTGTATAGATCATTTTTTTAGGGGCATAGCTTTGGAAGTTTCCTGATAATTCTCCATATATACCAACGCGATCAGTCAGATTAAACTGAATACCGGCAGAAGCATGAAATCCCAGACTTATCCCTCCGCTGTAAGTGGCCATATTATCATTCAAATCAGTTCCTCTGAGGGTGTAATATTCTTCTGTTATCTGTGAGCCGAGGCCAATGATTAACCCTGCTGTTACAAAAGGATGCAGCCTCTTTTCCCCGTATTGAATTCGCATGGAAGGAGCCAGGCGAAGCATTGACCCTTTCAATGAATGAGTCGATTTTAGCGTAATAATGGAAGAGGCATCCAAAGATTCTTCTGTAGTGCTTGTAGTATTGCCAATCAAATAGGCTGCTCCAAGTTCAGCTCCGATATTTTTGTTAAATAAATAGCCACCATAAACCCCAATGCTGGTTCCTTTACCCAATGAAAAGGAGTTGCTTGCGTAAGTTGTTGTTCCCGGAGCAGTAGTTATATTCTGCCCCAGATCTTGTTTATCGGCAGCAAAACCATAACCACCTCCAATACCGACATATAACCCCTGAGCAAAAGAGTGACAGGTAAAGCCGCTAGCAATAAACGCAACAGTCAGTTTGAAGATTAGATTATTAATCAATTTCATTATTTGGTTATTATCTTCTTTGTGTCAAAGGTATTCTTCATTGTCATCACAAATCTACCTATTCCTTTGCTTCCTCTTGGGAGGATTGAGTAATTGGAGATGGGGAATGAGTAACTGGTAGGTTTTGAGTGATAACTGGAGCAGGGAAGGATGGAATATGCCGCCTGATTTATAAAAACGTAACAAGATTTCAGTTTAATGGTTGACACGGAAGGCAGAGCCTAGGGTGAGTAAGAAGCCATGCACAGGTGCGTTAGGCCTGACGGCACGCGATGCAGTGTTGCCAGTGGGGCAGGAATCGTGCCGTCTTGACCTTTTTGGTTTTTTTGTTAAGACAAAAAGAGCAAGAGAAAAAATGCTTTGTATAATAATACGCGGATTATCCTGATTTTCGCGGATTGTCAGGGGAATGAAAAAATCATTTTTAATCATGACCATCATGAAAATCCGCGTTCTATTAAATTAGAGTGTTAACAACCCACTCCTCAGCCTCCCATAATCAATCTTAGAATGATGCCTCGGATCCCTCGGCATCCTTGGAATAAATTTAACCCCCGTAAACTCCTCAGAAGACAGCATCACTTGTTTAGTGACCTCTGCTTTATCAGCATTCTTTTTCAATTCAAGGATAGCGAATAAGGAAGAGCCGTTTTCCATAACTGTCCCCATTTCAACCCCGGGGATTGTCTGAAAATAGTTTTCATAAATAAAAGGTGCAATAAGTTTAGTTCCTCTACAGACGAGCGTAGTGCAACGCCCGCAGAGGAATACGGTGCCGGTTGAGTCCAGATACCCGCTATCGCCGGTGCGGTGCCAACAAGTTGAGCCAATGAAGATCTTATTCAGTTTAAGCGCTTCTTCGTTATTGAAGTATTCCGTAAGTACATGTGGTCCGCTCACAATAATTTCACCGATTGAGCCGGCAGGCAGTGTAAGCTTATCCAGAGAAGCTTCGTCAGTACATTGAATCGCATCTTTCGTGATAGTGATAATCCTCACCTTTGCACGGTGGTATGGCGTGCCGACTTTCAGTCCACCGTTAAGCAATGCTCCTTCTTCCTTCAACAGCTCCTCTGCTGAAATGGAGCTGATTGGCTCTGCTTCGGTTGATCCGTACACAATTTCAAGTTTAGCTTCCGGAAAAGCCTTGCCGTATAATGCTGCTTCGGATGGGAAGACAGGAGCGCCCCCTGTAAATATTTTTTTCAGATGGGGTAGTTCTGTTAACCCATTCTTCATTTGATATTCGGCAAGCTGCTTAACAAAGAAAGGAGAAGAAACCATACGGGTAACATGGAGGCGTTTAATCTGTTCAAGAATTTCTGCTGCATCCATGGCTTCCGGTTTACTCGCTTTGAAAGAGGTGATAACCGATGTGCAGCCAGCGCCTAGATTGATGAGCAATACAATGGGCAATACCGGCATATCAATGTCTTCGGGCCTCGGGTCAATCTTTTCCAGCAGGGCAGTGAACTGCTCTTTCAGAAATCCATGGGTGCGTTTGGCGGCTTTCGGAATTCCTGTGCTTCCTGTTGTGAAGGTGATCAGGGCCGTATCCGTATCGAAAACATTTACCTCCACCGTCTTGCCTCTGAACCCTGAGTGACATTTAACTCCGAGGCGAACCGGTATGTTCCTCAGCTCTTTGGAAACCAAGGCCAGTGCCCTCGCTTTCGGTATGCCAATGAATGCTTTGCATGTTGCCACCCTACAGCATGCTTCCAAACGTTTTTTATTCACCCATTCATCCAGAAACACAGCCGTAGCACCCATATGAAATAAGGCGAGAACAGTTCTGTACAAATCAATGCCCATAGGGATGAAGATCATCACCCGATCCCCCTTCAATATGCCTTTGTTTGTCAGATACGCAGCTGTTTCCTGCACCTGCTCAGCGAGTACCGAAAAAGTAATGGATTCGTCTTTATGAATAATAGCAATCTTATCCGGATACGTTGCAGCAGCCCTGAAAAAGAAAGAAGTAATATTAAAAGGTGTTTCACTCATATGTCCATTCCATAAAGTGCGTACTGCTTATAGGTAGTGCCATTAAATGCGCGGGATGCTTCAGTGGAGGTGGCTCCTTCGATCATAAAAGCATGGACGATGCTCTTGTAGCCTCTTTCCTTTATAAGGCGTATCACCCGGTTCGCAATTACCTGGCCCAGTCCTTTCCAGGCAGAGGAATTGTCGCGTGCAATTGTTTTCACGACCAGGCTTTTCTCCCGGGTATTAAGCTTGTCATCATAACAAAAGATGAAGCCGATAAGTTTATCCTGTGCATCTTCTGCCATCAGCACATAGTCGGGATTAATGAGGGGAGCTGCTTCCCTGTATTTGGCCAGAAAAGACTCCCAGGCAATGGGGGTATAGAGAAAATTGGATTGAAAAGCCTTCAGTAAAAAAGGATAAAGCTTTTTTAACTCTGATTCATACACGTTCATTCGTATGGAGCGTATCCTGACTCCGGCACGAGCCAGAGCCGCATCCTGATGAATCACTTCGGGCCGGTCGCATACAATGGAACGATCCAGGCTGGAACTGTAACGGGCTATGCTTTTATATCCGGCTTCTTCAAACTGCTGATTATAATACAAAGGATTCCATGGTTCAAGCAAAAAATTGGGATGATCGTTTTGCAGACTGAACCGGTAATTATTCCAGGTCGATCCATTCATGGGACCTATAAGAAATGAGCTTCCCAGCTTTTGGGCATCTTCCCTGGCTGCATGCAGGATAGCCTGTGCCGCTTGATGGTTATCTGTGCATGCATAATTACCAACGCATGCTGCTTGCCTTGTATTATAGTAGAGTGCAGGATTATTATACAGGGCTAAACGGGCAAGAGGTTTCTTGTCCTTAACCAATACCAAACAAGTATGCAGCAAGTGAAGAGGAATACTCTCCTTCTGACCATAGCCTGGACTTCCTGCTGGGAAGATCGATGTGCTTACATCCTCCCACAAGTGAAAATTTTCTTCTCTAGGTTTTGTGCGAATGATTTCCATAAACTCAGAGAATTTCCTTCAGGATAATAAAACTGCTTAACACCGACACAGGAATGGTGATATTATCATAACCCTTACGGCTGAATGCTTCGGTAATTGTTGAAACAAGTGCTATAACAACTGTCCCTACCGCAAGTTTCCAGGTAGCCGTGGTGGTTCCGTTCAGCTTTATCAGTACGATTATGAGTACGATTGCACTCAGGAAGAACATACAGGAGCCCATCATTGTCTTCTTATCCTTACCAACTTTATAAGGCCCGATCGGCCATCTCTTACCGGTGAGCGCAGCAACAGGGTCACAAATGGCCAGGATAAGAATAGGGAGATAGAAATAAAGGTATTCATGATTGAAATAATCAAAGGCCAGGAAGCATCCGTACACGGCTGCCGGAAAGGCTATGCTGCCCACAGAGTCGCGTTCAATGGCATTGATAGATTGGAGTATATTGAGCTTTTGGCTCATCACGAGCAAGACCGCGAAACTGGAGCACAGGGCCAGCACATACCAGTGGCTGCTCAGGATAAGTGGAAAGAGCTGGGAAATAAAACCCGTACCCAGATGCACCAGCTTTCGGGTATATTCAACCCGGGTCTTGAATTTCCAACGCAGAAATTCAGCAATGCCGAACAAGGCCAGAAAGGCAGCAATAAGCAGTAGACTGCACGCTATGTCTTTGTTCATCGTTTACGATCTACTATAAACTGGTTATAAAAGAATCCTTTGTCTGCCTTTGTGAGTTGTTCCGAAACTTCCTGCTCATAGACTGCATGTTTTGGCAGGAGGAGGGAAATGCGGCGGGGAACCATCAGGTTCCAATAAGCCAGTCGTCCTCCGCTTTCTGTTGAGATCACGAGTTGTTCGGCTGTAGTCCTGAAAAGTTCCGGATTCATGTATTCAAAGATATTACTCAGATTCATATAACGGAAATTGCCATATTCCTGCACGGCATCCTGGGCATAACCCTCCTTTATTTTCAACTTGTCTAGTCTAATACGAATGACTTCGTAATTGCCGGGTTGCAGATAATGGGGAAGGAGATGCTCGAAGGAGCCTGTTAAGTTATAGCGTAGAATAAAGTTATGCTGTGCCTGTGCGCTCCGGAGCTGCAGTTCGGCCTTGTTGAAGATATGAGTACCTACTGCCACCTTCACTTCTTTTAGAAATTCAGGATCACGCCCATATTTCCCCATCACATATTTGCTGAAAAATATTTTAAAGAGCAGTCTCCATCTCCAGGTATTCCAATGCTTATCATAAAACTCCTGTTGCCCGGCCTCTGTTTTTGAGATGAATAGTTTAGCGGTAGTGCTTCTCGAATGTATCCAGGGCAGGATTTTAGTACTGAACAATTGAAAATAATGCTCAAACTTACCCTGATTGATAATACCCTGCTCTATCTGTGTGATATTGTGTTCCCAATACAGACGCACGGGATCTGACAGGGACGATTTAATGCTGTTGAATATTTTCTTCCTTTCGTCGGAAACCCGAAAACCCAGAAAGGACAATAGTTCATTATAGGTCAGATGCTGAATCGCTGCTTTTTTTAATTCTATAAGGTGGAGTTGAATCTTATTTACATCCACTGCAACCACCAGGGAAGGGTCGGTGACAAGCAGTGAAAAACTGTTATCACCGGCAGACCCGATAGAGAGTATTTTACTACCCGGTTCCGGGTTTAGGCCCTGGATAAGAATATCAGCATCTTCCCAGCAATTCGCATAGCGGATAAATTCAAAAGATACTTTTTCTGTGAGCGCTTCAGGCATGGGTCTTGTTTAGAATCGTGATCGCCCCTGTGCTTCCATCCATCTCTATTTCATCACCGGTTTTCAGTGTCTTCAGCAAGCCGATTACACTTACAATACAAGGTATGCCCATTTCCCTTGAGACGATAGCGGAATGACTTAGCAAGCTGCCGCGTTCAACTATAATCGCCGAAGCGCTGGGGAAGAGTATAACCCAGCCAGGGTCTGTACTGGAAGTGATGAGTATATCTCCATTCAAAGAACTTACTTCTGCCGGATTCATTACCACCCTCACCTTACCCCGTACCCTGCCCGGGCAGCAGCCAATGCCTTTGAGATCGCCTTCGAGTTTTTCAACCCGGCTGGTGCTGAAAAAATCATTGGCATGATATACTGGTCCATAGGAAGCGAATCGCTCCGAAGGGGGACGCATTTTTGCAAAAGCCCCGAACTCTTCTTTTCGTAATTCAACGAGTTTTTGAATGTCGGTGTTGACCGATGTACCTTCTATATAGGCGAAAATTTCTTCCTTTGTCAGATAAAAAACATCCCTAGGGCTTTTTAGAATGCCTTCCGAAAAGAAATTATTCCCTATTTGTGTAAACAGCTCCCTTACAATGCCAAAAGCACGGGTTCGTTCGTAGCGCAGGTTTTCGCGTGAGCTTACCAGTTCACGTGTCTTGCGAAGTAAACGCATCAGCTTCCATCTGTGTAGTGGGCGGTACTTTAAGGCTTCCTTTACTTCTTTCTCAGCCTTAGCCCTTAATTCTTCTTCAACTTTGCCGGAGGTTCGTTCAGCAGTTATCCCCCTTTCGACATAGGATTTCAAAACACGGATAAAACGGGGAGGGTCCTGTGTATAGGATATCGTTTCCAGTTTCAGCTCTCCTATACAACGTTCACCGAAATCGGCTATATAACGCTCAATTTCCTGAAGCATTGTTTTATACTTGCTTTCTGAAAGCAAGAGCTTCCAGATTGCCTGTTCATCTTTTTGAATAAACAGCTCTTTCAATTCCTTCTCTTTAGAAATGAATGTAGCGAGGGCAATGCTCCTGTGTATAGGCTCTACGGAAATGATATCACTGCTTCCGCAAAGCAGGTCGTTGTGTATGTTGGGGTTCTTGCTGAGTCCGTATTTTTCGCAGGCTTTTTGCAGCCTTCCGAACCAGATCATGGCAAAGAAGTCATTCAGCAGTGGAGCTTTCCATTCATTCAACAGGGTTGTTTCGAAATGCAGATACAGGTGCATAAGTTCATTGGCATCCTTTTCGGCATAATTGATGCCTTTGTATTCTTTAATTGTTTCATTCAATAAGCGCATGAATTTTCTCCTCCTGTCTGGGAGAGAAAGTAAGCGTCCGTACATCTGCATTCCCATTTTCAAAAGACTTCTCCAGGCCGCACCTTTTGGCATACGGTAACTCTCCGGAATATCAAAGCGTTCTTTCACACCCATCATTTTTTCCATGAAGCGAGCATTGATACTATAGCCCGGAAGCAGGGCCAGCATATGATACCAGGTTTTCAGGTTGTAAAACACATGACCGTTAATAAGGCCAAGGGTATTGGCAAACACACGTTCGTTTTCCCTGATCACCTTAGGGTGCACCCCCATAAACCCGCAAAAGAGCTTATAGGCTCCTTCATATGACTTACTGATGAATGAAAAGGTAAGGGGTGTGGTAACACCAGGATAGGATTCAATGATATTGCTGTTATCCCACAAAATATACGCTCCGTTCAGATCTGCTATTTTATTCAAATTGGTAACGGGCCTGGCCTGCAGCATCCATAGCTTATTATTGCAGATGGCAAACTCCATGTCTTGTGGACAGCCATAAGCCTTCTGACAATACTCAAGCACGGCTGTTATTTCCCTAACCTGGTTATCAGTAAGTGACGAAAGCTTGCGAAGCTTTCCTTCCACTTCCACTTTTGCGATTCCTCCATCTTTTCCAGACTGTGGAATAAAGCGATGCGTTTTGTTTGCAAGTTGTGAAGTGATGATATCGTTTTTGAATTCATAATTATCCGAATTAAGCTCTCCTGATACCAGCCCTTCCCCGAGTCCGTAAACTGAACTGATTATGCGTGCTTTCCGGTCTCCCTTGGCCGGATTTATCCCGAACGCTACACCCGCCACATCGGCATTGATCATGCGCTGTATGATTACTGCAATACCGAATGTAGCCAGCAGTTTATTATTCTTACGGTATTCATAAACTCTTTCAGAGAATGCTGAACACCATACCTTCTTGATATTTTCTTCAAGCTTATCAGGTGATACAAAAAGATGTGATTCAAACTGACCGGCAAATGAGAAATCCGTACCGTCTTCATCCAGCGCAGAGGAGCGCTCGGCAAAAAAATCAGTGCCCGGAAATTGCTTTTGTATAGCTTTCAGAAAGGTCCGGGGGAGGGTCAGGGCTTGAATAAAGGAAATGATTCCGGAATGCTCCCCATTTTGTATGTGCTGGGGAACCAATGCAGCCAGTTCTTCCTGGGGAATAACAATCCATTCGGGAACAGGCAGGCCGAGTTCGAGCAAACGGAAGAGATTCCTTGCCTTGCCCCCAATAGTTCTTTTCTGTGCCCGCTCCGGCTGCAAGTGGGTTATGAAGTCCATGAATGAAAAAGCAATTTAATAAGCATGGGTATTCCTCCAAGTGTAAGGTACATAGTTATTGTCCACACTGCCGAAAGGACTTCAATGGATTTTGACAAAGCCGGAGTTTGCTTTTTCAAAAAGGAAACCCCCACGCTCATACAAATCAGAAACGCTGTAACTAAAATCACTGCAGCGCTGTAACCATAACCGGCAAAACGTGTGGCTGCAACGCTAACGGCAAGGGTTATCAGCAGCACGCCTATCCACATATAAATAGCTTTAACCGGCCCCAGCAGGGAAGAGTAGGTGAGTACACCGGCGGCTTCCTGTTCAGGCGTGCGTATCTTACGCCCGATCTCGAGCACAATACCATTCATATAGGATACGGCAAAGAAAAAGGCAAGTCCTGCGGCTGGCCCTGCCCCTTCCAGCAGCCAATCCAGCCCGCTGGCATATATATCGATTAGGGGGATAATAAACATGTGTGATGTGACATACCAGAACTGATGTTTTTTCAGCCATTCAGGCACAAAAAATTCCACTCCCATCAGGGAAAGATAAGCGATGATCGCGGTATAGATCATCAGCATTTTCGGGAAGAAAAGGAGATTCACCGTTACCTGTGCAATGACAAGCAGTATGCCAATTATCAGCAATTCTTTCAGACTTACCAATCCTCGCGGAACAGGCAGATGTTTTCGGTAAAGTGCATCTTCTTTTCGATCCTTGAACTCGTCAAAAATACGAACCAGGAGAAAGAGTGTTACCGTTGTGAAGATACCTGTGAGATAGGTACGTAAGCTGACAAACCCCGGAGCTCCCCTGCAGATACGGGAATAGGCAATAGCTGAAAAGCTGAAAGAGGCCACCAGCATTCCGTGCCCGATCAGTGGGAACCGCTCTTTCTGATACAGGTACAATCGTTTCAGGAGGGAAGCATTATTATCTTCTTCCAGGCTGAATTCGTTGTGCTGCGTGAGTAAAAAAGAATCAGGAATTCTTTCTTCCAAATTTTTTATGTGCTGATGAAAAATGACCTGCAGATAGTGCCGCAGCAATGGATAATTCACCTGCCAGAATAACTGCCCCGCATATTTCGGCAAACTGGCGCGACTTGCCAACCCCGTAACAATCCATCAGCTCCAGACATTCTTTCTGAGTAGGCAGCGATGTGCCTCCACCTACCGTACCCACAATCAGGTTAGGTAAGGTGACGGAAGCATACAATGAACCGTCCTTGTTCCATTCCATGCGCGTAATACCTGTTGCGGCTTCGGCAACACAAGCCACATCCTGCCCCGTAGCCATGAACAGGGCTGTAAGTCCGTTAGCATAGTGGCCCTGTGCCCCGATGGCTCCGCTTTGAATAATTCCTATGGTGGAAGAACGCCAGTATTCGGCCATCGCTTCTGGTGTTGTCTTGAGCACTTCGTTTACGATTGCTTCCGAAAGGGTGATTTCAGTCGTCACCTTCTTTCCGCGTACGGTGGTAAAGGAGAGAGAGGTAGCTTTCTTGTCACCGCTATAATTGCTTTCTATAAACCAGAATACAGGCTTTACCGGAGCGTTTTCGATAACGTATTTACAAATCGCATCGGTGCAGAGCGTAACCATATTCTGTCCCGAAGCATCACCCGTATGGTATTCAAAAGTCAGGATAAGATGATTCCCTTCTATATTCGTCTTCATCTCCTTCAGCTTGCCGAAGCGGCTCGTCTCTTCCGTAATTTTCCGGAACATATCCTGTTTATTCAATACCCAGATTACAAACTGGCCCAGATCCGTCAGGTCGATGAATTTAAAAACCGGACTGCGCTGCACCCCTTCCACAAGGCACACCGAAGTGGCTCCTCCTGCCAAGTAACAAGCCTTTGCACCCCTGTGGTAGGAAGCAACCAAGGCCCCTTCACTGGTGGCGAGGGGCACAAAATAATCTCCATTGGCAGCAGAGCCTATGACCCTTACCGGACCAATAACCCCGGTCGGAACCTGGGTCATACCTATATAGTTTTCAATATTCCCTTCCAGCACCGGCAGTTCAGTAAAGGGCTTTTTCCCAAATAGAAAATCCATGCTTTTGCCGTTGCCGGCACAGAGAAACTCCCTGCGTTTCAGGGTGCTTTCTTCCGTAACATGCAATTCTATTGGCAGGAGGTGATCTTTCACATCCGTCACCGACTTGCTCCGTATGTTTTCAATAAGTTGCTGTACCGGTTTGAATGAATTGATGACATGCAGAGCACCGTCAGATTTTTCGGAAGAAGAGGACATAATGACTCGATAAGATAGTTGAACTCAAATGTAATGTAAAGGCAGGGAGAAAGCAATTAGGGGCTTAAAAATCCTGATTAAGAAGGCAGGAAGGCAAAACGAAGTGGGGAATCAAGAGCCAAGACACAAGACAAGAACAGAGCGTGTTGGAATGGCCGTCGCTCAAGGAGGAGCCTAGATAAGTATCTTGACATGTTCTCGCGGGCAGCCCTGACGGCACGCGATGCCGTTTAGCATGTGTGGCAGGAGGACATGCCGTCTTGATTTTTTTGGTTCTTTTTGTATCGAGACAAAAGGAACAAGAGTATTATCTTTATCTTTCCCAAAGATTAAGCCTGATAAAATTGATAAAAATAGGTTCCCTTACAATAAAGTATACCCACCTGATGCTTGGTGTGCTGATTACAGCACTGGTAATTTTCGAAGCCTCCAACCCCGGTGATTTTAAGGTGTTTACAGAAGCGGCCAAACTTTTAAAGCATCATGAAAATATGTATGACCGCTGGCTGAACGGTAACAGCTGCAAATACTATTATAGTCCCTTTTTCGCTTTGCTGCTTACCCCTTTTACTTCTGTTCCGGATTTTGTGATAAGCATTGTATGGCTAAGCGCCAATGTGTTCTTTTTTGCCCGAATCTGGAAAATCACCACTGCCTTCTTTGATTTCAACGGGTTCTCGAAAAAAGAAAGCAGGGCTTTTACCTTGCTTACCATATTTCTGACTTTCCGTTTTCTGCTCCATAATTTTGAAATGGCTCAGATGAATGTATATGTCATGTGGTCTATACTGGAGAGCCTCAATCTGTTTGAGAAGAATAAGAATATGCAAGGAGCTTTGCTTTTTGCCCTAGCAATGAATATCAAGATTTTGCCTATTGTATTCCTGCCCTATCTTATCATGCGTGGACGCTTTGCAGCATTTACCTGGATAGCATTGTTTTCCGTTGCATTCCTGTATATACCTTCGCTGTTCCTGGGTATTGAGTACAATAACTTCCTCCTGTCACACTGGTTTCATACCATTAATCCGTTTAATACCGAACACAATATAGATACACAGCTGGGCGGACACAGCCTTACCTCCCTGATTCCTCCCTTACTCATGCAAACAGACGGGGAATTACCCCTGAAGCGTAATATTGCCAACCTGGATCTGGCAACTGTTAATATCATCGTGAGTACGATACGGGCAGCACTGATAGTCCTTACACTTTATTTTACGGGCTTGTCTTTTTTCAAAAAGGCAAAAAGTACCATACACAGATTATGGGAAGTCAGTTATATACTCCTTATCATTCCACTAATCTTTCCTCATCAGGAAAAGTATGCCTTCTTCCTAATATTCCCGGCCACGGCATACATCATTTACTTCCTGATTCGAACCCGTCAAAGTAACTGGTCCGCTTTCAGCAAACGGACCTGGATTATTCTTGTTTCAATTCTCTCTGTTTCATTTGTGCTGAATACGGTCACCACTGATCTTTTCATTGGCAAATATCTGAAAGATGTTTGCCAGCATTACAAGACGATTACCTACGGCACCTTTTTACTGGTGCTGATTTTACCGTTTTGTAAGCCTTTGGTTTTGCAGAAGGAAAGGGAAGCTTAAAGATAATATCACACCTTACTTAATAGAACGCAGATTATCATGATGAAAAATGATTTTAAAAAATATTTTTATCCGCGTTAATCATAATAATCATGAAAATTCGTGTTCTATTAGGTATTGAATTGGAAATAATCAGCGGTAATCATGGCCATAATGAAGATCCGCGTTCTGTTCTTGAGTAGTATTTAATCTTCCTCCTCGTCAAACGTCAGCTCCGCATCTTTCTCCCAAATCTCCATTTCACAAGGCTTGCAGTTGAATTTCAGTTTGTAAGCATTCTCCCCATGTTGCAGCGTAAGAGGCTCCGTAACCTTCTCGCCCATGGTTTCTCTTTGAAAACGGGCGCATTTGCCCAATTCATACTTCACGCAGTATTTCGTGGTCATCACCCGTGACTTACCGGGATCCCATTGCAACTCAAATGCTTTTTCTATTTCCGTGACGCCATGGCGCTTATAAAAATTACGGGCCAACTGATTGGAGACATTATAGGTAAAATCCAGTTTGGAAACAGGATAAGGATGATCAGTCTTTGTTATTTGATGCTCCTCCCTGTGATATTGGCTGATCCGGGTATCCACCAGCTGCTCCAGCACAAGCCTGCGTATTTCATTTGTACGGGAAATAGGGAGGAACCAGTTTTGTGAAAATGCAATTTCCACTGCATCAACCACAAAAGGTGTATTGCCGGTTTTGCTCAGGTTCTTCTTTATATTCGGCAAGGTTGATTCTTCATTTTTAGCCAGCTCCTTTTCGCATTTAATAATGGAAAAGCTTTCATGCCCGTCTTCATCCACAGCCATCAGCTGAAAACCATCTCTCGTTTCGGAAAAAATTAATTTAACGCTGATCTTCCGTATGGCGCTGTCGTCCCGCTCAACAAGTTTATTGAATGATGCATCGGAGTTCCGGTATATGACTGTACCGGGTTCTATGTTCTTGAACATATTGGGAACAACAATATCGTTGATGATGATATTGATCTGCATCCCGTCCGGCTCTCCTTTCTCATTCACAAAATAAAGCCCGTCCCCGTTATTCAGTTTGTCGGAATGCTCTATTACATATCCGTTCGCCTTCGTTTCGATCAACTTACCTATAAACTGCCCTTGTGATTTAGGGCTTTCCCAGGAACCGATTTTCTCTGTGCGTTTATTAACAAAATAGCCTGTATAGCCTCTGTTAAAACTCCGGTCCATTTCAGCTTCGAAGTTATAGTGCGTCTTCCCCGACGATGCTTTCACGTACGTGTCATTATTCTCCAAAAACGCATCCAGCTTCTTACGCAGATAAGACGTATTATTCTTCACATACACCATATCTTTTAGGCGCCCCTCAATCTTGAAAGAGGTGATACCTGCTTCAATCAGATTGGGTAGCTGATCGCTCAGATCCAGATCCTTGATAGATAATAAATGACTGTTGGCGATTAAAGTCTTACCGTTACCGTCAATTAAGTTGTATGGCAGACGGCAGTTCTGTGCACAGGATCCTCTGTTGGCACTTCGCTCCCCATTGGCAACACTCATGTAGCAGTTTCCGCTGAAAGAAACACAAAGTGCACCGGAGACAAAAAATTCCAACTCTACATCACTGGCCTTATGAATTTCCCGTATCTGATCCAGATTCAGCTCTCTGGCCAGGACAACACGCTTCATGCCTGCATCTTTCAGAAAGCTGACATGCTTAGGATCCCGGTTATTGGCTTGTGTACTGGCATGAATAACGATAGGGGGCAAATCCATTTCCAGAATTGCCATATCCTGAACAATCAGGGCATCGACGCCAATAGCATATAATTGATGAATGAGCTTTTTGCAATCAGCCAGCTCCTCGTCGTATAAAATGGTATTGACAACCACAAAGACACGGGCTTTGAATAAGTGGGCATACTGAACCAGTTCAGCGATATCCTCTAC
>JBIOHC010000024.1:0-59962 GCA_044448685.1 Bacteroidia bacterium
AATCAATGAATTCAGCCGTGATGTTTTTTACCCATTTTCCGTTTTCCTTCCCGGCCATAGCATCATCCTTGGGGATATGTTGTGCACAATGCGGAAGAAGGTCGAATTATCTGGAAACAGACATGGGCAATTTATGATTTATGAATTATGATTTGTGATTTAAGATTTTTAGAGATTTAATGATAAGGAACAATCATAAATCAAAAATCATTAATCTTAAATCTTTAATCGTAATTTCGTGTTCTATAGCACCAAATGTAGAAGTTTTATGCAAATTGAAAACGATCTGAGCCGTTTATTGCAAATCCGGTTTCCGATGATTATGGCACCTATGTTCCTTGTTTCGAATGAGGGAATGATGAAAGCCGCGATGGATAAAGGTATTGCAGGATGCTTTCCCTCCCTTAATTACCGTAAGGAAGGGGAGCTTGATAAGCTGCTGGATAGTTTGAATATACACCTGTCCACAAAACCCGGAGGAACCTATGGTGTTAACCTTATCGTCCAAAAAACCAATCCGCTTTATTCCAAACACCTGGCTGTATGTGTGGAAAAGAGAGTACCTTTTTATATAACATCCCTTGGCAGTCCACGGGAAGTGATTGAGAAAGCCAAATCATACGGTGCCAAAGTATTCTGTGATGTGACAAATCTGGCTCATGCCCAGAAATGCAGGGAGCTGGGGGCGGATGGATTTATTGCGGTAGGGCAGGGAGCGGGAGGACATGCAGGGCCTTATTCCCTTCAGATCCTGGTTCCGGCACTGAGAAAAGAATTTCCCGATAAGGTAGTCATAGCAGCAGGCAGTATGGCAACAGGGGAGGGTATACTCTCTGTGCTGGCTCTGGGTGCTTCGGGTGTATCGGTCGGCACCCGTTTCATTGCTTCAGCCGAAGCCGGAGTAAGTCCGGAATACAAACAGGCTATTGTAGATGCAGGTATGGAAGATATTGTGATGAGCGACCGGATTTCGGGAACTCCCAGTACCGTTATCAATACCCCATACGCCAGGAAACTCGGTACACATCAGAACTGGCTGGAGCGAATGCTCTCGAATAATGCGCGGACCAAGAAGTATTTTAAGATGCTGGTCCAGATCCGTGGAATGAAAAAGCTGGAAGCTTCCATACATCCCGGTAATTATAAAACATTATGGATTGCCGGCCAGAGTTCTGAACTGATTCATGATATACTTCCATGTGCAGATCTGATAGATCGTCTGATTACTGAAACAGCTGAGGCCAAACAAAAGCTGGATAAACTGGTAAAGGCATAAGCAGTATGCAGGCATTCATCTTTTATCTGGCTCTTCCATTTATATACCTGCTATCCCTCCTGCCTTTTTCTGTATTCTATCTGTTTTCTGATTTCGTTTATTTCCTGTTATACATTGTGATTGGATATCGAAAGGATGTCGTCACCTCCAACCTCAGGAATTCTTTTCCCGGAAAATCAGAAGAAGAAATAGTCCGGATCCGAAAAATGTTTTACAGCTACCTCTGCGATCTTTTTCTGGAAACCTTCAAAACCCTTACCATCAGCAAAGCCTCGGCTCTTAAACATTGTAAACTAACACCGGAGACAAAGGCTCTGTTTGAAAAATACCATGCAGAAAAGAAAAGCGTTATCATTGTGATGGGACATTTCGGCAACTGGGAATGGGCGGGTAATACCTTCAGTCTGCAATGCCCTCAGCAGTTGTATGTAATATATCATCCTCTTACCAATAAAAAGTTCGACGGACTCATCTACCGTATGCGTACCCGCTTCGGTACCAAACTAATTGCCATGCGCGATACCTACAAAGACATGGTCAGGTTTAAGGATGAAATCAATGCAACAGCCTTTATAGCCGATCAGACTCCAGCCCCTGAAAGTGCATACTGGACAAGCTTTCTGAATCAGGACACCCCTGTATTCCTGGGTACGGAAAAGATTGCCCGAAAATTGAATTATCCGGTGGTCTATGCAAGTGTAAGAAGGATTAAACGAGGATATTATGAAATTGCAGCTGAAACGCTTTTTGAAGACCCCCGTCTAACCACAGACGGTGAAATAACCGAAGCCCATACCCGTAAGCTGGAAAGGGAGATTATTGCCCAGCCGGAAATCTGGCTTTGGTCGCATAAGCGGTGGAAACATAAGCGGTAGCCACTTTTTTTGTTATTTTTGCCCCCAATTACTGATCCCCATCATGCTTCAGGGTAGAGAACTCATATTAGCCACCAAACCATTTGCGCAGGAAAACCGTGCCCGGAGCTGGTATTGTACGATCAGCACCTATTTATTGCTTATTTCCTGTTTCGTGGGCATTGCATATCTGCCCTGGATATTGGCTAAGCTGGCTGTAAGTATTTTTACGGGTTTCATCATCATGAGGATGTTTGTAATTTATCATGATCATCAGCACCATGCCATCTTAACGCATTCAAAGTTTGCGGATTTCATTTTTTATATTTTCGGTTTGTTCATTCTTGCCCCAACCAGTATCTGGAAGCGAAGCCACGACTATCACCACGCTCATAATTCCAAACTCTACAGTGCAAGTATCGGTTCCTACCCGATTATGACGAAGGAGAAATTTCTGAGCAGCAGCAAATCCGAACGTAAAACATATCTGCTCATTCGTCACCCGCTGACCATTTTGTTCGGTTACTGGCCTGTATTTATGTATGGCATGTCTATCAAGTCTTTTATGAGCAGTCCGCGCCGGCATTATGACTCCCTGATAGCCCTGATCCTTCATTTTGCAGCTTATGTCCTCCTATTTTGCTTTGCCCCCTGGTATATGGCAATATTCATGGTTACTATTCCCTTTCTGATTGCCTGTTGCCTGGGTGCCTATCTTTTTTATGCCCAGCATAATTTTCCGGGGGTTGAGTTTGCCGATAAGAACGGGTGGACCTATGAGCTGGCGGCTTTACGCAGCTCAAGCTATATGCCTATGAAAGGGTTTATGCAATGGGCCAGTGCCAATATAGGGTATCACCATATACACCATATGAATTCCCGTATTCCGTTTTACCGCTTGCCTGAAGTAATGGCTAAGATTCCTGAGTTACAGCATCCTAAAACCACCTCCCTTAATCCCAGAGATGTATTGGCCTGTCTTCGTCTCAAAGTTTGGGATCCGGAGCGGAAGGAAATGATTCCGTTGTCGAGGATCTGAGTGTTTTAGACAGTGGCTGTGAAACCTTTGCAAAGCACGATCATCAGAGTTTTCCTCAACCCTTTGTGGGCGCTGCTCTTGCCTATCTGTATATATAAACTGCTTGTGCAGTAGAAAGAAAGTTCCACCGTATTTTTTTCGAAACCTTAATTTCTTTCTGAAATTTTCCTATTGGAGTAAACTATCCTTGCATTTTTGTCCATAAAACCATAGGATATGACCTCAGTTGTCGGTATTTTAAATAGGGAAGCTGTTGCAATTGCTGCTGATAGTGCTGTAACGTTAGGTAATGGCAAAATTTTTAATCGGGCATTAAAGATTTTTACATTATCAAAGTATCACCCGATTGGAGTTATGATATATAATTCTGCCAATTTCATGGTGACTCCCTGGGCTACAATAATCAAAATGTACAGGGAACAACTGGGGGATAAGGCGCATCCTACCGTTCGAAAATATCAAGAAGATTTCATAGCATTTTTGCACCAGAAGAATTTTTTTTCAAGCCCTGATTTTCAAAAAAATTACTTTTCTGACGTTATCAAGTCATTATTTTTTGGAATCAATGACTTAGCCTTCAAAGGGAATGAAAATATTTTAACCCAAGCTACTCCAGAAAATTTGGTTAAGAGGGTTGAATTATTAAACCTGGAAATTGATAAGTATCTTAAAAACTGGGAACCCATTCCTACAACTTGCCCTGAATTTGTGACTTATAGCTATGAAGATTTCCTAAAGTATATTAATAATACTTACGAAGCTGCAGTGAAAGAAGTCTATACGGATCATGGTACGAATCTTTCAAAAGAGGTATCTGATAAATTTAAAAAATATTTTTATAATGTTATAATAAAAACCGGAGCCTATCCAAGCTATACGGGCATTGTTTTTGTTGGGTTTGGCGAAGACGAAATTTATCCAGCACTTGTTCCTATTACTGTTTATCTCGCATTCGATAATAAATTAAAATTCTTTGTGGATGAAAACAGCGCACGTGCAATTACCGATACGAACGCCACTGGAATTTGCCCTTTTGGTCAAACCGAGGCAATTGATACTATATTAACTGGTGTTTCACCAAAACTTGAAGAGACCTATTCGCAGAATTTTGTTAAGTTTTTTGAAAAATATAACAAGGAAATTATCAAGCATACTAAAGACCCAGGTGGAGTTATTAGCGGTTATTTCGCTGGAATAAACCTAAATGACCTTAAAAATGAGTACATTAAGGATGTCATAGAAGCTAAGCAGCAGAACTATATTTTTCCGCTTTTTAATGCAGTTGCCTCACTCTCAAAAGAAGATTTAGCTGAAATGGCGCAAAGTTTAATTCATCTTACATTCTTACAAAAAAGGATTACATCTGCTCAGGAAGACGTTGGAGGGGATGTTGACGTGGCAATTATTTCTAAAGGAGACGGCTTTATATGGATAAAACGCAAGCATTATTTTTCAAGAGAATTAAATGAGCATTTTTTTATGAATTATTTCAACAACAGGAATTCAAAATAAAATTTCTTCATATTTATTATAAAACTGACCGACATGGAAGCAACATTTTCAGGTGAGATATCTGTACAAAAGAGAGAATCCCCAAACATTTTAGAGAGGTATAACAACAAACCCAAAAAAGAAATCCAAGAGGGAATGAGTGCGGCTGAAATGGCAGAAATCATTTCTGACAGATTAATGGAGTTTACAAGAAAGCAGGTAGAAACAAAAAAATAATTAATTGATAATCAGTATATTACAAAATAAATTCAGGCATTCCAAGTCTGTCTAAGAGGTCTCTAAGAATTTATCCCCCAACGTCTGCGGAATTAGGGTATTATAGAAGGAGAGTTTACAGTTAAATATGTAGCATCTGCATCTAAAGAAACAGTGTGTACTGCTAAAGATTTATCGTGTGCATTTAAAGAAGGAGCGTGTACATCTTAAGATACAGCGTATACATTTATAGAAGCAGCGTTCCCATCAGAAGATGTTGTATCTGCTCCGCTCTGTTTCTCCGCTCTCCGCTCTGATTTTTTGTGTTATTCTTTCGCCTTAAACACACTTTTCCTTAATTTAGTAGCACTAAATCCCGATTATTCTATTTACCCCTTCTGAGCAATACCAATGGCCGATAACAATACTTCCAATGCTTCTTCCGGTAAAGGAGCCACGATGGAAAAGAAATACAAATTCAAGGAACTGAAAGTATATGGTTCGGATGAATGGATGGCCGGAAGCTCTAAGAAATACCGTCGTGTATACGACAGGGCTGAAACAACCTATATCTGGGCTGAGCTTACCTTCTTCAACAAACTCTTTGATGAAGAGGACTGGGAAACAAGCTATACCATTAAATGTTTTGATATCACCGGTGCCGAAAAGGGTGAACGCAAGGAATTGTGTAAGCTTGAAGATAAGCTTAAGGTGAGCAAGGAAGAAAATATCGTTGCCATACACAGGGGCTGGGGGAATGCCACGCCTGGTCAGTTCTGGGCTCAGGGTGATTATCTCTGGGAAGCCTATCTGGACGGTGTTCTGATCGGTGAACAGAAAATGTATGTAAATGAGATAGGTCACGTTACACCCGGAACCAACCCTTATTTTTCCATCAATTATGTAAAACTCTATCCGGGCGGGTATGAAGGATGGAAGGAAGAAAAAAGGAAATATCTCAAATCATTCAGCCGTACTACCACTCCATATGTATGGGTGGAATTTAATTTCAAGGTCAAGACTAACAAAACCTTTTGGTACGAGCTTTTTTTCAACTACTACGATGATGCAGGCTTGCCCAAAGGCACCAGCGCCCGCATGTATAAAATGGAACTGGGCAAACTCGACTGGACGTATACAGTTGATGCGGCCTGGGGAACCGAAACCCCGGGAAGCTGGAAAGATGATAAATACACGGTAGAAGTCGTATTTATGGATACCCTTTTGGCTGTTATCCCCTTTGGAACGGGCGACGAGAATGTGGAAGGCGGGGTGGAAGTGCTTACCGGTGGTATCACCAGTTCAGCTGTTCTGACCCAGGAAGAAAACCCTGTCACCAAACCGGAAACACTGGAAGAACTCCTGGCCAAACTGGATGCACTGATTGGTTTGGAAAGTGTGAAAAAGAATATCAAGGACCATATCAACTACCTCAACTTTCTGAAACTGCGTAAGGAAAAAGGTTTTGAGGAAAAGACAAGCATGGGCCTGCATTCCGTTTTTACCGGTAACCCGGGAACGGGTAAAACGACCGTTGTCAAAATGCTGGGTCAGATATACCAGCGTATGGGCTTGCTCAGCAAAGGGCATGTGATGGAGGTAGACCGTGTAGATCTGGTGGGTGAGTACCTGGGTCAGACAGCACCCAAAGTAAAGAAAGCAATCAGCGATGCAAGAGGAGGCATACTGTTTATAGATGAAGCCTATTCACTGGCCCGCTCGGGTCTGGACTCTAAAGACTTCGGCAAGGAGGTGATAGAGATATTGATCAAGGAAATGTCCGATGGAAAGGGTGATATAGCCATTATGTGCGCCGGTTATCCCAAAGAGATGCAGATATTTGTGGATGCCAATCCCGGTCTCCGGTCACGCTTTTCGCATTATTTTAATTTTGAGGATTACCAGCCAGATGAACTCCTGCTTATTGCCGAATCGGCCTGCGCTAAAAAGTCTGTCACACTTGCTCCTGCAGCAAAACAATTGCTTGCCGATAATCTTACCCTTGCATACCGTGCCCGTACAGACAGTTTTGGCAATGCACGTTATGCCTGCGGTGTCATAGCCGAGGCTGAAATGAATCTGGGCCTGAGGCTCATGAACCACCCCGATATTGCGAGCCTTAGTAAGGAAGAAATGTCCATGCTGGAAGTTGAAGATATAGCTAAGGTGTTCGCTGCAAGCGGAGGAAAGAAACTGCATCTGGATGTGGATGAAAAACTCCTGAAAGAAGCCCTTGCCGAGCTGGAAGGGCTGACGGGTATGAGCTCTGTTAAGAAGGATGTAAATGAACTGGTTAAATTGGTTCGTTTTTACAAGGAGACCGGAAAGGATGTACTGAATAAGTTCAGCCTCCATTCTGTTTTTACCGGTAATCCGGGAACAGGCAAGACGACCGTGGCACGTATCATAGCAAAAATATTCAAAGGTCTGGGTTTACTGGAACGTGGGCATGTGGTGGAGGTGGACAGGGAAGGACTTGTGGCAGGGTATGTAGGACAGACCGCTATCAAGACAGCTGAAAAAGTGACCCAGGCTATGGGTGGAGTCTTATTCATTGATGAAGCGTATGCACTGGCCGGCCAGGGACATGACAATGATTTCGGGCATGAAGCCATAGAAGTGGTGTTGAAACGTATGGAAGATGAGCGGGGTAAGTTTGCCGTTATTGCAGCCGGTTATCCGGATAATATGAAACAGTTTCTGGAAAGCAATCCCGGTTTGAAATCCCGTTTTGACCGTACCTATATATTCCAGGATTATGCTCCGGATGAACTATATGCCATTGCACAGCACCTCTTTGCCGCTGAACAGATAAAGCCGGATGCCCCTGCTGAAGCCCATCTGAAAGCTTATTTTACAGCACTACATAACAGCCGGGACAAGCATTTCGGGAATGCACGCAGTGTAAGGCAGGTCGTTGGAGAAGCTATCAAGAATCAGAATCTGAGACTGGCTTCTATGGATGCAGCGATCCGCACCCGTGAAATGCTTGATACACTCAGTCTGGATGATGTGAAGGATTTTGTAATCCAGGAAGGCGGAAATGACCGTACCCGTATAGGTTTTAAGGGTTAAGCCGGTTACTTAAAGCTTCCTGGCGCAACTGCCGGGATGTCTTCTTGCTACCGTCATGGCTCCATCCAGGAGGACCGAAGAGATAGGCCATTCGGCTCCGGAAAGGAACATTCTTACGCAAATCCTTTCCAATGCTTTTCCATTCATGAAAAAGTATTTTCTCCGGTGAATAGGAATTTATATTCTCTGTCAGCCCGTACCTTACTTCTTCCTGTTCCTCTGCAAAAGTGCCGAACATACGATCCCATATGATCAGTATCATACCCAGATTCTTATCCAGATAAGTGACATTGGATCCATGGTGTACGCGGTGATGTGAAGGGGTGGCCATAAACCATTCCAGGAAGCCGAGCTTTCCAACCAGCTGTGTATGGATGATGATACCATAGATCTGGGTGATGGAATACATAAAGAGTATATCCCAGGGTCGGAAACCCAGGAAGGCAAGGGGGATGAACCAGATAAAGCGGTACAGGGGCTGGAAGACCGAAGAGCGGAATCCTACGCTTAGGTTGAATTCTTCTGAACTGTGATGGGTGACATGTACAGCCCAGAAGATACGGCAGAAATGGTCGACCCGGTGAAGGAAGTAAAACAGCAGGTCTTCCAGTAGCAGCAAGCTTAACCAATATATCCAGGGGGTCTGAATTTCCATAAAGTGAAACATCAGAAAGTAACTGATCACGGCAAAAAACACCCAGCGCATGAGGAGGTCGAGGAGGAAATTACCGGCATTCATCCAGAGGTTTGTAAGCAGGCCTTTGAGGGTATAAACGTGTTTTCCCTGGAAGTGACTGAGGAGCATTTCAAGTCCGATCAGGACAGCGTAAAAAGGGGCGGATATGCCAAACAGTAAAAGGAATGCTTTATCCATTCCTGCAAATTTAACAAAAGGAATGTTCCCGCTTGCAAGGTGTGTAAGCCTTGTACTTATTGACTTTCAAAGGGCGTTATTAACAAAACCGCGATTTATCAACAAAATCGCATAAAAATGCCTCAGAGCTTGCGCTGGTAGCGGACTTGGCATATTTTAGCCTTGTTAAACAAAAAATTAAACCCTTAACAATTCAAAGCATGAACAAATCAGAACTGATTGACGCAATTTCAACTGAAGCAAAAATTTCCAAAGCTGACGCTGGAAGAGCGTTGGATGGTTTTATCAGCAGCACTACAAAGGCCTTGAAAAAAGGTGACCGTGTGGCACTGGTAGGATTCGGAACATTCTCTATCAGCAAAAGAGCTGCCCGTACAGGCCGTAATCCACAAACTGGTAAAGCAATTCAGATCAAGGCTAAGAAAGTTGCTAAATTCAAAGCCGGTGCTGACCTCGCAAAAACTGTAAACAAATAAGAATTTGTTTTCCAAAAAAATCCCGGCCGAGAGGTCGGGATTTTTTTTACCACCCCCCCGGACAGTATACCTTGTCAGCTGCTCCCCTGACAAGGGGAGCTGTCACGAGCGAAGCGAGTGACTGAGGGGTGACTGAAGGGTGACTGAGGGGTTTATTTTACTCCAACCTCTTCCTCACAATAGCATCCGTCCTTTCAATCAGCTGCTGCGGCGTCATTGTCCTCCAGGGCATTTCATCCAGCTGCCCGCCTGAAATAAAGTAATAATCCAGATTGCGTTGCTGGAACTCTTTCAATACATGTTCCCTGAAATTCATAAATACAATCCACCCTTCTTCCACATCGTCAAGCCACTCTTCGTAATAGCAATCGTCAGAGAAATGAAAGTTCAGCACATTTTCACCGATGAGGATAAACTTACGTATGCCATGAGCCATTAAGTGATCGGCAATATCCCGTTTGAGAATCATAATATCATTGTGCAGGCAGTCATTCCATTCCCCTATCATTTCAACGATGGCGGCGCCTTCTGTATAATCGCAGAAAAGAATTTTGATATAGAGGGTAGGGGAGCCCATATCATCCCACTGGGGATGGATATAGAAATTATAAATGGTATTGCTGTATTCGAATTCGCTGTATTCCCTGCCGAAGAAAGGGGATTCCGGATCTTCTTCGGCGGTGTATAAATGTCTCCAGTTGTAATAAGGTTCGAGGTCCTGCATGCTTACGCTCCCCTCATTTGCGGTGAAAAGCGTCCATTGCCTTGCGCACGCTTCCGAACTCTTTCAGCAGGAAACCGGCTTCTTCCTGGCTTATACCGAGGTTTTCCATCAGCATTTTTTCTCCCCTGTCAATAAGTTTCAGATTGCTCAGCTGCATATCCACCATGCGGTTTCCTTTTACTCTTCCAAGTCTGATCATCACAGAAGTTGAAATCATGTTCAGGATAAGTTTCTGAGCCGTGCCTGATTTCATGCGTGTACTCCCGGTGACGAATTCAGGGCCAACAATGCATTCGACCGGAAAACGGGATACAGCCGCTAGCGGGCTTCCGGGGTTACAGGTAATACAACCTGTAAGTATGAGGTGTTTATTACATTGTTCAAGTGCTTTGATAACATAAGGCGTGGTGCCTGATGCAGCCAGTCCTATTACAATATCCTCATCCGAAATAAGGTGTTCCTGCAAGTCTTTCCAACCCTGGTTTTCATCATCTTCGGCAAATTCAACGGCTTTGCGTATGGCTTTGTCGCCACCTGCAATAAGTCCTACGACAACACCCTGTTCAACACCAAACGTAGGAGGGCATTCGGATGCATCGACAATGCCGAGCCTGCCGCTTGTTCCGGCTCCCATATAAAACAGACGTCCTCCCTTGTTTAGTTTCCGGGTGATGGCTTCTATGAGTGGCTCGAGCTGAGGAATGGTTTTTTCGACTGCAATAGCTACTGTCTGATCTTCTTTATTGATCTTTTCAAGCAGTTCATGTACACTCATCTTTTCCAGATGCGTGTAATGCGAGGGCGATTCAGTAATTTTTTTCATGGCAAGACCCTTTAATCAGTAAAGGGCGGGGTAGCGTCCCGGATTTACCTCATGCATAAGGTTGTAGACAGCTTCGAATACATCATCGGAGCTTGGCTTGGAGAAATAATCTCCGTCTGATCCGTAAGCGGGACGGTGTTCCCGGGCTGCAATCGTGAGCGGTGCCGAGTCGAGTAAGGCATAGCCTCCCTGTTCTTCCATCACTTTCTGAAGCATATAAGCCGAGGCGCCACCGGGTACGTCTTCATCGAGGAGGACGAGGCGGTTTGTTTTCTTCAGCGATTCTGCAATTCGTTGACCTGTATCAAAAGGAAGCAGGGTTTGTACATCAATGAGTTCAACTGAAATGTCTGTTTCCTGCAAAAACTTTACGGCTTCCAGAGCAATACGGCAGCAGGATCCGTAGGTGACAAGTGTTACATCGCTTCCTTCGACAAGTATTTCGGGCTTACCCAGTTCCAGTCTGAATTCACCCAGATTGGAAGGTAGTTTTTCTTTCAGGCGGTAAGCATTCAGGGGTTCTATAACAAGTGCAGGTTCATCCGAAGCAAGGAGGGTATTATAAAAACCGGCTGCCTGTGTCATGTTACGTGGTACACAAACATGGATACCACGCAAGGCATGAATGATCATTCCCATGGGTGAACCGCTGTGCCAGATACCTTCCAGCCTGT
The DNA here is from genome assembly GCA_044448685.1 of Bacteroidia bacterium. Lineage (GTDB taxonomy): Bacteria > Bacteroidota > Bacteroidia > Palsa-965 > Palsa-965 > Palsa-965. The sequence continues at coordinate 11,523 of JBIOHC010000024.1, forward strand.
GTCCGCGTGTACGGATGATAACAGGAGCTTTTTGTGTTCCCTTAGTACGGTATTGTACCGTAGCCAGATCATCACTCAGAATCTGAATTGCGTAGAGGAGGTAATCGAGGTATTGAATTTCAGCAATGGGTCTTAAGCCCCGCAAAGCCATTCCTATAGCCTGACCGATGATTGTTGCTTCGCGTATTCCGGTATCGAAAACACGGTGTTCCCCGTATTTAAGCTGCAGGCCTTCCAGACCCTGGTTTACACCGCCTATCTTACCGGCATCTTCACCGAAAATGAGCACTTCCGGATATTTAGCCAGTATATGATCAAAGTTTTCACGAAGTATTTCACGCCCGTCAACTATTTTGAAATCCTTTTCATAATGTGCTTCGAGTGGCTTGGTATGCACAGTGCTTTGTTCGCTCTGGCTCCAGAGGTAAGAGCTGTAGCGGTCAAAATTGGCAATGCGTGATTCTGCAAGCCAGTCAGACAGCTTCTGTTTGCATGCCAGCTGTTCTTTACGGCACAGTCTCAGAGCGGCACGCAGGGCTGTATTTACATCACGGCGGTAAGGTTCTTTAATGGATTGCAGCTCCTGTGTGATTTTATCAATGAATACTTTCTGTCCGGAAGAAGCGCTGAGTTCATTGAGCAGTTCAACACCTTCTTTTTGTTCGTCACGGATAGGAGCGAGGTAGGCATTCCAGGCAGCGGTTTTCATATCGCGTACCTGTTTTTTTGCTGCTTCTTCAATGGCTTCCAGTTCGGCTGCTTCTGCAATGCCGGTTTCCAGAATCCATTCCTTCATTTTGTGAATGGGATCAAAATCATGTTCCCATTGCAGACGCTCTTTGCTTTTATAACGTTCATGAGAGCCGGAAGTACTGTGGCCCTGGGGTTGGGTTACTTCCTCTACATGTACCAGTACAGGGACATGTTCTTCCCGGCAAATACGGCTTGCTTTTTCATAGGTTTCGCACAGGTGTGCATAGTCCCAGCCCTTTGTTTTTAATATTTCATACCCAGTCCCGTTCTTATCACGCTGGAAACCTTTGAGCACTTCTGAAATGCTTTCCTTGGTGGTTTGATATTTTTTAGGAACGGAAATACCATGCCCGTCATCCCATACAGAAATAAGCATAGGCACCTGCATCACTCCGGCAGCATTCATGGTTTCCCAGAACAACCCTTCGGAAGTGCTGGCATCACCAATGGTACCGAAGGCTATTTCATCACCTTTAATTGAAAATTTCTGAAAAGCTTCTGTTTGGAGTTCAGGATTGATACGGAAATATTTGGATGCCATAGCCAGGCCGAGAAGGCGGGGCATTTGTCCACCGGTAGGAGAAATATCGGCTGAAGAATTTTTCTGGTTTGTAAGACTTTTCCAGGATCCGTCGGCTTCCAGGCTCCTTGTAGAGAAGTGTCCGCCCATCTGACGCCCTGCACTCATAGGTTCTGCATCTGCATCGGTATGGCCGTATAAACCGGCAAACCATTCCTGCAGATTCAGGGCTTCGATGGCAAACATAAAAGTCTGGTCGCGGTAGTATCCTGAACGGAAATCCCCATTACGGAATACTTTGGCCATAGCTATCTGGGCTACTTCTTTCCCATCACCGAAAATGCCGAATTTGGCTTTTCCTGTCAGTACTTCTCTCCGGCCCAGCAAGCTGGCTTCCCGGCTTTCTGTTACTATTTTATAGTCTTCAAGAACGATTTTTTTAAAATCGTCTTTTTTCAGTTTATGAAGCTCAGCTTTGTTGATCTCTTCCACTTTATTCATGCCTTAAGGTTTAGGGATACTGATTACACAAACATACAGCATTTTCCCGAAAGGCAAAAGACGCGTAAGCCAATTTGAGCAGGTATTTCAGGGTATTTTAAAGTTTCTGATCAGTCTTCGTGTTTATGATGTTTAAGCCCTTCGCAATCCAGACAATCCAGCCCTTCCTGGGTCATTGTCCAGCGCCTTCCAGCCATATCATCGTCATAGGTATCCTGCAGGTTGGCAATATCCGAATGGTGGATCAGAGGCCTTGTGTTCCGGGATAAGGAAATGACTTTGTTTCTGGGAACTTTCACGACGATATGCAGGCGCTGCATTCTCCATTTATCTGATACAGGGAACGTATATCCCGGGTCAAGTTCCAATACGGAATCATGAACAGAAAAGGCATACTTGATGTTGCGGGCTCTGATCAGGGCCTCTTTTTCAGTGATTCCGTTGGCTAAACCGGTTATACTAACCTCAAAACTGTCGGTACGGCTTTGTTCTATATACAAGGAGGGATAACCAAGGCAGACTTCCTCACCCTTCCAGCTCAGGAAATGATCGTCACTCCGGTGTCTTCCGCTTTCGTAATCTTCCCTTGTTTTTTCCGTATTGTTCATCCGTATATACAGGGTTTTTACGGAAGGTTTAACATACTGGTTAGAACTGGAACTGCTGTGTTCGGCAAATTCTTCGGAGGCTTTATAACCCAGATACATGCTGAGAATAAGACCGCTGGTCCATAACAGTGCTGCTACTATCCGGAATACCTTATTGGATCTTCCGAGGCTGAACAGGATACGGATACCGTGGTAAATAAGCATGAGGAAGGGTACTCCAAGCAATAAGAAGAGGGCCAGGAAGGGAAGCAATACACTTTGTCCCTTGCTGAAAAGAAGGTGAAACATATCCTGGAAGGAAATTGTTGTTCCTCCGTCATTGATCCCAAAATGAAACACAGAGGTATGATAACCGAATACCGAGGCCAGTAAGGCTATCAGAAAGCTTATTCCAATGAAGATAAAAATGACGGCAAAAAATTTACCGATTATCTTACCGAACATCCGGAAGAACTCTTCCAGGAAGGAACCGACCTTACCGGCGCCCCTTCTTATTTTTTCCTTGCCTTCGGGAGTACCCAGATTGGATGCTTCGTGTTTAAGATCCTGCATACGCTTTTTGAGTTCATCCATCTCATCTGTAAAGCTCTTGTGTATATTATTGATGTTGACGGTTTCCCCTTTCATCTCCAGCTTTTCGGCAGTGGTACCGGCTTTAGGTATAATGATCCAGAGCAGGATATAGAACAGGAATCCGAATCCGAAAACAAAAAAGCTGATAGCCAGTGCAAGTCTGAACCAGAGTGCATCAGTGCCAAAGTAGTGGGCTATACCAGAGCAGACACCACCGAGGATCTTATCATCCGGGTCACGGAATATCCTTCTTCTCTTTCCGTTATAGGTTGATTCGGAAGCGGAAGTGTTGTCAGCATTGTGTTCTTCCCCATTCTCACCGGCAAAATCTTCGGGCTTGCCCATGATAGCTATAACCTGATCCACATCACTCATGAGCACGACTTGCTTCTGAGGACTTACCTTAGCCTGGAGCATTTCGGCAATGCGCGATTCTATGTCGCCTACGATCTCATCCCGGCCTTCTGTTTCTTTGAAATAGCCTTTGATGGTTGTCAGGTATTTGCTCAGTTTGTCGTATGCATCTTCTTCGATATGAAAAATAATGCCGCTGATATTGATGGTTACAGTCTTATTCATGGCTGTCGGTTGTTGAACTTGGTTTGGTAACAGAGTGTACTGATTTAACTAATTCATCCCAGGTGGTTTCGAGTTCTTTCAGAAACTGTATACCTACTTCGGTGAGGCGGTAATATTTGCGTGGGGGACCGGAAGTTGATTCTTCCCAACGGTAGGTGAGGAGACCCATATTCTTTAAACGTGTCAGTAAAGGGTAGAGGGTGCCTTCCACAACTACCAGCCTGGCTTCCTTCATGCGATCGATGATCTCTGTAGGATACAGCTCCTTGCCCGATAAGGCCGAGAGTATGCAAAACTCCAGCACCCCTTTCCGCATCTGAGCTTTTGTGTTTTCTATGTTCATGTTATTTCAATGAATTAGTATGCAGCAAAGATAAGTCTATAAAAAGGTATTATGCAAGACATAGTACTAAAATAAATTGTATTCTATTGATTATAAGCACTATTATTTTATGCATAGTACTGTTTAGGTGTAGTTTTATTGATTTTAAGGTGCAAGTTGCTACACAAGTCCCGTAGGGACTATATATCGGTAGATCTGGAATTATTTTCACGCTCCCCGTCCTGTAGGGACGGCATATCGGTTAAAGCGGCAGCCATGAATGGAAACAATTTTGTAAAGGATTCATCAAACCGATATGTTGCCCCTAAAGGGGCAATAAGGGGTGTATGACGTATTGTTCTACCGATATTTTGTCCCTACGGGACAATTCAATAAAGGTTAGCCATGATTTTATCTATACTTTTGATTATTAAACAAAGCATATGCACGATTTCGCCCGGGACTGGGCAGAACTTTTCAGCCTTGCCTCCCTTGTCAGCATCCTGACACTGACCGGACTGGAGATTGTCCTGGGTATAGACAATGTCATTTTTATCTCTATTGTAGCCGGGCGTTTGCCAAGAGCCCTTCAGCCCAGGGCGAGGGCTATAGGATTAAGCCTTGCATTGCTTTTCCGTATCGGTTTACTGATCTCCATTACCTGGATACTGGGTTTGAAAAAACCTTTGATTACCATAGGTTCCTATGGAGCCACGGGGCGTGATCTGATATTGCTGGCCGGAGGACTTTTCTTACTCTATAAAACGGTTGGTGAAATTGCACAGCGTATAAGAGGAGTTGAAGAAGCGCCTAAAACAGGGAGTAAAAACACGATGAAGTCCATTATTTTTCAGATTGTGTTCATTGATATTGTTTTTTCCTTCGATTCTATCCTGACTGCCGTAAGTATGGTAAGCAATGTTCTTATCATGATAGGAGCTGTGATCCTGGCCATGTTTATGATGCTTGGATTCTCCGGCCCGGTAAGCGATTTTATCAATCGTCATCCTACCATCAAAATGCTGGCTCTTGCTTTTTTACTGATGATTGCCATGATTCTTTTACTGGATGCGGCACATGTGGAAGTAGAGCATATCAAGATTTATGTTTACGCAGCCATGGGCTTTGCCTTCCTGGTTGAATTGCTGAATATGTGGGAGCGGAACAGGAAGCGGAAACGAAATGAGAAGGAACAGAATTAGTGCAGCATAAACGTCCCCCCTTCAGCATGGCAACAGCCCGTATATTCTGTATAGTTAGTATGCTTTTCCTTTCCGGAATCCCTGGCCCGTATACTGCATCAGCTCAGAGTACCGTGCAGAATAACTATGTTCAGAAACTGGATACAAAAGATCTGGAAGGAACCTGGTACATTGTACAGAGCACGGCCAAAGCATGGACAGGAAAGGGTATCACGCACGTTATGTGCAATTTTCAATGCCAGAGCGGATTTCTGAAGGCTGATTATACATATGAGTTACAAGGAAAGTCCCATGAACTGCATGCTATAGATAAAACGAGCGGACCAAGTGCCATGAAGGAAAGCCGCGATAAAGGTGTTTTCACCATACGACATACCTGGTATGTGGTAGCTATGGGTGATAACAGACAATGGATTGTTTTATATTACGGCCGTAAGTTGCTTGGGAGGGAATCCATTTCCGTACTGTGTAAAAGCCCTGTTCCCACTAACAGTGACAGCACAGGCATTAACAAAGTACTGACTGAAAATTATTTTCTGCAGGCCAAATCCAAAAAGATCAAAGCCATTCCTGCGCATTGATCAGGGTTTGCTGACTTCCACATGTTCGCCCAGAAATTTAGGAGAGGTATGCAACACATAGAGATCGAGCACAGCTTTGAAACGGGCAAAGTATTCCCTGATTGTCGTTCTGAGTGCATATTGGGTCGGAACATCCTTTGCATTGAAGGCTACGGCATCCATTCCATATCGGGAGGCAATGAATACAGCACGCTGGTTATGAAATTCCTGTGAAATAATGGTCAGCTTTGTGACCCCGAAAATCTTTTTGCAACGTACCACCGAATCGAGGGTACGGAAACCGGCATAATCGAGCGTGATGGCTTTTTCAGGCACACCCAATGCCATGAGGGCATCGCGCATATCGGTGGCTTCATCGTAACCTTCCGCATGATTGTCTCCGCTCACAATGATGGCATGTATCTTTCCGGCTTTATACAGTGCTGCGGCAGCCTGAATACGGTATTTGAAAAACAGGTTGATATAGCCTTCCCCTTCATTCTTGCTTGTGCCAAGCAACAGTGCCACCTCATTTTCAGGAATAAGATTCAGATCGGAATAAATCCGGGTACGGGTGCTTGAGTTGACCCATATATTGCAAGCCCACACGGTTGCACATAGCAGAACAAACAACAGGAACATCCATCTGACAAAGCGGTTATGGATGAAACGGGTGACGAAGGAGGGGAGCATGATCCTGTAATTTGGCTATACCTAAGCGAAGGTAGGTATTATGATCTGTTAATTTGATTCTGCTTTGATTCCTTCGTAGCTATCCTGTTAATGCTTTTAAGTCCCGTAGGGACTAAATATCGGTAGAAATTGAATTGTTTTCGCGTTCCCCGTCCTGTAGGGACGGCATATCGGTTAAAGGAAGCAGGCAACGAAACGATTTATTAAAGGATTCATTTTACCGATATATTGCCCCTAAAGGGGCAAGGTGGTTTACGTGCTGTATTGTTTCTACCGATATTTAGTCCCTACGGGACTTGGCAGCGTTCAATTATTTTAATAGCTCCAGAATCACAAAAATGGAAAATATTACACTCGCCACCCCATTCGTTGTCATGAATGCCAGATTCACCCGGCTCAGATCATCAGGCTTTACAATCAGGTGCTGATAAATGAGCAGGGCGCAGAAGAATGCCACACCGGTCCAGTACAAAGGCCCGAAACCTGCATACACACCGGCATAAATAACAAGCCCTGCAGAGCATACATGAAAAAGCGTGGAAAGCCGGAGAGCACCTTTCTTACCCAATGCCACCGGCAAAGAATGTAATTGACGGGAACGGTCAAAATCTTCATCCTGCAAAGCATAGATCATATCAAAGCCGCTTACCCAGAACAGTACGGTGAAAGAATAGAGCAGGGGAAGGATATGAAATGTCCCGCAAACAGCCAGGTAGGCTCCAATAGGAGCAAGTGCCAGACCCGCTCCGAGCACCAGATGACAAAGGGCTGTAAAACGTTTAGTATAGCTGTAGCCAAGGATGACCAGTAGTGCCACCGGCGATAAATAAAAACAAAGTGGATTGATAAACCAGCACAGCGTTACGAAGAGAACAGAATTCAGGGTGACAAACAGAAGAGCTCTGGAAGGGGAAATGATTTTTGCCGGTATTTCACGGTTTGCAGTACGCGGGTTAACGGCATCAATATCCCTGTCCAGATACCGGTTGAAAGCCATGGCGGCGCTTCGGGCGAATACCATGCATCCCAATACGGCTGCCAGTGTATAATAGGAGAAATGAATGGCATGCATACGCAAAGCCAGAAAAAAGCCGATGAGTGCAAATGGCAATGCAAAAATGGTATGACTGAATTTTATGAGTGAAAGATAGTTCTTCAAAATAGCGGACTCCTGTTTATTTTTTGGTTAGGATATTCATGATCAGGATATAAATTACCGGAGCTGAACTGAGCAACAATCCAAACATGCCCGGTGTGATAATATGCTGACTTACCGGGAAACGCTGGTTGAGTATAATATACAGACAGGAAATGACAAACCCCAGCATTCCGCATATAAGGGCTGAAAACATAACAATGGTGACAGGACTCAGCAGATACAGGCCGGTAAGCAGAGCTGATGTTAATCCCAATAAAAAAGCAATTGTTCCGGCAAGGCGGGTATATCTTTCCATATTATTTCAGAACCACTTTCCGTGCTACAGGCATGTGCCCTTTGCAGGAAAAGAGTACGAAGTAGATTCCGTTACTCAGTGTTTCCCGGTTCAAAATTAATGACTTCGTGCCTTCTTTGACAGGAATCTGAATAATTTCCCTTCCCATCACATCACAGACTTTCAGGTTTGCATCTCCGGTGAAAGCTCCAAAAGATACGGTTGCCGATGATTCAAAAGGGTTGGGCCAGACAGTAAGCATGGTTTCGGGCAGGGCAGGAGAGGGCACGAACAACGGGCTGCATGAATTCATGGCAGCAAAAGCATCCACTTTACCATAACCCCATTTGTAATCCGGAAGGGTAGTGCCGGTATATATATCCGAAAAAGCCGAACAGGTAATGGCATGTTTAACCTGAGCATGTGTCCAGGTGGGGTTTTGCTGTAAGAGCAATGCAGACAATCCGGATATGACAGGGGAGGCCTGACTGGTACCCCCTCCTGCTATATGCTCCCCTCCTTTGGCAAGCTGCGAGTTCCAGAAATAGTGTTTCATGACAAGTACGAGGCAGGACATGACATAGTCTCCGGGAGCAGCTATGTCAGGTTTCTGAATTCCTAAACGGGTAGGGCCGTGACCCGATGAAGGTGCCAGTCTTCTGGGTCTGAACTGGAAGTTGGTATCACATACAACAGAATCCACCACATCGGTAAAGCAGTTCTTGTTGACATAGTTGGCAACACTGATCACATTGGGCGAGCACTGAAAACCTGTTTCAATACTCTCATCTGTATCCGGCAGTTTGTATTTGCTCACCGGTGGGAATGCGGTAACGGTGGGCAGCGGACCGGTAATCAGATTCCAGCACCAGGCATCGAACTTACCGGTACCGGAAGCAATAATCCGGTAATTGTAATATGTCGAGTCGGGTTGAATGAGAAATTCAATGGAGTAAACACCTTTCACCTTTTGTTCATAGGACTGAAAGGGGGCAATGGGATTGCCATTGTGGTGTATGGTATCATTTACCAGTACGCCCAGGTTAGAAGGGATTGTGTAGAATGGAACCCTTCCGCAGGCGGCATAGGAAGGACTTACCCTATCGGCGGCAATACTGAACTGAAGTCCTTTGATAGAAGCAGAATCTCCGTAAATCTGAATATCAAAAGTGTAATTCCCATTGGCAGTATCATTGGCATTAAACCTGAGCCAGGTAAAAGAACTGTCATTTACCAATGTATTGGTCAGGTGGTAGGCTATATTTCCGCTGTTACCTGTAGCGGCTACAAACACCCTGCCTGCCTGCTGGTTCACCAGACTGTCAATGACAAGTGTTTCCAGGTCCTGACCATCGTGTGATCCTATTTCAGACCCCAGGCTGCAATTGATAACACAAGGCTTGCCCATAGCTTTGGCTTTTTCAAAAATATAAGTGGCTCCGTCGGCAATGGTTGGTCCGGCACGGTTAAAATTAACAGCAACCATAATGATATCCGCTTTGGGGGCAACACCTTCGTAGCGGTTTACAGCCCTGCCGTTTCCGGCTGCTGTTCCGGCCACACGGGTGCCATGACCCCATTGAAGGGTATCTGTATGGGTGCATTTGCCGCTGTCAATCTGAATATTGGTCCATTCCTGACCATAGTTAAATGGCTGGGGTGTGTTGGCTGCTAAAGGAAAATTCTGATCCCAGATAAACTTTATCCTCGATTTCCCAAGGCTGTCCTTGAAATCACCGTGGGTAAAATCAATACCCGTATCAATAAATCCGCATACAATTCCGCTACCGTCATAGGCCTGGCTCAGTGGTGCCATGCCCTGGTGTACAAGGTTCACCTTTGTCAGGTAAACCATGGTATCATTTAGGGTATGTAAGCGTATGCTGCCCATCTCGATTCGCTGAACTGAAGGGAAGGTAATGAGCTGTTGCAGGTTTCCGGCTTTGATACTTGCCGATGTAATGGAGCCAATATTATAGCGGTACTGTCCTCCGCTCAGCTCCAGGGCATGTTTTACTCCGGAGGGGTTACCTTTTATAAGCACCGTAACTGTTTCCGAGGCCTTTATTTTGGACATGCTCAGACTGGCCAGCTGAAAGGACAGTTTCGTTTCCTGAGCCTTGGCAGCTGTGAAGGCAATCAAAAGAAGGAAAAGTGTATATATCCGGAATTTCATGTGGAAATGTTATCTAAAGATAAGAATAAAAAGGCAATTTTAGTATTTTTAATTCCTATGCCTTCCCATACCGAAGAACCTTTTTCCCTGCGTTTTTTAAATGCATGTAAAATACATGCTTTACGCCCTGCTATTATTGACTGGAAGAAAGGGGTTCAACGTACAATACTGTATGAACAGCTGCTACAGGATGTGTACAGACAGATGGCTTTTATACAGAAAGAAATTCCGGAAGAACTGGTAATCGCTGTTGCTGATCAACAGGATACACATACCTATGCTTCCTTTCTGGCTCTGAATCTCCTAGGTAAGACCTGGGTGCCCGTTTCCATTAAAAATCCTGAAAGCCGGAACCTGCATATTTTGAATGAAGCCGGTTGCAACACAGTCCTTTCTTCTGAAGCTTTCAGTTTGCAGGGCTTCAGGGTTCTGAAAACGAATTCACTTCCTGCAGATGCAGAAATCATCCCTGCTGTTAATGCTTCTGCTCAACCTGCTTATATCCTGTTCACCTCTGGCAGTACCGGAACACCTAAAGGAGTGCCGGTATTTAACATTCAGCTTCATGCATTTTTTGATTTTTTTATGGAATCAGGACCTTACCGTTTCCAGCCCTCTGACCGTTTCCTCCAGGTTTACGAAGCCGGTTTTGATGTATCCGTATTCGTTGCTTTCTCTGCACTCTTTACAGGAGCAAGTCTGTATATGATGCCGGGGAGACAGTTTCTCTTTCATGAAATTCCCTTCATGCTCGATAAGGCTGATATCACGGTGATTAGTATGGTCCCCACTGTGCTGCACTACTGGAAGCCCTATTTTAAATCCATGCGTTTTGAAAAACTGAGATACAGTTTTTTCTCGGGTGATAAACTCCTGCATAGCCTTGCTGAACAGTGGAACTCCTGCATACCGAATGCGGAAATCATCAACTCATACGGCCCTACGGAAACGACTATTGTTTGTTCACACTATCTGTGGAATAAGGAGCAGAGTCAGGAGGAAAGCCTGAACGGAGTGGTTCCGCTCGGCAGACTTTTTCCGGGAATGCATTCACTAATGAAAGAAGAAGACGGGGCTTTTTCTGAAACCGAAGGGGAGCTTTGTCTTGCCGGGCCACAGGTTATTCCTTATTATCTGCAACAAGCCAGTCCGGAGAAGTTTTTCCGGCACGAAGGGCTTCATTTCTTTTGCACGGGCGACAGGGTTGTAAAGCTACAATCCGGCATCTTTCAGTTTGTGGGGCGTACAGACTTCCAGGTAAAGATAAACGGCTACCGGGTAGAGCCGGGAGAAACAGAAGCGGCACTCACTGCTTTGAACAGCGAGGCTTTATGCGCCGTACTGGCTGTTCAGGAAGAGAATGGCTTATATGTCCTCCATGCTTTTGCGGAAGGAACAGGGGAGGAGCAAACCCTGATCGGGGAGCTGAAAAAGGTACTTCCTGCTCAGTCAGTACCCCGGAGCATTCATTTCGTTAATCCCTTTCCCCTCAACAGCAATGGAAAGCCTGACAGGGCAGAATTGCTTAAATTTGTAAGGTAACCGGTTTCTGAACCTGCCTGCATGAATGATACACTGATTGAACTGAACAAGGTGTTCTGTGATGTATTCCGGAATAAGAACCTCGTACTGCGTGCCGATTCAAATACTTCAAGCATTGATGGCTGGGATTCCCTCACACATATGCTGCTTGTGGCTGCCATTGAAAAACACTTCGGACTTACTTTCACTCTCCGGGATGTCATGCAATTCCGTAATGCCGGTGACATTGCTGCATGTATTCAATCTTATTCCGATAAAAAGGCATGTCGTTAAACTCCCTGCCTTTTCTGGCTTGCCTGCCTGTTCTCTGGATTATCTTCAGGCTGGTAAACCCGTCGGCACGCTGGATGGTATTGCTTTTGTTCAGTCTTTTATTTATCGGTGTATACCGTCCCTGGGCATTGCTGGTGGTATGTGAGGCTTCCTTTTTTACTTTTTATGCAGCCCGTTTGCTGAATGGTAAGCAGTACCGTAAACTAATTCTGTTGAGCGCTCTGGGCATACAGATTCTTGCCCTGCTCCTGCTTAAATATGTGGAATCAGCTGATTCCGGACTTCGCTTCCTTTTCCGTGAAAGCGGATTCCGTACCGATACAGTTTTTTATACACTGGGCTTTTCCTTCTATACGCTCCAACATATAGGATACCTACTGGATGTGTATTACAAGCGCATACCTGCGGAATCACATCCCTTACGCTTCCTGCTTTTTTCAGCCTATTTTGCGAAATTCAATGCCGGTCCCCTGGAACAGCCTGCTGAACTCATCCCTCAGTTTAAAATGCCAAACCCTATCAGGGATGATATCTCAGCCGGCTTTCAGCGTATTGTATTGGGTCTTTTTAAGAAAATGGTCCTGGCCGATCACCTGGCTCCTGTTGAAGAACGGATTTTCAACGGTACTGCACACCCGGGAAGCCTGGCAATCATTACCGGTGTTATTCTCTTTACCATACAGTTGTATTTTGATTTTTCCGCCTATTGTGATTTGGCCATAGGGGTTTCACGGATGTTTGGGATCAGACTGACAGAGAATTTCCTCTTCCCTTTCTCTTCGGAATCCATCTCCGTATTCTGGAGGACCTGGCATATCACACTGATTAAATGGTTTACGACGTATATCTATTATCCCCTTGTTTATACGTTTCGAAAGTCAGGACGTGTGGCTGTTATTTGCGGTATTGCTTGCACCTTTTTGCTTTCGGGTATATGGCATGGCATTGGCTATACATTCCTGGTATGGAGCTTACTCCACGCACTGTATCTGAGTTTTGAAAGCCTCAGCAAACATACCCGCGTGGCATGGTCAGGGCGTTTTACAGGATGGGGATACAAATGGCTCAGTATGCTGATCACTTTTATGCTGGTATGTTTCAGCAATCTCTTTTTCAGGGCTGAAAACTGGACCCAGGCTATACAGCTTTTAAAAGGATCAGGCGGATCTTTGTTTGGAAGGGAAGGAATTGTGAAAGGTTATTTATCACCACTAGCAGGAGGAGGATATCAGGAAGCTTTGTTTAACCTGGGGTTGGTGATGACTCTATCATTTGCCTTTCTGGTATTGGAGAAGGGAATTTGTAAGCGTATCAATTCCCCTAAGCTGTATTCGTTTCAGTTATTTATCCTTCTTTTTCTGATCTTGTTTGTTGGTGTTTTTCAAAAGACGGATTCATTCATCTATCTGCAATTCTGATGGTACGTAAACTGATCATAATCTTTGTCGCCCTCTATGCCTCTCTTTTCGGGCTGGAGAAGTGCTATGATTATTTTCTGAAGCGGAATATGAATATGAAACCAGCCTATGTCAGTCAGCACAGTATTGACGCCAGGGTGCTCTTCCTGGGCCCCTGCGAACCCTTGTGGATGATGGATCCACAGATCTTTGAAGGAGTGACGGGATTTAAAGCGTATAACCTTTCGACAGTACATGCGAGTTTTGCAGAGAACGAAGCCATGCTGAGACTCTACTTGTCTCATAATAAGCATCCTGAATATGTATTCCTTTATGTAACAACCGAATCGGTTGACGGAGCTTTCAATGTTTTCAATACCTATGCTTTTGCTTCTTATCTGGATCAGGGATGGCTGGCTGATCTGGTGGAGGAAGAGGATACACTCTATAGCCGTTATCGCTTTCTTCCCTTTATGAAATATGCTTATTATTCGGATTATACGCATTTCAGCTTTTTGCAGGGTGTGCGTCATGCCTGGAATAAGAGACAGGAACCTTATTTCAAGGACGGCTATGTGCCCCCTCATGATATGGAATGGGACGGGCGTCTGGAACGGTTCCGGGCTCAGTTCCCTCAGGGCCGGCATTTTAACTGGAACCTGCATGAGGTGAAGCATTTGAAAGCAATCATGGAAATGGCAAGGATGAATGGCATAAAGCTTGTTTTATATGAATCGCCTATGCTGAACGAGGTTAAACCCTTAATACTGAACAGGGAGGAAATAAAACATAAGATCACTACATTCGCAAAGGAGAATAAAGTGCCTTACTGGGTTTTTGATACCATGCAGCTATCAAATTCAAGGAATTATTTCTTCTCCATCCTGAATACGAATAAAGCAGGGTCTGATATTTTTAACAAAACGTTCAGTGATTATTTTATCAGGGAACATTCTGTTTGGCCCAGGGATGACGTTTACTAACAAGCCTTAATTAGTATGGTATGAAAAAATATATTCTGACACTATCCTTGGTACTGACGGTAGTATGCATGAAAGCTCAGAACCTGAATGCCTATTCGGATATACTTAAATACTTCCGGATTTTTGATGATGGGAAACTCGTGGAAGCCGAATATCTTCCTGTAACCATGCCCCAGGTTGGAGGAAACAGTGTGGCTTATGTGGATAATTCAAATAATTTCAAGATCTATTACAATGGGGAAAGCCATATAGAAGCCGATAATAAACCGGACCGGTTTTATGAAACGGATAACCTGGTAGCCTATGATTTTAACAAGAGACTGGAAGTTTTTGAACAGGGTCAGTCAACACTGCTTTGTTACCAGCATGGCATCTATGCCGTAGGAGACAGTGTGGTTGCTTTTTTTGATACTATAGCCTATTCTCTAAAGGTTTACAAAAATCAGGAAATAAAAGAGGTGGAAGCACTCTACGGAAAAGGCCAGCCACAGAAGCTGAAGGCCGGTGATAATATTATTGCCTATGTGGGGTATAATGGGTTTTTTAAAGTCTATTTCCGGAACAGATTATACGAATTGGAAAGCTATGCTCCGAATCAGTTTAAGGCCGGATGCAATACAGTGGCGTATGTGGACAGGCAAACCCAGAATTTCAAAGTGTTCTACCGCGGCAACCTGACGGTGCTGGAGAGTTTTCCTCCGGCCAGCTTTAAGGTAGGAGATGATCTGGTGGCTTATATTGACAATACGGGGAATTTCAAAGTTTTTTATATGGGTGAACTGGTAACCATACAAACCTATGAGCCTAAGTTTTATGATGTTCAGGATCATGTAGCCGTATTCGGTGACGACATGAATTTTTTCGGGTATTACAACGGGAAGGCCACCAAGCTCGAAAGTTATATTCCTGAATCCTATCAGCTCGACTTTAATTCCATTGCTTACAAGGACCGTTTTAACAAACTCCGGTTTTTCAGTGAAGGGAATTACCAGGATGTGAGTAATTCCATCATCAATTCCTACCAGCTCACACGGAATGTCCTGATGTATTCAACGGATGTGGACGAGTATCATTTTTTCTGCAACGGAAAGAACTATTGAGCAGGAGGTGTTACAATCAGTACCGGAATATGGACCTGGTGTCGTACTGCATCCAAAGTAGTACCGAATAATATATCCTCGAATGCTTTGTGTCCGTGAGCGCCCATCACCAGCAGGTCTGCATTGAATGTATTGACCATATCGGGAATACATGTTTTAGGGTTTCCGAAGCCAAGCTGTATCTCTGTCCTGTAACCTTTGTCACGTAATGAATCCCTGTATTTCAGGAGTTCCAGTTCATCATTTCCTGTTTCATTATCTGAAATTTCTTCCTCCATAATAAGTGCACCCGCCGTTTCTACCACATGAATCAGCAGGTATTCCGCTTCCTGCTTACCCTGGGTGATGGCATGACTGATAGCTTCCGAATCCATGGAACTAAAATCGACTGAAATGGCAATTTTCCGATAGTCCTTGCCTGTAATAAGCTGTAAAGGATGCGAAGGATGCAATTCCGGAATACGGTAGGCTGCAATTTTTTTAAGATAGGGAAAGAGGCCCATGAACAGCAGGATAAGTCCCAACAGGATGGTAACGGGTACAAGTAACGTTGTCATCAATATAGGATAGGCACTTTCCTTTATCCAGTCCGATTCCTGACTGTAGATAAGACCAATGTTAAGCCCAATGATAAGTAAGGCACTTGACCAGGCTAGGGTCTTTACCCACAGGGGAATGACAAATTTTCCCATTTGTTTTTTATCACTCACAAAATGAATCAGGGGAACGATGGCAAAGCCGAGTTGCAGGCATAGGATTACCTGGCTTAATATAAGCAGGGCACCGATTTTGGATTCACCAGCTATGAGGATGACGAGGAATGCCGGAATCACAGCCATCATACGGGTGATAATACGGCGAAGCCAGGGAGCAATACGCAGATTCAGATAACCTTCCATGACAATCTGACCCGACAGAGTTCCGGTAAGTGTGGAACTTTGTCCGGCAGCTATTAGGGCCACCGCAAAAATGATCGGAGCCAGTTTACTTCCCAGCATAGGAGCGAGGAGGCGGTGAGCATCCTGGATTTCGGATACCCCATGCATACCGTGGCTGAAAAAGGCTGCTGCTGCAAGAATGAGAATAGCAGCATTCACAAACAAAGCCAGATTAAGCGCTATAAACGTATCAATGAAATTATACCTGATGGCTTCCAGAATTCCTTTGAAGGTACGTTTAATTTTACGGGTTTGAACAAGTGAAGAATGCAGATACAGATTATGAGGCATCACCGTGGCGCCAATGATACCGATACAGACATAAAGGGCATCCTTGTCTGGCAGGGAAGGGATCAGTCCGCCGACAATACCCGAAGCAGAAGGTTTTGCCATAAACATCTGAATGAAGAATCCTATACCGATAATGGCAACAAGTGCCAGGATAAAGGCTTCCATTTTACGCATACCGTATTTCACCAGGAAGAGAAGGATAAACGTATCCAGGATGGTAAGACCAACACCCAGCAGCATTGGGATGCCGAATAATAAATTAAGCCCCAGTGCCATTCCAATCACTTCAGCCAGATCACATGCAGCAATCGCAATTTCGGCAATCACCCACAAAAAGAAATTAAGCGCTCTCGGATAGCTGGCACGGGATGCCTGAGCAAGATCCAGTCCGCGTACAAGGCCCAGCCTTGCACTCAGGCTTTGTAAGAGGAGGGCAATGAGGTTGGACAATACAAGCACCCAGATAAGGGCATAACCATATTTGCTCCCTCCGGCAATATCCGTTGCCCAGTTGCCGGGATCCATATACCCGACGCTGATAAGATAGGCCGGCCCCAGGAAGGCAAAGAGTTTCTTCCAGAATCCGCTTTTCTCCGTGCCTACACTGCTGTGAACCTCTTTCAGGGATGTGCTTTCCGTATGCATACTATTTAAGCGGGGAGATTAAAATATTCTTGGCTATCTGATTGCTGATATAATGCGATGCTCCGTTATTGATCCGTATGTAAAGCGAGTGATCGTAGGAAACAACATTTTCTATCAGCAGGGTACATCCCGGTTTCAGGCCAATTTCATCGAGGTGTTTAAGAAAGAGAACATGGTGATCGACCACTCCTGACATCGTATATTTTTTTCCTTTCTGAGCACTCTGAAGCAGGGAAGAAACAGATTCCGGGAAACGTCCTTTAGAGTCGGGGATGGGATCACCGTGAGGGTCATGCTGGGGGAAGCCCAGGTATTGATCCAGCCTCTCGACCAGATCGGGACTCTGAATATGTTCAAGCTCTTCAGCCATTTCATGCACCTCATCCCAGCGGAATTTCAGTTTCTCGACCAGGAAGAACTCCCACAGCCTGTGCTTGCGGATGATGTTCAATGCCACCTTCCTGCCTGCAGGAGTCAATGATGCCCCCTGGTAGGGGACATAACCTATAAATTTTTTATGAGCCAGCTTTTTAAGCATATCCGTCACTGTGGCAGCCTTGGTATGCATCTGTTCGGCAATGGCGTTGGTGCTTGCTTCGGCTTCGCCTTTTTCCGTGAGTTTGTAAATAGCCTTGAGGTAATTCTCTTCGGTGAAAGAGGTCATAGTGCGGATATTTACACAAATCTAAATAAAATATGGGAGATGCTGAAAATTAATTTAGATTCATCTAAAATGCTAACTCGGATAGATTCTTCGTCACTGCCATCGCACTTCCCGCCTACGCTGAAGCTTCGGCGGGCAATGCAACCCCAGGATGGCTCTGAATGACAAGCCGTATTCAGGGGACAATTTTAAACGTAATTTGTCATTCAGAGGTACCTTAGGAAGGCATGTGGGGTGCTGAAGAATCTGTTTCCTTCCGCGTTTGTCATCCTGAGCGACCTTGGGGTGGGTTCTTGGTAGAGCAGTATTACATCCTGAATGAAAAACTTTCGCCCTTTCTAACGAAAGCACCTTCTCATGCACATCTACCAACTAACCACACTGGATTCGAACCCCTGAGGCCATTTTGAAGCGCGGTCCCTGAGCGTAGTCGAAGGGCTGTTTTTCTGAACAAAACCTTTACGTGTAAGCCTAAAAACAAAAAGCCGGGTAGAATGCCCCGGCTTCGTGTTTTTTGTTTGTTATTCTGACCCTCGTTTCTTGTGTTTCGGGTCTTGCGTCTTTTGTCTCGTATCTAGTTATTCAGCATCACCGGCATCACCAGCATCAGGATATCTTCCTTATCGGCTTCCTGAACGGCAGGGATAAGGATACCGGCACGGTTAGGGGCGCTCATTTCGATATGTACTTCATCGCTGTCGAGGTTGGCAACCATATCCATGAGGAATCGGGAGTTGAAACCTATTTCCATGTCTTCACCGGCATAGGAGCATGTAAGACGTTCGTTGGCTTCGTTGGAGTAGTCGAGGTCTTCGGCAGAGATATTGAGTTCGCTGCCTGCCATTTTAAGACGTACCTGGTGGGTGGTTTTATTGGCGAAGATAGAAACGCGTTTTATAGAACCAAGGAATGCGCTGCTGTCGATTGTGAGTTTGTTAGGATTCACTTTCGGGATAACAGCATCGTAGTTCGGATATTTACCGTCTATAAGGCGGCAGATAAGCCTGGATGCTCCGAACACAAACTGTGCATTGGTGGCATTGTATTCAACCTTTACCGGACCTTCGACCATTCCAAGGTTATTCTTGAGCAGGTTAAGGGGTTTTTTTGGCAGGATAAAGGATGCGGCACCGGAAGCTTTAATATCACTGCGGCGGTAACGAACCAGGCGGTGTGCATCAGTGGCAACGAAGGTGGCTCCTTCGGGACTGAACTGAACAAACACGCCCGACATCACCGGACGGAGTTCATCATTACCGGTGGCGAACAATGTTTTGTTAATGGCAGCCTGCAGGGCATCGGAAGCAATTTCTACAGAGGATCCTCCTTCAATAAGCGGCGCTTTGGGGTATTCATCTCCGCTGTGTCCGGTAACTTTGTATTTACCGTAGTCAGAAGAAATTTCAATGCTGAACTTCTTCAGATCAACAGAAAAGGTAAGAGGCTGTTCAGGAAATGCTTTGAGTGTATCAATGAGGAGTTTGGCCGGTATGGCAATGGTGCCGGAATCTTTGGATTCAACATGCATGCTGGTAGTCATGGTCGTTTCCAGATCGGAAGCTGAAATGATCAGGTCTTTGGCATTCACTTCAAACAGAAAATTATCCAGAATGGGTAAGGTATTGCTGGAGTTCAGAACTCCATTCAGGGAAAGAAGGTTCTTTAACAGTGTGGAACTGGAAACAATGAATTTCATATCCTCAGTGGTTTTCGATTGGTTTTATCCTCCTGTACAGGCAGGATACTTAGCTTACAAATTTATATTTATGAGCCCAATAGGGCAGGCATGCAGGGGCTTAGTTTTAATTTACTTTTTAACAGGGCTTCTTTTCTTAAAGTATTCAATATCAGTTAGTACCTTCCCAAAAACATAGTATTGGGTGATCACAAATTCTTTTTTGTTAATAAGTGTATACATCCTGTCGAGGTCATATTTTTCCGGCCTCCCCTGGGCATCCACTTCTTCCCGGTGAGGTTCCATCCCGAAAAACTGTAATTCGGTGCGTTGTTTGTTTTTATCCGTGATGGTCATTACATACAAAGGTGTGCTGGTCAGAATGGAATCTTTGCGTGCAGCAGGTATTTCATCTATGAAGGATTCAAAGCCCATACCCATCAGATAGGAAACATATTGGCGTGCATTGAGTGTATCCAGGCCGGGCATAGGGCTGTTGGTTTTAAGATCCAGCACATTGAAATGATTGGGTTCCGGCTGTTGCAATTCGAATGAATGACCGGGAGCCTGTATAAAATCAAGACGTACGGAACGTACATCGGGAGGAAAATAAGAAAAGGCAGAACGGTCTCTCCATTCTTTTTCATTGGTTGAATAGACCGGGCTCAGGTAACGGGTCTGGCCTTCTATGAACATCACAAAAGGACGTGTGGAGTTCAGTTTGGTTTCAGGATCGGACAGGAGCATATAGGTTCCTTCGTCATCCGGAGTGGCTCCTCCTACATAGTAAACTTTAACGAGCTTGTCCCCGTTATAAACCTCCACCTTGGTAGCTCCGGAAGCCAGATTCTTAATCACATTCTCTACTGCAGGCGCACCTACCAGTGATTTGATGGCCAGGTTCTTCATCACAAACAGGAGGTTGAAAATACCGTCATTACGGGCTTTCCATTTGTCGTTCACAGTCCACTCTCCGGTCTTTATCTTTTTGAGTGTTACGGTATGATTGGATTTGTCGGCCATGAAAATCCGGGTGATAGCAGCAGTATCAGAAATTGGAAAGTCTCTCAGTTCCTTTGCTACCGTTGTATTACCGTTCTTTTTTACGAGCCAGAAAGCAATACCCCCAAGCAGCACGACAATCAATAGGGCGATTCCATTTTTCTTCATAGGTGGAAAGCATTAGTAAAACAAACGGGGATACAATTCGCGGGGATGTTGCAAAGCTACGAAGTATATTTCTTTTTCCTCAGGTAATAGCGTATAAGACCGAAAAGAAGGACCAGGGCAACCGGAACTGTCATGTTCAGCGCTTTCCACTGGGATTCTTCGTTTTTAATTTTCTTCCGGTCCATCATCCTTAGTTTGATTTCCCTGGATCGCACGGAAATAAGTCCGGAATCGTCACAGAGGTAGTTTACACAGTTCAGGATAAAGTTCTTGTTTCCAAAGAGCTGGTTCATATACAGATCATAACCCAGGGGTACGACCTGTCCCCTTGAAATTTCATTGGCAATGATATCCCCGCTTGAAATGACGATCATTTTTGTATTCACCCCGTTTTCCCTGTATCCGAACTCCCGGCTTTGTTTGATAGCGGTCGGAACATGGTCTTTATAAACAGAAGTAAAAGCCCCTTCCAGCAATACAGCAACAGGCTGGTAGAAATTATGAAACTGGCGTTCATCAGGAGGCATATAGGCAACAGAAGTGGAAACCCGGGTGGGGGTATTGGTGATGCGCGTATGGCTTGAAGAACGGAGCAGTACTGTTTTTTTTATTCCCTTAGCCGAAATGGTATCGATGCTGCTCACGAAGCGGAATTCAATCAGATCCAGATTCTTGATAATCGGGTTATTGTCGTTGGGAGCCGGACCGATAAGGGGAAAGAATACAAAAGGCATGAATTTGAATTTAGGCTCCCCTTTGTTATAGGCCACATTCAGAGGTATGCGGGCACATTGCATATCCATCAATAAATTCGGATTGATGCGGACTCCGTAAGTGAATAACATATCTTCCAGACGCAGTTGGCTGGGTATGGCAAAGGTGAAGGTGTTTCGTTTCAGGCTGTCCATATTGGTGGTAACCGGATTGACGAGCCACAACACTTTTCCTCCATACATGATATACTGATCAATGAGGAGTTTGGCTTTATCACTGAAACCGCTGTCGGGTTTGGCAATAATGATGGCCTTGTATTTAAGGATGGAAGGTGCCTTGTTCAGGGTATCGATAAGGGCATGGATATTGTTGCCGATTTTCACCCGTTCAACCTGGTAATATTCGAAAAGGGAAGCTGTAATGTCAACAGTATGGAGGGAGTCCAGTTCATACTGCCCGTCAATAAAGGCAATCTTTGGCTTGCTCTGCATCCGTAGTTTGCGGATGACGTTGGTAAGTTCGTATTCCAGTGCTTCAATAGAGCCGTTGATCTGTTGTTCGGGACTCAGACCTTTCTGATCTTTCAGAAGCTGTACCGTCATTTCCCGACCCTTGCACGATACGATAGAACCGGGGAAAATGATCTGTTCGCTGACCCCGTTTTCCATACCCGTTTCCTGGTTTTTAGGTGTGATACCTTTTTCTACCAGCTGTTTGTATAAGGACTCTCTTTGTTTTTTATCGGGGTTGGACGAAGGGTTGATGAATTCATATTCAATATTGGGCGAATATGCCCTGAACTCATCCAGCATTTCCCTGGTAGCATTGCGCAGGTGGTTATTGTCTGCATTCAGCTTTCCATCGAGGTATATTTTAAAGTAGACTGCATCATCCAGATGTTTGAGCATGTCTTTTGTCTGGGCCGAAATGGTATAACGTTTTTCTTCAGTCAGGTCAAAACGTTTGAAATAGAAGGATGAGATGAAGTTAATCAGCACGATGATGGTTAACAGCAGTACGAAACTGATCAGGTCTCTTCTTTTCTTATTTATTTTTTTCTCCTGTGCCATTACCATTTACGACTTTCAAGGGTGGTACGTGTTGCCAGCAGAAATACGGCAATCAGGCTGAAAAAATAGATCATGTCACGGGTATCAATTACACCCCTGCTTAAGGAAATATAATGAGTGTTGATACTGAGAGAAAGCAGGAAGCTGTCGGCCTTGCTGAAAAAGGGTATGGAACTGGTCATATCCAGGCCTATGTAACAGAACACGCAAAAAAGGACGGCCATGACAAAGGAAATGATCTGATTGTCGGTGAGGGAGGAAGCAAAAATGCCAATGGCTACAAAAGCGCCCCCCAGGAATAATAAACCAATATAGGATCCCCACATTCCTCCTGTATCCATATTACCCGGAGGGTTGCCGAGTTTACTGACCGTATAATAAAAAACAAGGGTAGGGATAAGGGAGAATGCAACAAGTAAGAATCCTGCCAGGAATTTGGCAAAGATAATCTGCATATCGGCCAATGGACGGGTAAAAAGGAGCTCTATTGTACCCGATTTACGCTCTTCGGCAAAGGAACGCATGGTAATAGCAGGTATGAGGAAGAGGAAAACCCAGGGAGCCATGACGAACAAAGGGTCTATATTGGCATACCCGTTTTCGAGGATATTGGAAGCTCCCGGCACTATCCAGAGTAACAAACTGGTAATGAGGAGGAAAACCGTAATGACGACATAGCCAATCAGGGAACTCAGAAAACTCCGTATTTCTTTCTTAAGCAGTGCAAACATAGAAGGGTTCAAAAATAACAAATAAAATACGTCTTTGTACCGTTGTTTTTAAAAGTAGAGGCAAATACCTTTACAGTTAGTTTTAATAAAAACAGAAAAGACATGATGACTTTCCCTCCATACCTTCAGGATTTATTCACTTCCAGATCTACTCCTTGGACAGAAGCAGACTGGATCGGGAAGGAACAACGCTGCCACCAGGCCCTCATTGATCATCCGGAAGATTCCATAGGTATTCTCCATGCTTTAAAATCATGTTATTATATGGAAGAGAAGAACTTGGAATGTATAGATACCTGCGAAAAACTTCTGGCTTTGAATCCGGATTATCACCTGGCATCGGAAACTTATTCAGTAATGGGAACAAGCTATCATCAGTTGTATCAGATTGACAAGGCCATAGCATGCTTTGAAAAAGGGCATGAGCTTGAGCCGGCTAATGGAAGCTGTCTTTTCGAACTCGGTGAAATGCATACCGAACTGGTGGAATATGACAAAGCCATTGCCGCATTCCTTCGGCTTCTGGATATGGGTGACTGGGAAGTTGAATCCCTTGAAAATCTGGGCTATCTCTATACCGTAAAGCGGGAATACGCCCTGGCACTGAGCTATTATAAAAAAGGAATGGAGCTTTTTCCCGAAGAGTTTTTCTGGGTAGAGCGTATTGCCAGCACTTATTTTATGGATAAAAAAATTGCCGAAGCTGAATCCTGGTTTAACAGTCTCCTGCAAGCCGATCCGGAGTCGGCAGATGCTTATTATGGTCTGGGATCGTGCAAACAGGAAACAGGAGATTATTACATGGCTATGCATCATTTTCATGAAGCGCTTAAAATCAATCCCAATCATGCCCGTTCTCTCAACAATATAGGTAAGCTTTATTTTGATCATGAAAGCGATATCAAAACAGCTATCCGTATGCTTGAAAAAGCGGTAGAAGTTTGTCAGGAAGAGGATTCAGATATTCTTCCCACTGCCTACCTCAACCTGAAACGTATTTATAAACAAATAGCCGATGAGGATAAGGTGGATTATTACCACCGTAAATTCATGGAATCATTCGGATTCGGCTATGAAGAAGTAGAAGAAGGAGGAGATGATGAGGAGGAAACAGAGGAAGAACATTAAACCTGACATTCTCCCCTCACCGGGGAGGGGATTAAGGGGTGGGGCGAATTGTTTATTCAATAGCCTGCAGGTTCAGCTTGCGGATAGACGGGGCAATCCTTGCTGTCAGAAATACAATACCAATTGTCATAGCCCCTCCGAAAATAACGGAAGGCACAAGTCCCATCAGTCTGGCCGCAACCCCTGATTCGAATGCGCCTATTTCATTGGAAGATCCTATAAATATGCTGTTCACGGATGAAACTCTTCCCCGCATGGTATCGGGGGTAAGGAGCTGCAGAATACTGTGACGAACCACCACACTCACATTGTCGAAAGCCCCGGTGAGGAAGAGAAAAAAGACAGAGAGGTAAAAATTTTGGGACAGGGCAAAAAGAATCGTGGCAATGCCGAATCCCGCAATAGACAGGAGGAGATTGCGTCCTGCATTTTTCTTCTGAGGCATATAGGCCATGAGAAATGCTGTTACAACAGCCCCCGCACCCGGCGCAGCCCTCAGGATTCCAAAACCCATAGAGCCTCCATGCAGTATCTTATCTGAAAAAGCAGGTAAAAGAGCTACGGCACCTCCGAACAGGACAGCAAACAGATCCAGACTCAATGCCCCCAGAATAATTTTATTGTTGAATACAAACTTCAGTCCAGCGGAAAGGCTTTCCAGGAGCCCTTCCTTCTTCTCCTTCAGGGGCAATGGTTTGTCCCTGATCAGGGCAACAAATGCCATAGACAGGAACATGACGGAGAAAACAATTATATAGGCTTTCCCCAGACCGAATAAGCAAAGCAGTCCACCGATGGTATTGCCTGCAATAAACCCTATATGCCAGATAGTACTGTTCCAGGTAGCAGCATTGGTATAGTGGCTTCGCGGAACGATCTGAGCCATCCAGGCAGGGAAAGCAGGACCCAGGAAGCCCCGTATGATACCGACAAGGACAATTATGATAAAGATGGGGAATACACCGTAATGCTCAAGGATTCCGGAACGGGGAGAGGAGATCCAGGCGAATGCCAGGGCAGTCAGAGCGAGTGCAAAAGTGGAGACAAGGATGATTCTTTTACGTCGTATGACATCGGCCACATGACCTGAAAATAAAGCAATGCCTATGGCAGGTAAGGCTTCGGCCAATCCGGCATAACCCAGGTAAAGTACGTCCTTGGTAAGGGCATAAATCTGCCATCCTATGATGACACTTTGCATCTGAATAGCCAGGGTGAGAAAGAAACGTGCACTTACAAAATAACTGAACTCGGGTATTCTCAGTGCTTCAAATGGATCATGTTTGCGGACGATACGCTCAGGGTTCACGTCAGAATTTATAGTTAAGGCCCAGCCCTATATTCAGGCCCCCGAGGGTCAGATCAGCCCAGTTGTTGATTGTGGTGGTATTGTTTGTTGCCGTTATTTGAGGGTAGCTGAAGCTGGTATAAGAAATCGGAATGGAGATGGCAAAATGTTTACCAAGAAAAAACCGGGGTGCTGCATGAATATCAAACAAGCTGCCCACTCCGCTAAGTTTGGTGACACTGGCATCGTTGCCGTTCACATTGAAGGTGGAAAATCCGAATGCCATACCTGCATATAAATCCACATGGGTGGTATGCACAAAATGAATATTGAAATAAACAGGTACGTTAAAGCTATAGGTTGTTTGTTTTTGGGATGCAGAATCCATGTACTTGTCGTAACGAAGCTGCAAGCCAACTCCCAGCCATTTGAATGGGGTTATTTCATAGCCAAGCGTATATATTCCGCTTCCGGCATGGTCGGATTTGGTAAAAGTAGTCTGGTGAACATGGATCAGGTCGTTGTATACCCCCAGCTTGGCAGAGAAATCAATGATGGAATTACCTCTTTCTATACACTGGGCAGTACAGCGCTGGCTGATAAGCGTGGAAAAAAGAACAAGGGTGAAAAGAAGAATTCGCTTCATAGTCAGGGTGGTTTTAAGAAACAATAATACAAAGAAAAAATGCAAATCCAGCAGCGTATTGTTAAGCGGTTACTAACAAGAAGTTATCCGGATACTATCAATGTCCAAGCGTAACAGAACATGTAATCGGGTAGTGATCGGAAAGGTCGGTATGGATAGTCTTATAATTCCAGGAAGTGATAGCCGGACTGTGAAATATATAATCGATACGGAAAGATGGAAACTTGCCATAATAGGTTTGTCCGAAGCCTGAACCGCTTTCAAGAAAAGCATCTTTCATCCCACCTCCGAGGGTATGGTAGGAATAGGAGTTAGGGGTATCATTAAAATCACCGCAAATAATGACCGGATACCGGCAATTTCTCAGGTGTTCATTGATGATTTCAACCTGTCCGGCCCTTCTCCTGAAAGCCCATTTCATCCTTCTGAAAATACTCTTTGACCCTTCCAGCTCATTAAGATCTTTAATATCACCAAGGGCTTCCATAAATTTATAATCGTGTTCACTGAAATGCATGCTTTGCAGATGCACATTGTAGACGCGTATTGTATCAGGTCCAATCTGTATATCGGTATAAATACAGCTGTTATTCCCCCGGGTATTAAAATCAATCAGGCCCCTGTTTACAATGGGGTAGCTGCTGAATGTGGCCATACCCCAGTGGTCTGTTCCCCTGAGTGTGACCATATATTCCGTATGAGCGTATTTGGCTTTCTGAAGCTTGACAAGGGTATCCAGGTTGCGGAAATGACCCTTGTCAGAATTGTAAAACTCCTGCATGCAGATGATATCCGATTTTTCAGCCTTGAGCATATCAAAAATACGGCTACGGGTTTCCATATTATGTGTCCAGTTGTAAAGGTCAAACAACTTGGTGTTGAAACTCATGATCTTAAGTTTGTATTTGGCTGTTAAGGAAACAGCAGGGTCCTTATGAAGATTGATCTGTATATAGGAGAACAAGGTGTTGAATCCTAAAAGCACTGCCAGCAGGGAATACAGAAACCGCTTCTGAAACCTCAGTCCCCAGTAAAGGGAAAAAAGCAGATTGATGATTAACAGAACAGGATAGGAAATACCGAAGAAGGCGAGGGGCCAGAATACATTCGGACTGACATAAGGAGCGAGATAGGAGAAAAGCAGGAAGAGAATAAAGCTATAATTAATCCAAAGGATGAACCTTCGCCAGCGGAATCTCCTGGCAGGCGGGGGGGGCTGTGGTAATACAGACTGAGTTGGCTCGGTTTTTGGATCTTCCATCCGGGTCACAGTTTCTTACTGGTATTGAATAAAAAATCTTTTTCTTCCTTACTCAGGCTTTCATAGCCCGATCGGGAGATCTTGTCAAGAATATCATTCATCTTTTTCTGATCGTTCACTTTTGACTCATTGTAGACCTCATCCGAAACTGGTCTTTTATAGGCCATTTTGACATGTCGCTTTTCCCTCTTCCGGAACAGGTGCAGCAGGGAATCAAATATTCCGGTGGCTCCCCGTGTGATATCAACACCTTTCTGATAGCGAAGGGCAAAAACCAGACCGAAAATAGCTCCTCCGAAATGAGAAATCTTTCCACCTGTATTTGAAGACTGAAGATCGATGACACTGGAGACTACAAAAAGGCCAAGGGCTACATACTTAAGCTTTACGGGCCAGATGCCGAACAGATTCACCATCAGATTGGGCGCATAAACACCTATAGCAGCTACAACAGCCATGATGCCTGCCGACGCTCCAAGCAATGGACCAGGTTTCATGAATTCAAGAGGAAGGGTTCCGTTCATTAACATGAAGAGTATTCCACCGCTGAGCCCACCCATAAAGTAAAGGCCTACCAGCCTTTTACTGCCCATAAATTCACAAAAAATGGAACCAATAAAGTATAAGGTGAGCATATTGTAAAACAGATGCCCGAATTCCGTATGGGTGAACATATAGGTAAAAAGGGTCCAGAAATGCTCCATAAAACCCGTAAAAAAGGGTGGCAGCATAAGCAGTTCCTCAAGCTGAAAACGGATATGGGAAATTTTCAGTATGAAGTCGCTGATACCGATTACCACAAAAAGAATAAGGTTGACTGCAATGAGCCTGTTCAGGCCATTGTGCTTGAGGTTGAAAGTCCTTTTAATATCGTTCAGCATGGGTCATAGCAAAAAAATACTAATAAAAATGTTGTCTTTTACGCTGCCATATCTTGATCAGGATAAATCCAAAAATGGCTCCTCCTATATGGGCGAAATGGGCTACGCCATCATCCGGGTTACGTGAAATACCGGTGAATAGTTCTATCCCTGCATAAATCATGACGAAATATTTGGCCTTGATAGGAATAGGGAAAAAAATCATGATCAGTTCTGTGTTCGGGAAAAGCATTCCGAAGCCGGTAAGTATTCCGAACAGAGCTCCGGAAGCTCCTACACATCCCCTGTTCAGTTCCACCAAATGCTCATTATTCATAAATTGAACCATGTCAGCTACCGGTACATTCGGAGGGATTTGCCCGCTATAATAATGACCTATGATATGGTCAAAGGCTTCCCGGCTGGGGTTGCTCAGAAAGACATTGATTTCATGAAGCTGATAGCTGGTAAAAATTATCTGCAGGAAGGCTGCTCCGAGTCCTGTGATGAGATAAAAAATAAGGAAGCGTCTCGGGCCCCAGTAATTCTCAAGTATATACCCGAACATCCATACGGCAAACATATTGAACAGGATATGTTGAAAGTTTACCCTGTCGTGCATGAACATATGGGTAAAGACCTGGTACCAATGGAATTTGGTTGAAGTAGGGTAATGGAGACCGAGTATATCATTCAGCTCTATTCCGAAGCGGCTGAAGAAAGCCAGATTGGCCAGATACATGATGACATTGATGATCAGCAGGTTTTTGACAACCGGAGGAAGCATCGTGAAACCTGAAGGGCGGTACTGTTGCTCGTAACTCAAAATAGAAAAATTATATGTTTATTCATCCTTACTTTTTAAATCTCCTCTCCAGTTCATCCAGTCCAAAAGTCAATACTGTCGGTTTGCCATCCGGGGTGGAGTAAGGCATTGAACAGGCAAACAGCTCATCCACGATGCGGTTCATCTCTTCCCCGCTCAGCTTCTTTCCTCCTTGTATTGCCCCCTTGCGGGCCATAAGTTTGGCTATGCACTCCTGCTGATTGTTCCGGAATTCACTTTGATGATGTTTATAGTCATCGATGAGTTCTTCCAGAATACCTTTTGTATTTGTCTCTGTCAGCGTTGACGGTACCCCGTTTACCACCACAGTATTTGCTCCGAATTCACTGATTTCATAACCCATAGCATGCAGGTCTGGCATCAGGGCCTGTATGCAGATCATATCACCGGAGCTGAATTGTATGGAATCAGGGAATAAATTTTTCTGAGAAAAAGCCTTTTGATCCCTCATGGTCTCCAGAATGCGTTCGAAAAGTATCCGTTCGTGAGCACGTTGCTGGTCAATAAGCAGGAAACCTGATTTTATATGGGCCAGTATATAGCGGTTATGAAGCTGGAATGTTTTATGTGCATGATCCTTGTCCGACTCCGTATCCCAGGCTCCATGCATGGTTTGCTGGGTTTCTTCCTGTTCCGGATCCCTGTGCTCTGCATCCTGTTTGTTAACCAGATCGAGCTGGTTATAGGCATGACGGGAGTACTGCTTATCCCACGATATGTTTTTAAAATAATCCGGAGCCGGTGTGTCCTGCTCCATTTTATCGGTGCGGAAAGGATTGAAACTCTTATCTACCTTGATTTCAGGAGCTGTTACCTGCCTGTTCTCCGGATTCAGGGGTAGTTCAATGCCCATCTCCTGTTCAAAATCAAGGGAAGGAGCAATATTGTATTGTCCGAGTGATTTCTTTACTGTTGACCGTAATAAGGCATAGATAGTACGCTCATCCTCAAATTTGATCTCGGTCTTGGTCGGATGAATGTTGATATCGATAGTCCGCGGATCCACCTCCAGGAAAATGAAATAGGATGGAAATGTATCCTTCGGTAAGAGTTCACTGTATGCACTTTGAACGGCATGGTGGAGATAAGCATTCCGGATAAAACGGTGGTTTACGAAAAAGAACTGCTCTCCCCTGGTTCTTTTGGCGAATTCGGGTTTCCCTATGAAGCCGTTCATGCCCAAAATATCTGTATGTTCAGCCAGGGGAACCAATCTGGCATTGTAAGGATTTCCAAACAAGGCCACCAGACGCTGACGGAGATTGGATGCCTGCAGGTTAAATACTTCCGTGTTGTTATGGTTCAGGGTGAAACTGACTTCAGGATGCGCAATGGCAACCCGTTCGAACTCATCAACAATATGCCTGAATTCAACCGCATCAGACTTCAGAAAATTACGCCTTGCCGGAACATTGTAAAAAAGGTTGCGGACTGCAATACTTGTTCCGGAGGCACAGGCACAGGTTTCCTGGCTTTTTACTTCACTGCCTTCGATATGTATACAGGTTCCCAGTTCCTGGTCTGCCTTTCTGGTCTTAAGCTCTACCTGTGCAATAGCGGCTATGGATGCCAGTGCTTCCCCTCTGAAACCCTTGGTTTGGATAGAAAATAAATCGTCTGCATTTCGTATTTTGGAAGTGGCATGGCGCTCAAAGCTCATCCGCGCATCGGTATCGCTCATGCCTGTACCCTGATCAATAACCTGTATAAGTGTTTTACCGGAATCCTTGACAAGCAATAGCACGGAAGACGTACCGGAATCTATGGCATTCTCCAGTAATTCCTTCACCGCCGAAGCAGGGCGCTGCACAACTTCGCCGGCAGCAATCTGATTGGCAATGGAATCGGGTAAAAGCCGGATAATATCGGGCATGGTTCTGAATTTTCCCTTCTTTTTTGAGGGATTGCAAAGGTAAGGGTTCTGGCGGATATTCATATTAAACATAGCCTGTTGATAAGTGAAGGGCGAGGCGGGAAATCAGCCATTTATTCTGAATAATTTTAAGGATTATTCAGGCAATCTATGCGCATTTACCCTTTTCTGCTGTTAGTCTCTTCCATTTGTTTGCTCACAGCCTTTACCACAAGGCAGCAGGATCCAGGCAACCCTGTGTTTGAGTCGGCCGATAGTAATCACTGGGTGGATTCAGTCTTCGCCACCCTGAGTCCTGAACGGCGAATAGGCCAGCTTTTTATGGTGGCAGCTTATTCCAATAAGGATAAAGCGCATGTAAATGAAATTAAAAAACTGATTACAGAACAAGGTATCGGAGGACTGATCTTTTTCCAGGGCGGACCAAAAAGGGAAGCCAACCTGTGTAATCTCTACCAGGGCCTTTCAGAGGTGCCCCTGCTTATTTCCATTGATGGTGAATGGGGGCTGGCTATGAGGCTTGACAGCACCGTTCAGTTTCCAAGACAGATGACCCTGGGAGCCATACAGGACGATTCTCTGATCTATGAGATGGGTAAAGAAATAGCCCGTGAATGCAGGCGTATGGGAATACAGGTGAATCTTGCCCCGGTGGCCGATATTAACAATAATCCGAATAATCCGGTTATCAGTAACCGTTCCTTCGGGGAAAACAAATACCTCGTTGCACGCAAAGCAGGCATGTATATGAAAGGGATGCAGGATGCAGGTGTGCTTGCCAATGCGAAACATTTTCCGGGGCATGGCGATACGGACAGTGACTCGCATAAAACGCTCCCTGTCATCAACCAGTGTATTCAGCGAATGGATACGCTGGAATTGTATCCTTTCCGCGAACTGTTCAGACAGGGATTGGGCAGTGTGATGGTGGCACATCTGAATGTACCCTGTTATGATACGGCAAAAAATATGGCAGCAACCCTGTCGCCCAAAATAGTGAACGGTCTGCTCAAAGATACCCTCGGCTTTAAAGGACTAATATTTACAGATGCATTGAACATGAGAGGAGTGGCCAAATTCTATGCTCCCGGATTGGTAGATCTTAAAGCCCTCCTTGCAGGTAATGATGTGCTTCTTTTTTCAGAAGATGTTCCGACGGCAATAGAGGAAATCAAAAAAGCCATGGTGAAAGGACTGATTACACAGGAGGAAATAGACAAGCGTTGCAGGAAAATACTCAAGGCTAAATATTGGTGCGGGCTTGCCAAAGCGGAAAAAATATCCTTAATAAGGATTTATGAAGACCTTAACAACCGCAGAGCCGATTTGCTGAACCGTAAGCTGGCAGATGCAGCCATGACAGTGCTCAAGAATGACAATAACCTGCTGCCCCTCAAACGCCTGGATACGTTGCGTATTGCAACTGTATCTTTGGGATATGAAGATCCTTCTGCGTTCGATGAAATGCTCAATAATTATATGCCCGTATCTCATCTGGGTATTACCAAGGATGCAAAACAGAACCTGGGTGATTCAATACTCCGGAAACTGAAAGACTATAATACGATCATTTTATGCGTGAATAATACGAACAACTCACCCAAAAAAGATTTCGGATTGAGCGATCTTTGCCGCCATCTGCTGGATTCCATTTGCAGCATGAAGAACAAGCATATCATAGTCGATGTGTTTGCCAATCCGTATTTGCTTACGTTGTTTAAAGAGGTGGAGAAAGCCGATGCAGTTGTCCTTTCCTATGAATGGAGCAGTTATACACAGAATTCCTCCGCTGCACTGATATTCGGCGGGATAGGAGCATCGGGTAAAATACCGGTCAGTGTTTCTCCCCGTTTCCCGGCAGGTACAGGTATTAATACCGGAAAGGCAATACGCTTTAAATATACTGTTCCGGAAGAGGTGGATATTGATCCCCGCAAACTGAAACAGATCGATACCCTGGCATGGAGAGGAATAAAAAATAAAGCTTACCCGGGATGCCAGATATTGGTTGCCAAAGACGGGAAGGTTTTTTACCGTAAATCTTTTGGGTATCATACCTATGCCAAAAAGGATAAAGTGAGGAATGATGATATTTATGACATTGCATCTGTTACTAAAATTATGGCTTCAACACCGGCACTCATGAAGCTTGTGGATGAGAAGAGTGTAAGGCTGAATGACAGGCTGAGTGAGCATCTGCCGGAAATAAAGGGGAGTAATAAACAGGATATTATTATCCGTGAAATGATGGCGCATCAGGCCGGACTTAAGGACTGGCTGCCATTCTGGATGTGGACCATGGAAGGAACGGAATACAAACCAGGCATCTATAGCAAAACAAAAAGTGATTCGTTCCCTTTGCGTGTTGCAGACCGGCTTTATATCCGCAAGGCATGGCAGGACACAATGTTTCAGCAATTACTACGTTCGCCCATGGGTACCCGGGGCAAGTTTGTATACAGTGATCTGGGCTATTATTTTATCAAGCGTTTGGTTGAGACAAACAAAAGGAAGGCGCTGAATATTTTCGTTGATAGTGTCTTTTACAAGCCTATTGGACTGCAGACTATGGGTTATAAGCCCCGAGAGCGTTTTGACCTGGAAAGGATTATCCCTACGGAATACGATCTTAAATTCAGAAAACAACAGATACAGGGCGATGTGCATGATCAGGGAGCGGCGATGATGGGTGGAGTGGGAGGACATGCCGGGTTGTTTTCAGATGCCAATGATGTAGCTGTGATGATGCAGCTTTATATGAACAAAGGAACCTATGGAGGTGTTCGTTACCTGGATTCGGCAACGATTAATGATTTTACCAGGTGCCAGTATTGTGTGAGTAACAGAAGAGGTGCCGGATTTGATAAACCTGAAACAGACCCTAAGAAAGACAGCCCGGTATGTGATTGTGTTTCCTACCTCAGTTTCGGTCACCAGGGATTCACAGGTACCATTACCTGGGCCGACCCTGCGAGCGGATTGGTGTATGTGTTCCTTTCCAACCGTGTATACCCGGATGCGGATGATAATCGCCTGCTTAAACAGGGAACACGTACAGCCATCATGCGGGTGCTGAATGATGCTGTTTCCAATCCGGTAAAGCCTTAACGGATTATTTCTTACGCACCACTTGTTTACGTATCCTGCTAAGGGATTCGGGGGCTATGCCCAGATAGGAAGCAATCATATGCTGTGGAACACGCTGTGTCAGGGAAGGAAAAGCCTTGATAAAATCAAGATAGCGCTCTTCGGCTGAAGCACTCATGGAAAAGATAATACGGCGTTGAGTGGCTGCCTGACGGTTCCGGATGAGTTCCTGAAAGAAAAACGTAACCGCAGGTATCTCCTGAAACAACCTGTCCTGTGAGGTAACAGTCATGATAAGTATATCCGAATCCTCGATGGCATCAATATAACATTGGGAAGGTATCTGTTTGGAGGAGCTTTCCATATCCCCAACCCACCAGTCTTCCGGGGCAAACTGAAGAATATGTTCCCTCCCTCTGGCATCAAGCGAATAAAGCCTCATACATCCTTTGCATACAAAGGCAGCAGAATCACTGATTTCTCCTTCTTTCAGGATATATTCCTGTTTCAGCACCTTGCGGGGAATAAGGAGGGATATCCACAAATCAAGCTGATCCGGAGTCAGGTTTACTTTTTTTTGAATATACGTTTTGAAACGATCAATCATAAAACAGCATTAACATTCTTAAAAATAGGAAAAACAATTAAGAATGAACCTTATTTCATCCGCATTCGTTTGATCAGATAGGGCATCAGGACTTGTGAAAATCCCAGATTGATATCCGCCTCAACAAAATCAATCTTATAATGACCGCAACGCTGTTTCAGTTCATTTCTGAAGTCGTGAATAGTCTTTATATAATGATCCTTGACTTCGGCGGGGTTAAGCTTTAATGTTTCACCGGTTTCCATATCCACAAAGCGGTAGGGCCTGTTTTCAAACTCAAAGTCGAGCTCTTTCCTGGCATCTACTACATGAAAAAGGATCACTTCATGTTTGTTGTGTTTGAGGTGCTGCAAGGCAGAAAAAAGATCCTCTGATTCAGTTCTGGAATCAAACATATCGCTGAAGATGACAACCAGAGAGCGTTTATGAATGCTTTCTGCTATTTCATGCAGAGCCTCTACAGCCCTTGTTTTACGGAGTGTTTCCGGACGGATCTGCTCCATCCTTTTTTCCAGTTCTGTCATCAGGATTTTATGATGCAAAGAGCTGGAACGGGCTCCTGTATTCACCTCCAATACTTCACCGAATATACTGAGCCCTACTGCATCGCGCTGTTTTTTCAGGAGCAGCATGAGGGCTGCAGCACAATAAATTGAAAAGCGGATCTTGTTGGGTGGACCGTTCTTGCCTTCCGGAACCGGAAAATACATAGAAGAGGAATCGTCTATCACCAGCTGACACCGGAGATTCGTTTCCTCTTCATAACGTTTTACAAACAGTTTATCCGTACGGCCAAAGAGTTTCCAATCCAGATGTTTGGTCGGCTCCCCTTTGTTGTATAGACGATGCTCGGCAAAT
This sequence comes from Bacteroidia bacterium, assembly GCA_044448685.1. Taxonomy (GTDB): domain Bacteria; phylum Bacteroidota; class Bacteroidia; order Palsa-965; family Palsa-965; genus Palsa-965. Next base: position 47,091 of record JBIOHC010000024.1, read on the forward strand.
TCGACGGAAAAACCATGAAAGGGGCTCTTGTGCAGCCCGGTAATGAAGCCTTCCACCACCTGACGGGCAAGTAGTTCAAGTTCACCAAATTCCTGGATTTCCTGTTGAATCATTTCAGCTGTGCATCCAGCTTATCGCTCAAAACCTTTTTCGGCACCGCTCCCACTTGTTTATCAACAACCTTTCCGTCTTTGAAAAACAAAATAGTAGGTATATTCCGGATTCCAAACTGCATGGAGATATTCGGATTGTTGTCAACATTCACCTTACCTACAACAGCTTTTCCATCGTAATCTTTGGAAATTTCTTCTACTACAGGCCCTACCATGCGGCAAGGACCGCACCATTCTGCCCAAAAATCGAGTAATACGGGTTTGGTTGACTTTGCAACCATTTCATCGAAGTTTGCGTCGGTTATTTCTACGGCCATTGTATGATTTTTTATTGTTATAATTAAATAGAACTTAAAGTTACGCAATTCCATCAAATATATTGCCATCCGAAATTAGCTGACAGGGTGTCATGCCGGATCAATTAATATCGTTTTTGACTCAGGGCCTTCATTGAAAAGCAGATCCACAATACTCAGATTGGGAATAAAACCATGTTTAGGCTCAAATACTTGATTATAAGGTTTAAGGACAAAGTCCGGATCGGCTCTGGTGTTTTTTTTGAATGAAAACAGGTCCCGGCATTCGATGGCTCCTACGTATTCCTTTTCAAAACGTGTTGTATGTGTCATCAATGGATTCAGTTTGAGTAGTTTCAGAATCACTTCCTGAATCGCCAAATTATAATCTATTAGATATTTCCATTTATTACCAATATAAAAATTGATGAACTCATGTTCGTAATATTCAAAAAAAGGGGAGCTGCGATAGGCAGATTCCATGGATTTCCAATGCAAATTCTGCCAGGGTGCATCATAGGATATACAAATATCTCTAAGAGCAGTTTTTTCCCTGTGTTTCATCAGGGGTATGATGAGTTTCAGAGAACCGTTTGCATCATAAATCACAGCCCTGCTCTGAAAGGTTTGTTTACGGAAATGTTCATCAAGCTCAATAATACATTCGGCACCTGAAGCGAGTTTGGAATAGTATTGAACAGGGCCCATATACAGGCAGGGCAGGATATATCTGATCATCGAAGGCAGGTCATTATTTAATGCGTTTCAGGATACGGTCTCCCCTCCAGTGTTTATTCACTCTGTCAATAGAGGCCAGGATAAGTACAGCCTTGCCTACAATATGGTCTTCCGGCACAAATCCCCAATATCTTGAATCCCATGAACTGTTCCTGTTATCACCCATCATGAAATAGTAATTCATTTTGCAAATATAGGAAGTGGCATAGATGCCATTTATAAAGATAGAATCATGTTTATGTACTACTTTGTTGTGTTCATATTCACTTATGAGTTTTTCGTAGAATGGCATGCTATCGGCTGTCAGGTTAACTTTCATGCCTTTTTTGGGAATAACCAGGGGGCCATAATAATTTACATTCCAGTTATTCTTACGGGAGGCCGGGAACATGACCTCGTCGGCCTGGCCTTTTTTAGGGGCATTCAGGGTTACACTGACTACATTTTTCCATTTCCGGATACTGTCAGCTGCTGCCGGTGAAAGCTGGAGCAGATAGTGACCTTTGACATGGGTAAAAGCAGCCGGATGCATACGCATACGGATCAGATGAGCTGAATCAAGCGGAGTGGAATCTGTTCTGACCACATATTCGGCTTCTGACTCAACAGGCATTGGCAGTTTTTTCCCGTTGATCCATACATCTCCTTCCCTTATCTCCATCGTATCACCTGCACGGGCGGTACATCGTTTAATAAAATAGGTACGTTCATCAACCGGCATGTTTTTTTCATCCGGCTCAGCAGGGCTGTTAAAAACAATTACATCATTGAGCTTTATTTCACTAAAGCCGGGTAAACGATAGTAGGGCAAGGTGATCCAGTCTACATACGAATGAATCTTATCTGTCAGTTTCTGGTGGAAGAAAGGGATGGAAAGCGGTGTGATAGGCATGCGGGCTCCGTAATGAAGCTTGCTCACCATAATATAGTCACCTTCCAGGAGTGTATTCTCCATAGAAGAGGAGGGGATGGTAAAGGTTTCAAAAAAAAGGCTGCGAAATAATAAAACGGCTATAAAGGCAAAAAACACCGCCTCTGCCCATTCTCTGGCCACCGGTTTTTTCTTCCTGACTTCGGGAGAAGGAGGAGGGACAGGAGTTTGTCCGGCTTGTTCACTGGGGTCGTTCAATTGGTTGTTTGTCAGTCAATACTGCTTACGTGCCTGAACAGGCAGAGGTTACTTTTTTGGCACGTTATTTCTGAACTTCCCGAAAGCCAAGCATATCATTCATGCCCCAGATTCCTTTTTTCCCCTGTATCCATTCGGAAGCAATGACGGCCCCAAGTGCAAAGCCCTTACGGTTATGGGCAATATGGCTGATAGATATCTCGTCTACTGCAGATATATAGTGTATGTTATGTGTACCCGGAACCTCGCCTTCCCGTTTGCTTAGTATGGCAAGCACTTCAGGATCTGTACTTTCCCCTTCTTTCCAGCTTGTTTTGCGTTTGAATCCGGAAAGCAAGTCTTCGGCCAATGTAATCCCGGTACCACTTGGGGAATCTTTTTTATGAATGTGGTGTATTTCTTCCAGGACAGGATTATAATCTGAATACGGATTCATCAGCTGTGCCAGAAATTTGTTCAGTTGAAAAAAGAGGTTAACCCCAATGCTGTAATTGGAGGCATAAAAAAAAGTACTGCCGCTGAGCGTACAGGCCTGTTTTACTTCATCCATTTTTTCAAGCCAGCCGGTAGTGCCGGCCACAACAGGAACATTACACCTGAAACAACGCAAAATATTATCCACCGCCGTAGCCGGTGTGCTGAATTCTATGGCTGCATGGGCTTGTTTCAGTTCTGCATCCGAATAGGAAGACGCGTTATGTTCATCAACTTTAAGAACGATCTGATGTCCGCGGCTGAGTGCAATTTTTTCAATTTCCCGCCCCATTTTACCATAACCAATCAATGCAATGTTCATATACAATAACCTTTGAATTAGGTTGACGAAGGTAATTAAATCAGTTGAGCCTTTCGGAAGCCGGGCAAATCTTATTTATGACAAAAGGCAATGCGTACACCCGGTGCAGGATATAATGATCCATATACAGGCAGGGCAGAAGGGGAAATATGAAAACTCAGATCGTCATTTATCTTCTGATCAAAATGCCAAAGGTGAGCATCCACCGATGCATCCAGAATATTGAGGGTATAAAGCAGGGCGCAACCTATGAAGGCCAGATCCCTGTAGTGTAAATAATAATTCTTATCATTCAGGATGTCTGCAGCCGTGAATCCGTGGATGCGGTAATAGGGGTCCATATGCGTGAAATCGTTATTCAGACGGAGCCTGTAATTACGGTCGGCATAATTCACATTAGCGAGTTCATATCCTAAAAAATATCCCAGACTGATACCTCCGGCATATATAACCGGTATTTTCCAATATTTGTGATTGTAATATTGTCCTGCCCCGGGAAGAATGGCTGACAGAATAGTTGCTTTTCGGGGAGAATGGACAGGTGTTAAGTTTTTGAGTGCGGATTTTTGAATACTGTCTTTCTGTGCTGTAGCTGAAAATACGTTTAACAGCAGAATCAGGCTGCTTGCCACGGCAATGCTTTTTGTGGAGAATGTGGAGGAAGAGAACAAATTTATTTCTCTAAGGTTTTTAAAATACGTTGCAGGTCAGCATCTGAGCTGAAAGCAATCATAAGTTTCCCCGCACCATCCTGCTGGCGTTTAAGCTCGACCTGGGTACCAAGCATAGCTCCTATTTCTTCCAGCATTCGTCGTTCTTCGACAGACAGAATAATTCGTTGTTTGCCTTTTTTGCCTTTTTTTGAAGGTGCTGTCTGAGGGGTATTCCCCCGCATCAGTTCTTCAGTCTGACGTACGCTGAGCTGATGTGCAATGATGTCACTGTAAATTTTCATCTGGGCCTGCTCGTCCACGATGCTTACCAGGGCTCTGGCATGACCCATAGAGATTGTCTTGTTCCGGATGCCGAGTTGTATTTCGGCAGGCAGTTTCAACAGGCGGAGAAAGTTGGAGATTGTGGAACGCTGCTTGCTTACTTTGTCACTAAGCTGTTCTTGTGTCAGATTGCATTCTTCAAGCAAACGCTGATAGCTCAGTGCTATTTCAACAGCATCCAGGTCTTCTCTTTGTATGTTTTCAACCAGGGCCATTTCAAGCATGCTCTGGTCATTGGCAACCCGGATATAAGCCGGGATATGGGTCAGACCGGCAGCCTGTGACGCTTTGAAACGCCTTTCTCCGGAAATGAGCTGGTATTTGTCATAGCCCATTTTGCGTACTGTAACAGGCTGAATGATTCCATGCTGGCGTATAGAATCGGTCAGCTCGGTAAGGGCTTCCTTTTCAAAATTAGTCCGTGGGTTAAACGGGTTGGCCTCAATTTGCTGAACCGGCAAATTTGTTACAGAACCAGCCATGACCCTTTCTTCAGAATCCGTCTTGGATTTGGATGTAATATCTGTTCCGGCGTTTTCCAGTAAGGCTCCCAAGCCTCGTCCCAATGCGTTTCTTTTCAGTGTCATGAATGATTCTTGAACTGCGAAGATACGAATATTCTGCTGGATTCAGTCTGCAGCCGGTCTAGTTATCACCTATGATATTGATAATTTTTTCAGCATCAGTCATCCGGGTCATATCATTCTTTTGAAGAATTTCCCTTGCCAGGTTCAGGTAGTTAATAGCTCCCTTGCTGGTCGCATCATGCATGATAATGGTTTCACCGAAACTCGGAGCTTCTCCCAGTTTGGTATTCCGCTGGATAATGGTATCAAAAACCATGGACTGGAAATGCGTTTTCACTTCTTCTACTACTTGATTGCTGAGTCTCAGGCGAATATCATACATGGTAAGAAGTATTCCTTCAATAGCCAGTTCCGGATTCAGACGGGATTGTACGATTTTAATAGTATTGAGGAGTTTGCCAAGTCCTTCCAGGGCAAAATATTCACATTGAACGGGTATTATCACCGAATCTGCTGCTGATAAAGCATTCAGTGTAATCAAACCAAGGGATGGAGAGCAGTCAATAACGATAAAATCGTAATCATCTTTAATTTTTGACAATGCATGTTTCATCATTTTTTCCCGGTTAGGCAGATTGATCATTTCGATTTCTGCACCTACCAGATCTATATGGGCCGGTAACAAATCCATATGAGGGGTACTTGTTCCCAGGATAACATCTTTTGGATCACGCCCATCAATAATGCATTCATAAATACCCGTCTTGATATTTTTAGGATCAAACCCAACACCGGAAGTTGAATTTGCCTGTGGATCCGCATCGACCAGCAATGTTTTATGCTCCAGTACAGCAAACCCGGCTGCTAGGTTAATGGCAGTAGTTGTTTTTCCAACTCCGCCTTTCTGGTTCGCGATTGCTATGATTTTACCCATTTTCTTTTTGTTAGTATTGTAACACCCCTCCGGGGTTATGGTGTCCTTACTTGTCTATTGTATTCCCGATGTCCAGTATAGTCAGCCTGGATCCGGCTCTTTCAAATTTCTGTATGGCATCCTGATGGTCAACCTTGATGAATCCGAAAGTATCAAAGTGCATGGCAATAATATCGTCACAACGAATAAAATCGGAAGCAATAATGGCATTATCAACACCCATCGTGAAATTATCTCCAACCGGCAGAAAGGCGAAGTCCAGCTTTCGGTAATCACCAATCAGTTTCATATCGTATGTAAGTGCAGTATCTCCGGCATAGTAAAAGTTCTTGCTGGGCGATTCAATGATAAAGCCCATTGCATTTCCTCCATAAGTGCCATCAGGTAAACTGCTGCTATGCTGAGCTGTAACACATTTTACCTTTCCGAAATCAAACATCCATTTCCCGCCTATGTTCATTGGATGTGTGTTTTCCACACCCTGCTTGTTAAGCCAGGTATGTATTTCCCAGGAAGCTATAACCTTAGCTCCGGTATTTTTGGCGATTCTTACGGCATCCGCAATATGATCTTCATGTCCGTGTGAAACAAGGATATAATCTGCCCGGATTTTGTCAACATCAATATGAGATGCAAGCGGATTGGGAGTAATAAAGGGATCAAACAACAAATGTTTACCTCCCACCTCTATCCCAAAACAAGAATGCCCGAAATATGTTATCTTCATCAGTAAAAACCAATTCTTTTCCTAAGTTTACCGCCACTAAAATTAAGTAAAAAGAGAAAGTCGGGATCCGGCAAGGGGGGGACTTTTAAACAAAATTCTGTTAATACATGTATACGATCATTTCAGGCACACACAGAAAGCACAGTAATACCCTCAAAGTTGCCGACATTTATCTTCAATTGTTGCAGGATCAGGGTATTGAAGCCAAACTCCTTTCCCTTGAACATCTGCCACCTGCATTCATCTTCACGGATACCTTCGGACACAGGACGGAAAGATTTCAACAAATCATGGATACTTTTCTTCTCCATGCAGTCAAATTCATTATTGTTGTTCCTGAGTATAACGGAGGTATTCCGGGGATATTCAGTGCTTTTATAGATGCTGCCGGGCCGGAGTTATTCAAAGGGAAAAAGGTGGCTCTGGTAGGAGTTGCTTCCGGCAGGGGAGGAAATGCACGAGGGCTCGACTATCTGAGTAATTGTTTTCATTATATGGGAGTTCATGTATATCATAAACTACTGCCTGTTTCACAGATTCTGACTTTGCAGGATGAGCATGGAAAACTCAAAGAAGAGCTGGTAAACAACACGCTTAAAACGCAAATGCAGGAATTTCTGGATTATTAACAGGCAGGAACATTTCAACAGGGGCTCAGTTAACTCAAGCGAATTCATCCATGGTTCAAACCACTTTTATTTTCTGTTCTTCTTTTCAGAGCCTGCTGCCCTTAACAGCTGTTGGAATCTTTCTGACAATATTGTTTATTCAAAGCGGAATGGATAAGGCGACAGACTGGGAGGGGAATCTTACCTGGCTGAAAAGTCATTTTGGGAAGACCTTCATGAAAAATGCTGTCCCCTTACTCTTAGGAATTTTGCTCGTTTCGGAATTACTTGCCGGAACAGCCTGTTTTGCAGGGAGTATACTCCTGGTTTGGAAAGGTGATTTATTCTGGCTGAATCTTGGGTTAATCCTGTCATGTACAACCTTGCTTATGCTTTTTTTCGGACAGAGGATTGCAAAAGATTATACCGGAGCCTCGGCACTGGTTCCTTATTTTATCGTCGTACTGATCGGTCTTATACTCCTTAATGGGCAGAGTTGCTGCCTTTGAGCAATTTTCTGGCTTTCTTTTTTTGTTTCCAGTAGTGCAAATCATCCACAAACCTATCCAAAAATATTGTACCACTGATTGACCAGAACAGTCCGTTATAGTCCGTCTGGAACTCATTTTCAAGAATACAATACCGGTAACCGGCCAGGAAATTGATTCCGAACCAACGTGGAGGTCGCCATCCCCAGCAAGTTGGCAGCTTGAGAGAAAAGGAAAGCCCCATCCCTGCAGGGATGAATATTTTCCGGAGATTCGCCAGTTGTATGTTCGTATAACTATCATAGGATTTGAATATTGAATAACCGAATCCAAGCTCTATGGGTATGCTGAGTTCCCAGTATTTTCTTCTGAGTAAGAAGGGCTCTATATAACAGGTCCCGAAATAAAGATTGCGATGGGCATAATAAAGCGGCATCCCGTTTTGGTCTACAATGGCATATTTAAGGTTCTGATCCATGTAATATCCCCCTATGCCACATTTGAATTTATCATTCACGAGCACTCCGGCCCGTTCGCCCCAGATATTAACGGATGCTCCACGAATGAAGGAAAAGCGCTGGTCGAAATCAAAGGCGGGCTTGAGGATCAGATGATTGAGTCTCAAACCGGAAGTGTCTTCTCCCGCATGTGAAGCAGCTTTTGACGGTACGAAGGAACTGTCATGGACCTGCCCGTACAGGGAAGGGCAAAGAAGGAGGAGTACTAAATACGCAAATCCGGTTCTGAAGCCCATAACTTGTATAGAGTGGAAAGGTACTGAAAGGTTTAATTCAGGAATCAAATCTGTTTTCATAAATACTTTATTTTTGTAAGATGGCAGGTAACACATTTGGTCAATTATTCAGGTTACATACATTCGGTGAATCACATGGCCCGGCCATTGGAGGAATCCTGGACGGCTGTCCGGCAGGGCTCGAACTGGATGAAATTTTTATACAATCGGAACTGGCAAGGCGCAGACCCGGACAAAGTAATATAGTAACTCAGCGTAAGGAACCCGATACGGTTGCATTTCTATCCGGAATCTATGAAGGTAAGACAACAGGAACCCCAATCGGATTCAGTATTGCAAATGAGAATCAGCGGTCTGCCGATTACAGCCACCTTCAGGATAAGTACCGCCCTTCCCATGCAGATTATACCTATGACCAGAAATATGGTTTCCGGGATCCGCGAGGAGGAGGAAGAAGTTCGGCAAGGGAAACAGCAGCCCGTGTAGTAGGCGGAGCTATTGCAAAGCTCCTGCTGCGGCAGGAAGGAGTCGATGTTTGCGCTTATACCTCACAGGTTGGAGATATACGTCTGCTGAAAAATTATAAAGAACTGGATCATACCCTTACCGAAAAGAATGCGGTACGGTGCCCTGATCCCTTTCTGGCAGAGACGATGATCAGAAGAATAGAACAGGTCAGAAAGGATGGAGATACAATTGGAGGTGTTATTTCCTGTTTTGCAACCGGAATGCCTGCTGGCTGGGGAGAGCCTGTATTTGACAAACTCCATGCAGATTTGGGCAAAGCCATGCTCAGCATAAATGCTGTAAAAGGGTTTGAATACGGAAGCGGTTTTGAAGGCGTAAGCATGAAAGGGTCGGAACACAATGATTTATTTTATGCCGGCTCAGGCAAAATACATACCCATACCAACCGTTCGGGAGGTATTCAGGGCGGTATCAGCAATGGGGAAGATATTTATTTCAGGGTTGCTTTTAAACCGGTGGCAACCATTATGAAGGAACAAAAAAGCGTGAATAAAGAAGGGGCGTCAGAGAATGTGAACGGAAGAGGAAGGCATGATCCCTGTGTGCTTCCGCGTGCCGTACCCATTGTAGAGGCTATGGCTGCATTGGTCCTGGCAGATCATTTCCTGAGACATAAATCCAGCAGAATACTATGAAATACCTTCACCGTACCCTGCTTACCGCCTGGGCTCTCGTTGCAGTGAGCAAAGGCCTGCAAGCCCAGGATGAAAAAGATAAATGTCATCAGGCGGATGACAAGAAAGCTATTGAATATTACCAAAAAGGGTGTGATAATAAGAAATACAAAAGAGAAGATCGTATCGCTTATTTGAATAAAGCCATAGAGGCTGACCCTGATTATGTGGAAGCTTATTATAAGCTGGCAACTATAGACGTAATGCTTGCCAATTTGCATCAGGGTTCATACAAACCAACTGTTCCCAATTTTCTGAAAGTAATCCAGATATGCCCTAATTTTCATTCGGATCCTTATTACTATGTAGGGTTTTCATATTACGAAGAGGAAAATTATGAAGATGCAATAAAATATCTTCAGAAGTATGTGGATTTTAAAGACGATGACCCTAAGAAGTACAATAAGGAATTTGAATTCTTCATGAGTCAGGCAAAAAAAATGATCACGTATGGGAAAATTTATGAAGAGCTTAAGAAAAATATAGTGCCTTTCGACCCTAAACCGGTAGGAGGGGTATGCACAGAAGCAGACGAATACCTGGGGATGATAACACCCGATGACGGACAGATTTATTACATACGCAAAGTGCCTGTAAATAGTATCGGATCACTTACAACCAGTGACAGAATGTTAGAACAATTCACATTCAGTGTCAGGGGTAAAAACGGACAGTTTGACGGAGGGAAAAAAATGCCTCCCCCGTTCAATACATTTGATAATCAGGGAGGCTCTACTTTTTCAATCGATAACAAAAGAATATATCTCACTATTGGAAAAGATGAAGGAGGGGATAAACCGAATTTTGATATTTATTACTGCGATTATCAGGACGGGAAATGGGGTGAAATAATAAACTGCGGACCGGTGATCAATGACAAGGCTGCATGGGATTCACAACCTTCTATTTCTGCAGATGGGCAAACCCTTTATTTTGCAAGTGACAGACCAGGAGGGTATGGAGGGTCGGATATCTGGTTGTCGCACAAGAAAAAAGACGGTACTTGGGACACCCCTGTTAATCTGGGCCCCAAAATCAATACTCCCAATGAGGAAAAAACGCCCTTCATACATTCCGACAGTGAAACGCTTTATTTTTCTTCGGATGGATTACCCGGATTTGGTGGACAGGATATTTTTTATGTGAGAAAAGATGATAAAGGAGAATGGGAAGATCCTAAAAATATCGGTTCCCCTATCAATACCCCGGGAGCGGATGTCGGCTTCTTTGTCAGTACAGATGGTCATTACGGATATTTTGCAAGTAATCAGAAACAGAAAAATCAGGGCCCGGGAGGCTATGATATCTATTCATTTGAACTCTATGAGAAAGCCCGCCCTCAGAAGGTTGCATTTATCAGGGGGCAGGTAAAGCTGGAAGAGGGCAAACCTGCAGGAGACCTGAAGGTGGAGATTAAGACAGCCAATTCCAAAACCAAAACCAATGTGGTTCTTGACACGGTTAGCGGATCCTATGCTGCCGTGGTAAACATGAAAAAGAAAGAAGATTTTATTATTACCGTAAAGAAACAGGGGTCGGCTTTCAGTTCCCAGCTCATTTCGGCCGACAGTGTGAGTTCCAAACCAAAACAATTTGATCTGGAAACAAAAACGGTGACAGAAGGCATAGCCTATCCTATCAATAACCTGTATTATAAAAGCAATTCTGCCGAACTGGAAGGGCGTTCCAGAATCGTGGTAGAGGAGTTTGCTACCTATCTGAAAGAAAATCCCAAAATGAAGGTTGAGATTTATGGACATACAGATAATGTTGGGGATCCAAAATCCAATCTGGGCCTTAGTACAGACCGGGCTTTGACTGTTTACGACATGCTGGAAAAGCTGGGGGTTTCCAAATCCCAGCTGCTCGCTTTCAAGGGCTTTGGATCAGCCAAACCGATTGCCGATAATGCGACAGAGCAGGGCCGGGCTAAAAACAGAAGGACGGAATTCTTTGTCAGCTTGAAATAGGGGAAGTCCTTTATTCCTATCTTTGTCCCTCTATTCTTCCCTATGCCAAACGATGTAATATTAATTCTTGATTTCGGTTCCCAGTACACCCAATTAATCGCGAGACGGGTACGGGAGCTCAATGTCTATTGTGAGATTCACCCGTTTAATCATTATCCGGCTTTAGGGCCTGAAGTGAAAGGGGTTATTCTGAGCGGGAGTCCTTTTTCCGTAAGAGATCCTGAAGCTCCGCATCCGGATCTTACCGGTTTCAAAGGCCGTATTCCCCTTCTCGGAGTTTGCTATGGGGCACAGCTTATTGCGCAGCAGGGCGGTGGAGAAGTGAAGGCATCCAATAGCAGGGAATATGGCCGTGCAAAGATATCCACACTCAATACCAGTAATGCCCTTTTCAGGAATATGACCAACGGCTCCCAGGTTTGGATGAGCCATGCAGATACCATAGCCCATGTTCCGGATAGTTTTGAAATCACTGCCAGTACCCCGGATGTAAAGGTGGCAGGGTTTCATGTGCGTTCGAAAAAACCTATGGAATACAGTTTCACCCGGAAGTATATCACAGTACGGAAGGGATGGCTTTGTTGCGCAATTTTGTGGTTGATATATGTGGTTGCAGACAGGATTGGACTCCTTCCTCTTTTGTCGAATCAACAGTTGCTTCGCTTCAGCAGAGAATTGGTAATGACAAAGTTGTGCTCGGTTTGAGCGGTGGTGTTGATTCAAGTGTGGCTGCCTTATTATTGCACAAAGCAATCGGGAAGAATCTGTATTGCATTTTTGTGGATAATGGATTATTACGAAAAAACGAATTTGAGAAAGTCCTGGACTCATACCACCACATGGGTTTGAATGTAAAAGGAGTGAATGCAAAAAAACGTTTTTACGATGATCTGAAAGGGGTAAGTGACCCGGAAAAAAAACGAAAAATAATAGGTAATGCGTTTATAGAAGTATTTGATCAGGAGGCTCATCAGATACAGGATGTCAAATGGCTGGCCCAGGGTACAATTTATCCGGATGTGATAGAGTCCGTTTCGGTCAAAGGCCCTTCAGCTACCATTAAATCCCATCATAACGTAGGCGGTTTGCCGAAAAAAATGAAACTTAAAGTAGTGGAGCCCCTTAATACTTTATTTAAAGACGAGGTCAGAAGAGTCGGTAAAACGCTTGGTCTTGAAGAAACGATCCTGAACAGGCATCCTTTTCCTGGTCCCGGACTGGCAATAAGGATCCTGGGTGCTATTACCGAGGAAAAAGTGAAAGTGTTACAGGATGTGGATGATATATTCATAGAAGGGCTGAAGACTTCCGGTCTTTATAAAGATGTATGGCAGGCCGGTGCTATCTTTCTTCCGGTGCAAAGTGTAGGTGTGATGGGTGATGAACGTACCTATGAAAATGCTGTCGCCTTGCGTGCTGTTACATCCACCGATGGCATGACTGCTGATTGGTGTCACCTTCCTTATGAGTTTCTGGGTAAAATATCAAATGAAATAATTAATAAGGTAAAAGGAATCAACCGGGTAGTTTATGATATCAGTTCCAAACCCCCGGCGACGATAGAGTGGGAATGAGTAAGACACAAGACATTAGAC
>JBIOHC010000025.1:0-56948 GCA_044448685.1 Bacteroidia bacterium
GGTTGATACAAAGGCAGGTTTGGTGAAATTGCTGGCCCTGGTCAGAATGGTCACCAGGCAGGATAAGCTGGTCTTTCCCATTCATCCAAGGACATTGAAACAGATACAGCAATTCGGACTTGCTGCTGATTTTCAATCGGATCCCGGTCTTATTTTGTGCGACCCTTTGGATTATTTCGCCTTCCAAAAACTTGTTTCAGGGGCTACTTACATCCTGACAGACAGTGGAGGAATACAAGAGGAATCGACCTATCTGGGTATTCCCTGTCTTACCCTGAGACCCAATACGGAAAGACCTGTTACCATAGAGCTCGGGACGAATGAGTTGGTTCCTTTTGAGATTGATCTGATTAATGCAAAAATCAGTGAAATCAAAGGAGGCACTTATAAAAAAGGCTCCCGCCCCCCTTTATGGGATGGATTGGCTACGGAACGCATTCTGCAGATTCTGGACAAAGAACTGCAGGCTTCACCTCAGATTTGAACCTGTGACAGGCGTGCCGTGCTGAAAGGCAAAAGCTTATTAATACATAGAATTTTGTTAATTTTACATACAGTATGCTAACGAATGCGGTCGAGGATTTTATACGAAAAGCAGCTTCCCTGAGGGTAGCTGTCATTGGTGAAACCATCATTGATGAATTTGTGGATGTTTCCTATGAAGGGCATTCCATTAAGTCTGCCTGCCCGGTTTACAAACTGAATGGGAAGAATCGTCAGTCCCAGCAGGGTGGGGCAGCAGCCATAGCAGGTCACCTGAGAGGCTTTGTCAAATCCGTCGAGCTCATTACGAATACCGGGAACGAAATTGTTAAAACCAGATATGTTGACAGTTTTGATCAGAAAAAGCATGTCGAAATCAATAAGTTTGATTCAACAGGGTTTGGTGCACTTGAAATTGACACGAACTCTTTTGATGTTTGCATCGTAGCCGATTTCGGTCATGGGTTTTGCAATAAGCTGAAAATAAATGATGGCTTCCACCTGAACTGTCAGACGAATTCAAATAATTTCGGATTCAACCGTCTCAGTAAATGGAAAAAATACAGGAAAAAAAGTGTAAGCCTGGATTTGAGAGAAGCAAGTTTACAGATGAACAAAAATATTGCAGATACACCTGCCGATATACAGGAACTGTTTAATTATGAAATGAATTCAGAATCAGTTTTTCTGACTCTGGGCGGTAAAGGATCTGTATATACCAATGGTACAGTGGTGATCAGACAGGATGCTTACCCGAGTTCAATAGTCGATACGATCGGGGCCGGAGATACATATTTTTCTTTTGCCTGCCTTGCAGCGGCACTGGAACAACCGGTTAAAAATCTGATTATTCCTTCACTTGCTGCAAGCCTGAGTACGACCTGGCTTTGTAATGAACATTCAGTAACCCCCAAAAGTCTGTTATCCTATGCAAACCGATTCATACCGTGATCACTTTTCCGGCTTTTTTGCTTCCGAGCTCCTTCGTTCACAAATAGAGGAATCGGTAGCCCTAATCCGGAAAAGCAAACGCATTTTCTTCATTGGGAACGGAGGCTCGAACTCCATCTGTTCGCACATGATGGAAGATTTTGCGAAAATGGGCAGGTTCCCGACTTTTGCATTCTCTGATCCGGCACTTATTACCTGTTATGCGAATGATTATGGGTATGAAAATGCCATGATGGAGTGGCTCAAAATACATTTCACGGAAGGCGATTTACTCATTGCTATCAGCAGTTCAGGAGAATCAAAGAATATTCTGAATTCAGCAGCCTATATCAATTCTCTGCAGGGGAATGTCATCACCCTTTCCGGATTCAAACCGGGAAATGCCCTGAGCAAGACCGGAAAAATTAACATGTATCTGCCGGTAAGTAACTATGGTATTGTAGAATCGTTTCATCAGGTGCTCCTGCATATTATACTTGATATGATTACAGGAACCAAATAAATTCCGGTTCATTCAATACCTGATACGTATAAGATTTTAGACTGTCCGATATGAAGATTGGTTTTGCCTGCGGTGTTTTTGATCTGTTCCATGCAGGGCATGTATTGATGTTACAGGAATGCAGGGAGCATTGTGACTATCTTATCGTTGCCCTTAATAAAGCCGAGCACTTTGATGAGTCAATCAACCCGGGTAAACACGCTCCTGTATTTACTTTGGAGGAACGGGTATTAATTGTGAGTGCCTGCAAGTATGTGGATGAAGTGCTGACTTACTCCGGTGAAGAAGAGTTGCTCGTCCTTCTGCGTGGCAAAAAAATAGGAATCCGTTTCCTGGGTGAGGATTACAGGAACAAGCCAATAACAGGAGATGACCTCCCTATAGAACTGTATTATACAAGCCGGTCCCATGGTTTATCTACCAGCGCTTACCTTCGCAAAATAAGGAGTTTAAAAGACTGAGAAGGCATTATTCCCCCCTGATTTCCGTTTACTTGCCGGGATCCTTTCGTATATTCGCAACATGCTTTACATCACCTTCAATGATGCTCCATCCGGCATTTATTTCAGCCAGGTAACAGCTGTTTGTGAGTATATGGAAGTTGAACTGAATACAAAAATGAGGCTCATAGCCTTTATATCCCTGCGTTCTTTCGGTAAAAACCGCCGGGCTATTCGTTCTGAGTATAAACAAGCCACTGTTGTACCGATGTTCCCTACCATGCTTACCTGGCGCTGGAATAGTATTACCCTGGCTCTGCTGCTGCTGTTCGGAAGCAGAAAGGCTTGTATATCCAGAGGGCCTTATGCAACCTGGCTGGCACTGTGTTTGAAAAAAGCAGGTTTGATCAGCACTGTTTGTTTTGATGCCCGGGGTGCTTATAAGGCCGAATTGAATGAATACACTGTTGTTACAAGCCCGATTCTGAAAGAGGGAATTGCGCATTTGGAAGCTGATGTTCTTCACCGTTCTGATTTTCGTATCGCTGTTTCGGAAAGCCTTGTAACATACTGGGAAAGGGAATTTGATTACAGGCTTGATAAACATGTTGTCATTCCCTGTACACTGCATAAACGTTTTCTGGATCCAATCAGTCCGGAAGACCAATTGAACGTGTTGCGAAAAAATATGCACATTGAAAAAGAGGATATTTTAATCGCTTATTCAGGTTCGAATGCTGGCTGGCAATCCTTTTCGGCTGTGAAGACCTTTTTGGCCGTTCAGCTCAAAAATAATTCCAGACTGAAGATTGTGTTTATGTCGAAAGAAATTCCGGAAGGTCTTGAGGAGGACGAAGTATTCCGTTCAAGATTCATCCGGAAATGGGTGGAACCTGCAGAAGTACGGTCTTTACTTTGTATATGCGATTATGGATTGATCATACGGGAAGCATCGGTAACAAACCTTGTTTCATCTCCGGTAAAGTTTGCCGAATACCTGGCTTGCGGTTTACATGTATTGATTTCAGAAGCAATCGGTGATTATCCGGCATTTGTTGAACAGCATCAGTGCGGACAGGTAGTTCATGATTTGAATACCCCGCTTCAGCTTTGTAAGGGCACTTATACCGGGAAAGAGAAATTACATGATCTGGCAACCCGTAATTTTTCAAAGAATACATTCCGGGAATCGTATAAAAGACTGATTGCATGAAGATCGCTCTGCTAACTGACGGGATTTACCCCTATGTGATGGGAGGAATGCAGAAACATTCATACTGCCTGGCAAAATACCTTGCCGGGTTGCAGGTATATGTTGATTTATACCATTACATTCCAGGAGGAGCCGGAAACAAAGGGGAGGTGTTTACAGAAGAGGAAAGGAAATTTATAACACTTGTTGAATTGGAATTTCCGCAAAGGGGATTCCTTCCCGGGCATTATTTACATGAGTCGTTCGAATATTCAACGCGGATATGGGAAGCATATAAAAGGAGATCAGGAGTTGATTTTATTTACGCCAAGGGATTTACCGCCTGGAAGTTATTAGATATAAAAGCTAAGGGAGAGCATTTGCCTCCTGTGGGAGTCAATTTTCACGGGTATGAAATGTTTCAGGCACCTGCATCCTTCAAATCAAGGCTGGAGCAGTATCTCTTAAGAGGGCCGGTACGTTTCTGTCTGATTCATGCAGACCATATATTCTCCTATGGGGGCAAAATAACCGGCATGCTCACAGACATAGGTGTGCCACTGAATAAAATCATTGTGCTTCCTGCCGGAATTGAGAAGGAATGGATTAATGAAGACCAGGTACAGACAGGGTCAGCCAGAAGATTTATCTTTGCCGGGCGTTACGAAAGGAGAAAAGGTATTGAAGAACTGACTCGTGTGCTTGATAATTGGGCAGGTCCGGAGATACATTTTACTTTTGCCGGACCAATCCCCGAATCAAAGCGCCTGAAGAGAAGCTGGATTCAATATACGGGTGGTATAGAAAATTCGGACCGGATGAAAGAAGTCATGCGGAATGCAGATGTACTGGTTTGTCCCAGTCATTCGGAAGGTATGCCGAATGTTATTCTGGAAGCAATGGCCGGCGGGCTGGCTGTCATTGCCACCGATGTAGGAGCTGTGAGTGAAATGGTTTGCGGACAAAACGGGTGGCTGATAGAACCGGCATCAGAGGAGGCTCTCCGTAAAGCTTTAATGGATGCAGTGGAAATGGATGCCTCAGTCCTGGATGAGAAAAGAAGACGGTCTGTTTCCAGAGTCAGGGATTTGTTTACCTGGGATGTGCTTGCCAAACAAACATTCAATATGATCCGGGAAAAAACAAGCCTTACGCAACTATGAACGATACAGCATCATATAGCCAGAGGCCTTTTGAGACCTTTCTCATCTTTCTGACCATATTTATCAGTTCCATCACCTTTTTTGATGCCCCTTTTGAAGGCTATTTCCACTATATCATTTTCATGCTCTTTTTGCCCTTCTTTGTCTCCCGTTTCGGGTTTCCAAAAGTGCCGTTCCAGCTTCTGGTCTTCCCCCTTCTGGTAGGGTTATTCCAGCTGGCTATAGGGAATAATACATCTCAGTTATTTATGAAGATATTCATCGGGGTCTTTTTATCGACCTCCTTTTACTATTATGTATTTGAATACTATGAACATGATGTAGACAGATTGTTCAGGCTTTACCTCAAAGGATGCAGAATATGTTGTTATATAGGGCTGGGGCAATGGATTTGTTTTAAGCTTCATATAAGTGCTGGGTATAATTATTCCTGGCTGTTCAATAAGTGGGGTCTCGTTGCCAGTGAAAACGGAGGGTTGAGGGTTAACAGTATTTTTGCCGAACCGGCCCAGTTTGCCATCGTCATGGCTCCCGCTGTTTTTGTTGCTTTTTACAGCCTGATTTCCCGAACGAATGCTTTTTTCAGGCCTCTGGACAGCTGTATTATCCTTCTGCTTGAATTCCTGTCTACTGCCTCCACGGGTTATATAGGTTTTTTTGTCATTGTATTGTTACTGCTGGCCAATTATGGATATTTCATGAACCTGCTCATCGGTATAGCTGTTGTTATTGCACTGGGTGTAGGTATGTATTCCTATGTTCCTGAATTCCGCTCCAGAGTCGATTCTTCTATAGGGTTATGGGTCGATGAAGACCTTTCCATAAAGAATGTTAACTCTTCCAGTTTTGTATTGTATAATAACTTCCATATAGCCCGTGAAAATTTCATGAACAGCTATATGCTGGGCACGGGTCTTGGATCACACAAAGTTGCTTTTGAAAAATATACATTAACACGTAATACCAAGATTCTGAATTTTGCATTTAATCAAAGCGATGCAAATTCCATGTTTCTCAGGCTCTTGTCTGAAACAGGTATTATCGGTGTGTCATTCATACTGATACTGATCTTCAAATGTTATGTAAGGCGCAACGCGGATGAAGAAGACCGTTACTGGATAACTTCTAATTCCCTGCTTGTTATCATAATCCTTTCCCTGCTCAGGCAGGGGAATTATTTTCTTAACGGATTTCCATTTATTCTCTGGTTGTATTACTTCAATTACAGAGCATATTTTGACAAATACAGAAGCACTGAAAAGTCAAATGAAGAGATCAGGGAAAATGAAGTGATTGTTCAACCCGACTAGCATACGGTATATGTGCGGCATTAATGGTATGTATGGATTGGCAGATAGAAAGAGGGCTGATGACCTTGTATCTGTCATGAATAACCGGCTGGCCCACCGGGGGCCTGACGATGCAGGTTTGTATTCATCCGAATTCATTACATTGGGACACAGAAGGCTTTCCATCATTGATCTGAGTAAGGCAGGGCATCAGCCTTTTACGACTGAAGACGGACGTTATACCATTGTTTACAACGGTGAATTGTATAATTACAAGGAACTCAGACTGGAACTTCAGCGTATTTCAATCGGTTCAAAAGAGTCCACCTTTCAATTCAGGACCCAGACAGATACCGAAGTTGTGCTGGCAGCTTTCATTCGCTGGGGTAAGGAATGCCTTCAGAAGTTCAACGGGATGTTTGCGTTTGGAATATGGGACGCCATTGAAAATAAGCTGCTCATTGCGCGTGACAGGCTGGGCATTAAACCCTTGTATTACTATAGCCGGGATAAGCTGTTTGTTTTTTCTTCCGAACTGAGGCCCTTGCTTTCTACCGGCCTTATACCCCTTAAAACAGATTCCCAGAGCCTTGCCGATTACCTGCGTTATCAAACCGTCCATGCTCCCCGGACAATTATTAAAGGTGTCGGTATGCTTCTGCCCGGTCATTGTCTAACAGTTTCCGGTAATGGTGTTGAACCGGAGGCTTATTGGGATATGGCGTCATTTGCAAAAGATAGACCTTCAGAACAGACATATAAAGAAACCTGTGATACTGTTCTTGATTTACTGCTGAAGGCTGTTGAACGAAGACTTGTGGCTGATGTTCCTTTTGGTGCTTTCCTTTCCGGTGGAATTGATTCCAGTGCAGTGGTGGCATTGATGAGCAAAGTAGCTGTGTCAAAAGTCCGGACGTTTTCTGTCACTTTTGAAGAAAAAGAATTCAATGAAGCCTATTTCGCCAGGTTGGTTGCCGGTAAATATAAGACCGAGCATGAGGAAATAAAACTGAAAGTGTCGGATTTTCTGGATCAGCTGCCGGAAGCCTTACATGCAATGGATCATCCGGGTGGGGATGGGATCAACACCTATGTTGTTTCCAAAGCAACACGAAAAGCAGGGGTGACAATGGCTCTGAGCGGACTGGGAGGTGATGAGCTTTTTGCAGGGTATCCTGTTTTTCCGCGCACTGTTTCCCTGAGCCATAAAGCATGGATTCGTCATATGCCCGGTTTTGTGCGATCCGGAAGCGGAGCTTTGCTGAAACTTCTCAGGCCGGGCCCTGGTTCTGAAAAGGTGGCTGAGCTGCTTCGTTCCGGTCAGACAAGTTTACTTGGATCCTATCCTCTGTCCCGTAAAATGATGACGGAGCAAGAACTGATCCGCATGTTGAAACAGCATGAAACCCTGCCAGATCAGGTTAGAGCAATGCTCCATCCGCTTATTGAATTACCGGCAGGTAAACTGCTCTCCGGAGTCTCTTTTGCAGAGATGAGCTCCTATATGCAGAATGTACTTCTTCGGGATGCTGATCAGATGAGTATGTCCGTCGCCCTTGAAGTCAGGGTACCTTTTCTGGATCATAAACTTGTTGAATATGTGCTTGGGGTACCTGACAAGTATAAATACCCTCATACTCCGAAAAAATTGCTGGTTGACTCATTGGGAGATCTCCTGCCTCCTGAGATAGTGAACAGGCCAAAAATGGGTTTCACTTTTCCCTGGAAAAAGTGGATGAGTAACGAGCTTCTTGACTTTTGTGCCGGGAATATGAAAAAACTCTCAGGCAGGAATGAATTTCAGGAAGCATCCGTATTAAATCTCTGGAACGATTTCCTGGCGAATGATCCCCGTGTACCCTGGTCCAGAATCTGGTATCTGGTAGTGCTTGAACATTGGTTAACTGAACACAGGATAGATGCCTAAACCGGTTATACTTGTATTTATTGACTGGTTCCTTCCGGGCTACAAGGCAGGTGGACCGGTAAGTTCATGTGCCAACCTGGTTGAGCATTTACGTGCTGAGTTTGAATTCAGAATTGTGACCCGGAATACAGATTATACAGAATCCGAGCCTTATCCAGGAATCAGGCCCAATACCTGGATAGAAAGAGAAGAAGGGGTATATGTATATTATTTTTCACAGGATCAGCTGCGTATCGGGAATATTAAGAAACTCATCAGTCAGACCCGGCCGGATAAAGTTTACCTGAACGGTATTTATTCCCGGTATTTTACGCTGTACCCGTTACTGTTATTGAACAGAAAGAAGAATATGATTGTGGTGGCAGCACGCGGAATGCTGGCTTCGAGTGCTATTGCCGTTAAAAAAAAGAAGAAGACTTTTTTTCTGGGAATCGTCGGACTTGCACGCCTTTTCAGAAACGTAACATTCCACGCCACCAACCCGGATGAAGTGAATGATATCCGTAAGCAATTCGGGCAAAACTGCCACGTACTGCTGGCCGGAAATCTTGCCCCGGGAATAATTCAAAAAGAGAATAAACGAAGAACGAAGGAACAAGGATCACTTTCCCTCATCAGTGTTGCAAGAATAGCACCTGAAAAAAATCTCTTATTCGCCCTCCGGGTTCTCCGGAAAATAAGAACCTGCAGGATCAGCTTCCAGGTCTATGGACCGGTGTATGATCTCGCTTATTTCAAGCAATGTGAAGAAGAGATGAAAGAACTTTCTTCCAATATAAAGGTAAGTTTTAAGGGAAGTATAGAGCCGGAGCGCGTGCACGGCATGCTGAGCGAATGCCATGGGTTGTGGATGCCAACCCGGGGAGAGAATTTCGGACATATCATTGTTCAGTCATGGGCAGCCGGTTGTCCTGTCGTGATAAGTGATCAGACTCCCTGGCACAATCTTTCTGAAAAAGGACTGGGCTGGGATATTCCGCTGACAAACCCGGAAGAATTCGTACAAACACTGGAAACCTTTGCAGGTATGAGCCAGACCGCTTTTGACAACCTTTCGGATACCTGTGTTGCATTCGCTGCACAGCGGGCTGCTGATACGAATCTGGTTGAAGATAACAAGCGCCTGTTTCGCTGAGCCCCCTTCTGGGAAAAGGATTAACTTTGAGCGATGCAAGCTACAGACCTTTCTGCATATAATAACAGCTGGTATAATCCCGGAGCAGGTATTCTGAAAAGAACGCTCTGGTATTGTGTCAATGCGTGCTTTTTCACCGGATGGTTTCCCTTCAATGCAGTGAAAGTTTTCCTGCTTCGTCTGTTCGGAGCCAGGATAGGGAAGGGGCTGGTCATAAAACCCCGCGTAAATATCAAATATCCCTGGAAGCTTGAATTGGGAGATCATGTATGGATTGGAGAGCATGTATGGATCGATAATCTGGATCTTGTTAAAATCGGAAATCATTGCTGTCTTTCTCAGGGAGCTTTTATTCTGTGCGGGAATCATAATTATAAAAAGAAGAACTTTGACCTGATGGTATCAGCTGTTACCCTTGAAGCCGGTGTGTGGATAGGGGCAAAAGCAACGGTCTGTCCGGGAGTAACCGCATTCTCACATGCTGTACTCACAGCAGGTTCTGTAGCAAGCAAGGATCTGGAAGCCTGGTATATTTACCAGGGAAATCCGGCACAGAAAGTGAAACAAAGAGCTTTCGAATGAAAATTTCAATCATCACCGTTTGCTTCAACAGTGAATCTACCATAGAGCATGCCGTTCGTTCCGTCCTTTCTCAGGAAAAGATTGATCTGGAATATATCGTAATCGACGGAGGCTCCACAGATCAGACGCTGCCTATTCTGGAAAAGTATAAATCATCAATCCTGCACCTGGTCTCCGAAAAAGATGAAGGCATTTACCACGCTCTTAATAAAGGAATTGCACTGGCTGCAGGGGAGGTGATCGGCATACTGCATTCAGACGATTTTTATACCTCAACGAGGGCTCTTTATCTGGTGATGGAAAAGTTTGAGAAGGAAGGACCGGATGCAGTGTACGGTGATCTGCAGTATGTGAACAAAGAAAATCCCGACCGCATATTCAGGAACTGGATTTCAGGTCCCTATACGGAAGGGCTTTTTTTAAAAGGATGGATGCCTCCCCATCCGGTGTTTTTTGCCAGGAGGGATTGTTACATTAAATACGGATCATTCAATACCACCTTCAGCTCATCTGCTGATTACGAGCTGATGCTTCGTTTTATTCATAAAAATAAAATAAGGCTCAGTTATATTCCCCAGGTTCTTGTGAAGATGAGGGTGGGAGGCAAGAGTAACGAGACTATCCTGAACAGGATCAAAGCGAACAGAGAAGACCGCCGGGCCTGGAAAGTAAACGGAATAAAACCTGGCCTGCTGACGCTTACTATGAAACCCCTTTCTAAGCTCCTGCAATTTATTTTCAGAACTTAACAGGGAAATGTCTTGCTCTCCTGTGCCTTGAGCTGTAACGTATCCAGGAAATACGGGCGTTCTGTTTGCTTCTCCCTCTTATCACATAGCTGAAGTTAACAGTAGTGAATATATAGGCATCATTGTGTGAAGGATCCCCCCTCTTACTTCCCGGTGCAAAGTTGGCAGCAAAAGCAGGGTCAGGATTCAGCTCGTGGGTTCTGTTGGCAAGGGCTGCAGACAAAGGGCCGGGCAATGCAGTAGCCGGAGCATAGTGTCCGCTTACATCATCCAGGTAATCGGTGAATGTTTTTCTCCATCCTATTTCCCATCCCAGGCGGTACACATTATTGAAGGTGAAATAAAATCCAGTTGTGAAGGGAACTTCCATACACCAGGTGGCATAGGGATGCAATTCTCCTTCTGTACGCAGGGGTCTCAGATCAATCCATTCACCCTTGTAGAGCGCTTGTGGATTGTGATGAAATACCCCGACTCCGGTTCCGACATAAAGTCTGAAATTATTGCGGAAGTGATAGGTATGAAACAGATCGTTGACAGAATAGTAAAAATACTGGGCTTCTGCATTCAGCTCATGAATGTCATTTCTGAAACTAAGGTTACGGGCTTTGCGGGCCGTGTTGGAGGAAAGGGCATCATCTCCGGCAATTCTTCCGTAATTATAACTCAGGACCAGAGATACGGCAGGACGTAAGCGATAACGTACAAACAGTCCGGCGCTTCCCCTGGTTTCGGCAATCTGTAAATCAGGGATGAAATCACGCCTTGTTCCGGAATTTCCGCCAATATCACCCAGGTAGTTGGAGGCTCCGCTTTTAAGCCCGATTTCGAGTCTGTACTGGGCATATCCTTGCATGCATAAAGCCATACTAAGAATGATCAGGTAGGGATGTTTCATGGTCAGGAGGGTTGTTTCCTTAAAGACGAAGGGAATGCCACAGGGTTGCCTCCCTGATTCATGAAACGTTGCAAACAGGAAAGGAAGGGGTAAAAAAAGTCCCCCTGGTTTAACCGGGGGGGCTTTCATCAGAACTTGGCGCGGAATTTCCGCTTTTTATATTTCTTGCCTTTGAAGAGGCTTCCGTAATTGCTGCGGTAGAATGTGCTCTTACCTCTCAATGCATAGCTCATATTGATGGTACTGAATATATAAGAATCTTTGTGGGTAGGATCACCGCGTTTGGCGCCTTTGCCTTCATACCAGCCGTAATTGTTCTTTACAGCCTGGGAAAGATTCAGTTCATTGGTTCTGTCGGCAAGTGCAGCTGCCTGATGTGTTTGAGTTGCCGGATTTACATAATGTCCGCTTACATCATCCAGATAGTCTGTAAAAGTTGTTCTCCAGGTAATATCCCAGCCTATGCGATACCGTTTATCAATGGTGAAATAACAACCCATCTGGGCAGGAATGGAAAACTGGTAAAGGCTGTAAGAAACATTTTCCGTTTCAAGAGGCTGGAGTGCAATGCCACCGTCAAGTGTCTTTGGGTTATGGTGAAAACCTGCTATACCCACACCTACATACGCTCTGAAATCATTGCGGTAACGGTACGTATGCCCCAGGTCATTTATTTCGTAGAAAAAGAACTGGCCCATGGCATTCAGTTCATAAATATTGTTCTTGAAATTCAGGTTACGGTCATGACGGGCCGGGTTGGTCGTTAATTTGTCATCACCCTGTATATGTCCATAGTCAAAGCCAAACTGAACAGAAGCTTTCGGATGCACTTTCAGACGGGCAAAAGCTCCTCCGGCAAAACGGGTTTCACCCATTTTCATATCCGGAACGAAATTTTTACGTGTGCTTATTCCTCCGCCTATATCACCCAGATAGTTGGCTGCCCCCAGTTTAACACCAACATCCCACTTGTATTGGGCATCGGAGATAAAAGGAAGAATAAAAAGAGAAGAGAGAAGTAGGATTCGCTTCATGTAACAAATATACGATAATTTGTATAATCCGGAAAAAAAGACCAGTTTTTTAATTCTTTTCCGCTTTTTAAAGCAGGGCTTAGTTAACAGGGCTTATCCTTTTTCCCCGATAAAAACCTTATTTTTGCCCGTCTATAAATTTCCGGAATGAGCCAGCGAATTACTCAACTCTTTAAGATTCAATACCCTATTATCCAGGCCGGAATGATATGGTGCAGCGGATGGAAACTGGCTTCGGCGGTGAGTAATTCAGGGGGACTAGGTTTAATAGGTTCCGGATCCATGTATCCGGAAGTGCTCAGGGATCATATACGCAAATGCAAAAAAGCAACCGATAAACCATTCGGGGTCAACCTGCCCTTGCTCTATCCGGATATTGAAAAGCATGTGAATGTCATTCTTGAAGAAGGGGTTAAAATTGTTTTCACCTCTGCCGGCAATCCGCGTACGTGGACTAAGCATCTGAAGGATCACGGAATTACCGTAGCCCATGTGGTAGCCAACGTAAAATTCGCCCTTAAATGCGAGGAAGCCGGAGTGGATGCCATAGTGGCCGAAGGGTTCGAAGCAGGCGGTCATAACGGACGGGAGGAAACAACAACCTTATGTCTGATACCCCTTGTAAAAGAAGCGATTCATGTTCCCCTAATCGCAGCCGGTGGCATAGGTTCGGGAAAAGCGATGCTTGCTGTCATGGCCCTGGGTGCCGAAGGTGTTCAGATCGGTTCACGTTTTGTGGCTTCAGAAGAGTCTTCTGCTCATATCAATTTCAAGCAGCGTGTAATTGAAGCGTCTGACGGAGATACCCGGCTAACCATGAAACAGCTCACCCCGGTTCGTTTACTCCGCAACCGTTTTTTTCAGGAAGTGCAGGAAGCGGAACAGCGCTGTGCCAGTGTGGAGGAGATGAGCCTGTTGCTTGGTAAAGGCAGGGCCAAAAAAGGAATGTTCGAAGGAAATCTTGAAGAAGGAGAGCTTGAAATAGGACAGATAAGCGCTTCCCTGAAAGATATCAAACCTGCTGCAGTAATCATGCAGGAAATCCTGGATGAATTCAGGCTTGCCCGGACTACTGTAAGTGAATTCCGTTTCTGAGCTGCTTGAAAGCCCCTGTAATTAAGAAGCATTTGTATATTCGTCCATATTTTGATGTAAACCCTGTATGATACAATTCGAACGCTATACGCTATCCAACGGACTCCGTGTTATTGTACACACCGACCCAAGCACACCCCTTGCCTGTATCAATATTCTGTATGATGTAGGTGCAAGGGATGAAGATCCGGAACGTACCGGCTTCGCCCACCTTTTTGAACACCTTATGTTCGGAGGGTCTGTCAATATACCCAGCTATGATGAACCATTGCAAAGGGTGGGAGGGGAGAACAATGCATTTACCTCGAACGATATCACCAATTATTACCTGACCCTTCCCAGTTCCAACCTCGAAACAGGATTCTGGCTCGAAAGCGACAGAATGCTCAGTCTCGCTTTTTCGGAGAAGAGCCTGGAGGTGCAGCGCAGCGTTGTTATCGAAGAGTTCAAGCAACGTTATCTGAATCAGCCATACGGAGATGTATGGCTTCTCTTAAGGCCTCTGGCTTATAAGGTTCACCCCTATCAGTGGTGTACGATCGGAAAGGAAATTAAACATATTGAGGAAGCGGTGATGGAAGATGTGAAAGCATTTTTCAAAAAACATTATACCCCCAACAATGCCATCCTGATTGTAGCAGGAAATATAGAGCCTGCTGAAGTAAAACGAATGGCCGAAAAATGGTTTGCTCCTATACCGTCCGTACCGAAACCGGCACGCAACCTTCCTGCTGAACCTCAGCAGAAAGAATACCGTCAGCTGCGCGTTAAACGGGATGTGCCTTCCAGCGCCCTGTATATGGCTTTTCATATGTGCAGCAGGCGGGATGCAGCCTACCAGACCATGGACCTGATCTCCGACCTGCTTTCAAGGGGTAATTCAGCCCGTCTTTACAATACATTGGTGAAAGAGCAGAAACTGTTTTCCGAAGTGAATGCCTACCTGATGGGCGATATCGACAAGGGCCTCTTTATGGTTTCGGGAAAACTGTCTGCCGGCGTTTCGTTTGAACAAGCTGAGAAGGCTGTGTTTGATGAGCTGAATAAACTCTGCAATACAGTGGTCAGTGAACACGAACTTCAGAAGGTGAAGAATAAAATGGAATCCACTTTTCTGTTCGGTGAGCTGAATGTGCTTGACAAGGCCATGAACCTGGCTTATTTTGAGTTGCTGGGCGAAGCCGGAGACATCAACAAAGAAGTTGGCAAATATATGGCTGTCACAGCCTCCGGCATACAACAGACCGCACAACAGGTATTGAGGAAAGAGAACTGCTCCTCCCTGTATTACGAAGCACAATCTTAAGCCTTACTCTCATGAATACAGTACACGAACTAAACCGTAAAGCTGCTCCGGCTTATGGAATGCCTGATAAAGTAGTGATTGCCGAAGCCTCGGAAACAAGGCTGGACAATGGGATACCTGTATATAAAATTGACGCGGGCTCACAGGAACTTTCCAGGATAGAGATCCTGTTTCCTTCTGCAGGAGCGGCTAATCAGCCCCTTCCTTTGCTGGCCTCTTCTGTGATTGATATGCTGGAAGAAGGAACAAAGAATTATTCTTCCTCTTCTTTTGCCGAAGAGCTGGACTATTACGGAGCATTTTTGCAGACGGAAGCGACACTTGATTTTTCATCCGTTTGTCTCTTCACCCTGAACAAACATTTGTCTCATACCCTGGCCTTGCTGGAGGAAGTGACCAAGAACGCAACTTTTCCTGAGCATGAATTTCTGACTTTTATGCGCAACAGAAAGCAAAAATTCCTGACCGATGAAGCCAAGGTCGGAAACGTGTCCCGGAAAAAATTTGTGCAAATCCTTTTCGGTGATTCACATCCTTACGGGCACTATCAGACAGAAGCAGATTTTGAAGCGATCAACCAGCAACACCTGGTGCAGTTTCATGCAGGAACCTACAGTGCCAATGCATGCCATATAGTAGCTTCCGGACGTATGGACCCCGCTCTTGACAAACTCCTGGCCACTCATTTCGGAGGCAGCTGGAAAAACAAAGAGGTACAGCCTAAAAAAGCGGATGCTGTGATGAAACAGGCAGAGGGCAGGTTTCATTTTGTAGAAAAAAAGGATGCCGTACAATGTGCCATCCGTATGGGACGCAGACTGTTCAACAAGACCCATCCTGATTTTCTGGGTATGAATGTGCTCAATACCGTATTCGGAGGTTATTTCGGCTCCCGCCTTATGTCGAATATACGCGAAGACAAAGGTTATACCTATGGCATTGGTTCGGGTATCGTTTCTCTGAAGCAGGCCGGTTATTTCTTCATTTCAACTGAAGTAGGAGTGGATGTATGCAAAGCTGCTCTGACAGAGATATACAAGGAAATGGCAAGACTTCGTGCCGACCTTATCCCGGCTGAAGAGCTTGACCTGGTCCGGAATTATATGCTTGGAACTTTTATCCGCAGTGCCGACGGGCCTTTCGCCCTGGCCGACAAGTTCAAAGGTATTTACGATTACTCCCTTGATTATGCTTACTACCAGAACTATGTCAAAACAATACGAACTATCACTTCGGAAGACCTGCGCATACTCGCCAATAAATACCTGCAGGAAGAAGATATGGTGGAGCTGGTAGTACGGAAAATGTAAACCCGGTTCAGGATATTCATTGTCTCGTTGGGAATACAGATCATCCCGAATCGGATCATTTTTATCCTGTTTAGTATGCGATATGTCCCGTATCGATTATACCCTATCTTATTAAGGATCGTCTCCATCCCATTCAGGCTTGTCTCCTTCCCATATTAAATCATCATTATTCCGAATCGGATCGTCATCATCGGATATAGTATGTGTATCATCCCGATCGGGATGACGCACATACTATTCCGGACAGAATCTTATGCTGAAAGGATGGGGAAGATCCGAAAGAGAATACGTTCAATCCTTTCAGATATCGGAACTAAATGAGACGGGACTGTGAAGAAATCATCAGCTGTATTAACAATCCCTTTGAAAAAAGTGCATGTTTCTTTTGAACTGGTAAAGATTCCTGACCGGATGTTACATGTATTGAAAGGAACAGATATTATCCGGAATGGTTTGTGCATTCTCCTGATCGGGACGATATTCATCCTTAACGGGGTGATCAACAAAGTCTATTGTATAAAGAATTCTGATAGGAAGGAATGCAGAATTTAATTTGCTTGTTTAAGGGGCCGCACTTTCATCCTTATCAGTATCAGTCGGTTCCTCCTTTACCTCTGCTGCAGGTCCAGGATTCTCCGGGTCTTCCCTTTTTATTTCTTCCTCCTCAGTCTTCCCTGATTTCTTCTCC
The DNA here is from genome assembly GCA_044448685.1 of Bacteroidia bacterium. GTDB lineage: Bacteria > Bacteroidota > Bacteroidia > Palsa-965 > Palsa-965 > Palsa-965. The sequence continues at coordinate 16,745 of JBIOHC010000025.1, forward strand.
AGGGCTTCCTTCCAGCTTATGTTTTTGGATGCCTTTCCGGTTGAATCCTCTTTTTTTCTGCGTTCCAGTCCCATAAATAGGAAGTATTTCAACGAAATAAGCGAAAAAAAGGGCATTCTCATACGATTTTCAGCTTTTTTTCGTTCAGTTATGAAGGGATTGCTCAACCCGGGCCTGAACAGTGGGTCCGGGATTTGGCTTAATCCATTGAAATCCATATATTTGTTAATTGAGGTAAGCGCTATGCAGAAATTCTTTCTGGGTTTTCTGTTTTTTCTGATGACGCTTCATGCCCATTCTTTGCCCTTGAATAATGAGGCAGGAGGGCTGAATATGCATCCGACTTCCGCAAGCATGTGCGTTGCCGCAGGCTTGCTGCCTGCTCCTGCCGCAAATCTTCCTTCTCCAAGTCTCCGCTGCCTGGCTGTACAGGCCAATGGTGATGTCCAACTGAGCTGGGTATTGCCGGATACCACCGGCAGTTCTGCTTCTGTATTCAACTGTTATGGTATCTGGTATTCATCCAGCCCGGGCGGACCGTATACGAAGATTGACAGTATTTACACCTTCGGAACAACGACCTACACGCATACAGGTGCCGGTGCCAATGGTGCTCCCTGCTATTACTACATACGCACACGCAGTCTGGGCGGAGCTACATTTGCTCCGGCTCTGGATTCTCTTCACACAATTTTTCTGATCCTTACCAACCCCGGTAACGGCACAGCTGTTCTGAACTGGAACCCTATCCGTACTCCATTGCCTGCGACATCCACAGGCTGGTATAAGATATGGCGTCAGCACGGAGCCTTTCCCTGGGTACTTGTTGATTCAACACGTGGTTTCACCTATACCGACACGATAGCGATTTGCCAGGCCTTTATCAATTACCGGATTGAAATTGCCGATTCCTCTGGATGCAAATCTGTTTCGAATGTGGCGGGAGCCAATTTCAAAGATATCATTGCACCCAAGGTGGTGGTGATGGACTCCGCTTCGGTGAGTGCCGGAGGCAAGGCTGAACTGGCCTGGTATCCGGATCCTTCCAAAGACACCAAGGGCTATGTCATTTTCGAATTAATAGGAGGCACCTGGAAAGCCATTGATACCATTTACGGTGCTTCTGTAAGTTCCTATACCTATCCTAATTCCAATGCCGGAGGAGGTTCTGAAACCTATGGCATCTGTGCTTTCGACAGCTGTGGCAACCTGTCCACACTCAGCCCCACACAGCATACGCTGTTTCTGCAGGAGAAAAAAGATGTATGCACCGCCAGCCTTAAACTTACCTGGAACAATTTTATTAATCTTCCACACGGAGTGGGTAATTATACGCTTATGCTGAGTGTCAATGCAGGCCCGTATGCGGTACAGGCAATGCTGGCAGCAGGGGATACGACGTATACGATGACTGGAATGACTGCTCTTTCGAATTATTGTTTCTATGTGATTGTAGCCAATACCCCGGCCAATATTGATGCCCGTTCCAATATTATCTGCTATACGGCATCCACTCCGAATGAACCTAAATTCAATTACCTGAATCTGGCAACAGTTACAGGCCCTAACTCGGTGAAGCTTTCGGCACATGTGGATATAACAGCCATGGTGAAGCAATATAATTTTTACAGGGCTTTGTCTGCAACCTCCATACCGGTGCTGATTGCCACTGTTGCTGCACCTGCCGGCACTAATATTTCGGTTACGGATAACGCAGTGAATACCAACCTGCAGAGTTATTATTACAGTATGTATGTGGTTGACAGCTGCGGAAACGAACAAAGTAAAAGCAATGTGGATGAAACGATTCACCTGTCTGTTGTTGCCAATGATGCCATCACAACCAATACCCTGAGCTGGAATGATTATTCATCCTGGCTCGGTAATGTACAGTCCTATGATATTTACAGGGCAGTTGACGGAGTATGGCAGGCTGGTCCGGTAGCCAATGTGCCTTTTGCAGGTACAGGTCAGAATTCCTATGCCGACAATGTTGCTGCTTACTATGCAAGCTCGGGCAGGTTTGAGTATTATGTACAGGCCCTGGAAGGCCCGGGTGATACCTATGGATTCAGAGATACCAGCACATCCAATATTGCAAAAGCCTTACAGAATGCAGATCTTTTCATCCCGAATGCTTTCGTACCGATGGGTGTGAATAAAATATTCAGACCGGAAGGAAGCTTTGTGGAGCTGGAAGATTATCATTTTGCCATTTTTGACAGATGGGGAGAGAAAGTATTCGAGACATCGGATAAGCTTGCCGGCTGGGATGGAACCTGGCATGGACAACGTTCTGAACTGGGTGTGTATGTTTACCTGATCAGCTATAAGACGGCTCATGGTGAATTTGTAGACCGTAAAGGAACTGTTACCCTTCTTCGCTGAAACTTTGTACCTTTACACGAATTTTAACGCTCCTTAAAATTCACCCTCCCTATGTCATTAGATCCCGAAAAGTTTCTTGGTGAAGGCCTCACTTACGATGATGTATTACTCGTACCTGCCTATTCGGAAGTCCTGCCGCGGGAAGTGGATTTGTCCACCAATTTTACCCGTAACATAAGACTCAATGCTCCCATTGTATCCGCAGCCATGGATACGGTTACTGAATTCCAACTGGCTATAGCAATTGCACAGGAAGGCGGTATTGGGGTTCTCCATAAAAACATGACGATAGCTGAACAAGCCGAGCATGTTCGCAAAGTGAAGCGCTCTGAAAGCGGAATGATACAGGACCCCATTACGGTTCCGGCCAATTCAACCGTAGAGGATGTTCTCGCCCTCATGAAAGAACATAAAATAGGAGGGATCCCGGTAATTGACAGGGAACGGCATCTGCTTGGAATTGTCACCAGCAGGGATCTTCGTTTTGAAAAGAACCTGAAGCGTCTGGTTGCGGAGGTGATGACACATGAAAATCTGATTACAACAAAACAGGGAACAGACCTGAAGAAGGCAGAAGTGATTCTGCAGCATAATAAAATAGAGAAACTCCCGGTGGTAGATAAGGAGAACCACCTTGTAGGACTTATCACGTATAAAGATATTATCAAGGTCAAGGCAAGGCCATTGGCTTGTAAAGATGAACTGGGCCGTTTGCGTGTTGCAGCAGCCGTGGGCGTTACCGCCAATACCCTGGAAAGGGTGGAGGCACTGGTGGCTTCAGGAGTTGATGCCATCGTTATTGATACGGCACATGGACATTCCTCCATGGTCATTGACATGCTTAAAAAGGTGAGGAAGGCTTTTCCTGATTTGGAGATTGTAGTCGGTAATGTAGCAACGGGAGATGCCGGTAAAGCATTGGTAAAAGCGGGGGCAGATGCCGTTAAGGTCGGGATAGGACCGGGTTCGATCTGTACCACACGTATTATCGCAGGAGTGGGGGTGCCACAGCTTTATGCCGTTTATGAAGTGTCGAAAGCACTGAAAGGAAGCGGTGTGCCGGTGATAGCAGATGGCGGTATCCGTTTTACCGGTGATGTGGTTAAAGCTATTGCTGCCGGAGCCAGTACGATTATGGCCGGATCACTGTTTGCAGGAGTGGAAGAATCTCCCGGTGATACGATTATTTATGAAGGACGTAAGTTCAAATCATACCGTGGTATGGGTTCTATTGAAGCCATGCAGCAGGGTTCCAAAGACAGGTATTTTCAGGATGCGGAAGAGGATATCAAGAAACTCGTTCCCGAAGGTATTTCAGGCCGGGTGCCTTTCAAAGGCGCTTTGACAGAAATCGTTTATCAGATGCTCGGAGGGTTAAGAGCCGGAATGGGCTACTGCGGCGCCAAAAATATTGAAGCCCTTCAAAAAGCGAAATTCATCCGCATCACTCCTTCCGGTATGAAAGAAAGTCATCCACATGATGTTATCATTACCAGGGAAGCTCCGAATTATTCTACACGTTAAAATAGTTTGAAACCTCTTCAAACGAGTAAAAATAAGGTTTCGACTTCCAATGTCTTAATTCTTTTAGATGTCAGGCGCGTTCAATTCATGCCTAATTTAGCGTAACAGAAAGGCTCCAAATCCCGTATTACCCAAATATTAACAAGAGAAAAGGGATTTTCAATAACCTTCTGTATAAAAATGACAACAAACACACTCCTTGTACCCCGTTCTCTTTTACGTCTTTCCTTACTTTCAATCATTCTCTTTTTCAATACTATACAAGGAAATTCCCAGGGGATTCCCGGTGCTTCCTGCCCTTCCTGTAAACAGCATGCCAATGCTTCCCGGGCTCAGAATCCACATCCTTTGAACGGAAACGGAAGCCTGGCACTCAACTATACGAATACTGCCTGCGGTCTGAATTATGTTACCGGTTCTGTAGTGCTTGAACAACGTACGGTGACAAATGGAATAACCAGCGGCCCTCCGGCCGGTCAGGTTCAACCTGCTACCATTACCATAGCCGGTATTCCGACCTGTGCTACAATTGTAAAAGCATTCCTGTATGCAGATGCATCGGGAAATGGAATTGCCGCAACTGCCACTCTCAAAAATCCTTTGGGTACATCGGGTAATTATCCAATGACCATCATCGGTCAGGATATTGACAAGTGCTGGGGATCACTCGGTTATACCGGAACCTATTCGTACAGGGCAGATGTTACCGCTGCCATCAACGGAAACGGAAGTTATATCATTTCAGGTATGCCCGTTTCTCCGGTTCCTGGTCCGAATGATATGGATGGAGCCAGCCTCATCATTATTTATTCCGATCCTTCTGCCAGTTATACTGGTACCATTGCCATAGCCGACGGAGCTCATGTAAGCACAGGAAGCAGCCTCACGGATAATATCAGCGGGTTTACGGCCTGTGCCGCATCCTCTACAGGGAGCGTTTTCCTTATCGTTGGAGATTTACAGCAACTGAGCCCGACCGCTTGCAATTTCAACAGCCCTACACCCAACTATACGTATCCTGCAGCTTCCAATTCCTGGTGGGATCTTATTACAACCACTACCACGGTAACAGCCGGACTTACAAATTATTCCCTGCAGACTTCGAACGGTGGCGATTGCTATAATGAAGTAGCCTTCGGTCTTTATTTCCAGACAGGCTGCAATACCTGCTCCGGTAGCGGTATTACGGTAACGGTATCTTCCACTTCTTCCTGTGCTGCAGGTAATACCGCTACAGCCAACGTAACAGGAGGAAACCCTCCTTATACCTATTCGTGGACAGGTACCGCTCAGACAACTCAAACTGTTACAGGCCTTGCCGCAGGAACCTATACCGTAACCGTTAAAGACAACAGTACCTGTAATTCGGGAACAGCAGTGGTGACTATACCTCCCGGTGTGGGGGTTGGAACAACTGTCGCTTCGACTAATCCGCTTTGTAACGGACAGGCAAATGGTACTGCTACCGTCACTGCAACAGGTGGTGTTGCGCCGTATACCTATAGCTGGTCTCCGGCTCCCGGTGCGGGACAAGGAACCAGCACGGCATCAGCCCTGGCTCCCGGCACCTATGTATGTTCAATAAGTGATGCAGGAGGTTGTACCGGAACCAGTACGGTTACCATTACCCAGCCCCCGGCCATGACATTGACAACAACTGTGGATCCACCGATTTGCATTGGTCAGTCGGCACCATTAACGGCCACAGGTTCGGGAGGAACACCGGCTTATACGTATTCATGGACCAACGCAGGTAATCCTGTCACTTCACCCGTGAGTCCTGTCGTTACCACAACGTATACCGTTACCGTAACAGATTCCAAAGGCTGTGTTTCTGCACCTCAGACAGATATTGTTAAGGTCAATCCTCCTTTAGCTATAACCGTTACCGGAACAGCATCGGTTTGCGGAGGTGGTTCAACACCTTTGAACGCGAATGCTACGGGAGGCAATGGCAGCTATACATACAGCTGGACCCCTCCTACAGGGCTCAGCAGTACAACCATTTCCAATCCCAATGCTTCCCCGACTGTTACGACTACCTATACCGTTGCAGTGGCTGATAATTGCGGCACCACCCCTCATGATACAATCGTAACTGTAACCGTGAGGCCGGCTCCGGCGCCTGTAATTAAGGCTAACATCAAACAAGGTTGTGTTCCCCTTTGTGTCACTTTTACTGATTCGGTAAATCCGGCATGTGCCAGCGCTACCTGGAATTTCGGTGACGGCAACACAGGAACAGGCTGCGGCCCCGTCACGCATTGTTATACGGGTGCGGGTGTTTATTCTCTTACTTTCAACATGACTGATGTATCAGGCTGTACAGGCAGCGTAACGAACAGCAATTATATTACTGTTTATCCGTCCCCTGTTCCTAAATTTTCTGCAAGTCCCCAGCCTACAAGTATCCTTGATCCTTATATTCAGTTTACCGATATGAGTACAGGAGCGAGCAGCTGGAGCTGGACTTTCGGGGACGTGATCAATGATACCTCTACCAAGGCTAATCCGCATTATGTTTATCCTGACACCGGGTGCTATCAGGTTCAACTGGTTGTGACCAGCGTAAACGGATGTAAAGATTCCATCCATAGCCCGGTATGTATAGAGCCCGATTTCGAATTCTTTATGCCAAATGCCTTTACCCCCAATAATGATCATGTGAATGATCTGTTGATGCCCAAAGGAATAGGTATCATTAGCAGGGATTTCGACTATATGATTTTTGACCGCTGGGGTAATTTACTGTTCGAAACCCATGATCTTAACCAGGGATGGGATGGGCATGCAAACGGAGGCTCTGCTGTTGTTCAGGAAGATACCTATGTGTGGAGGGTGAGTTTGCTTGATTTTCATAATCACAGGCATATCTTCACCGGAGGGGTCCAATTGATACGATAAGAGGTTTGTAGACTGTTTTTTAGGGTTCCTCTACAATTTTCGTCGAAAAGTCGAAAAAAAATATTAACACCATTTCCGTTCGAAATCCAATCAATTTCAGGCTCCTGCTGTCCTATTTTTTTACCGAAACAGCAATGAATTCTATTCCGCAAGGCACAGTTATTTTATGATCCCTCACGATAACCTGGCAATGAACGGGCACGGCATGTATTTTCCGGACATTACCGTCAGGCATGGGGAATTCCATGTCAGTAGTCATCGATAAAGGTCCGTCGAAAACAAAGGGATCTTTGTAATACTCTGCCAGGTCAAGATCTTTAACATGTACTTTTTTCCCGAACAGTTTGGTGTATAAGGGCAGGATGGCACTTGTTATCCGTATGATGATTTTATTGCTGTCAGGTGCATAGGTAATGGTGACAATTCCGGTAATGTCCGACTTGTAACTGAGCGGGCCTGTTTTAACGGCTACCTTGGCTTTGTAGGCTGCACTGCCTTCATTAATTTCAATATGCGCCTGATCCAGCGTCCAGTGGTAGGTTCCATTCATCAGCAACATGGAATAATTGCCTGATCCGTAAACAGGGCCCAGGGCATCGAACAGCTTATTCAGAGTTTGCTCATGCAATACGACTTGCACATCCGGTGCTGTTTCCTGAGCACGGATACCGAAGTTCCCGAGTGCAATACAGAAGAAGAGGAAAGCAGTTCTCATTATCAGTGGAGCAGGGCTACGAGCTTCCAAACCCCTATGACGAATAGGATTGTACCGATGAGGCGGTTTACCCAAAGCAGAAAATGCGGGTTGATGTATTTTTTTATACGGTTGGCCATTAGCACCTTTGCAATATCTGTAAGTACCACCACCGAGAGTGTCGTTCCGAAGAAAATGAGGATATGGAGCCGGGTGTAATTATGTGTGGAACTGACAACACCCAGCCAGGTTATCCAGAGTATGATGACAACAGGGTTCAGTATATTGAGCAGGAATCCTTTCAGTATTGTGAGGGCAATGCTTGGCGTTTTGAGATTGACTTCCTGTTCCTGAAGCTTTGTCATGGGCTTTTTCTGTGTGAAGATATAGATGCCGAAGAGGATAAGGATGGTTCCGCCTACAATGCCTACAATGGTCTGATTGGCGGGATTCAGCATGAATTTGGAAACACCTAAATAGGCAAGGAGGACGCAGGTCAGGTCGCTCAGGAAAATACCAAGAGCCAGGGCTATTCCGGAACGGACTCCGTTGTTAAGGCTGGTTTGAATAAGGGCGAAGAAAGACGGCCCCACACCGATACAGAGCGCAATGCCTAATCCAAGGCCTTTGTATATTGCCTCCAATACCGGATTCATACATTCAGGTTTTTTTGTTCTGCAAGGAAATGTGTCCAGTCTTCAAGCCGTGAATTTTTCAATACCCTTGGAAATTTATTCTGACCTCCTTCTTTTCCCTTGCTTTTCATCCATTCATAAAAATAACGGGAAGGAAGAATTTCCACAAAGATGTCTTTCAGCGCTGCAATACGTTCCACCCTGTAGTCATCATTGATGGCTTTGAGGTGCTCATCGAGCTTGGTTTTGAGTACTGCAGCATCGACAGGATCATCCGTTCCAATAAACCATTTATGAGCAAACAAGGTTTCATGATTGATACCGGCCACTGAAAATTCCTTGATATCGATTTTCATTTCCTGGGCTGTTTCCCGTATAGCCCTGTTCATATTATCCTGTGAAAGATGTTCACCGCAAAGACTGAGGAATTGTTTCGTTCGTCCGGTAATCGCTATTTCACAGCGCTCCACGTCGGTAAAACGTATGGTATCACCTATGAGGTATCTCCAGGCTCCGGAACAGGTACTTAACAGGAGCGCATACTCTTCTCCTTCCTTAACTTCATGAAGTGTCAGTGCCTGTGGCTTCTCAAGCATTTCACCTTCCGCATTGAAATTTTCGGCATTGAAAGGGACAAACTCGAAAAAGATACTTGTATCCAATGCCAGTTTCATACCCTGTGCATTGGGACGGCTTTGAAAGGCGATGAATCCTTCTGAAGCCAGGTATGTTTCCAGATAACTGATGGGCTTACCGAGCAGTTTTTCAAAGCCGTTCTTGTATGGCAGAAAGGAAACGCCTCCATGTACATAAATGCTTAGGTTAGGCCATATATCATGAATGGTTTTCACTTTATAATGGGCAATGATACGTTCGAAAAGGATCTGTACCCATGCCGGAACACCGGCCACTACGCCTATATCCCAGGAACTTGCCATGCGGGTCATCTCATCCAGCTTGGAATTCCAGTCCCGCTCTCTTGAAATCCGGCTTCCCGGTTTGTAAAAATGCTGGAACCAGAAAGGCAGATTTCCGGTTGTTATTCCGCTCAGATCACCTTCAAAATAGGTTCCGTTAAAGTTAAGGTGGGTACTGCCTCCAATCATGAGCATTCCTTTTCCGAAAAAGTTCTCATCCACATCATACTGAGCCATGGAGATAAGTTGCTTGGCACTGGTGCGGCGTATAGACTTAATCATCTCTTTTGTGACCGGTATATGCTTGCTCGATGATTCAGAAGTGCCGGAACTGAGTGCAAAATATTTCACCTCTTCCGGCCAGCATACATAGGATTCCCCATTCAGGGAGCGATACCACCATTTACGGAAAATGGAGTTGTAATCGTGTGTATCGACCTGCTGCTGGAAAACCTTTACAAGATCTTTTTCGGCCAGGAGTTTGGAAAATTTATAATGTTCTCCGAAAGCAGTGAATTCAGCCTTGCTGATAAGCTTACGAAGAATCCTTTCCTGTATGGCATAAGCATTTTTCCGGCGTATGCTGGGAAATGTTCTCCCGAGTTTTATCGTGCGCTTGAGTATCGTTCCTAATATTGCCATTTCCCGCTGTTCAGCTACCGTTCGTAATTCTTGTTCTGAGCCGTTCCACGACTTCAGCTATTCCCTTCACTTCTTTCTGACTGAGGTGGTTGTCGTCATACCCTGCTGTATAAAGACTGTTTATTTCATTCAGATCCTTGATAATAGACTGGAATGGTTCTGATTTGAAATCATTCAGCAGATTAATAAGGTTCTTGATATGTCTTCTTTGTTCAAACAACAAATTGTAAAGTTCGGTATAGCTTCCGTTATTTTCATTATCACCGATGGTCCGTGTTGTTAAATACAAACTTTCCACCCATCCTCCGCAAACCACCAGGGCAGCCATGCTGATTCTGTCATTTGATTTGAGACTTCTGTCAATCTCACTGTAGGAGCCATACATCACATTCTGAATGGTATCCTTGTTCCCTTTATTCTGTTCGAAACGGGACATGGTCTTGTCGTCAAATGCCGTCGGGATACCCAGTTCGTCAGCAAGCTTTTTAACAGTGCGGATATACGAGGCAAACTCCTTGAATTCACCCATCGAAATGATATAGGTCAGATCGGCACCATACACACCCAGGTTAAGTGATTTTGAATGACTTTGATTGTATTTATGCTGTGCGTTAACCGGGTTCAGCAAACCGGGTTTATAGGCTACATAGGAAGTGGAAAGCTTTTGAAGAATTTCAAACGGAATGGGAATATTTCCGATCAGATGATTGTACTTCATGCGGGTACTGTCCGGTGGAGACGGCACATTTCGGGACACGGTATCACGGTCTGCCGCCTGAGAAGATCCCGGCTTATTGTTACAGGAATACAGCAGCAGCAGTACAACAACGAATAGGTAGAAAGGTTCTTGTCTTTTCACAAATTCAGGTCAGGTAATTGAAATTATGTTTATTCTTTATATTCTTCAGCGTTTCAAAAATCAGCTGAATAACCGAATCCACATCCTTCTTCTGAACGGCTTCGACCGTGGTATGCATATAACGCAGGGGCAGGGATATCAATACCGATGGCACCCCGTTGCGGGAGTAGGCAAATGCATCGGTATCGGTGCCTGTTGAGCGACTGACAGCTTCGCGCTGGAAAGGTATTTTTTTCTTGTTCGCCGAATCGATTACCAGGCGTAAGAGTTTGTTGTGAACCGCAGGCCCGTAAGTGAGTACAGGGCCTTTGCCGCAGGCCAGGTCACCATTGGCTATCTTGCTCATCATGGGTGTCTGGGAATCATGAATCACATCGGTTACAATGGCACAGTCGGGTGCAATGCGGTTTGAAATCATGCGTGCTCCCTGCAAGCCAACTTCTTCCTGTACGGAATTCACGATGTATAAGCCGAAAGGGAGCTTTGTTTTGGTTTCGTGCAGCATACGGGCCACTTCGGCAATGATAAAACCACCCATGCGGTTATCCAATGCTCTACCTACATAATATCTGTCATTCAGGATCATGAATTCATCCTCATAGGTAACGACACACCCTATATGTACGCCGAGCTTCTCCACTTCGTCTGCTGAGCTGCATCCGCAATCCAGGAAAATATTTTTGGTGCTGGGCATTTCTTCCTTGCCGGGTTCCCGTGTATGAATGGCAGGCCATCCGAAAATGGCTTTTACCATTCCTTTGTCCGTATGTATATTGACACGTTTGGAAGGAGCTATCTGATGATCCGATCCTCCGTTTTTGCGGAGGTATATGAATCCGTCCTTCGTGATATAATGAACAAACCAGGAGATCTCGTCGGCATGGGCTTCAATAACAACCTTGAAAGGAGCCTTGGGGTTGATAACACCCACAGCTGTACCATAGGTATCCACAAAATGTTCATCAATAAATGGTTTAAGATAGTCCAGCCATAGCTGCTGTCCTTTCCATTCAAAACCGGTAGGAGATGCATTATTGATATAACGCTCCAGAAAGTTCAGGGAATCTTTTGAAATCAGGCTCTTTTTCTTTGGCATACTTAAAGTTAAGTGATTATTACAAAGATAAAATTATTATTGAATCCCGATGTAACATGATCGTCCTATTCTTTGGTTTCCAAAGGGGTTTTTCTTAATTTTAAACAGTGTTGATCCGTCAGCAAATGAATTTATTGACTTCTCATAACCCGAATGAATTTTAAGAAAAAAAATATCCTGTTTTTCATGTTTTGTCTGACTTGTATTATACAGGCCGGATATGCCCAATCTGTATATAGAGACCGGCCGGAGTCATTCAGGGAACGCAAGGCGGATTTGGTAAGCGCTAAAGCAATAATGCCTGTTGTTGATTTGACAGCCAATAGAGAAGAAGATCTTTCCCTTGATTCGGCTAAACTTCCCTATCGTTTCGGATTTAACCATAAAACCGATTATACCACCTCCAATTCAGGGCAATGGAATTTTACTGAGAATGGATACCGCATCTGGATACTCCATATTCAGGATTACGGAGCTCAGACTATTAATCTGGGGTTTAATAATTTCAGACTTGGGAAGGAAAGCCGTTTGTATGTTTATACACCCAGTCATTCGGTTGTCCTGGGCCCTTACACGGCAGCACAAAATTTCACCGACAGGGAAATGGCAACAGATCTGGTTACAACAGCTGAATTATATGTCGAACTCGATGAGCCACTTCTAGGTGAAGTCTCCGAATTTACGCTTTGCCGTGTTACACATGGATACCGGTCACTGGACTATACCCGCTCATTCGGACAGGCAGGATCCTGTATTCCGAATGTACGGTGTCCGGAAGGGGATCTGTGGGCTGATCAGAGACGTTCTGTTATCTGTCTGGTAACAGGAGGCAATGCATTTTGCTCTGCCACGCTTATCAATAATACCTCTTCTGACGGCACTCCCTATGTACTGACAGCAAATCATTGCGGAACACCTTCCGGTTCCTGGGTTTTCAGGTTCAACTGGGAATCTGCATCCTGTGCCACTCCTTCATCCGGTCCGCCGGCCAGTCAGGCCATAAACGGTGCCATCGCCATAGCCCACAATGCTTTTTCCGACTTTGCCTTGTGTAAAATGAATGCCATCCCGCCTTCTTCTTTCCGGGCTTTTTATGCCGGATGGAGTCGTTCCTCAGCACCGGCCGACAGTGTTTGCACCATACATCATCCATCGGGAGATATAAAGAAAATAAGTTTATCCCATAACCCTGTTACCGCCGGGACCTGGGCAGGAGCTTCCGTATGGCAAACCGGGCCGTGGACAACGGGATGTACGGAATCAGGATCATCCGGAGCGCCTTTATTTGACTCACACCGTCATCTGGTAGGACAGCTTTACAGCGGCCCCAGCGCCTGTGGGGTAGCCATAGCACAGGATTATGATTGTTTCGGGCGTTTTGACATCTCCTGGAACAGTGATACGCTTGCTCAGGGGCGTTTACATGACTGGCTGGATCCGATCAACACAGGTGCACTTACCAATGAAGGGTTTGATCCGAACGGAGCAGGAATTCAGAAGCATGAACTTTTAACAATGGAAATCTTTCCGAACCCGGCCCGGGAAACAGCTTTGTTGCGCTTAAGTGAAACATTGGAAGAGGCTTCCACACTCACACTCTTTTCGTTGGATGGGAAAGAAGCCGTAACTCCTGTTCAACTGCTTCCGGGGAATAAGGAATACAGAATTGATTGCAGCAAACTGAATGCAGGGATATATCTGGTTCGTATTCAGAGTCAGCGCATTTCGGGAACACGGTTATTAACGATTTTTGAATAATGCACCGTAAGTCTTTTTTTATAGCCCGTTTTTCCTATTTTTGAGATCCTTTAATCCGTAAATCATGAAACGAATTGTTCTCTCAGGATTTTTAATGCTTGTCTTCGGAATGCATGGGTATTCCCAGACGGATACTGTCAAAGCCAAAATGGTGGATGAGCAGGAAGCAGAGAAATATTATAATATAGGTGTCGACAATCTGAATGCCAAACGGAATGCGGAAGCGCTGACAGCATTTAACAAAGCCATAGAAATCAAACCTGCTTTTGAAAAGGCTTATTACAACCGGGGGGTGGCTTTTCTGGATATGCTCCTTTACAAACAGGCTATTGAAGACTTCAACAAGGCTATCGGAATCAATCCGGCAAATGATATGTATTACTATTTCCGTGGCCAGGCCAATTACCAGAACGGAGATAAAGGGGCTGCTCAGGAAGACTATTCAAAAGCGATCGGTATCAATCCCAAAAATCATGAAGCCTGTTATTACCGTGGAGGATTAAAGTTTGAAAGAGAAGATTACAGCGGAGCGGCAGCCGATTTTACACTGGCTATTGAAGCCAAAGCGGATTATGCCTATGCCTACAATGACCGGGGCAGCGCAAAACGTATGCAGAATGACCTTAACGGTGCCATTGCTGATTATTCCAAAGCCATCCAGCTGAATCCGGGACTGGCCTTTGTATACAATAACCTGGGGAGTGCAAGGAAGAAAAACAATGACCTCAAAGGAGCAGTGGAAGCATATACTACTGCTGTCACCATGAAAAGTGATTATTATATAGCCTATAATAACAGAGGTATTGCCAAATATGAGCAAGGTGATTACAAAGGAGCTCTGGAAGATTTCAGCAGAGCCATACAACAAAAGAGCGACTATGCCTTTGCTTATAACAACAGAGCCGCAGCTCGTTACAAACAGAAAGATTACAAGGGTTCTGTAGATGATTGCACCAAGGCTATACAGCTTAACAGCGCTTATGGTTATGCCTATATGAACAGGGCCATTGCCGAAGAAATGCTGAGAGATGAAGCCGGCTCCTGTACCGATATGAAGAAAGCCGCCGGAATGGGTGTGGATCAGGCCAAGAATTATCTTTCAGATTGTAATTAATACATGCTGTTTCCAGCTCTTAAAACGATGAAGGTGAAAAAAATCATATATACTATTGCCCTCCTGGCAGGCTCCGGTTTTCTTTCCGCACAGACAAATGTGGAATTTGACAAGGAAAATTTCAAAGACAGGAAAGATGAACTCCGGGAGGCTAAAAGCAATATCAAAAAAGGAGATTCTGAGTATGAAAACGGGATGGGTGATTTTATGTCGGCTGTAAACAAGTTTGAAAAGGAAAATCATTATGTGCCGGAAATCAATGATATCTATGGACAGGGATCGGGCTCATTTGCCAATGCAGTTGATTTTTATAAAAAAGCACAGACTTTTAATCCCAACAATGCCGATCTGAATTTCAAGATCGGATTCTGCCTGCTCTGGATGCCGGCCGGAAAATTTGAAGCCTTGCCTTATTTTGAAAAAGCATATAAACTTAATCCCAATGTGAATCCGGACATTCAGTATCTGCTGGGCAGGGGCTATCATCTGAATATGGATTGGGACAAAGCTATTGCTGCCTATAAGGCTTACCTGCCATTTCTTACTGCCAAAGCTGCCGAGAATAAGATAAAGATTGATGATGCCAATAAAAAAATACAGGAATGTATGGTAGGACAGGACCTGATGAAGAAACCGGAAAGGGTTTTTATTGATAATCTGGGCTGTCAGGTCAACTCCCGGTATTCTGATTATGGTCCGCTGATCTCTACAGATGAATCCATCATGATCTTTACTTCCCGGCGTGATGGCGGTACAGGCAGTGAAAAGACACCTTCCGGAGAGTTTTTTGAAGATCTGTATATCAGTACCTGCAAGAATGGTCAATGGGTGCCGGCCAAAAATATGGGCCCTCCCATCAACGGTGCTGATCATGATGCAACAGCAGGTTTATCACCCGATGGAACAACCTTGTATATATACAGGAACGATGGCCGGGATGGGGGTGACATATGGGAATGTCATCAGAGCGGTGATACCTGGACCAAGCCTGAGCGCATGAACAAGAATATCAATTCCAGCGCTCATGAATCGACTGTGAGTCTTTCCTATGACGGTAAAATACTTTATTTCATCAGTGATAAGCCGGGAGGAATGGGAGGCAAGGATATTTATCTTTCCAGACTTGATGAAAAGGGCCGCTGGGGACCGGCAGAAAATCTCGGAGCTCCTATCAATACAATGTATTCCGAAGAGGCTGTATTTATTCACCCCGATGGAAAAACCATGTATTTCAGTTCCCAGGGTCATCAGACCATGGGTGGTTATGACCTGTTCAAGTCCACACTGGTGAATGGGAAATGGACAGAGCCTGTGAATATGGGTTATCCTGTTAACGGTCCGGACGATGATGTATTCTTTGTTATCTCCGGCAGCGGGCGTCACGGTTATTATGCATCCAAGAAAAGTGACGGATGCGGTGAGAAAGATATTTATAAGATAACTTTTCTGGGTCCCGAAAAACCTTTTGCCATGAACTCAGAAGATAACCTCCTCGCAAGTGTAGCTGCTCCTATCAAATCCAGAGTGGTGGCACCTCCTGTAGAAATTAAAACTACGGCGCTTACCATCCTGAAAGGGGTCATTACGGATGCTCTTACAGGTAAGCCACTGGAAGCTACCATTGAACTGGTCGATAATCAGCGTAATGAAGTTATTGCCAGCTTTAAGTCCAATAGTGTAAGCGGTAAATATCTTGTTACGTTGCCTGCAGGTAAAAACTACGGTATAGCTGTCAAAGCTGAAAAGTATCTCTTCCATTCGGAGAATTTTGATATTCCTGCCTCTTCCGCTTTCCAGGAAGTGACAAAGGATATTGCCCTCAATAACCTTGCTGTCGGAACCAAAATAGTATTGCGCAATATCTTCTTCGATTTTGATAAATCCACACTCAGGCCTGAATCAACAAATGAATTGGAGCGTTTAACCAAATTGCTTCAGGATGTTCCGACCCTTAAGATCGAAATATCCGGACATACCGATAACAAAGGATCTGCCGAATACAACCAGAAACTTTCAGAAAACAGGGCGAAGGCCGTGGTTGATTATCTTACCGGGAAAGGAATTGCTGCCGACAGACTTCAGTTCAAAGGCTATGGTCTTACGCAACCTATGGCTCCGAATGATAATGATGAGGGACGTCAGTTAAACAGAAGGACAGAATTCAAAGTGTTGAGTAAGTAAACGGATATTACATTGCATAAAGAAGGGCCCTGAAGGCCCTTTTTTTTATATTCCGCAGAAGGCAGTCTTCACCCTCTAATTGGAAACGATGCCGTTCTGTTCATGTTTGATTGTTCTGGAAACTGCGAAAGCTACAGGAGTTTTGATCTCTGCTGTCTTTGCAATAGCCATACGATGGCCTGAAGCAGGGAATTTGTGATCCAGATAGTGTCTGGATACCCCGAAACTCAGGCAGTATAATACAGCGCCCAGTAATGCCAGTTTTACTTGTAGATTTCCATTCATCGTTCTGAACTCCTTTCTTTCTGACCTGATAGTTCTGTAGTAGCAGTAATTCGCCTGTCAATTAGCTCGAGTGAAGCAACAGGCGATCAAGCTATTCAATTTACCGGTTTTACGCAAAATCTTACATACAAGTTACAAAGCAAACCTGAATTGTGCCGATTTTTTTACAATTCATTGATTTCTTGAAAAAGTGTGATTAGACCCCAAAATTAAATATTAATGCCTAATATGGGAGGCAAATGCTCGTATTTTTTTGCTTCATAATGTAAAAATAACGTATGTTAAGAAGCTCTTCCAGTCAGAAAAATTATAATATTGGAAGTCGAACAAAGTTGGGCTATCAGTCTGAATTGTATTTACATAATGAAAAAAGAACAGGAATTCCTGTTCTTTTTATGTGGTGCAGGGGATGTATTTTACACATCCTTTACAATGTGATTAATTACTGCTGGTACGGGGCTCTATAAAATCATTCAATAGTTTCTTGCTGTTCCGGGTTTTAAAGAAACTCATAGGAGAATAATTGATATCCTTATCCTTACCTCTGATGAGCATATGCAGGAACCAGTCTTCATCGGTATAAGAACCGAATGGCTTAGGAGTCATAGTAATGAGCTGGTATCCGAACTGACCGGCTATCTGAGGGAAGAGGTTGAAGTTCAGATCATCGATATTGGATAACTCTTCAATGATGATGAATTTGACTCCGGGGCGGCTCTTGTCTTTTTGTATAACGGAAAGCCTTCCGATACAAAGCAGGGCGAGGGCAGTATAAGCCTGTCCGCCGGATCCTGTGTATTTGATACCCGTATCATCAAACAGACCTACCTTCAGCTCGAAATAGAACTTAGGATTGAGCAGGTCACTGAGTTCACAGTTTTTGATGGTGCTGAAGGTCTTGGCAATATTCACAATCAGCTTTTCAGGTGAATTCTGGGTCTTGTCAATATCTTCAATCTCAGTAAACAAGTCTGCCCCGAATTTCTGAACCTTGGCTTTTTCTCGCATCTTACGGATCCATTCGATGGTGATTTCTTTCTTTTCAAGGAATTCAATCCGGAACTGGTAGTTATTACTGATCCTGTTTTCCTGGAAGAAGAAGTTAAGCTCTGTTATCAGCTTACGGAAATTCTGATACTGCCTTGCCACCTGATCGAAGACATTCAGGATAATGGTCAGCTGCAGGTCTCCGAATTTCTTCAGTTCTTCATTCAGTTTAAGCAGTTCCGGACCGATTCCTTCCAGGCCAAGTTTACCGCAAAGGACATTGACGAGGGTCTGGAAATTGAATTTATCTGTTTCCAGTTCCTGATTCTTGTTATCCTTTGTTTCATCAAAACTTTGGGCAATACGGGTGAATTCATTCTCAAAATTTCTCCTGTCTGTCACAGATTTTTCGGCAAGCTGGAGGATTCGTGTATTGGTATAATCGCCCAGGTGGGGCAGGTCTTCCCATTTCAGATTGGTATCCTTTTCCAGGTCAGCTCTTTTCTCATCAAAAACAACCTGTGTTTTCTCGAGCTCCAGTTTAAGCTGGGGTTCTTTTTCCTGACAGGCTTTGACAACACCGTCAATGGAAATCTGATTGCGTACGGCTGCTTCTTTTTCCGGGAGCATTTCTTCCACCTTGCGTTCCAGGGAAGATTTCTGTTTCAGTATATCTTCTGTTGAAAGCTCTTCGAATTTAGGTTTATGCCATTCCACCTTGTATGGAAGTTCCTCTTTCAGCTTATTGATTTCATATTTGCACTTGTCATTATCATCCAGAATCTGTTCCAGTTTCAGTTTGGATTCAGTCTGCTGCTGTGCCAGACGCAGCGCTTCCCGGTTGGCATTCTGGTATTGGCGCTGAAGTTCATCAAAGGCACCAAGTTGTTCTTCATTTTCCTGGAAGGCTTCCAGAATAGTCTTTGTAAGGTCTTCGTCGATTTCGTATGCTTCAATCTTTTTACGTTCCTGATAGGCTTCGAACATATCAGCATTGTAACCTATTTCGAGGAGCTCTATATTGAGGTCGCGGATCAGGGACAGCTCTTCTTCCGCATCTTTAAGGTTCTGAAGAATTTCCTTGCGGTCTTTTTCCAGGACGGTTTTGAGTTTCTTTGCATCATCGAATTTCTGACGGGTCACACGGGGCACATATTCGCGAATCTCGCCCAGCACGACCCAGAGATTTCCTTCCTTATCTTCTTCGTAACCTGTAATCAGTTTCTTTGGGTTAACGGTATAACGCAGCAGATCCGCTCCTTTGCCCGCAGGTTTATTCGTGGCAATATCTTTCAGGTGCATCAACACCGATTCTTCTTCCACACTGAGGGGCTTTTTCTCATTAACGGCCCAATGGAAGAGGGAGTTGGCATTCCCTTTGTCATACAGTTCAAGCAGGCTGCTGAGTTGTTCAATGGTACGGGGCAGTTCAGCAACTTTCTCCGGATAATTTTTCAAAGCGCTTTTAAAATCACTTGCCCATTCCGATTTTTCAAAGTCTGAATAGCTTTTGATTGATTTGAGTTGGCGAAGGCGTACTTTCCTGTCCCGGTATTTCTCCTGCTCCCGCATTTTTTCAGCTGCGGCCTGTGCACTCATATAGCGCTTGAAAATAGGAGCCAGCTTTTCAAGTTCATTGACAAGGATAAAGAGTTCGTTGGCCTGGTTGCGTTTCTCGTCAATCTTCCGGTCACTCAGGGTCGGTATCAGATCTTCGTAATATTTCTGCATGTGGTTATTTACTGCATGCAGATCCTGATAACCCTTGAGGGCATTTTCAGTAAGTGATTTTAATTCTTTCTTGTTTTTTTCCAGACTACGGATGGCGCTTTCGAAACGGGTTTTGTTTTCGTTAAAGTTACGCTGTGCTTCAATAAAGAAGTTGTAAGCATGGATGGTATCGGCTGTAAGGAATTCATCGCGGGAAGCAATGCTCTTATCCAGCATTTTCTTGAGCTGGGTCAGCTTGGTTTGTTTCTGATCCAGTTCTTTGATCATATCCCTGCTGGCATTGTATTGCTTGATATAATTCTCCAGCTGATCTTTCTGTTCTTCGAACAGGGTCTTGATTTCGTCATTGTCTTCGAAGAGGAAGTTCTGCAATGAACGGGAGTTGGTAACATCCAGTGTTTTGGCACGGGAGAATGACTGAAGGATTTTGGCCAAAGCTTTCAGGTTGGTTTCCTTGGTCAGGTCAATGGGGATGATATGATTGGTGAAGAGGGTTTCATAATAATTCATGATCTCCTCATGCTGGAAATAATCGTAGAGGTAAATATCAAAGGTGAGCGTGAGATGATTTTTCAGCTCTTTGAGTTCCATGACAGTTTTATTCGGTGCCAGGAAGTCCGTGGCATGGAGGGGACGGTCAAAACTTTCCAGTTCTTTTTTGGAGAAGTCAGGGCTTTTCTGAATGATGAAGGGCCGTACCGGGTAACGGGAGTTCTTGGGAATATAAACACCTATGGTTACAAACTTGCCTTTGGCCCTTTCTATATTGAAAAAGGCATAGGCATGGTCAATATATGTTTTGTTGAGCGGAATACCTTCGATACGGCGTTCATTCTTATCCAGACCTTCTGTACCTGGTTTCCACAGGTCGCGTTTGGGGATGAGGATAAGCTGCATCAAGTCGGCTACAATCGATTTTCCCAGACCGTTATCGCCTGTAAAGTCGGTCCGCACCGGATGCAGCAGGTAATCAACATTGTTATGCTGACGTACACCTACTGTAGAAAGGGAATAAATCTTAGGATAGCTGTTCATGGATATAGTCTTCGGTAAGTTCAACTTCGTTTATTTCACGTGCATACATTTTCGCGAGCCGGTCAATACTTGGCATGATTTCGAAATGGAAAGCCTCCTGATTGATCCAGTTGATCCATCCCATGCGTTCGAATTCATTCAGTGTACGTTCTATCTTGCGTTTTACTTCATCTTTTTCATTCGGGGTATAATTCCGTTTTATTTCTCCATACAGCAGACGTTGCCAGAGCTCTTTGTGTTCCCCTTCTTCTGTGATCTGTTCAATATCATCCCAGGTCATTTCCTTTGCTTCAAAGAATTTTTCCTTGGAAGAGTTCAGCAGGAGGATACCGAAAACGACGTGTTTGTCGTCCAGCTCCCTGCACCTGTCACGGGTAAAACGTCCATACCCTTCTTCCGGAAAATCCAGATAGAAATAGATATCCCTGTCATTGCTTTCCCTGCGCAGGAAGCAGTTGTAGAGCAGTTCGTAATAGTGTTCCAGGCGGGAATAATTATCGTTGATATAATCCCAGATCTTGGTATCATAACCGTAATTCTGAATGTGTTTACCCTGTGTAAGGGCAAAGTTGGCTTCCGCAAAATATTTGATCGAACTTTCCTTGCTCAGGAATTCGAAGGCTGTATTTTCATTCTCCATATCGTTACATCATCATTAAGGTTAAACGTACGTTCTTTTTCCACGATCAGATCGGCATCGGGGTTTTTATTGTGTTGCTGAATCAGTCCAAAACAAACATCAATAGGTACTTCCAGGTTTTGTTCGGCAGCCCATATATCTTTAAACCAGTCTTCAAATTCAATGGAACCACCGGCTTTGATTTCCGTATTGATATTCTCAAGCCAGCGCGAAATATGTTCCTGGCGTATGAGCACTTTCATGTTTTCCGCTTCTTTCAGCATACGAAGCTCTTCGTCTTCATGCATTTCAGGAACATCCTTTGGGATGACATCGTGAAAATTGAGTTTAGGAACAAAGCGGAACTTGCGTTTGAAGTAGGGGATGGCTTTACGGCTGAATTCAGGAGCCAGGGTTATTTCACCTTCCACCAGTTGTGCCGACCGGATAAGGGAAATAAGATATTTCTCGATCTTGAGTTTGTACATCTGCTTATAGCGCAGGGAATCATACAGTGTTTTTAATCTGGAGGAGGAAGTCTGAATTCTGTCGTTGATAGAGAGCACACGGCTGTCTACATTTTCGAAGAACTGTTCAATTTCGGCCCTTATTTTGAAATAGCGTTCCCAGCTTTCCTTGTCTTTCAGGAATGCAGGTTCGGCAGTCTTGATACGGTCGAGTGTATCCTGTTTGAAGTTGAGGGTTTGGGTAAGACCTTCGGTTTGTTTGCCGATATCGGTAAATACCTGGATAAATTTATCGATCAGTCCCCTGGCATTGTCTGCATCTGCTTTGAGGATGCTGCGGAGTTCGAAAGTCTTCTTATCCACGTAACGTTGCAGGTTCTCGATATGACCCAGTATACGCTTTTTAGCCGGTCCGTAATGGTTATAATACCAGTAGTTGAGGTTCTGAATATTGAGCAGATCTTCTTCGGTCAAAGGGAGGGTCCGCCGGAAGGTATAGATGAGCGGCAGGTCATCATACTGAGGCTGTATCTCATTGATGATCGCACTCACCAGATCTTTGGCATATACGGTTAGCTGGTAACGGTATTCCGTACCCCGCTTGGCAGTGGTATAAAAATACTGGCTGAGCTTTTTCGAAATCGTTTCTTTCTGAATACTTTTTTCACGGCCAAGCAGTTCAGCTACCTGATCCACTGTCTTTTCAAAATCAAGCTGTGAAAAAGCTTCGTCAATTTCTCCCTTCTCGATTTTGTCATTCAGCTGTACAAGCAGAATAATAGATTCGGGGTTGGAAGGCAACAATAATTCGTAATTTCGAAAAATGCTCCGGATCAGTTCATTCTCCATCTCATGTGATTATATCAGGCTAAAATAGCGATAATAGAAGGGCTGTGCTGAACTGTTAAAAACTTGGGATATGTAAATGAACCTATTGATATCATTGAGTTTCAGGCCCGGGGAAATGTTGGTAAATAATTGGGTCGAAGGCAGAAAGTGACGCTGTTTTTTTGTAAATAGAAAAGCATGAAAACAAGGCTATCCGGGCAGTGGGAGCTTAAACAGACCGGTGACGGATCTCATACCCTATATAATGAAGTACTGAACGAGCATTACCACTCCCATCACGGAGCGTTACAGGAGAGCCTGCATGTGTTTATCCGGGCCGGACTGGATAAGATAGCGGAGCCGGGTAATATCCTTCGTATTCTGGAAATCGGTTTCGGTACCGGACTTAATTGCCTTCTGACCCTGAAAGAATCTCTTGACAAAAATTTGGCTGTTGAATACACATCGCTGGAACCTTTTCCGCTTACACCGGAGGTAGCCACAACACTCAATTACACGCAATTGCCGGAATTCACCAGTCTGACAGATGTTTTCCTGCAGATGCACGCACAGCCCGACAACACCCAACAGCTGAGCCCGGCATTTACGCTTGTCCGTAAACTGGAAACATTGGATCATTTTATTCCTTCCGGAAACTATAGTCTTATTTATTTCGACGCCTTCGCACCTCAGGTTCAGCCCGAATTATGGACAGAAGCTGTATTTCAGAAAATGTATGCTTGTCTTGTTCCGGGCGGGATCCTGGTAACTTATTGTGCGAAGGGGGAAGTAAAGCGGAATATGAAGAAAGCCGGGTTTATCAATGAACGACTTCCCGGGCCTCCGGGGAAGAGGGAGATGACGAGAGCTATAAAGGAGACATAAGACACAAGACTGAAGAAGTAAGGGAACTTGTCATTCTGAGGCACCTTGGGGCAGGGGAGTGGGCAGGCAGTGCCGAAGAATCTCCTTGGTGATGCATTGGCAAACAAAAATCTTACACAGGTAGATTCTTCGCTACTGCTCCACTCACTTCAACCCCAAGGTAGCTCAGAATGACAAGGCCGTTAATAATCTTGTGTCTTATGTCTTACCTCTTGTGTCTAATTACTCACCCAGATTCTTATCCAACAGCTCCCTTAATTTATCCGGAGTGAGGTTCGGAACAATCTTCCCGTCTTTGGCAAACGAGATTTCACCGGTTTGTTCAGAGACGACAATAGCCAGGGCATCGGAGTTTTCGGTAATACCTACGGCAGCCCGGTGCCTCATGCCAAGGTGGGCAGGGAAATCAGGATCTTCTGTAACAGGAAGAACACAACGAGCAGCCCGGAGCTGATTATCGGTGATGAGCAGGGCTCCGTCATGCAGTGGACTGTTCTTGTAAAAAATACTTTCAATCATTCTCACCGATACTTTGGCATCTATCGGATCACCTGTATTGGCATAAAACTTAAGATCTGAACCGCGGGTTATGACAAGCAGTGCTCCGGTATGGCTTTCGCTCATATTTTTACACGCCTTGGCAATGGAATGGGTATCGAGTTCTATTTTCCCGCCCTTCATATCCCATTCAAAAAAACGCCTGGCAAGGCTTCCCCTGCTTATAAAATTGGTGGTGCCTACGAAGATAAAAAAGCGGCGGAGTTCCTGCTGAAATACAATGAGCAGGGCGATAAATCCAACATCAATAAATTTACCGAGGATATGGCTGAACAGGCGCATATTCAAAGCTCTCACCACCAGCCAGAGGGCATAGAACAGGGTAACACCCACCAATATATTGATTGCTACCGTTCCCCGTACAAGCTGATAGAGCTGGTAAAGCAATACAGCTACAAGGATGATATCTATAAAATCAAGCCAGCCGAACTGACCGGAAAGGAGATTCAACATGAAACAAAAATAGGGTTTTCCAGGAATTACTACCTTTAGGTTTTACTCCTGTTTCTGAATATCAATTTATGGAGGGTCACACCCCGATTTATAAAATTATTGCTCCTGCCATCAGCTCAGCCGGTGTGTATTATTTTACCACGGATAATGATGTACAGTATGAGGTCCGTTTCGGCCGGCGTCAGGATAATATCCTGCATGCCACTATTGTCTTTGGTGTTATAAACGATGAATACGAAGGGGAAGAATATGTGGTCACCAATAAAGGCGAACTATACAGGGTGATGAGCACGGTGGTGGAAATTGTTAAGATGTTCATGAAAGAGCATCCCAAGATTATGTGTTATGAGTTTACCGGTGTTGCGAAAGAGGGGGAGGATGAGAATGGAGTCACTGTACGTATTAATCTTTACCGCCGTTACCTGCCCCGTATATTCAATAAAGACTGGGAGTTTGCATTCAAAGGCAATTCAGCCCTGGTAACCCGTATCCGTAAGAACTGATCAGGGATTCTTTTCTATGCCTACCACCGTTACATTTTCTCCGGCCATACAGGTACTTACACTCCCTTTCAGCATTGTAAATTTAACCCAAACATTCAGGCCTTCAGTCGTAAATTTTGGATCCAGAGCAGGGGAGGGAACCAGTTTCCTGCCATCATCCAGCTGGAGCATCCATTTGCATCCATCCACATCATAAAGAATGACTTTGGCTTTCACATAACCCTGTGAGGCATAATCTACAGAGGTTGAAGCAGCGGGCATGGACTTCTTTGCATGACAGGCAAGAAGAGAAACAGAGAACAGAAACAGAGCGAAAAAAAAGAAAGGGTTAGTCTGTTTTCTGTTCATCGTTGTATCAGTGGCGGTTTTTGGCAAATTTACTTCTGCGCGGGCCACCGCTGTCACGGCTTCCACCTGATTCACGGGGTGTATCATAGGTTTTTTTCTTCCATCCGCCTTCACCGCCACCGTAAGGACGTTTACCGCTTCCGAAGCTGTTGCCTCCTCCTCCGTTTCCTCCACCGTCAGAAGGGTCTATCCTAACCTTACGGCCTTTGAAAGTCTGGCCTTTGAAAGCAGTGATCAGAAAATCTTCGACTTCCTTGGCTGCGTCGAAAAAGGAGAATGTGCTCTTGATATCAATACGGCCAATATTACTGCCTTCAAGGTTGCTGGTGTCACAGATGAAACGCAACAGACCGCCTTTATCGAGTCCGTCCATTTCACCTACATTAATGAAGAAACGGGTCTTATTGGCATCCCTTTCCGGAACGCGGCGTGCTCCTTCAGAACGTTCAGCTCTTTCCGGTCTTTCGCTTCTTTCTCCAAAACGTTCGGAAGATCTTTCCAGACCTCTGTTTTCCACATTCAGATCAGGTGCATTTTTATAATAATCCAGGAAACGGTTGAATTC
Organism: Bacteroidia bacterium; assembly: GCA_044448685.1. GTDB lineage: Bacteria > Bacteroidota > Bacteroidia > Palsa-965 > Palsa-965 > Palsa-965. Next base: position 42,721 of record JBIOHC010000025.1, read on the forward strand.
ATCCGATACAAAACGTTTGATCAGTTCTTCCTTGGTCAGCTCCTGAAGCTGTGCATAGATCTGAGGAAGATACTGGGCTATGGCAGCCTCATTCACTTCCACATCATGGATCTTGCTGATAAGGGAGAAGAGCTGCTTTTCGCATACTTCATGTCCTCCCGGAATCCTTGCCTTGGTGAATTTTTTGCCTATTATACGTTCCAGAATTTTTACGCGTCCTACTTCCCGTATATTCAGGATCACAATAGAGATACCTGTTTTACCTGCACGTGCTGTGCGGCCGCTCCGGTGAGTATAATTCTCAATTTCGTCAGGAAGATTGTAGTTGATGACATGGGTTACATCATCCACATCAATACCCCGGGCTGCCACATCGGTTGCAACAAGCACTTGCAGGGATTTGGAACGGTAACGCTTCATGACCTGGTCGCGCTGAGCCTGACTTAAATCTCCATGCAGAGAATCGGCATTGTACCCGTCACGTATAAGTTTCTCGGCAACTTCCTGAGTTTCAGCCTTTGTACGGCAGAAAACAATACCAAAAATTTCAGGATAATAGTCTACAATTCTTTTCAGGGAGGCGTAACGGTCACGCGACTGAACCACATAGTACACATGTTCAATATTGACATTACCCTCGTTACGTTTACCAACGGTTATCTGGAAAGGGTCAGACATATATTTACGGGCGATACTTTCCACTTCTCTGGGCATGGTGGCCGAAAAGAGCCATGTGCATTTCTGATCCGGAGTTTCAGACAGGATCATATCCAGGTCTTCCTTAAAGCCCATATTCAGCATTTCATCGGCTTCATCCAGTACAACACGTTTTACTGTACCCAGGGTCACTCCTTTACGGTTAATCATATCAACCATTCGTCCGGGAGTACCCACTACAATCTGAGCCCCTCTTTTTACTTCCCTGAGTTGGGTTACTATACTGGCACCTCCGTAAATAGCCACAATATTGGCTCCCTGCATGTATTTGGTATAGCTTTGTAAGTCCTTGGTTATCTGGAGACAAAGTTCACGTGTTGGGCAAAGGATCAGAGCCTGTGTGTGATGTGATTGAAAATCAACAGTTTGTATAAGCGGGAGGCCAAAAGCGGCTGTTTTTCCGGTACCGGTCTGAGCAAGGCCTACGAGGTCTTTTTCTTCCTTCAACAGAACAGGAATAGCCTGTTCCTGAATGGGTGTGGGGGTCTCGAACCCAAGTTCAGTGATTGCTTTAACTACCCTCGCTTCTATCCCCAGCGCTTCAAATTTATTCATTTAGTATAGGTTAATGAGCCGCAAAGGTAGTTATAATAGGCACACGCCCAACGCAGTGCCTTTTTACGGCCGGATCTGACAGGGCATTCCTGAAAGGATTCATTAACTTTGCCAAAAAGAGAAGGATTGAAAACAATTCACCGGTTTACGCTTAAATCGTTTCTGCTGCCCTTTCTGCTTACCTTTTTTATAGCCTTGTTCGTGCTTTTTATGCAGTTTCTGTGGAAATGGGTGGATGAACTCGTTGGAAAAGGATTGGAATGGGCGGATATCACCCAGCTCTTTTTTTATGCATCTCTCTCACTGGTTCCTTTGGCATTACCTCTCGCCATACTTTTATCATCCCTTATGAGTTTCGGAAACCTGGCCGAGCATTATGAACTTGCTGCACTCAAAGCTTCCGGACTAAGTCTTCAGCGAATCATGGCTCCGCTTATTTTAGTCTGCTCCTTCATTTCCATCCTGGCCTTTGTGTTTTCAAATAATGTGATGCCCTATGCCAACCTTAAAATGGGTCGGTTGATGTGGGACATACAAAACAAGAAACCGGCTCTGAATATCAAGGAAGGGGTGTTTTATAACGGGATTGACAATTATACCATACGGGTTGGAAAGAAAGCTGCGGATGGAAAGAATATCGGTAATGTACTTATCTATGACCATACTCCTGACGGAGGCAATTGTGTTATTTCGGCTAAGGAAGGTACCATGGAAGTGACCAAGGACAAGAAATACCTGGTTCTGGAATTAAGAAACGGGGCGAGCTATGAAGATGTAAACAGTGCCAAGACAAAGGATCCTGGTATGCATGACACTCCTTATCTGAGGAGTCATTTCAGGGAAGAGACCGTACGGTTCGACCTTTCGGGTTTTAAGATCAACAAGACAAATGAGGAGCTATTCAAGGAAAATCATCAGATGCTTGCGGTTGATCAGCTTAAAGCGCGAATCGATACCCTGAAGCTGAATGTAAATCAGTTGCATACCGGTTTCCGGGATGTACTGGTAAAGAGTTACTGTCCGAATGCATTTGTATATCTGGACAGAAAGGAGAAAGTACCGGATACCATAAATAAAGCCGATTTTATGAAGAGCCTGAATAAAGAGGACAGACACATGGTACTGGAAGCTGCGTTGGGAGTGACACGTACGCTCAGCAAAACGATAGAAGGCCGGCTGAATGAAATTAACAGTGTGAATGAAAATATTGCCCTGTATCAAATTGAATTTCACAAAAAGTTTGCGCTTGCGTTTTCCTGCCTGGTCATGTTTTTTATCGGAGCCCCTCTGGGTGCTATTATTCGTAAAGGCGGATTGGGGATGCCGGTGGTTGTTTCCCTTGTTTTTTTTGTTATTTACTGGGTTATCACCATCAGTGCTGAAAAGATGGCCAAAGAAGGGCTTATCCAGCCTGCTATCGGTATCTGGTTAAGTCCGGCAATGCTCTTTCCCCTGGGTGTTTTTTTTACTGTAAAGGCTACACGCGATTCTGCTCTGTTCGAAATAGACAGTTACCTTTCCATTTTAAAGAAGAAACGGAAATGATCCGGAATACTTTCCTTACCTGACCTGCCCTGTGAAAATCCTTCAGATCTGTAACAAGATTCCATATCCGCCCAAAGACGGAGGATCACTTGCCATGCACCAGCTCAGCGAATCACTTTTCCTGCTTGGTAATGATGTCAAGGTACTGGCAATGGACACTTTTAAGCAGGGTTTTTCGGAAACAGAATGGGATGAGAACTACCGTCAGAAATTCCATCCCGAATATGTATTCATGGATATTCGTATCAAGGCCCTGGATGCCATGCTTAACCTGTTTTCAGATAAGTCATACAACCTGGAACGTTTCCATTCACAGGCCTTTGAAGATAAGCTGCAAGCAGTGCTGGGAAGCGCCGCCTATGATCTGATCATACTCGAAAGCCTCTATGTAACTCCTTACCTGGCTCTTATCCGGAAACACAGCCGTGCTACCATTATTTACCGTGCACATAATATAGAGCATGTGATCTGGAAAAGATTACAGGACGGGGAACGTAACCCTTTCCGGAAAAAATATCTGCGCTTGCTGAGTGAAAGGCTGAAAAATTATGAAGATGCTATTGTCAATGAGTTTGATGGTGTTGCCGCCATCACACCCGGTGATGCAGCCTATTTTCGCAGTACAGGATGTCAGAAACCGATTGCACATATCCCGTTTGGAATAGAGGCTAAACCTCTCAGGACGGTATGTGTGGATAAGAATGCATTGTTTTTTATAGGCTCGATGGACTGGATGCCCAACCTCGAATCGCTGCGCTGGGTTCTGGATCATTTGTGGGATAAGCTTGTGGCGCTTCATCCGGATATAAGGCTGTATGTTGCGGGACGCAATATGCCACCCTGGTTGCAGGCATTGGAAAAAAAACAGGTTGTCATGTTGGGAGACGTGAAGGATGCCGAAGCGTTTATGGATGATAAATCCATCCTGCTGGCACCTTATTTCTCAGGAGGAGGGATGCGCGTAAAATTCATTGAAGCCATGCTTCAGAAAAAAATTATTGTCACCACAGCCATTGGAGCTGAAGGTATTGCCGGCCGTGACGGGGAGCATTTTCTGATTGCGGAAAGTGAAGCCGGAATGCTGGCGATTATTGATAAATGTCTGAAAGACGCGGAATGGACTGCCTATATTGGATCCAATGCCCGCAGCCTGGTACTTGACCAGTATAACAGCCGGAAGATTGCTCAAAGGCTGGTTTCACTGTATGCTTCAATTCGCGCATAGACCTCCAGGTTTTCAAAATCTTGGAGGTCTGCCTCCAGTCTTCGCTAAAGCTACGGCTGGCAAGCCTGCTGCTTTTTTGCTATCTTGCAGGCCTTCATGAAGCTGTTGTATATTACATCCCGTGTACCTTTTCCTCTCGACAAAGGTGATAAGGTTCGAGCTTATCATCAGATAGAGGCACTTTCCCGGTACCATGAGGTATGCCTGTTCTCCCTGAACGATCAGGAAGTTCATCCCGGTGCAGAAGAAGCATTGAAGAAAATCTGTGCACGTATTGTCATTGTAAGGCTCAGCAAACCGGAACTGGCCGGAAACCTTTTTCGTACTTTTTTCAGCACAAAGCCAATGCAGGTCGGTTATTTTTTCAATACACGTGCTCAGGCTGAGTTTCAACAGGTAGTAAAGGAATTTAAACCCGAATCTGTACTTTGCCAGCTTATCCGTACTGCTGAATATGCAAAAGATCTTCCCATTCCGAAGACACTGGACTATATGGATGTCTTTTCCAAAGGTGTGCAGAGAAGGATACGAAAAGTACCCCTGTATCAACGTCCCTTTTTTAACCTGGAATATAAACGGCTGCTCAAATATGAGCATGATATTTTTCCGGCTTTTAACCATTGTACAATTATTTCGGCACAGGACAGGGATCTGATTCCTCATCCCGACAGGGCACAAATCCGGATCATACCGAATGGTGTGGATATGGACTATTTTCATCCTGCAGACTCCGGGCAGGACAGAGCTGACAAGGATTTTGAAATTCTCTTTAACGGGAATATGAGCTATCCTCCGAATATAGAAAGTGCTGTTTTTCTGGTAGAACAGATCATGCCATTTGTGTGGAAGAAATATCCCGATATACGGGTACTGATATCCGGAACTGATCCGGGTATAAAGGTTAAAAGGCTTGCATCCCGAAGGGTTCATGTGAGCGGCTGGGTCGAAGATGTACGGCGTAATTTTGCCCGCAGCCATATCCTTGTAGCTCCCATGCAGTCGAGCATAGGTCTTCAGAACAAGCTCATTGAAGCTATGGCGATGAAATTACCCTGTGTAACATCGACCCTGGCCAATAATGCTCTAGCCGCCGAAGACGGAACAGAAGTTCTGGTAGCCGAAAGCCCTGAACAATATGCAGCGCGTATCTTCGCTTTGCTCGAAAACAAAGTTTTTGCCCGGCAACTGGCTGAGAACGGGTATGCCTTCGTAAAGAAAAATTATGATTGGGTGAAAGCAGGGCAGATGCTGAATGAAGTGATCCTGAGCAGTGCAAAGGTGTAAAGATGATATATCAGGCGGACTGATACAGACAGAATACCTAATTTAGCCGTGAATGATATCAATACATGACCATGGAAGCCACCAAAAGTCTAATTCTGAACAGTGCAAAAATTGCTCAGAAGATAGAGCGAATAGCCTGGGAAATACTGGAAAATAATTTCTCCGAAACAGAACTTGTTATGGTTGGCATTCAGGCCAACGGATTTACCCTTGCTGAGCGTATTGCAGCCAGCCTGCAAAAGATTTCAGGCATACATGTACACCTCTACGCAATTACCATTAATAAAAAGCAGCCCCTGGATGAGCCTGCCCGGTTCGATATTCCCATTTCAGAGCTTAAAGGAAAAGTGATTATTGTGGTGGATGATGTACTGAATTCAGGGAAGACTTTGCTCTATGGTATCAAACCATTCCTGGATATACCTGTAAAGAGATTGCAGACAGCCGTACTTGTTGACAGGAAGCATAACCGCTATCCGGTTAAATCTGACTATACAGGACTAAGCCTTGCCACAACCCTGAAAGAGCATATCTCGGTAGAGCTTGACAAAGAAGGGGCAGAAGCCGTTTATCTCCTTTGATTGTCCGCCTGGCTAGGAATGAACCGGGTTCTCCAGTACCCCTTGAATAAAGCTGGCCAGTTTTTTCACATCCAGATCCTTGGCTTTTACTTTGTACTGAGCTTCGGCATAGAATGGTTCCCTGTCTTCAAGATGCGTAAGGATAAAATGATACAGATCCTCTTCCGATTTACCTGAGAGCAGCGGACGGGTATCCTTACTCTGACGCAAACGGCTCAGGAGGGTATCGGCGCTCATCTTGAGATAAATGGTAAGTCCATTCTGATTCATCAGCTCCATATTATTGTGGTGACAGGGAGTTCCTCCTCCGGTAGAGATGACCACATTGTCTTTTTCCAGCAAACTGATCAGCATACTGTGTTCTGTTTCTCTGAAATAGCTTTCTCCTTCTTCTTCAAAAATGCCGTGAATGGATTTACCCAGGGTTTCTTCGATAAGTCTGTCCTGGTCAATAAATTCATATCCGAGCTGATTTGCAAGTTTTTTGCCAAGGGTAGACTTGCCGCTGCCCATATATCCGATGAGGAAGATCTTCATTACGGTGGAGTATTAAAATAATGAACGCAGGTTCAGCGTTTCTGAACCTGATTAATTAGGTAGTATCAGTATTTGTTCCTGATCGAGGCTGATTCCGTAGTTAATCGAAATCATTTTGCCTTTTTCAAAGTAAAAATCCATGAGGGCATCATCAAAACTGACCCTTCTTTCTCCCCATTCATGGTCTTCCATATCAATTTCCTTAAAACCATTGAGAATAAACAGTGCTTTGAGCTCCGGCTCGGTAAGTCCGAAAACTTTCTGACCCCAGAGGAGGCTGTCAGGGTGGTCAATCTCAACACAGGTAAAGAGATTCTGCCTGCGGACATCAAAAAAGAGGGAAAAGCCTTTTTTCCAGAAATGCCATACCAGAGAACAGCTGTCATCACCTGCTTCCAGTTCTTCAGTCTCTTCCGGCTTACCAAAATAATGTTCAGCATCCTTCGGGGAACATCCAAATATCAGATCATTGATACCCTTTTTAGGCTTGATATGGAGAGCAGTTTCGGGCATAAAAGCTGGATTACCTTATATTTCAAAGATAGAAATATTCCGAAACTGCCATTATGACCCTAAATTGTTTAATTATAAGAAATTTAAAAATCCGGTTTGAATATTCGAAATAAGTCACTTATATTTGCAGCCGTTTAAAAATCAGCTGAGATACTTTACAAAAGGTTAAAGTCGATTTAAAAATGGAATAGGATTCCGTAGCTCAGTTGGTAGAGCACAACACTTTTAATGTTGGGGTCCTGGGTTCGAGCCCCAGCGGGATCACCTCGTGGGACTGAAGCGCAAAAAAGCCTTCAGTCCCTTTTTTATTCGGGCTGTACCCCTTGCAAAATCGGCTGATCAGAAGGATCAGCCGATTTAGTTTGCCCGTTCGAACTCGATTTTCCAAAAACTTCAAATTTTCCGGGCATATCGAACGGATAATTTGCTGCTTCTTCTCCAACGGAGCCGCCAGATAAATCTGATCCAGCGTTTTTATAATCTGCAGCCCCTTTTTCAGGTATTTTTTGAATTCTGTGCCGGTTTCTCCGGTGTCGAGGTGTTGTCGGACCAGCCGATCAATAACGGGCTCATAACGGCCCTTTATTTCCCGGTAATCTTCCGGGGAAATCACTTTATCCAGCATCATCTGCTGGGCATTGTTCAGCCTCTCCCGGTTTTTATTGATTTCCTCCTGCACCTGTTTTTGGCTGATCTGCTTTTCGTCCGAATTGGTGTGAAAAACTTCCCGGATTATTTCCTGATACAGTTCCTGAATTTCTTCTTTGAAAACAAGGACCTTGAGAAAATCTACAAAACTATCATTCACTGGAAAAGCTTTTACCCTTTCCTTGCAGCCTTTCATGCAATGGTAGTAATAGCTTTTCGCTCCGCTCCCTCCAGTGGAGGCGCTTCCGGTTAATTTCTTACCGCAACGGGGACATATCAGGAATCCGCGCAAGGGGAATTCATCCCGTGCGCAGATTTTATAAGCACCCAGAACTTTTCTTCGCCCGTTCAGGACATCCTGCACCCGTTCAAAGAGGTCTTCCGAGATAAGCGGCTCATGGATGCCCTTGACAACCATTGCTTCCTCGTCTTTGTAAGCCGGAATCAGAATTTTTCCGCAGTAAACCGGGTTTCGGATTTGCGTGTAGAAATTGTTTTTGCTACACTTGAATCCCTTCCGGTTGCATTGCCTTCGGATTTCCTCCGCGTTGTAAATACCCTTTTCGAGTTCTTCAAACACCCATTTGAGAATCGGAGCGTCCTTACTCGGGACAATGACAGGCCTTCCGGCTTCGTTGTGAATGTTCTTGTACCCTTTCGGTGCCGTTGCCATCCACCGACCTTCTTTTTTCGCTCTCCGCATCCCGACAAAAACGTTCAATGCCCTCCGGTCATTCTCCACTTCCGGTGCTGCCAGATAAAAGGCAAGCATGATTTTATTTTCCGGAATGTTCAGATCAAGCGGTTGTTCTATGGCTTGGGGATCAACGCCCAGTTTGCCGAGGGTGTTTATCATGCCATAAGCATCCCCAGTATTCCGGGAGAACCTGTCCCATTTCGTAAACAAAAGCAATTCAACTTTAGCCCGGTGCTTTCTTATGCCTTTCAGAAGACGTGTGAAGGCTGGCCGGTTAAATGTCTTTGCCGAATAGTCATCCTGATAGATTTCAGAGACTTCGATGTTCTGTACTTCGCAATACTTTCGAAGTCGTTCCTCCTGATGCTGCAGGCTGTACCCTTTATCAGCCTGCTCATCGGTTGAAACCCGGATGTAAAGAATCGCTTTTCTCATGCCGCGTGTTTTGTGTCGGTAGTTGGATCAGGTTCTGAACAATGACTGTCTGGGTTTTCATTAAGACTGGCTTCTTTGTTTTCATTGTGCATGAATACTCCGTAGTCAATTTTCGCCAACTCATAAAGAAAATCCCTGATTGCAAGGATATCCGAATCGGAATACTGATTCTTTTTCCTGTTCAATATATCCTTGCACCTCTGCATGGAGATTCGCTCCCCATTCCTTTCGCCCCTTTCAGCCATTGTTCCCCTGAATTTAGCCACACACGGCGGCATGTTCGCTCCATTTCTACCTATACTTTTTCACTCCCCTTTTTTCTTCCCTAAAGATTTCTTTGTTTCGGAAATTAGTGCCATGCGCGGATGGTAAATACGCTTGAAATACTACAGTATTGTCGGTTTTCCTCCACTAAGCACGTTCCGGTTCAAAGAAGCCAATGATCCATTTATTCCTCTTCGTTTTCCTCCTTCCAGTCGGCAATCAGTTCTTCCATCTCTGAGATGGTTTCGCGGAAATCCTTTTCGTATCTGACGGCAATGGTTACTTCATCATTTTCCGTAGTGCCCAGGATCTCGTTTGGTACTTCATTTTCAGCAATGAATAATGCTACCTCATACATCGCTCCTGATGGTACATTCACTTCTTTCGTTTTCATGGTGTTGTTGGTTTAGTTATTGATTTTGTTTTTGTATTCTTTCACAAAGGAAATCCAAGGCTTTGACTTCAGTTCCGACATTTCCCGAGATTTGCTAAATTTTTAAAAACTCTTCCAAACTTTTCTTTTTTCGTCAGAATGTCCGGATTCCAGTCATTTATTTTTCTTCAATAAAATCAATGCTTTTGACTTCGTTCGGCGAAATCCAACGACGGCCATAGATTTTCCGCAACTCTCCCTAACTCTCCCGAATTTATGTGGTGGTTAATTCAGGAAAATCAAAGCCGGATCATAGTGGAAGCAATGCGGAGGTATAGCGGTAGTATAGGGGAAGTATTGTGGACGCATAGCGGAAGTATAGTATGACCTTTACCTAAATAACAGGGTGACCTTTACCAAAATAACTATACAGTAGTGGAACTGTTTACCAATATAGTTATACACCTCGATTAGATTCTGCTAATATAGCTATACAGTCGGAATAACAAAGAACCAAAATAGCTATACATAGTTGATTTTGTTGAGTTTCTTCTCTGCCAGCCGCCTTAAGGCGGCTGGCAGAGAAGAAACTGGGTGGGTGGACAATTTTTCATTCGTTGATTTTTATGTATTTATATTTTTTCGGTTTCCATTTCCGGGCCAAAGGGCCGGTCATTTGATGAGCCTGATCCGGGGTGAGAAGATTGCAGCTCATGTGCGGTCTTAGTCCATTGTACGCCCGGATACTGCGGTCAATGGTAACCAACCCCTGTTCCCGGTTACGGAACTCCTGCTTCAAATTAAAATCACCCTTCAAAATACCGTTAACTCTTTCTGCAACGGGATTTTCATAGGGGTCTCCATTTTCTGTCATGCTTATTTCAATTCCCGCATCCCGAAGCAGGGAAACATATCCTTCGCAGCAGTATTGCGTTCCCCGGTCTGAGTGATGAATAAGACTCGTTTCAGGCTTCTGGCGATTCTTTAGCGCCATTTTTAATGCTATTATAGTTCCTTCTGCCTCCAGTGTAGGATGAAGGCAATGGCCCATGATTCGCTTGGAATAATTGTCTGTAATCAGGTTCAGGTAGTTAAAATCATCTCCGATCAGGATGTAAGTAATATCAGATACCCAGATCTGTTCCGGTCCAGTCACGACAAGGTTCTTTATCAGGTTCGGATATTTTTTCATCCAGTGGCGGGAATTGGTTGTGCTGACATATCTCTTCCTGTTTTTCACGGTGAGTCCGTGGTCAAGCAGGAGGCTATGCAAAGCTGCCCTGCCCATTTTTATCTCGTGCGTTTTCAAAGGCATCTTAATCATGTGATATAGTTTGGGAGTGCCTATACGCGGTATTTCCCGCCGGATCTCCGCAACCATTTCAAGAACAACCTGGGCAGACTCCATTCGTTCCTGCTGATGCCAGGATTTATCATAAAATGCATGCCGGGTTTTACCAAACAGAACACAAAGACGCCCGATGCCTATCCTTGTGTAGCTCGATTTCATAGCTTTTACTGCTTGGTGCCAGACTTTTTTCGGATATTGATTTTGTACTCCTTTTCGGCGATCTCGATCATCGTTTCCAATGCAGCGACCTTGAGTTTGAGTTCCGTGACGGCTGTTTTCAGCCCAGCCTTTTCGTGTTCGATCAAGCTGATTTCGGGGGTATCCTGCATTTTGGGAAGAATTATTTTTATTTCGCAGGAATATAACTTTAACCAGCTACCAATGGTCGTGTTGTCGACTTTGTATTTTTTTGTAGCCTCCTTCCGGGTGAGAAGTCCTTGCTCAATCTGTTGAACTACCCGCCTTTTAAGCTCTTTGGGACGTTTATGATTAATATATGCATCCTCCTCCCAAACGGAATGCCGCTTTAGCCAATTAACCACTGTGACGCGGATCACACTGTATTTAGTAGCCGCTTCTTCAATAGAAATTTCGCCAGTTTCTATTTCCTTTACGATCTGTTTTACAATGTGGGTTGGGTATACCGTGTGAGGTACATTTCCCCTGCCGTTCTGAATTCGTTTTGTGTCTGGATTTGCCATAAGTCTTAGGTTTAGACTGTATAGCTATTCTGGTAAAAGACATGGTACCATAGCGGAAGTATAGCAGAAGTATTGAATGACCTTTACCAAGACAGAAGCTTACCGTCCTGAAATAGCTACGTTACTGAAGAAGATACTTCACTTAGCTATTGACAACCTTTTGAGTCCAGTTATCAATTTCTTTGCTGATACTATTTTTCCATTGTGGAGCTCTTACATTCCGTGAGATTAAACATTTATCCAGAAGATTCCTGAAATCATGATTTCTGTACCTTCTGATTTGGAGAGCCGCTATTGTTTTAATAAAATCACTAAGCGACATTGGAACAATATTAATAAACTCTTCATTGTCGCCCTTATACCAAACTCCAATGCGAAATGTTTCAGCAACATTATTGTCTACTTCTGGAGCAATGAAAAGGCAATAAACATCCTTATTTGAGAACAAATTTTTATATTGGACGGTGTGCCTTCGAACAGGTTCACTTTCAACAGCCATTTGTCTGTGGGAAGTAGTAAGGGTCACCTCCACAACTAAAACATATGTCTCAAATTCAAATATTAAATCGGAACCTCCACCCGGAGCAGTATTTCGTGGTAAAAAATCTTGATCTATTGAGAATCTTCTTGTCTTGTGAACTTCACCAACAATTTCATCTATTGCAAGAAATCCTCTCCAAACTGCCCATTCCAAATAAGCAGGTCTATCTTCAATTTCAGGTTTACCCTCAACAACCTCATCATTTAAGGTTTTCAAATATTTCAACGTATTAGCAATCGCCCCTTGACTTTGTTGTTCGGTTGCAAAATCTGCTTCCCTTTCCCAGCGATTATATTCAATTAGTTGGTGTCTCAAATCCTGAACATTTTTTAATGAAATTTCAGGAGTAAGATTATCAACAGCAGCAATTAAAGGGTTCTCTTTATTTGCAATTGTTTCTTTAAGCAGCTTAATTTCCTCAATTACAAAAGCGGAGTTGTCAACTGGAAGAGGATAAGTGTTATTATAAAATAGATTGAAATATACCTGCTGCGAATATTTAAAATTTATCAGTTTCAACAAAATGCCTGTTTTTCTTACATGTGAAAGATATTTTCAATTCCTGTAATTACATACTGGATAGTACCCATTCGACTATACTCATACAATTCACAAGCCAAAACCTACCATCTGCTCAATCAAAGCTACCAATTGCTAAATGGTGACTGTTCTTGATATTTTCATAACACAACGAGCATTGTTCTTTCAATTATTTTCCGTACGCTTGTGTACTCTCATCCGAAATAAGTTTCTTATCACGTGCATTAATCTATGGAATAATATGGCTTTGCTTTGCAGGAGAAATATTTTTGATTACCTTTCAAGAGAGACAAACTATCTTCTCTTATTTCAAATTGGTTTTCTTTTAAGAAAAAAAGTATGTGGGGCTTCTATCGTGTTTTACTCGTCTTATTTTTTACCATGAAAGCATTTTTGCTCTCAGCGCAGCCTGTAGTTTCTTTTCAAAAGCATTACAATTTTGGAGGAACGGATGAGGGATACTGCGTGGAGCAAACTATCGATCACGGTTATATCATTACAGGAAGGCTGACTAATGGAGGGGGTGATTCCAAAATTGTATTACAAAAAGTAGACTCCAGCGGGCAGACCCAATGGTATAAAGTATTCGGTGGGCCTTATGATAATATTGCATATTCAGTCAAGCAAACAACCGATGGGGGCTATATTTTAGCGGGTTATACCTCTAATTCAAGCTATGCGCAGTTTGTTTATCTTATTAAAACGGATGGAAATGGTGACACGTTATGGACTAAAAGGAATTTAACACCTCATATTCCTACTGTTCCCTCTGTTTATGGGGCCATTGGGTACTATGTCGCTCAAACTAATGATGGCGGATATGCCTTAACTGCAAGATATGTTGATTCTGACTCAACAGGCGTAATTATGTTTATTAAAACAAATTCCTCTGGCGATACTTTATGGACAAAAAAATTAAAAAAATCTTTCGGGCTGGTTGGTGGATGTTTTCAACAATCCGCTGATAGTACATACATAATAGCGGGTAAGGCTTGGACTGCAATTTCACCTTCTAACACATATAATATATTAATTCTTAAACTGAACCCTGTCGGAGATACCATCTGGACAAAACTTTTGCATACCACCACCAATAATGAAACTGTTTATTCGATTCAAAAAACGACTGATGGAGGTTATTTCCTTTCTGGCGTTATTGCCTTCACTAGTACATTAAAGACAGATGCTTACATTGTGAAAACAAACTCAACCGGCGACACGTTATGGACGAGAAAAATTGGTGGATCTGGTAATGATGGTGTTCAATCTGGGCAGCAGACGTCCGATGGAGGATACGTTATGGTTGGACTTACCACAAGTTATGGGGCTGGCGCAGATGACGTTTACCTTGTGAAGACTGACAATTCCGGAAATGTTTCCTGGTTTAAAACATTTGGAGGAGTAAATAATGATTATGGGGATTTTGTTCAACAAACGAAAGATCATGGTTATATTATTTCCGGTTTTACCGCGAGCTTTGGCAGTGGTGACATTTACCTTATTAAAACGGATAGCACTGGGTACGCTATTGCGACAGGTATAAATGAGCTTCATTCTATGAATAGTGTTCTGATTTACCCAAACCCAATGGAATCTTCCGCTGAGATTATCTTGAATCATAAATTTGATGGAACATGCTTATTTGAAGTGTTCGATCCGCTTGGGCGATGCGTGAAAAGAATCGAAGGAATTAAGGAACAACAGTTCACCTTCTTAAGAGA